>NZ_BNBT01000032.1 GCF_014656095.1 Streptomyces longispororuber
CGCCTCCCTCCGCTGCGCTCCAGGAGGCAGTGGAGCCGGCCGCTGCGCGCCCGGCGAGCCGCGCGATGCGCGGCCGTGGCTGGCGGGGTGTCAGGTGCGGCTAGTGGGGTCTCCAATAAGGGAGTTGAGGAGTGCTCCGCACTCCTGGGGCGGGTCCGCTGCGCTCCCCCGCCTGACGGTCCTTCCGGCTGCGCCTCCAGAACCGTCGGGGCCCGCTGGCGCGGGCCTGGCTGGCTATGGGGGGTGGGGGTCGCTCGTTCGTGTGGGTTCCAGTGTAGCGGGTGCATCAGATTGATGCAGCATGTACCTTTGGCGGAAACACGAGACACCCCCCAACCACCCGGGAACCTCCCCGGAATTCCGATAGGAACGACCGCAGATGAACGGTCACCACGAATCTACGGGATCCGATCCCGCGCTGAGCAGCGATTCTGTGCGCCGGGTGGCGCAGTACCAGACGGCGGGCGTGAACGCCCGGCTGAGGCTGTTCGCGCTCCTGGAGGCGCAGGGCATGCCCGCGAGCGAGGCGGACGACCTGGTGGCCGCGCTGGAGGCTGGGGCGGTCGCCGGGGCGCAGTGCCAGGTGGTGGGGCTGGACGGGATGGCGCCGGCCTCTCGGGGCTCGCTGTTCGCGGACGGCTGGGATGACGGCGTGACGGCTGCGAGCGAGGCCCTGGTGGGCATCGCGGACCGGGAGTGGTCCCGGCGCGGCAGCCGGTCGGCCGGGACCGCTGAACTGGCCGTACGCATCGCGGACGTGAGGCAGCGTGAGCGGGCTGACCTGGTGTGCCTGGAGGCG
Organism: Streptomyces longispororuber; assembly: GCF_014656095.1. Taxonomy (GTDB): domain Bacteria; phylum Actinomycetota; class Actinomycetes; order Streptomycetales; family Streptomycetaceae; genus Streptomyces; species Streptomyces longispororuber. The sequence goes on from NZ_BNBT01000032.1 coordinate 800, forward strand.
TACGTCCAGGAGACCGTGCTGCCGAGCACCCATCCGTACACCACGGCGCGGCGTCGGGTGCTGGAGGCGCTCGGTGAGGCCGGCGGTCTGTGCACCGCGCGCACGAGGAACAGCGACGGGGATGTCATCGTCTGCACGCGTGAGGCCGGGCACTACGTCCCGGACGACAAGCCGTCTTTCAAGGACGGGAAGCCGGGTGGCTGGCACAAGGCGGATGCGTCGATCTGGAACGACCTTGGTGCGGCCTGCATTCTGCACGAGGCGATCTGAAAGACCACGGGAATTCAGGCTCAGGAGAGGTAAGGAAATGTCGGCGATTCAGCTCAAGGAACACCAGGTAGATCAGCGCTCCGCGTTTCGTAGGTGGGTGGGATTTCCTGCAAGGTCATCTGTGCCCCCGCAGGGGGCACGGGGCACGATCGTGTCAGCGACCGGCTCGGGTAAGACGATCATGGCCGCCGCGTGCGCGCTGGAGAGCTTCGCGGACGGCCGGATCCTCGTCACCGTGCCGACCCTGGACCTGCTCGTGCAGACCGCCCAGGCATGGCGCCTGGTCGGTCACCGGGCCCCGATGGTCGGGGTGTGCTCCCTGGAGAACGACCCGGTCCTCAAGGAGCTGGGGGTGCGCACCACCACGAACCCGATCCAGCTCGCTCTGTGGGCCGGGACCGGACCGGTGGTCGTGTTCGCCACCTACGCCTCCCTGGTGCAGCGGCCCGATCCTGACCAGCATGGCGCGTCAGCCATCCCCCAGCAGCACGCGTCGGAAGAATTCCTGCGTCGGCTTGAGGCACTGTCGCCCGCACAACTTGAGGAGTACGAGCGTCAAGCCGCCCAATGGCTACCCCAGGACGTCACGCTCAACGACGTCAAGGAGCTGGCCGCGGCGCCCCGCAGGGTGCCCGGCCCGCTGGAAGCTGCCCTGGCGGGCGGAGAGCGGCTGTACGGGCAACAACTGACGGGCTTCGACCTGGCGATCGTGGATGAGGCCCACGGAACCGCCGGTGACCTCGGCCGTCCGTGGGCCGCGATCCACGACAACCAGCGGATCCCCGCCGACTTCCGGTTGTATCTGACCGCCACCCCGCGCATCCTCGCCGCTCCCCGGCCGCAGAAGGGCTCCGGCGGCCAGGAGGCGGAGATCGCGACCATGGCCGACGACCCGAACGGCACCTACGGCGCGTGGATCGCCGAGCTCGGCCTCTCGGAGGCGATCGAGCGCCAGATCCTCGCCGGGTTCGAGATCGACGTCCTGGAGATCCGCGACCCCTCGCCGGTCCTCGGGCAGTCGGAGGAGGCCCGGCGGGGGCGGCGCCTGGCGCTGCTGCAGACCGCCCTGCTGGAGCACGCCGCCGCGTGGAACCTGCGCACCGTCATGACGTTCCACCAGAAGGTCGAGGAAGCCGCCGCCTTCGCCGAGAAGCTCCCCGAGACCGCGGCCGAGCTCTACAGGAACGACTCCTCGGACGAGGACCTGTCCAAGGCGGAGCAGCTGCCCGCGTCATCGATCGACGCGGAGTTCTACGAGCTGGAGGCCGGCCGCCACGTCCCGCCGGACCGGGTGTGGTCGGCGTGGCTGTGCGGCGACCACCTCGTCAGCGAGCGGCGCGAGGTCCTGCGGCAGTTCGCCAACGGCATCGACGCGGCCGGGCGTCGAGTGCACCGCGCGTTCCTCGCCTCGGTTCGCGTGCTCGGGGAGGGCGTGGACATCACCGGCGAGCGGGGTGTCGACTCGATCTGCTTCGCCGACACCCGCGGCTCGCAGGTGGAGATCGTGCAGAACATCGGCCGGGCGCTCCGACTCAACAAGGACGGCTCCACCAAGGTGGCCAGGATCATCGTGCCGGTGTTCCTGGAGCCCGGCGAGGACCCGCAGGACATGGTCGCCTCCGCCAGCTTCAAGCCGCTCGTGGCCGTGCTCCAAGGCCTGCGCGCGCACGACGAGCGCCTGGTCGAGCAGCTCGCCTCCCGGGCGCTCACGAGCGGCAAGCGCAAGGTACACCTGCGGCGCGACGAAGACGGGCGGATCGTCGGGGCCGACGGCGCGGGCGGCGGCGAGGACCAGGAGAACGACGACACCCAGGCCGCCGCCGAAGCGGCCCTGCTCCACTTCTCCTCGCCCCGGGACGCGGCCACGATCGCGGCCTTCCTGCGCACCCGGGTCTACCGGCCGGAGTCCTTGGTGTGGCTGGAGGGCTACCAAGCCCTGCTGCGATGGCGTAGGGAGAACGGGGTCACCGGCCTGTACGCCGTCCCGTACGACGTCGAGGTCGAGGTCGGCGTCACCAAGGACTTCCCGCTGGGGCGGTGGGTGCACCAGCAGAGGAAGGCGCTGCGGGCCGGGGAGCTGGAGGAGCGGCGCAAGGTCCTCCTGGACGCTCCGGAGGCCGGGATGGTCTGGGAGCCCGGCGAGGAAGCGTGGGAGAACAAGCTCGCCGCGCTCCGGTCGTACCGGCGGGCGACCGGGCACCTCGCGCCGCGTCAGGACGCGGTGTGGGGCGAGGGTGACGCGATGATGCCCGTCGGGCAGCACATGGCCAATCTCCGGCGCAAGGGCGCGAAGAATGGCCTGGGCAAGGACCCGGAGCGGGCCGCCGTACGCGCGGCGCAGCTCACCGCGATCGACCCGGACTGGGACTGCCCGTGGCCGCTGAACTGGCAGCGCCACTACCGCGTCCTGGCGGACCTGGTCGACGCCGACGGCCAGCTGCCCGACATCGCACCCGGCGTCCTCATGGACGGCGACGACATCGGACGGTGGCTCCAGCAGCAGAAGCAACCGAGCACCTGGGCGCGGCTCCTGCCCGAGCAGCGGGAGCGGCTGACCGCGCTGGGCGTCAAGCCGCTTGAGGAGCCGTCTCCCGCCCCGGCGGCCGAGCGCGCGGCGAAGGGCCCGAGCAAGGCACAGCAGGCGTTCCAGCGGGGCCTGGCGGCCCTCGCGCAGTGGGTCCAGCGGGAAGGCCACCGGCCTGTACCGCGCGGCCACGCTGAGGAGATCGCAGTCGACGGCGAGACGGACCCGGTGGTCGTGAAACTGGGCGTGTGGACATCGAACGTTCGGGCGAGACGGGACAAGCTCACTCAGGAGCAGCTGGAGGCGTTGCGGGAGCTGGGCGTGGAGTGGGCGTAGACAGCGGAGGTCCTCTGCTGGCACCTCTGACGAGGGTCCCGATGTCAGAGGTGCCAGGGACACTGGTCGCAAGCCTCAGTGCCGCCTGAGGCGTCGGCTTCCTGGACTCGGAGGATTGGCACATGCTCACTGAAGCTCTCATGGCCGTGGCCGGGGCCGGCGGTACCGCCGTCGTCCAAGCCGCTGGCACCGACGCATGGACCGGTCTGCGGCAACGCGTAGCCCGTCTCCTGGGGCGTGGCGACGCTCAGCGCGAGAGCGCGGAGCTGGAGCGCCTGGACCGCACTGCGCAGGCTCTGGAGGAGGCCGACGCCACCGGCGAGACGGAGCGGACGCGCCTGCGCCAGGAGGCATCGTGGCAGACCCGCTTCGAGTCGCTTCTGGAGAACCTGGAGGACTCCGAGCAGCAGCAGGTCGCGACCGAGCTTCAGGCACTGGTGGCCGAGCAGCAGGAATTCGCGGCCCGCCAAGGCGTGGTCGGCAACACCCTCAATGGCCCCGCCGCTCTGCAGATCGGAAACCACAACCAGCAGGAGAACCGCTTCAACATCGCGAGCTACCTGCCCGCTCCCGTAGGCCCCCGGGTCGTCCTCCAGGTCTCCAATTCCATCCCTGTGTACGACCTGCCCGACGGGAGCCAGGACCTGGGCGATCATTTCGTCAGCGTGGAGGCGGTCAACACCGGTGACCAGCCGATCGCCATCACCAGCTGGGGTATCGAGCTCCCCGGTGATCGGCGCATGTTCGTCACGCGAGGCGAGAACTGGGCAACTCCGCTCCCCCACGTGCTCGCTCCCGGCGCCCCTCCCGCACGGTTCCTGATCCGAGCCGATGAGCTGCGGCGGGTAGAGCGAGAGCAGCGCATTCCGTACACGCAGATGCTGCCCTACGTGGGGCTGGCCGACGGGACGGTCGTGCGCGCCGATCGCAGTGTGCCGTTGGCCTGACAGGCGGAAGTCGATGAGGGGCGGGCTGCCGGTGCTGGCAGCCCGCCCCTTCGTCCTGACCGGCAGGTGGTCGGCGGCTACCGCTGGCGCGGGATGGTGACCCGGGCCTCCGCCAGGACGATGCCGGTCGCCGGGTCGCGGTGCACGGGAACGTACAGGCCCCATTCGGCGTCACCGGCCGTGAGCCAGCCTCCGGCCCATGGGGCGTCGGTGGTCGTGAGCACGCGACCGGCGAGCGGGCCACCCAGGAGTCGGACGATCACAGCGGTACCTCCATCCGGCGGGACTCTCCCGCCTCACCCCTTGGCGGGGCTCGGCACCGGAAGAACAGCGCCGGGGTGCCGGCGACTTCCGTCCCGGCTCTGCCGCCGGGCTGACGGCGGCGAGGCGCGGCGGCCCCGGCCGACTCGCAACCGGCTGAGCGCGCCCCGATCCCCGGCCGCGGCCGCGCCGCCCGTCCCGCCCGCCCCTTCCTCCTTCACTCCAGCCAAGGGACATGGGCAGAGCAGCCGCAACGGGGATGTCAGCGATCCGACCACGGCAAAACGGCGCGGTGACCTGCGCGGACACGGAGACGGTCCTGCGGGCCGCGCAACACCTAGCGCAACCCTTGGCGCAACATCCAGCGCAACAGATAGGCGCAACCCCCAGCGCAACCTCGTGCTCCTGGTCGACCGGGGCGGCCGGTCACGCGGCCCGGATAGCTCCGTGGGCGCGGGCGAGGTGACGCAGCTCGGACCGTGCCGCCGGCACCGAGGGGACGGTCTCCCAGTAGGGGTGCCACCACAGCCGTACGGACAGGAGCAGCAGGCGGCGGCGCAGGGCGGTGGTGTCGCGGGGGCGAGGTGCGGCCAGTGCTTGGTAGGTGGCGTTCCAGGCGGCTTGCGTCTGCACCAGGTCGTCGGGGAAGTCGGTCACGTCCATAGCGGCATTAGATCGCTTGTTCGAATTGCGTGTCACTTCGGACACGCCCTGTCCGGTGCCGTGGTCGGGTCCGCGCCGGGCGCGGTCGGCCTCATGGTCGGGGTCGCAACCAGCGTGGTCGGCCTCGTGATCGGGTCTGTGGTCGGCCCCACCACGGCGGTCCGGCCCGGTCTGGAGCGGCACCCGGCCGGGTGATCTTTCTTCGCGTACGCGGGCGCAGTCCTAGCTGCATGCGTCCAACTTGCTCATTTCCAGGGTGCATTGACAGCTTTTCGCATATTCTGTCATGTTCTGTCCGCCGCTTCCGGCGAACGAGCGAGAGGTGATCTCATGCGACGAACCGAGTACGACGCGAGCCAGGCCGCCAAGCGCCTGAAGGTGCCCGCAGCCGCCTTCCGATGGGCCCGCCACACCGGCCTCATCCCCGACCCGGACGCGTCGTCCTGCCAGTGGTCCCGGGCCGCTGTGGAGGCACTGGACGCCGACGCCATCCGGGCCGCGATGCCCTCCCCGCCGATCGGCGGCGGCGCGGCGGCGGACCGGATCGCCGACGCGCTCGGCACCCCGAACGTGATCGGCGAGAAGGCGAACGTCACGGCCTTCGTGGTGCGGCGATTCGTCGACCGCGGCCTGCTGGTCGACCTGAGCGCGAACCCAGACGGAACGCTGCACCACCCCGACCAGGTCGACCAGGTCTGCCGCCGCGAGGACCTGGCGGACCTGGTCGCCGCCGATACCCCGCTCGGACCCGAGCAAGCCGCCGCCCGGCTCCGGGTACGGCGTGCCGACTTCGACCACATGGTCCGGCTCGGCTGGGTCCGCTCACCGCAGTCGATCGAGGTCCGCTTCGGCACGAGCCGGGCCGGAGCCGTCGACGTCGCGCTCTACACCACGGCGTCCGTCGACGCGGTCGTCCCCGCCCACCCCGAGGTCGACTGGGAGCAGCTGCGCGCGGTGGAGAAAGGCCAGCGCTCGCCTCTCGCCTCCCTGCGCCCGGCACCGGCGCCCGCGTAGGCCTGCTGCGACCGTCCCGCACGGGGTGAGAGCCGGTCAAGGGGACCGTGAACCTCGGAGGGCCGACCCGTGCGGGTCGCGGAGCGGGCCGACCCTCCCTGGTCAGTTCCTGTTGGCGGGGCGGGCGTCCAGTGCCACGTGCAGGCGCTCTGCGACGGGTCGGTACTGCTGGACGAAGCTGGGGTCCTTCATCTGGTCGGGCGCGGGCAGCTGCTTGTACGAGTAAGACCGGCGTCGGGCGAGCGACCAGCCCAAGGGCCGCAACCCGACGCGGTTCATGTCCCGGTCCACGCCCGCCAGGTAGGCCGCGTCGACGGGCAGGTCCCAGTTTGACTGCCAGATCACCCCGTCCAAGGTGATGGGGAGGCGAAGGGGTCCGAAGAGGAAGCCCAGGCAGCGCTCGCGCAGAACTGCCGCGCTCTGTTCGGGGCTCAGCGGAGAGCCCTCCTCTTCACCTCCAGGGCCGGGGAGCACGGTCCTGCAGTCGCTGTCCGGGAAGACGTCGATCTCGCCGAGAACGACGTGCGCCGTGGCGATCTCACGGTCCGGGTAGGACCAGCGCCTCGGCAGAAGGACGATCACGTCGTGGCTGTCGACGGCATCGGCCACCGCCGCCGCGAGCGGGCTGCGGTCGGCGCGCGGAAGGCCGCGGTTGTTCTCCCGCACCGGCTGGCGGGCCTCCCACATGCAGGTGTGGCGCGTCAGGAGGCCAGGGCCGTCCGGCGCGGCCCACAGCGTGCTGGTGGTCGGCTCCGGCGGGGCAGCCGGCTCGGTCTCCTTCTTGCTGCGGCTCCGGCTGCGCCTGGCGCCGCTCATAGTCCAGCGCCAGAAGTCCTCAGCTTCCTCGAGGAGCAGGACCCGCTGACCACCGTGCGCCCAGACCGCCGCGATCCCGCCGACCAGGTGATAGAGGTTCCCCGAGCGCTCCGCCAGGAACCGCAAGACATGCGGTGTGCGCGGCGCTTCGCTGGCCTTCTCGCGGCGCAGGGCCTCGGTGTACTTGCCCCCGCTCCGGCTCGCCCGGCGGGCGTTCTGCGCGGCGGTGGACTGGTTCTTCGGCATGACGTACTCCTCTGCCCGGACCGGGCCACGCCCCCGGCACCGGCTCGTACGACTGCCGTGGATACGACGGAACGCAGAACGGTTGGAGCGGGCCCCGCAGGACCTTGACCCCCCGCGTCCGGTGGCGTGGGTCCGGAAGCAGGCGGTGATCGGCAGTACGCCACTAGCCGGTCAGGATGCTAACCGGCACGGCCACACCGGCCGAAGCCACGTGCCGCCGACTCCCTCAATCGGGCGAGGTACCCGGCGGCGGTGCGTGCCCGGGTCGTTGTGGAGCGAGAGCAGCGCATCCCGTACACACAGATGCGGCCATACGCGGGACTGGCCGACTGACCTGGGGCGGCGTGGTGCGCGCACCGGTGCAGTCCTTGCTGCAGTTTCTGCGCGGCGCCTGCCGTAACCAGTAGCGCAACACGCTGGTGCTCGCCGGTCCACGCCGGGGATACTCGCCGCCATGGGTCAGGTCAGGGGGCGCCCAACGCCGTGGTGGTACAAGGTCCCGCCGGTCGCGGTCAGCCTGATCACGCTGTCCGCGGTCGCCATCGCGCTCCACCTCACCGTCGGGGTGCTGGTCGTGTCGCTCGGGGTTGGCTTGGCCGCCGGCCTGCTCGCCGCCCTCGCCCACGGAGTGGCGCAGCAGGCGCACGACGCGCGGCACCGCCCGCGCCGTTAGAGCCAGGGCTCGCCGTCGCTGATCGCGAACAGCAGGGTGCCGAATGCTCCGAGGTACCGCACCGCCTCCTGCTGCTCGGTCTCGGCGAGGGCCTGCGGCAGCAGGGCGAGCAGCTTGGCGAGGCGGGCGTCGATCGCGGGTACCGCTCGCGCGGCCGCGCACGCGTCGGGGGCCGCCTCCAGGCGCTGCCGCACCCGCCGCGGGTCGGGGCGCTCCGCCTGGAGGAGGTCCTCGTACGGCGTCCACAGCCGCTCCAGGACGACGTCGGCCGCCTCCATGTCCGCGCGGCCGATGGGCCAGGCGCCGGACTGCACCGCGCGGGCGGCGTCCCGCGCGGCGTCCTTGAACCTCTCGGGCGTGGTCGGCGTGCTCATGCCGTGACCCTAGCCGGGCGCCGAACGTCTGGGCAGGCGTGCCCGGCATCGATCGCGGCAGCGGGCTGCTTCAGTCGCTCGTGCACGGCGGATAGGACGTCTGGCTACGTAGGGGTTCTCGGGAGGCGTTTGTCGACGGTCACGGGAGGCACATTGAGGGTGCTTCCGGTGATCAACATCGACGAAATCGGGAGTCACTGCGGCCTTCCTCGCGGGCCGAGTGTGGCCGTCGCTCACCGCTCCTCCAGGTCGTTCGCCCTCGCTCCGCTCGGGGCGCTCCACCTGGACCAGCGGCTTCGCCGACAGCAAGGGCCCGCAGCTACCGAGGAAGGGCCCAGAGTGCCGCACGCCAGCGGCCCCGGTGCGGGTGCCTCCCGATTTCGGGCTCTGGCTCTCTTCTGTGGAGGGTGACGTTGTGTAGGCGCGGAGGCTGTCCCGAACTCTCCAACTGGGCCTTGTCACATGGCCTTGTCCTGGCATGATCCCGGCATGACCATGCCCATATCTGAGTCCTGGACCCGTATCGAGTCGTGGCTCGACGTGCACGCTCCGCGAACGTTCGCCGCTCTCGAACCCCCAGCGGAGCGGTCGGCAATCGCGGCAGCGGAACAGGCCATTGGCCAGCCATTTCCCGAGCCCTTGACGGAATCCCTACTGAGGCACGACGGCACGGGTGACTACGACTTGCTGCCGCCGTTTTGGCAGCTACTCAGCGTGCGGCACATCGTTAAGGCCTGGCAGTTGCGCATGAAAATCTACGGCGCTGAGCTGGCTGGCGCGGAGGAGGGCGATCTGGACGGGGATTACGGCCCGTGGTGGCACGCCCTATGGGTTCCCTTCGCTGCTGACGGCGGAGGGGACTACCTCATCATCGACCAGCGTCCGTATCGCCGCCGGGGGCGGGTCGGCGACGCTGATCACGAAACGGGGTGTTCGTTCGGCTCGCACCCCATGTGGTCATCGCTTCCGGCTCTCTTGGACGCAACCGCTACCGCCCTGGAAACCGGCGAGGCTGTGGGCGGGTACCTCCCTGTTGCAGTCGATGAGACTGAATTGGATTGGGAGATCATGTAAGCGTTCAGGCTGGCTGTTCAGGCGAGGAGCACTCGGCGGCGGAGCAAGGCGAAACTGGCCCGGCCGAACATCTGGCGTTTCAGCGTCTTGATGCGGTTGACGTGACCTTCACCGACGCCGGAGTCCCAGGGCAGGGTGAGCCCGGCCATGGCAGCGTCGAGGTCGCGTCCGAGGTGGGATGCGAAACTGTCTGCGAGCTCGCACCCGACAAGCGGTTGGACGTCAACTTTGGCCTTCACCCGCGGGCGGAGTGGGCCGCCCGTGTCGTGGAATGCGTACGGGCAGGGCTGGGCGACGACGGGTTCTCACGGCTGATCGAGGGCATCAGCGACATCCTGGACGACCTAGCCGACGAAGCCGAACCGGCCAGTATGCAGTGACTCCAGCACTCCCCGCTGCGGCGCTTGGCCTGACTCCTACGCCCGCCGGATGCTCACTGCCGCGGCGAAGCGCGCGCTGTAGCCAGCCAGGAAGTGCCGTTACCAGCCGCCTGCGTCGCCGCCGTACAGGGCCCACAGCTCACGTGCGTGGCCAGCGACGGCGCGCGCGGCGCCGCGCTGTTCGGGGATCGCTCGCTCGTTGGCGGTCAGAGCGTCCAGGAGGTCGCACAGCGACGCGGACAGCGTGACCATCGCGTCGTCGATCACGGTGTCACCGGCCTGAGCGTGGAAGGCGAGATGAAGTTCGGCGAGCTGGGCGAGGTAGCCGGCTTCGCCGCGGCCGAGGTCGGCCCGGTAGGCGGTGATCAGTTCCGGTCCGACAGCGGAGTCGAGTACGGCGCAGGCCGCGTCGGTGAGGCGAACGCCCAGGGCGTGGGCGTCGCGTGCTGGAAGTGCGTGTTCGGCCAGGGCGAGGCTGACAAGGCCGGCGATGGCGAACGCGCGGCGGGCCCGGGCCAGCAGCACGACCGGCGGAGCTGGACGGTCGGCGGCCGGGGCGGTCAGGGCCCTGGCCTCGTGGGCGAGAACTTCCCGAAGGCGTCGGCCAGGCGGTTCGCTCACGGTCATCCTGCGACGGTAGCCGCAGCGGTGCTCGGCGGGCAGTCCGCTCCCCAGCCGAAAAGGGCCCGCGCAGCAAGGCTCGGGCAGCCGCCCGCCGTGCACGCGGTGCCCCAAGCAGGCCAAGGAAAGATCAGGGGACAATCGTGCGCTACGCCAGCGCCCGTCCCGCGCTGCGCCTCGATCGGATGCGATTCCCGTTCCCGGCCAACTGCCGACGCACGGCGTTGCGTAACAGCGGGCATGAGATCGAGCAGCCAGCACAGCGGCGCGGCCGGGTCTGGTCGGCGGCAGCCGCCCTGGATGACGCGATCGCGTTCGCCGTCCAGGAGCTTCTCGCCGTGCGGCGTGCGCTCGCTCCGAGGACCGCACCGTCCCGGAGTCCGGCGATCCCGGGGCGCGGCTGCGGCTTTCCTCGGCCTCTGCTGCGGCAACGACCAGGACGAGGCCACGAGGCCGTCGGCGCCGGCAACCGGGGGGCACCGTGTTGGCGGACACCGGCCCGGCCCGCCCCGGGGAAGGCCTGCACCGTGACGCCGTGGACCTTGCCTGAGCCGATACTCACCACAGCCGTGGACAGCCCCGAGCTGCCTCCCGGACACGCGGCGGAGATCAAGTGGGACGGCTTCCGCGCAGGGCTGTCCCTCGACGCCCGCCAGGTGGTCCTGCGATCCAGGAACGGGACCCAGATGGCACCCGCGTTCCCCGAGATCGTCGCCGCGGCCGCGCAGCTTCCCGACGCCTCAGCCCTGGACGGTGAGCTGATCGTATGGGAGTCCGGCCGGCTCGCCTTCGAACGGCTGCAGGACCGGCTCAGGCGGCGCGGCGCGGCCGCGGCCCGGGCGGCTGAACAGTGGCCGGCCCACTTCGTCGCGTTCGATCTGCTGCGCCTGTCCGGCACCAGCACGACGGGGTGGTCCTACCGGCGGCGCCGCGCCGCTTTGGAGCAGGTGTTCGCCGACCGGGGCCTGGGTGCGCCGTGGGCGCTGTGCCCGTCGACCACCGACCCGGCGATGGTGCGCGAATGGCTCACCTGGACCACGGCGACCGGCCTTGAGGGTGTGCTGTTCAAGCCGCTGGACAGCCTCTACCGCCCCGGCGTGCGGGGGGTGTGGAAGAAGTACAAGCCGCGCGAGACGACCGAGGCCCTCGTCGGCGCGGTCACGGGTTCGGCGGCGGCGCCCCGGACGCTGCTGCTGGGCTGCTACGACAAGGACGGCTGCCTGCACTACACCGGCCGCACCACCACCCTCTCGCACGCCGCCGGGCAGAGCGTCGCCGCCTACCTCACCCCCGCCTCGGACCGGGACGGGCATCCCTGGGCTGGCTGGTCGTTCTCGGCAGGGTGGGGCAGCACCCGACAGCTCGAGGCCGTCCTGGTCGAGCCTGAGCTGGCCGTCGAAGTCTCCGTCGACGTCGCCCGCGACGCCTCCGGCCGGTGGCGCCACCCCGCACGCTGGCATCGCGCGCGGCCAGACCTCTCCCCCGCCGACGTTCCCCGCTGGACATCACCGCGCTGACGACAGCACGGCGCGGCGGCAGGAACAGCCCGGCGCGCGCCAGCAGGGCCGGGGGAAGGTCGGGCCGAAGGCGGGGGCTGGAGGACGCATCCGGGTGCGAGTCCGCCTTCTCACAGCGGACCGAAACGGACTGCCCTCTGCGAAGGGGGGGTTCACCAGAGGCATCCGAGCGCAGTCATGAGTTCGTCTCGGCTCTGGTCGCGTGTTTTGCGGAAGACTGCCTTCAGGTGGTCATCTACCCGTGTACGGGGAGAGGCCAAGAGCAGTGGCCACTTATCGGCTGGTGCGTGCGTTCTTGAAGTGTCCGATGATGCGGCGCTCGCGAGGAGTGAATCCGTACCAGGCGGGCAAGCACTGCGGCCTCGTCGTCTGGCGGTCGGGGGACTGCCCTGCCTCGATGCTGAGGTAGGGCCACCCGGTCGCCGGTGGAGCAGTTACGGGGCAGCTGTCACGGTACGCCCAGAAGCCTTCGGAAGAAGTCGGTGAGCACGGGGCGGGCGCGCTCGCGGTCGCGCAATTCGTCGTGGCCGAACCGGAACACCTCGTATCCGCGGAGCTTCAGGTCGCGGTCACCGGCCATGGTGGCGGAGTACTTTGCGCTGTCGGGTACGGCTCCTCCGTCGCGCGTGTAGTGCTGCATGCCGTCGACTTCCAGCACCACGCGGCGGTTCCCGGGCAGCAGCATGAGGAAGTCCATGCGGAGGTTCTGCATGGCACGCTCCCCGCGCTCGCGGACGGTCTTGGGGTCCCAGTGCACCCATATCTCTGGCAGGAGCGCGGGTACGTCGGACAGTTGGCCCTTGTAGAGGTTGTGGTAGAGCCAGAACAGGTTCCTCTGGCCTGCGGATTCGCGCGGCAGGGAGAGCTGCATGCGGTCATAAAGGGTGTGGCGGGCCGTCTCCGGGTCCGCGATGCCGCGGGTTTCCTGCCACCAGGACAGCAGGTCGCTCCAGAGGAGCCCGTTCTTGCCTACCGGGTGGTTGTAGACCAGGATCTTGTCGGCTCGCTCGGCGATCTCAATGTCGTTGTCGAGGGCGCTGGTGAAGCGGATGTCGGGCTTTCCCTGGGTGGCGAAGATGAGGTTGCGCGGCCGGCGGGCGGTGCCGCGACCGAGCTGGCGCAGGTGGAACTGGGGGTATCCGTCCGTCTCCCCTTCTTGACGAAGCTGTGCGCCGACCGGCTGCAGATGGCCGTTGGCCAGTTCGACGAAGCGGCGCTGTGCCTGCTCATCAGGAAGGACTTCGGGGGCGGCCAGGCCCTCGAGGAAGCGGCCGAAGCGGGGATGCGGAGCTTCGAAGGCTTTGAGCTGCTCGAAGAGATCCTCGGTCGACCAGTCGTTTCGAAACCTGATCACGTGGCGCTGGATGTCGGAGCGCAGGGTGCCAAGGTGGGGCCCCCACACATTGAACTCGTCCTCCCCGAGGTCCCAGAGGCTGCCCAGCAGGGTCAGAAAGCGGTCCGGATACTTGAGGTGGTCGGAGAGATCGAGTTCCCTGGCCAATTCTCGCCGCGTACGGCCGGGTATCTCCACGTAGTCGCGACCAAGCCACACAACGTCCTGCAGTTCCATCTGCTGAGGAGCTATAAGCGGCTCGCTGTCGAGAACTGCCTGAGCTACATGAGGCAGTCGGTTGTCCGGACAGGCTCCCAGACTCGCGGTCAAGCGCTGGTGCTTGGTCGCTTGGTCCTTGGGCGGGGGCGAGGGCAGGCCGAGTCGCTCACACAGCGCTGGTAGATCCTCATGTCGGTATCGCTGGTACAGCGTGATGCACACGTCTTCGATCAGGCTCCGCAACCGCTGGAGGTCCATCTGCTCAGCCATCCCATGATGATGAGCCAGGTCGCGCTTCGGATTCCAGACGTGGCCGCGCTGGGTCGTCCGCGACTTCTCCTTCGAGGCGAAGACGGAGGGGGTGTAGAAGGCAACGCCGCAGGGTGGACGTCCTCTGTCAGTGCTGCCTGGTATCTGCTGTGCTGTCAGGTACGCCATAAGCATGCCGGATCGCTGGGAGATGCGATTCATGCCTTTCACCGCGCTGCACCCCGAACTCGGCCTCCTCGACTCGACCCTTCATGGTCTCGGACACAACCTGGAGTGGGGCCAGATCCATAAGGTCCGTCCCCGTGTCCTCCTCACCTGCCCAGACTGCTCCTGGGGCCTGCACCCGAAGGTCTCCCGCTACGGAGTCCGGTTCTTCTGCCACGACCGCGACCGGCCGGAGTCGTGTGAGCTGCTGAACGAGTCGTGGGAGCACCACATGCTCAAGCTGGAGATGGCGGGCGCGATCCGCACGGCCGGATGGTTCGCGGCACTGGAGGTGCCGGCCGAAGACGGATCGTGGCGGGCGGACGTCATGGCCTCGTCCGCGGACGGGAGCCGTCGTATGGCCTGGGAGGCGCAGTTGTCGCCGATCACGGTGGAGGACATCGCTGCCCGCACCGACCGGTACGCGGCGGAGGAGGTCCGGGTGTGCTGGGTGTACCCAGGCGCGCGGCCGCCGCAGTGGATCAGCGCGGTGCCGGCCGTCCGGGTCAGGGCTCCGCAGGAGCGGGATCACCCGTGGGTGGTGGACGACGGGCTCGCCGGGTTCGTGTACCGGAGCGGGCGGTGGGAGTTTCAGGAAGAGCCGCTGGAGCGGTTCGTGCGGTGGGCGCTGGAAGGGCAGCTTGTTCCCGCCGAGGTGCTGCCCCGGTATCGGCGGGTGTACCGGGTGGTCGACGGTGAGCAGCGGCGGTTCCGCCGGGATCGGTGGTGGACGTCGCGGAAGTCGATCGCTGACCAGGGCAGGCACGAGGTGATGCGGCAGCGGCAGGATGCCGCGCGGGCGGAGCGGGAGGCCCGGCAGAAGGAGCAGGAGGAGGCCGCGGAGCGGCGTCGCAAGGAGTTGGAGGAGCAGGAGCGGGCGCGGAAGGCCGAGGAGGCTGAGCGTCGACGGCTGGAGCGAGAAGAGGAGGCGCGTCTGCGCCTGGAGGAGGCACGGCGGCGGTGGGCGGAGGAGGATGCTCGCCGGGAGCGGGAGCGGGTGGAGCACGAGGCGCGTCTGGCCCGGGAGCAGGCCGAGCGTGAGGAGCGGGAGCGCCAGGACCTGGAGAAGGCGCGGGCGTGGTGGGGCCGACTGTCGCCGCAGCAGCAGACCGAGCTGTTCGCCGCCGTCGCCGCGTACGCCTGGCGGGAGTCGAGTGTTCGGGTGGAGGTTCCGGAGAAGCCGATGATGTGGGCGCAGTACGCCCGCGGCGTACCGGTCCACGTGGCTGACAAGCAGCGGACACTGTATGGGATCGTGCGGCCCTGCCCCGACCTGGTCGCCGCCTGCCCCACGCTCACGGAGGAACTGGTCTTAGCCCGCAGCGCCCACGAGGCGCGCGAACTCGCCGCCGTCCTGCCCCACGGCCGGATCGTCCACCTCGACCTGCCCGAGCACGAGCAGCTCGCCATGTGCTGAAGCGGCGGGCTGTCAGTACTTCAACGGGAACAGCATCGCGACCACGTAGTGCTGCCTCTCTTTCCTCGGCACTGGGGTGGGCCCGGCCGGGCCCACCCGGCAAGGCTCTCAGGTCAGGGCTGCATGGCCGGCGTCGGTGGCCTCCATCAGGTCTGGCCGCTCTCCGTTCGCCGGGTGGGCGATCCGGATGAGACCGCCGTCATGCAGGTCGATCATCGCCTTGTAGAGCCCGAACTGCTTCTCCCGCCAGGCCACGCGTCGAGGGTCTTCCGCGGCGGCGCTTCGCTCGAAGTTCGCCGGGTGGATGGTGTGAAAGAAGTCAGAGGCGGCTACAGGCTCTGGTGACTGGGCGATCAGGCGAAGGAGCTCATACTCGTCGGCGTTCAGCGTCATGACGGCAGCGTAGAGGTCAACCTGGGCAGGGATGACGAATTCTGGCTTCGCTCGCGGTGTTGCATCCGGCACCGTCACCCGCCTGAGCCTGCGGGCGTTCGCGGAACGCTACGCCGGTGTTCCCCCGCCCGCGGTGCCCCAGCCGGCCAGGAAGGCGGCCAGCGCGCGGCGTTGGTCTTCCTCGCGCGCGACCTGCCGGGCGAGGATGTCGCGGTCGACGTACAGGTCGACGGCGGCGAGGACCAGACGCCGGAGTTCGGCCGGCTCCAGCGCTTCGACCTCCCACTGCACCGGGCGGCGGAGGTCGAAGCCGTAGCGGCGGGCGAAGGCCGGCCACCTCGGATCACCGTGCTTGCCCTCGGTCGCGGGCAGCTCGTAGGCGCGCACCTGCTCGTAGGTCAGCAGCACCCGCTCGGTGTGGCTCCAGCAGCCCGTGCGCGCCACCCAGTCCCGCTCGATGTCCTCGCCGGAGCAGTCGAAGTCGCCGACCACCAGGAGCACGGCGTCGCGCGGGTCGGTGGTGACGCGGTCGTGGACGACGTCGGCGTACGACTGGGAGCCGAAGCCGCGGACCACCAGGACCGGGATACCTGCGCCGGCGAGCCAGCCGGTCAGCTGCTGGCGCAGGGTGTCCTTCTCCGCGGCGACGTACAGGGCGTGCTCCTGGCCCTCGGCGCTGACCGCAGGTGTCACGCCGAGGTGCCACACGGTCAACTGCCGCATTGACGCGACGCCGTACTGCTGCTGTGCGCTCTCCTGTGATTCCTCTCCGCTCTCACGGTGCTGTCAGTGCTCGCCTCTATCCTGCCGCGATGGGAACAGAAGAATGGTCGCTTGCCGTCGCCGCGCTCTCGCTGCTCGTCTCTGGACTGACCACGGCCTGGACCGTCAAGTACGCCCGTGCACAGCTCCGCCATGCTCACCAGGTACAGAAGGAAGCCAGTGAGCCCTACGTTGTCGTCGACATTGAGCCCAGCGATCCCGGCTCTTTGGCCATGGTCCTCAGCGTGCAGAACACCGGCCCCACCATGGCCCGCAACGTACGCATCACTGCCACCCCGGAGCTGACCTCCTCCGAGGGCGATGACATCACCAAGATGCTGCAGCGTGTCCTCGCCCGCCCGATCCCAATGCTCCCGCCGGGGCGGCGTCTGAAGTACTTCTTCGACACCAACCAGCGCTTCCAGTCCGATCTGCCCATGACCTTCTACTTCACCGTCAACGCCCAGGGTCCGGGCGGCGACGTGGAGCCGCTCCACTACAACGTCGACCTCAGCGTGTACGGCGAGGCCCTGGTAGGACAGCGACCTACGAAGTTCCTCGAAGAGCGCCTGAAAAAACTGGAGAAGCCCCTGGTGAAGCTGGTGAAGTACTACGGCGCCGTGAACCAGCCGGCCATCCGCGCCGAGGCGGAGCGGCGGATGGCTGCCTGGCACCGCCATCAGGAGGAGTTGTGGCCCGGCAGCACCGGCGGGGCCGACTCCGGCTCATCCTGACCCGCTGCCCGCCACGAACCGGTGCCGGCATTCGTAGCGGAAGCGGGACAAAGTCTTAGTGCTTTGTGGAGCCTTCCTCGGCGTACCGCTGAAGGAAGGCACGAGCGACCTCGTCGATCTTTTTGGCAGGGTCGGGACAGCCTTGGAAATCGAACCATTCGCTGTGGGTACGCACGCTGTTGAAGTGCTCATGCAAGTAGCGCTCGAGAGGGAAACCGCCGCGAGCACTCCAGCGAAGTTTCAGTGTGGTCGCAGAGCCTATCTGCAGCGACTTCATCCGCTGGGCGATGTCCTTCGCAACACCGATCTTGATTGAGTTGGGGATGCTGTCGGTCGATATGGCATACACCCAGCGGTCATCGAAGCGAATCTCCTCGTGCACCGCACGAGACCCGAATTGCTCCATCGCCTCGATCATCTCCTCGTAATTGCGATCCATCCGTTCGTTGATAGCGGTCGCCAGACGGTTCAACTTGTCTCGGGCCTGCTCGGCAGTGAGCGCTCCAGCAGCGACCAGGTCAAGGAGCTCAACTACAGCCGGAACCTCGATGTCGGTGCCCCGGCTGGAAGCGTCTCTGCGTGCGTCGGCACTCCGCCCGAGCCCCCAGTGCAAGGTGACGTCCTCTATGCGGTGACTGCCGAAGTCCAATTGCACGGTGAAGGATTGAGCCACGGTGAATCCTTTCAGGCCGAAGGGGCGGTGTGGCGCCAAGGGCCATCGTTACTGATGCGACTGACATTGGTGATTGGCGACTTGCACCCATCGGATCACCGCTGACGACGCGGGCTCGTCCAGGGTGACCTTGGGCTTGCCCGCGTCCGCCGGATGCTTGCCCGGCTCAGCGGCGCAGACGTGAGAACCAGCCGGTGGCCTTCTGCTCGGGCACGGCCTGCCGCTGCTCCTGCTCCTGCTCCTGGTGCCGCTTGTACTTGACGCCCGGCCAGGCCTCCTCCAAGTCGGTCTCGTGCTGCTGGTCGCAGTCCCCGCACAGCGTCGGCCGGGGCTCTGGGGCCGTGTTGCCCCAGCCGACGCGCTCGGTCGCTTGCCAGCGTGCGTCGGTGAAGTCGGCACCGCACTCGGTGCAGACGGGGCGCCGGGTGTTTAGCCGGAAGTCGTGGGGCCCCGCCTCCGCGCGGTCCGGCTCCTGGTGCTCGGGCGTGCGGGCCGCCGGGGCGAGGGCGGCCGCGGCGGCCCTCTGCTTGCAGCCGTCGCACAGGTGCGGGTGGGAGTCCTTCTCGGCTCCCCAGTCCTTCGGCTGTGCGGCCTCCCACCGTTCGTCGGTGAACTTCGCCCCGCAGCTGGTGCAGACGGGGCGGCGGGCTTCGCGCTCGGCGGCCTGCTGCGCCGCCTGCTCCTGGGCCGCCCGCCGCACCTGTGCCTGGTACTCCGCCTGCCGCACCTTGGCCTCTTCCCGGGCGCGGGCATCGGCCGCCTCACGACGGGGATTGCCGATCGCCTCCCGCAGGGGCTGCATACGGTCGCGGCCGAAGCGCAGGAACACCGGTCCCTGCGGGCCGAGCTCGCGCAGGTTCTTCAGCCCCGTCGCGATGATCGGAATCTTCCCGTCGTAGAGGTGAAAGCCCGTGTGCCGCTGCCCCTGCCACAGGTGACGGGTCAGCTCCTGCAGCCGCGGGACGGTGCGGTTGGGGTTGCGCTCGCCGATGCGGTTGAACACCAGCAGGACCGGCGGGTGCGCCCGGTCGCCGGAGCAGGTGTCCGGCGCGCTCCAGCGGGTGCGCCACATCGGGCGCTCACGACCGTCGGTGTCCTTCACCTTCCGCCGGAAGAACCGGGCGTACTTCTCCAGCTTGTCGGCGAGTTCCTCCGCGGTCTCGTGGCAGTTGTCGACCTCGATGAACAGCAGCGGCACCCCGTCCTGCGGGGCGGTCAGGACGATGTCGGCCTGGGCGCCGCCCTTGCCGGGCGCGCTCCACGTACCGGTGGCGGGCAGCGCAACCTCGGTCCAGTACGAGGCGATGGTGCCAATGCCCTCCGGTCCGTCGACAGATGCCTGGGCGGCGGCCTGGACGTGCGGCGGGTTGCCGGTGAGCTTGGCCATGTTCGGCTTCGGGCGCAGCATCGCGATCACCGTTTCGTTGACGGCCATCGGGTGGGAGGCGCCGCTGGAGCCCGCGCCGCGCGCGGTGGAGCCCATCTCCCCCGCCGGGCGCCGCAGCTCGTAGGAGGCGGCTTCCAGGCCCTTGAGGGTCAGGTTCCGCAGGGCGTCGCCGGTCTCGGTGGAGCCGCCGTTCTCGGACAGGCCATGCCTGCGCATGTCGGAGAGGGCGGCGGTGTGCGCGGCGGTGCGGGCCTGCTTTTGCTTCGAGGGAGTCGGCTTGTCGGCGTGCCGGAAGGTCAGGTGCGGGGCGCTGATCCGCTGGATCTGATCAGCCGTGGCCACCTTCAGCACCCCGAGCACGCGCAGCACGTCACCGCGGTAGCTGTTCGTCGACCCCGCCGGGTTGGTCTTCCGCTTACTCGCCATCAGCTCTGCTCCCTCGTCGCCCGCGACCGGCCGCCGGCCGACCGCCGCTGTTGGCCGCGCCCGGCCAGGGGGCGTCCGGGCCCCCGGAACCCGATGATCTCCTCCACTACGGACAACAAGAGGAGAGAAGAGGGTTGTGACGGCGCAGTCTTCGCGCTGATTGCGGCCCTGACAAGGGGCTTTTCTTCGGTGCGCAGTGCCGGGCACCAAAGGGGGTCCTCAAGGGGGCTTCGCAGGGGGCACCCAGGGAGTCTCCTTGGGCCTGCTCGCCGCGGGCCGGCCTTTCGGTGTGATCGGCCTGCGCGGTGCCGCTGCCCGGCCCCAGGGTGAGTGCTCGTCATCGTCTCGTCTCCTTCGCTGCCCCGGCCGGGGCGGCCGGGGTGAAGGAGCAGCGTGCAGACGACCCCCTTGTCCGCGGTCTGACCGGGGCCGGTAGCGGACCCTGTCTAGGGGAAACGTGGCCGTGGTCGGGCCGGTAGCGGAGGTGGACAAGGAGGTGAAGCGGAGCCGGACAAGGGGGCCGGGCGCGCCCGGCCGTACCCGGACAAGGGGTCGGCCGACGGCGGGTGCACCGGTGCGGTGCGGCGCATCGGGTGCGGCGCACCGGCCCGCGAGGGTGCCAGACGTCGTCGAGGTGGTGCGGTGACGGACGCGGTGGCGCACCATCGCGGTGCGCACCACGGTGGAGTCCATCGTCGTCCGGCACACCAGAGTGGACTCCACCGAGTGGAAGCCACCGAGTGGAGCCCACCCGATGTTCTGCATCCGGTGGCGAGGCGCGGCATCGGGTGGACTCCACTCAGTGGACGGTGCAGGGCACCGTCACCACAGCCAGGCGTTGGAGTGCCGCACCCGGGACAGGGCGCGGGCGTCACGGCGCGCGGCGGCGTTGCCAATCCGGTTCTGCCGGGGGCGAGGCCGGCGCGAGTTCCTCACGGCGAGGCGGCGCTTGGCGGCTTCCTGGAGTCGCTTGCGCTGCTTGCGCAGCTCCGCCTTCTTCACCGCCTTCGACTTTGGCTTTCGGGGGCGCTTCCAGATTGGCTGCCATCCCAGGGGCTCGTCGACGTCGGGCTCCTGGTCCTCGGTGAGCGCGGCGGCCATCTGCGCGCGGGCGGCACGGGCGCGGGCGAGCGCGTCGTCGGGGATGGGGCGTTCTTCCGGGGGGCTCACGTGACTCCTCCTGTGGTTCGGCCCGGCGTGTGCTGGGTGCCGGGTTGCTGGGTGTGCGGCGGCGGGGGCGTCGCCGGGGCGGGCTGCGGACGCAGGCCGTGGGCGGCTTCGCGTGCCCGCCGGCTGTCCTGGAGCGTGGCGGCCACCTGTGCGGCGGCGGCTCCGAGGGTCTGGCGGGTCTGCTCCACTGTGTCGATGCCGGTCTCCGGCTCCGGGAGGTGGTCGTCCTTCCGGCCGTCGCGGAAGGGCCTCGGGTGCGGCCTCGAGGTGGCGGGCACGGCGACGGCGTACGGCCGGGTGCGGGAGCCCAGGCGCGCCGCTCGCCGCGCTGCGCGGACCCGGGCGGCCAGGGCGCTGGCGGCGAGGCGGGCCCGCTCGTACGGGGGCGCCGTGCGGCTGCGGGTCAGCGGGCGCAGCACGGCCTGGTCCTCGGTGTCGCGCGGGTACAGGGCGCGCAGGTCGGCGGTCATCCTCCGGCCGCGCCCGACAGGGCGGGTGTAGTCGTCGACGACCGCCTGCACGATCGTCTCGTCCACGCCCGGCCGGTGGGGCCGGCCGCGCAGGACGTAGGCGAGGTGGCGGCGGGCTTCGGCGAGCAGGTGATGGCGCGCGAAGGCGCCGCGCATCACGTACACCACGGCGACGACATCGACGGCCGCCAGCACAACGTCGACCACCGGCCGCACCCGCGCCCACACCGCCGCGGCCGCCGCCCGCGCCCGCTCTGCGAGCCGGTAGACGGTGCAGGCCCCGAACGCCCGGGTCGCCGAGGCACGCCAGCGCTCGCGCAGCTCGGTCAGCGACAGCAGCTCGGTGCGCTTCGGTGAGCGGGTCTGGTCGGCGGCCTGGCAGGCCAGCGCGTAGGCGGCCCGCTCCCCCGGCGCATGCCCCTGCCGTTCCTCGTACCTGGCCGTCAGGACGGGCAGCGCGTCCTCGATCTGCTGGCGACGGGTCGACTGCCAGCCGATCAGCCGCCGGTCGATCCCGGCGATGTCCATGACGGGCCGGCGGCCGGGCGTCACCTCGCGGGGCTCCCACGCCCACCCGAGCCGGGCGGACACCTCCTGCATGAAGGACAGCGTGTAGAGGGTGTCGGCCGCCACGATGTGGGTCATCAGCGAGTCCGCCGACAGGTTGCCCCACTTCCCGTCGTGCGGCCGCCGGGCCCGGATCGACACGACCGCGTGCGTGTGAAGAAGTGGCCTCGATTCCCTGGCCCTGGACTCGTAGTGCCGGAACACCGCGACGACCAGACCGTCCTTGACCCGGGCGCGCTCCTTGCCGCTGGCCTTCCAGCGGATCTCCGCGACCGACTCCTCCAGCCACGCCAGCGTCTTGTCGCGGGCGATGTCGTCGCACAGCTCCAGCACCCGGCGGTGATCGTCGTCCATCAGGGCCCACGCGATGTGTGCTGTCGACGGGGCCCGGAACACCAGGTCCATGGCCAGCCACGGCGTGCGCTCCTTCGCCTTCTCCGTCTTCGGCGAGGCGTTGTGTTCGATGGGTCTGCCCAGCACGGTCGCGCGCCGCGCCTGCGCCGGGCTCTTGCCCTGCGCCAGGAGCTCGCGCTCGATCCGGTCGGCGTCCGGGTGCCGGCCCTCCCCCAGGAGGAGTTCGGCCTGCCGCTCGGTCACCACGTCCCCGGCCGTCAGGCCGAGCGCGGCCAGGCCCCGGCCCTTCCACACGCCGGGCGGGACACCGGCTTCGTCCTGGGCGGCACGCAGCGGCGCGCCCGCCCGGCGGTGGCCGTCGCCGACCATCACGCCACGGGTGAGGTAGCGCCACCCATGCCCCGGGCGGATTGGCGACATGCTGATCATCGACCCATGGAACCCCAGCGTTGACCTGCGCAAAAGCGCGTTCCTAGGTACGTCCCGCCGGGCGGGAGGCCATCACCAGATCGTTACCGCAGCGCCCGCCAGGCGGGCCGCCAGACCAGCCCGAGACAGTAAGCCGCCGGTGTGTGCACTCTCCGCGCATGGAAATCACCAGAGACGGAATCCCCTGCGCCCTCTGCCACACGGTCACCACGGAGTTGGTGTACCTGGTCCTCAGCGCCCAGTCCTCCTTCCCTCAGCGAGAGGTCATCAAGGACCGCTGGTGCCCGGCCGGCTGCCACCAGCTTCAGCCCGCCCGGTGGAAGGAGGCGATGCCGCTGCTGTCTGGGGACGACGCCTGACGACGCCGTGCGAATACTGCGCCCGGTCGTGCAGCCGCGGATTGGAATTCGATCTCACCGTTGGGCTCACGTGGCGGTGGGGCCTTCCACATAGGGCAGGCCGACCGCCGCGAGTTTCGTTTGCAGGTTGATGTCGCTGGTCGCGACGTACAGCTTGGATCCGGGGTGGGCGGACTGGAGGAGCAACGTGGACGCGATGAAGCGGTCGTCGGGGACGTGCAGATCCAGCCAGGTGGGGAGTCCGTCGGCGCGGGGCTCGATGTGCTCGAAGACTGCGTAGATGTCACCGGCAACTCGAGCCCCGCGGAGGACATCTCCGTTATCGCGCATCGCCTTGAGCCTTCGGTCGGCCTTCTTTGCGGCTTCCCTGCGCTCGGGCCGGCTGTGGCTGCGCTTGAGGTCGTCGATCTCCCGCAGCACGACGGGCAGGAGATGGACCATGTAGCGCGTGCTGCCGAGGGTCTCCTGGTAGACCGTGACGTCGGGATCGTCCATCAAGGTGTTGGTGTCCACAACGACGCGCACGCGCCAGTCGTCCGTCGGTAGCAGCGCCACAAGGCCACGGAGGGCTGCAGCGGCCTCCTCAAGGCGCGTCACCGCTCCGGTGATGTCACGGGGTGCGCGGTGCTTCACCCGTCCGTCCCGGACCAGCCAGTCCTCCAGGAGCCCTATGGCGTC
This sequence comes from Streptomyces longispororuber, assembly GCF_014656095.1. Classification (GTDB taxonomy): domain Bacteria; phylum Actinomycetota; class Actinomycetes; order Streptomycetales; family Streptomycetaceae; genus Streptomyces; species Streptomyces longispororuber. The sequence goes on from NZ_BNBT01000032.1 coordinate 24,361, forward strand.
GTCCATGCTGCGCTGGACGGTTGGCGTGGGATGCGGAAAGAGGAGCCGGAACCTGGGTGCCCAGTCGCGTACCTGCCGCAGCAGCTTCATCCTGCGGGTTTCGATGTCCGGGGTGCTCGATTCCCAGGCCCAGGGGTGCCCCAGGACTGTGATGCCTCCACTGCTCATCTGCCGTGCTCGAACTGCAGAGCTTTCCAGTACGGCGGCGTAGTACGTCTCGATGTCTGCCAGTTCGGACAGCAGGTGGTCAACGTAGGTGGGTGGCTGGGGCTTTTTGGGCATCCCTCGATGATCCTCCGCCGTGCGAGCGCCGTGGAACCACTTCGAGAAATCCGTCGGTTCACCCGGCACGAGCCCTACGGAGAACCTTGGGATGCAGCATCAGGGACGACTGACCTAGTAATGTTTGGCCACATGAGTATCCCCAGCCCTCGAGGGGAGCGAGAGAAGCTAATTACAGCCCTCACTCCTCAGTTGCGCAGGCACCTAAAAATCCGCGCCTTTGAGCACGGAATGGACATTCAAGACGCCACCGAGCACGCCATCAAGGCCTGGTACGAGGCCGACGGCCTCCCCGAGGTGAAGACCGACGGCGCCAAGACATGGGGGACGTTCCTACCCGCCGGCGAGCCGGACAACTTCAAGGCTGTGTGCGCCGAGCGGGGCGTCACCTACGTGCAGGGCCTGGCACAGGCCCTGTCCCTGTGGCTCGACAACCACCCCTCCCCCACCGCACCACTCGTGTCCCAGCCGGTTGTCCGCGTCATAGTGGCCAATCAGAAGGGCGGCGTCGGCAAGACCTTCATCAGCAGCGGCATCGCGCAAGCCCTCGCAGAGGCCGGCCACCGTGTGCTGATCGTGGACTACGACCCTCAGGGGCACCTCACCGCCGAGCTCGGCTTCGAGGACCTGATGTACGAGGACGACGTCGAGACCCTCCTGATGCACATGGAAGGTTCCGCCAAGGGGGACATCCATGACCTCCTGGTCGCGCTGGACCAGGACCGTTTCGGCGAGCGTCTGCACCTGCTTCCGGCCTCGGACGACGCGTTCCTGCGCGATGTGTCGCTGTCCAAGGTCAGCTTCAGCGAGGCCGCCCTGGAGCGCGCGCTGGAGCCGCTCGAGGCCGACTACGACGTCATCATCATCGACGGGCCCCCCAGTCTCGGGCTGAACATGGACACGGCCCTGTACTACGTGCGCCGCCGCGAGGGCGAGCTCGCCGACCGCTCGGGCGTCATCACGCCGGTGTGGGCCAACAAGGCCTCGCACCGCGCGTTCCGGCTGCTGCGGAAGCAGATGGACGACCTGTGCAGCAAGGGCCGGATCCAGGTCGACTACCTCGGCCTGGTCATCAACGCCTACGACAGTCGGCGCGGCAAGCTCGTCAAGGAGAACAAGGACCAGTGGGAGAAGAGCTCTTCTCCCGGCGTTCTGGCCGTGATCGGCGACCTGAAGGAAGGGCGTGAGGCTTCAGACGGCGAGATCCCGCTGCTGGAGTACGCCCCGGAAAGTGAACACGCGCAGGCCATGCGCGACCTGGCGAAGGAGCTTGCCGTATGACTCCCCCTCAGCAGCGGGTCACCCGCGGCTTCAGCATCGATGAGGAGGAGTCGGGTCCGCCGCGCCCGGTACGACGGGTCCGCACCCGTGAGCAGATCCTGAAGGGTGAGGGGAAGCGTCCCCCGGCCTCGGTGGAACTGAAGCTGCTGGCGCACAACCCGTTCAACCCGCGCGACGAGCTCACCGACGTCGAGGAGACCGCCGAATCGCTCCGGGCCAAGGGGCAGATCCAGCCCGTCACCGTGGCTCGGCGCGCTGCCTTCCTGGCCGCGCACCCGGGGCAGGAGGAACAGCTCGGGGCCGCTGAGTACGTCGTCATCGACGGCAATCGGCGCCTGGCTGCCGCAGCTGTCGCCGGTCTCACGGAACTGCGCATCGACGTCAACGACGACCTCGCCGCGAGCGCCGCGGACATCCTGGAATCCGCACTGATCGCCAACATCCACCGTGTGGACGTGCCGCCGATGAACCAGGCGAGGGCAATCCAGGACCTGGTGAAGGTGCACGGCTCCCAGGGCAAGGTCGCCAAGCGGCTGGGGAAGACTGCCGCATGGGTCTCTCAGCGGCTGGCGCTCCTGGAGCTCACTCCGGCCCTGCAGGAGAAGGTAGAGACGGGTGAGCTGAAGGTTGAGCCCGCCCGCCGGATCGGCCGGCTTCCCGAGCACCAGCAGGAGGCCGAGGCCGAGAAGGCTATTAACGACGTTAAGCCCCCGCGGCAGCGGCGACGCAAGGCGCCCCAGGAAGAGCCGACTGCCGCCGCCACCGTTAACGCCGTTAATACCACGGCGTCGGCGCCTCGCGGCGATGAGGACGTGGCTGCGCCCGCCGCCACCGTTAACGCCGTTAACACCCCGGCATCGGCGTCTGACGGCAATGCCGACGTGGCGCCCGCTGAAACCGTTAACGCCGTTAATACCCCCGCCGACGGCACAGCCCCGGCATCTGCTGCCGCGCAGCGGCCAGCTCGCGGCAGCAGCGGGCAGATCAGCGGCAAGGACGCAGCTTCACCGCAGTGGGACGATCCGCTGTGGGTGGACCGGCAAGTCCGCAAGCACATGTCCCAGGAGAACCGTGACCGGCTGATCTGGCTACTCCAGGCCTCGGAGGATGACAAGGGCTAGCTGTCCTGCTGCCTCATCGGGTTCCAAGGGCCCGGCCCCCGCGACTGAACGCAGGGGCCGGGCCCTTCGTCTGTGTCCCGAGCGGTACACGGGTCGTACTACATGCAAAAAGCCCCGCCTCCCGGCACGCGGCCGGAAAGCGGGGCTTCATGGCGGAGCAGGTGTCAGGGTGCCCAGGTCGCTGGTGCTCCCGTGTCGGGGCTGGGGAGGCTGGCGGCGGTTACCGCGGCGGCCGGGTGCCGCAGGGCAGTGACCGGGACGGCGCCGGGCTCGGTGCCGGGTGCCCAGACCATGCGCCAGGCCTCATCCCACCCGCACCCGCAGGCGTGGTCCGGGTGCGGGTGCCGTAAGAAGACGCCGTGGGTGTGGACGGCGCGTGGGATGCGGGGGATGAGCACCGAGGGATCGTCGCCAGGGTAGAGGTAAATGTTGCGCCAGCTGTGGACCTGGGACATGTACGCGGCGGCGGCCTCGATAATGTCGGCCCACCGCTGGTGACCGAGGACGAGGAAACCAGTCGGGAAGAGGTGGTCCTCGGTCGGGTCGTCGATCCCGGTGACGTACAGGCCGCGGTGGGCGACGAAGCCGCTGTCCTCCGCGTCTTGTCCGTACGGCGTCCAGAGCTGCTCGACGGGGCACATGATGCCATCGCGGCCGCTGCCGGTCTCGTACAGGGCCGGGGCGGTCACGCGCTTACCTCCGCGAGGGCGTGGGCCAGGAGCGCGGTGACGTCGGTGCCGTGCGGGTCGGTGTAGTTGTCGTAGTCGCTGACGTGGAACACGGCGTCCTTCGCGGTGACGGTGAATCCGGGGAGGACGAGCGCGGCGCGGCCTTCCAGCTCGGTGTTGAGGCAGTCGGCGTCGCGGGAAGCCAGCCAGGTCTGCGGGTAGGGCCCCAGGCGCAGCAGCGTGTAGCCGGTGTTGTCGCTGCGGCGGGCTTCAACGTGGACGCCGTAGTGGGCGGGTTCCATGCCGATGTCGTGGGGGAGGGGCAGGCCGGCGGCGGCGTGGGTGAGCATCGTGTAGCCGGGCTGCCAGGTGCCGAGGATCGCGGTGGTGGGGCAGCGCAGCCAGCCGCGTTCGGTGTAGCCGAGCTGGCGGCCGTGGAGGTAGGCGTTGGCGTGCGGGGTGTCGGGGTGGGCCAGGGCGACGGCAATCATGTCGGGGCCGTGGTCGTCGCCGGGCCGGGGATGGGCGCGTTCGATGAACGGGCCGACCCGCACGGCAACGTCCAGGGCGAGGCCGGGCGACCAGGGCGCTGGGTTGCGTACGGCGGTGAGCATCGCGCGGAACTGGTCGACGACGCTCTGGTCCTCGGGGGAGAGCATGTCGGCGGGGGAGTGGCTGCAGCGGCGGAGGAAGGGGCGCTTCATCGGGTCGGCTCCTCGGGGGTGGGATGCGGGGTGGCCGTCGGCATGGCCGGGTTCAGGTAGCGGGCGGCGGTGTCCACGAAGTCGTCGTGGGCGACCTTCGCGGCCTCGCGGGCCTCGGTGAGCCGCTGCTTGGCTGCATTGGGGTCGGCGCCGATGGGGGCGGTGGGGATTGCCTGCCGGATCGCGTAGGTCAGCGTGATCATGCGGTCGGCGGTGGTACGCACGGCCGGGTCCTGGATGAGCACACGCAGCGCGGTCAGCGGGTGGGTGACCGCGTTGCGGGTCACGTGGCTCTCCCCGCGCAGGGCCTCGATCCGCTCAGGGTCGGCGTTCTTGAGGACGGCGTCGCCGCGCCTCCACAGCATCGTGCGGTGGTCGCTGGCGGCGCAGGCGAGTTCGGTGATGGCCTTCAGGCGGTCGCGGCGAATCGTCTCGGTATGGGTAACGCGCACCTGCCGTTCGGCGGCGCGTTCCTGGGCACGGCCGGACAGGATCGCGCCGAGCAGGGTGGCGACGATGGTGAGGGCAGCGGTGGCCAGGGTCGGTAACACGAAGGGAGCCTCCTGTACTGAGGGGACCGTCGAAGCGCCGCGCGCCGGCCTTCCGGTCGGAGCGCAGCGCTTCGGTGTCGCGTGGCGGTGCCTCGTCAGGAGGCTGCGGCCGCACTGAGGATGTCGGCGTGGTCGAACGCCAGGCGCTCCGGCAAGGCGTCCAGGGGCCACCAGCGGGCGGTGCGGGCGTCGTCCCCGGCGGTGGCCGGGGTGCCAGCGGGGACGAGGACCGTGTACGCGACGGTGACGTACCGGCCGCGCGGATCGCGCGCGGGGGAGTCCCACACGCCGAGCTGGCGCAGCTCGTCGACGGCTACCCGGATGCCGGTCTCCTCCTTCAGTTCCCGGGCGGCCGCGGCGCGGCTGGTCTCGCCCGGGTCGACGTGCCCGCCGGGCAGGGCCCAGGCGCCCTCGTACGGCGGCCAGCCGCGCTCGATCAGCAGCACGCTGCCGTCGGGTGTGAGGGCCACCACGTCAGCGGTGTAGCGGATGGTCTCGACGGTCTCGGTGTCGGTCATGTGTGCCTCTCAGTCGGTTGAGTGAGTGGATCGGGCGCCGGTGGCTTGGGGTGCTGGCGCGGCGTAGCTCGTACCTGCAGGCGGGGTGGCGGTTACGGGTCGGTGTCCTCGGGGGAGGGGGAGGGGATGTCGCCGAACATGTCGTCCAACGCGCGGATAGCGGCGGTCCGGTGCTCGGGCTGGGTCGCTTTGAGGACCGTGCCGGTGAGGTCGATCAGATCGATGGCCTCGAACAGAGCGGTCAGCTCGGCGACGGTTTCCGGATCGAGGGCGCTGCCGGGGCGTTGGCTGTCCGGGCTGCAGCTCATGGCGTCGATGTAGTCGGCGAGCCGGTGGGCCAGCGCCGCAGGGACGTCGACGCTGTGGCAGTGCTCCAGGCCTGGACCGGGGGAGGGGATCGGGGTGATGTGGATGCGGATGCCCTGCCCCGGGCTGGAGGCGGCGTCCGGCGTCAGGCCGGTGAGGGCTTCGGCGAGCGCGGCGATCGCGCGGTCCCGTTCCGCACCCGCACCCGCACCCGCAGACGTCGCGGCCGCGGTTCCTGCCTCTCCTGTGTCCGTGTCTAGCAGCGGTGCTTCCCAGAGCACTTCGAGGGTGTCGGCGTGCAGCCGCAGGACTCCGCCCGCGCGGTCGGGGAGCGTGAGTTGTCCGGTGACGCGGAGCAGGTCGCCGGGCTGCCGCTCGCTCAGCAGAGCGTGCACGATCTCCGGCTCCATGGTCGTGCAGGGGATGACCGCTTCATCGACCAGGTACTCGCTGCCCCCGCTGCACGTCAGCCGCCACACCGCGGTGCCGTCACGGTCTCCGGGCTCGGGGGTGTCGGTCAGGTAGCCGTCCAGGGTGAGAGGGATGGCCTGCATCAGCTCGCCTCCGCCAGGTCCCTGGTGCGGTGGGCGGCGTCGTAGGCGTCCAGGACGGCCTTGGCCGGGGTGCCCCGGTCGGCGACCTGGTGACCGCGGGCACGCGCCCACGCCCGGATCGCGGCCAGCTCGGCCTTGCTGCGCCTGCCGGCCCGAGGCGCCGGGGCGGCCTCCGGGGCGTCCTGTGCCGCCGCGGCGGCGTGGCCGCCGGTCTTCACCGCGCGCAGCTGCGCCTGCGCGGCCTCCAGTTCGGCCTTGGCCTTGGCGACGCGCTCTTCCGCCTCCCGCTGAGTGGCGTCGGCGGTGCGGCGCTCGGTCAGCTCGGTGAGGACGCTGCGCACGCGGGCGGCCTTGTGGCGGATGCTGGCGGCCGGGTGGTTCCCCGCCCACGCGAGCAGGTCCTCGATCCCGTCGGAGCCCACCGTGTCCTCGGCTGCCTGGGCCGCCGTCTCCGGGGTGTTGGTGGTGTCGTCTGTGTCCGGGGCCGGGACGGTGGTGGGCAGGTCGGCGTGCCGCGTGGCTTCGGTTAGCTCGGCCTCGGACAGTCCGAGCGTGGTGCGCACGTGCTCGGGGCTGTCGCCGTTCTTGAGCATGGAGGCGGCGGTGGCGGTGAAGGCGGTGACGGTCATGGAATCTCCGACGGAGGTGGTGAGGTTCGGAAGCAGCCGCACCAAGTCGTTTTCGGCGCAGGGCAGTCCGAGCGCGCCGAGCAGGTCGGCGAGGTCGTCCTTGTCGCGGGCGTGACGGGCAGCCACCAGGGCGGCAGCGGCGCTCTGGTCGCTGCCGGGCGGGGTGAGGTCGAGGTCCTCTGCGGCGAGGGCCTGCTTCATGTCGGTGAACATGCGGCCCTCCTACGCGGCCCGGGGGCGGGGCTTGCGCTGCGCGAGGACCGCAACCTCGCAGTTGCGCTTCTGTTGGGCCGGGGTGAGCGGCCGCACCGTTGGGGCGTGGTGGTGCCACAGCGGGGAGGCGGGCGGCTCGGGGTAGGCGAGGGTGGGGTCGACGTCGCGGTTGGTGCTGCTCATGGAGGTCCTCCAGGCGCAGGTCAAAAGTGGTCGCCTTGGCCCGTGGACTTGGGCTTCGGGGCGAGGTCGGAGGCGAACCGCCCCAGGCGGGCCTCGACGGGGTTGGCGGTGATCCAGGTCTCCGCGCATGCCTTGTGCACGGGCTCCTCGGCGTGGGAGCGCATGGGCGTGGGCTGGCCGCACAGCGTGCAGGGCAGGTCCTGCCAGCGGTCGAAGTGCCGGCTGTCGCGCCAGACGAGAAGCTGGCCGGGGGCCGGGATCAGGCCCGGCTCGAACGGCGGCTTCGTCGTGCGTGCGCTGCCGGTCACGGCCGGACGGCGGGCCGCTGCTGGAACACCCGCTCCAGCAGATGCGGATCGGTCGTGAGCCCGTCCTCGAGGACGCCGCGGGTGTGCAGCACGCGGACCGGCCGCGCGAGGCGCTGCTCCCGGCGGGCGGCGGGCGGCTTGTACAGCGTCATCACGTGGACCGCCCAGCCGGTCAGCAGCACGGCGGCGGCCGCCAGTAGGAGGGTGCGCTGGCCGATCCGGCCTCGAGCGCGCAGGAAGGACGACATACTTGGGTTCTCCGTCTCGTCTCATGCGGGATGGATGGGCCCGGGGCAGCCGTCAAGCCGCCAAGCACAGCGGCTGTCCCGGGGCAGATCTACAGCTCGACGTCGCCGCCTCCGGCGCGGGTCCAGCTGTAGGGGTCGTTCCAGCGGCCGGCGGTGGCGGCCTTCCAGTCGGGCTCCCACCCGGGCCGGTAGCCGCGGGCACCCCAGCCGCCCGGCCGGTCGTGAGGAATCTCCAGTCCGGCCTCCGCCGCGGCGCGCGCTGCGGTGTATGCCGCGTGCGCGGCCTTCACGGCGGCGCGGCGGGTGCTGGCGCGGCCGGTGAAGACGTGCACACCGCGCGAGCCGGGCTGATCGGTGCGGTGTATGGGGACATCCACCTCGAAGTAGGGCAGGAACATGGCGTCCATCTCCTTTCGCTGTCCGTGGTTGAGGGGCCACTGCGACCGTCCCGGTCCGGCGGGCGCGGGGCCGGGGCGGCGCAGAGTGCGCTCAACTCGGTGCGAAGGTCAGCTGGCCGTCACAGCGCGAGGCTGGCGGCGGCCAGCGTGAGCAGAGCCAGAGCGGTGAGGCTGCAGTCGACCGCTCGGCGCAGGTACTGGAACTTGCGGACCGCGAGCACGGACAGGATGCGGATGCGGGCGGCACGGGGGTCGCCCTGCATGCAGTCGCGGATCGCGGTCTCCTCCAGCTGCGCCCAGTACGGGAAGGAGGCGCGGTCGGCGCCGCTGAGGCGGGGACGCACGACCAGGAGCAGCAGCACGGCGGCTGCGCCCAGGGCGAGGACGGCCGCCGCGCCGAACATCTTGGTGGGCGGGGGCAGGTCCTTGTCGGCGAGGGACGCCAGGCCCGCCAGGACGGCGCCGTTGAAGGCGAGCAGGAGCGAGGCCTTGTTGTCGGTGCGGCTGAGCTCGTTGGTGACCGAGGCACAGGCGGCGTCCAGGTTCTTGTCGATGCCGGAAGCGGAGGTGGTCAAGGTCATGAGCGGGCGCATCTCCTTGATCAGGCGGCGAGCCGGTGGGGGAGCGGCGGGGCTGTGGAGGTGAAGTAGGTGCCGGGGCTGGGTTCGTAGCCCCTGGCGCAGGGGTCGCAGCAGCCCTGGGTGCGCAGCGGGAGGCAGAAGTAGTAGCGCCGGCGGCACAAAGGGCACGTGGACCTCGCGGCCATCGCCCGGTCCAGCGCCTTTTCCTGCGCGAGCGTGGGCACCCGCTTCGGGCGGGCGAGCTCCACGCTGTAGAGCCAGGCCCGGGTGGGATGGATGCACGCCTGGTCTGGCCGGTAGGCGCACGCCTTGCAGCGCAGCACCGCGACGGGGCCGTGTCCGCCTGGGCTCAGTCCGCGCTCGCGTAGCTGCCGCCGGGTGACTAGGTGCTCGGGACAAGCGCGCCGGTCGTATTCCGGCAGCGTCGCGTCGCTGCGCGGCGCCTTCTTGAGCGCGCGGCGGCGCTTCTTCCCCGGGCGGGGCATCACTGGTTCCAGGCGCCGGGCAGCCGGTGGGGGCGGTGCGGGTAGCGAGGGCCGGGACGCTGCGGGCGGGGCCGGCCGATGCGGCGGCGCGGTCGGGGGATGAGCACGGGCTGTTCCTCCAGCGGGTCGGTGGCAGGGACGGCGGCGCCCCACCGGCGAGGGGCTTTCCGGTGGGGCGCGTGGTGCTGTACAGGACGGGCGCTACGGCGTGCCGGTGCTGGCGGTGGTCGGCGGGGTGGTGGCCGCGGGGGTCTGGGGCGGGGTGGTGCTCGGGCCGTCCTCGTTGGTGTGGGAGCCGAGCACAATCGCGAGGCCAACCGCGGCGCCCAGCACCAGGCGCAGCAGGAGCGGCATCTTCTTCTTGGCCGGGGCGGCGGGCTGGGCGGGTATGAACCAGCCGTGCACCGGCTGCTGGGTCTGGAAGTTCTGCGGCATTGCGGATCTCCTTGCGGATCGTCGGGAGGACACAAGTGGTGGTGCGTGGCCGGACGGCCTGTCCGGTCCTCGCTCACCGAGCCGCGCCTGGGCGGCGCGGTGAGCGAGGGCCAGGCGGATCGTCCGGAGGTCAGTCGCGGAAGGGGCAGTTGCTGTACGAGGGCTGGTCGACGGACACGGCCGAGGCGGGCACGTAGACGTGGACGTGGGTCTCAGGCCGGACGGAGACCTTGGCCGGGCGCCCGGTGACATGGCGGCGGCGCAGGGTCAGGCCGCGCATCGCGAACGCGGAGAGGAACGTCCAGGCGAGGATGGTGAGTCCGGCCGCGACGGGGCGGCTGGTGTCCGGGGTAGTCGTCCAGACCATCCAGACCGTTGCCGCGCCGTGTGCCGCCCACAGTGCACGTACACCGTTGTTCCGGGAGAGGTAGCCGAGGACCAGGCCGACGATGCCGGTGAGCAGCCACAGCGTGTAGACGGTGGAGGCCGCGACCGGGAGGCCGGCGGCGTGCTGCGCGATGTACGTGCGCACCGGCTGGTCGACGACGGCGGCCACGCCGTTGGATGTGTCGACGCCGACCTGCACCTTGGGCACGGCGGTGAGCAGCTGGTGCAGCGCCTCGAGGACGACTTCGCCGGCGGCCTGCGCCATCAGCACGACGAAGGAGACCCCGGCCACCATCAGGACGGCGCGGATCCAGGGGGCCATGTGCCGGAAACCGGCGCCGTGGGCGCTGAGCACGTCCTCCCACATGTTGTGCAGGACGCCGTCCTCTTCCCACACGGTGTCCCACCAGGCGCGCAGCGCGGCGAACCGCGGCTCCTTGGGCGGTGCCTTCGGGAAGGGCACAGGGAGGTAGGTGAGCTCCTGGCGGTTCTGGCCGTGGATGTGGTCGTTGGACTGCACGGGGCAACTCCCAAGGGTGTCGGTGGGTGGACACGGAGAAGTGCGAGTGGGCCACGCGGTGAGCGGCGGGCCTGGAGGCAACGGCCGCGGGTCGGCGGGCAGCCCCGGGGCCCGGGTCGATGACCACGGCCGCGACGGAATCGGCTGCGACTAACCGCAAAGGCCGGAGAGCCTGTCCCGCACCCGAAGCCCGGCTTGTGTGGCGGGTGTCGGACGCGAGGCAGAGCGTCCGGAGTTCAGCGGACGTCGTTGCGGGTGCGGGAGAACATCCCGCGCTGGTTGCTGATGTTGTTGATCTGCGTGTTCTGGGTGACCGGGGCCTCGTACACGTGCGTGGTGACCGCGCTGCGCGCTTTGTTGATCGCGCCGCCAATCGCGGTGGCGACCATCGCGACGCCCGCGAAGGGGAGGGTCACCATGAGGACGCCGTTGAGCGTGACGGAGGCCAGGCCCTTCAGGACCAGCCAGGCCCCGCAGCCGATGCCGGTGATGCCGGCGCCCACGCCGATGCTCGCGACGGCGATCCCGGCCGCCCAGGCGGGCACGATCCGTTTGTCGTTCTGAGGGACGGGCGGGGTGTCGCCGTACGCGGGCAGTGGGCTGTCGTCGCGGAACGACGTCGGGATGTGCCGCACGACGGGCACCTCGGGGCGGAAGTTCTCTTCGATAATCCGCTGGGCTTCGGCCTTGGCTTCGGCGTCGGTCATCGGGCGGGTGATGTGCTCGGAGTTCACGGTGTTCTCCATCCGGGCAGATGCGGGGCGCCCTCCCGGCCGTGGCGGCGGGGAGGGCGCAGGGGGGCTGGGGGCGCCCGGGGTCGGTCTCGGGGCGCCGGTAGATCACATGGCGAGGCTGATCAGGCCGGATGCGTCCCTCGGGGCGATCTTTTCCTCACCTCGCAGGGTGCTGATCGTGGTGCGCACGGAGCCGAGCTTGGCTTCCTTCCCGCCGTCCGTATCGAGGGCCGCGCGCAGGTCCGCTTCGGACAGGGGGCCGGACTCCAGTGCCGAGATGATCCGCTCCTTGAGCGTCCTGGGCATCGGCGGCAGCGGCTCGGACTCGGCTTCGTCGCCCTCGCCGTACTCCAGGTCGTCGCCGTCACCGGCCGGCGCCTGGCCCCCCTTGCCGTCCTTGGGCGGCGGGAAGATCAGCTTCAGGGGCGCGCCCGGAGGCGGCGCGGAGCCGTAGAGCTGCCGGATCACCGGGTCGTACCCCTCGTGCGGGGAGAGCGAGCCGACCAGGAAGAAGCGCGCCATAGACGTCGGCCGGGCCGACGTCAGGTGGTAGCACATGCCCTGGCTGTTCGCCTTCTCCTTGCTGCGATCGACGGGCGTTCCCCATCGCTGGATGCGACGGGTGCGCCCGATGATCTTCGGAATGGGCTGGAGGTTCTCGCCGGTCGGCAGCAGGCCGTCGCCCACGAGCGACGCCATCATCTGCGAGCTCCACCGAAGGAGAATGACTTCGCCTTCCTTGAGCATGGCCCGCAGGGTGTCGCTGCCACCGAGCTCGTCAAGGTGGCCGGCCTGAGCCGCGAGCACGATGCCGATGCCGACACTGCGCCCGGTCCGGCCGATCTCCTTGATCAGCTTGGCCGCTTCCGCCCGGAAGGGGCTGCCCTTTTCCAGCAGGCGGTTGGCTTCGTCGATGACGACGTATTCGAGCGGGTCCGGGCTGTTGATCAGGAAGCCCGAGCGCCCCATGTCGGCGTACCGGTTGAACCGCTCCTCGGCCTTCGCGACGGCGGCCCGCAGCAGGCCCATCGCCTCTTTCAGCGTCCGCACGTGCGTGGCAACGTTGCCCTTCGCCTCGGGCACGGACTGCCCGCCCTTGAGGTCGGCGAGGTGGACGACGATCCCGTTGCGCTTGCACGCAGCGAGGAACGCCTGCAGGGCACGGCTCTTACCGGCGCCGGTCGTGCCGAAGATGATGATGCGCTGGGCGTTGCCGGTCTCAGGGTCGTGCACCCGCATCCGCAGCGGCTCGCCGTCGTAGTACGAGCCGATATGGATGCAGCCGTCCTCATCCATCTGAAGGTCTTCGAGGGTGATCGCCCGCATCTTCGCGAGCGGGTTCACGGGGAAGACCCGGACGACGGCCTCGCGGCCGCTGCCCTGCTCGAAGATCACGCGTGAGGGGTCGTCGACGTCCAGGAGGTCGCACAGGGCTTTGTGGTCGGCGCCCTTCACGCCGCCCGGCCGGGTGCGCAGCATGTACTCGCGCATCACCTTCTTCTCGTCGACGTGCTTCTTCGCGAGGGCGGCCGGGGTCACGGGCTCAGCTCCTTCGACATGTCGTATTCGTTGATCTCGGTGAGGGTCACACCGGGCAGCGCGGACCGGCCGATCTCCGCCCAGACGTCCTCGTCGGCGGCCGGGGCCGCCTCAGGCTTGGGGCCGATCAGCAGCATCGCGACTCCGGCGCCGTGCCCGGGGATCGGTTCGATCTCGAGCAGCTGCTCGGGCACGTTCATCAGGGCCGACAGGCGCTTCATCTTGATGTCGGGTACGGGCTCGCCCTTCTCGATCGCGGCGAGCGCGACGGCGACGCGGCGGCGGTCCTCGATCGCCCGCACGGCGATCACGCGCGTGCCCTCAGCGACTCCGTCCTTCTTCGCGGCGTTCAGGGCCCACCACCGGCCCGCCGGGTCGTCGGGCAGTTCGACGGCGACCTCGACCTCAGCGCCGGTGGCGTCCTGGTCGCCCTCGGTGTCGTCGGTCTCAACGACGGGCTCGGGCCACTTCGCGACCCGCTTGGCGAGCTGCCCGGGGCGCAGCCACCACACTCCGGCCGTCCACAGCACGGCGACGCCGCCCTGGACCAGGCGGCCCTCGGTCGCGTCCCACGCCAGCTCGGTGACGAGGTTGGAGACGAGCAGGGTGTGCGGTGCCAGGTAGATCGTGAAGACGACCGGCTTCTTCAGCGGGTGGGCGAGCTGGAGGCAGGGCGACAGGAAGGCCCCGCCCAGCCCGGCCGCGATCGTGGTGAGGATCGCGGGCAGGGTGCCGGCGTCGGTGAACAGCCCCGCCGCCATGGCACTGCCGCCCGCGAGGGTCGCGAGCCGGCCGACGCCGCTGACGACGGCCATCCCGGCGCGGCGGGTGGTCTGGATGTACGTGCGCAGCGCCATCGCCGGCACTCCTTTCAGGTACGAGGAAGGCGCCGGCTCCCTCGCAGGGGCCGGCGCCTTCAGGGCGGGTGGGGTCAGCGGTTGCTGTACCACTCGCGTTCGGCGACGTCGTACGGGCCGGCCTGCATGGCCTCGTTCACGTCGCCGTAGTCGCTCTCGTGGTCGCGGGCCGCGTTGTCGAACTCGGTCGCCATCTCCGCCGCCTCCTCGGCGAGCGCGTCGGCGAACGCGAGGGACTCACGCATCGTGGCGGCCGCGTCATGGTGGGAAGAGGTGACCGAGTCGTCGACGGCCAGCGACGCGGCGACGTCGGCGAGCCCGTCGACGGTTTTCGCGCAGTCCTCGACGTACGAGTACGCGCCCTTAACTGCCTGCGAGAGATGCCGCATCGCCACCGCCGCAGTTGCCAGCCGGACGATGACGAGCGTGAACGTCATCGCGTCGGCGATGACGTCGACGATGCGGCCGCTGCGCTCGGCCGGCAGATCGGCCGGAGTGTCCATCCCGTCGCCGAGGGCCGGCAGGTCGGACGCACCGGAGGCGGTGACCTCCGCGCTGCTCTGGACATTCGTCGGCTCGATCGCGCCGCCGCTTTCGGATCCGGTGCTCATGGTCAGGCTCCGCTTCGGTCGTGGTACTCGCGCTCAGCCGGAGCGACGTGTCCGGCTTCCTTGACCCGGTCGGCGCGCAGCTTGTCGGCCTCGATGGCGGTGTCACGCGCCGTCAGGATCGCCTCGGAGGCGCGCGGCAGGGAGTCGCGCAGCGCCTCGGCCTTGTCCTGCACGCTCCCGGCCCGCTCCATGAGGCGGATGCACCACTTCACCAGGACGCCGGGCACCTTCTTCTCGATGCACATCGCGTAGAGGTTCTCGAGCCCGGACTTCAGGCCCTCACACTTCGCGGCAACGAGGTTCATGTGGTCGACGCCCTGAAGGATCTGCTCACCCATCTCTTCGTCGGACTCGATCAGGTCGTACACGGTCAGTTCGGCGTCGACGAACTGGGTGTTGCCGACCTCGCCGACAGAAACGGCGGTACCCATGACGATCGGGCTCTCTTTCGGTACGGAGCGGGTGGGCGTGACCTGACCGGATGACCCGGCGGGCAGCCCTCTGCGACCTGTGGTGATGCCAGCGGGCTGACGTCGCCGCGGCTCGGGCCGGATGACCTCGAGGTCGACCTTGTAGGTGACGTCCCATCCGGGCGGAGGGCGCAGCCACTCGCCGTCACCGCCGGGCATCGATCCGGGGCCGCTGGTGCTGCGGTCCTTCCTGCGCCGCCCGCGCGTCTTCGGTCCCGTCGTGCTCCCCTTTGGCTTCCGCCGCCTGCTGCGCGGCTTCTTCTTCCGGGGCGCCTTCGGCGTCTTCTTCGCCCCGCCCTTCGAGCTACCTGCCTTGGGCTTCTTGGTCAGGTCGACCTTCTCGGTGTCGTCCTTCTTCGCCTCCGTGCCGTCACCGGCCTTGGGCTTCTTCGTGAGGTCGACCTTCTCGTCGGGCTTGCCCTTGCCGGTCTCCTTCGGGTCCTTCGGGCCGGTGACGCCGGCCTTCTCACGCCCGCGCTTCGCCTTCCGCTTCTCAGCCCTGCGCTTGCGCCGGTCGGCGGCCTCGGCTGCTGCTTCCTTCCGGGCCGCCGCGCGGTCGGCCAGATCGGCCTTGCGGTGATCGGCCGCGGCCTGGCGCTGAGCCTTCGCTTCGTCGTTCTTGCGCTGCTGCCGCCCGGTCGCGAGCTTCCCGAGCGTGCCCGGGGACTTCTTCGCCCCGCTCGGTGAGCCCTTGCTGGATACCGAGCCGGACGACCTGGTGCCGCCTCCGGCCGCGCCCTTGGAGCCCTTGCCCGATGAGCCCGGCCCGGAGGTGCGCGGCCCCGGCCCCGACCCCGAGGTGCGTGAGCCGCTGCCGGCGGCCCCGTTCTTCGATCCCTTCGGCCCCGTTCCCGAGCCCGTGCCGCGGCCGCCGGCCCCGGTGGAGCCGTTGGCCGTGCTGCCCCGGCCGCCACTCTTCGGTGAGGGCTTCTGCTGCTGCCCGAAGGTGCCGCGCCCGGAGCCGCCGCTGGTGCCGGACCCGCCCGAGCGACCGCCGCTGCCCTTACCGGTCGCGCCGCGTCCGAACTCGGGCCCGGACTGCACGCCCTTCTTCGCGCCGGCCGCCGCGTTGGCGACCTTCTGCTTGTCGGCCGCCTCGCGCGCCTTGTCGGCGACCGCCTGGTGGTGCTCTCGCCGTGCCTTCAGGTAGTTCGCCATCGACCAGGTGCCGCGCAGGGCTGCAACGGCGATGGCCGCCATCGTGACCATGGCCATGGAGGCCGTCGCACGGGCCGGTGTTCCGGTTCCGCTTGAGGCGTTGGCGACCATCTGCGGGGCGACGTCGTCCGGGTCGACGGTGCTCGAATCGTCGTCGTCTGCGGGGGGCAGGTACGGCAGGAAGAAGTCGGGCGGCGGGGCCAGGTCACCGGCCTCCGGCGGGGGCGGAACCCCGTCGTCGGGAGCACCGCTGGCGGTGGCGCCGGGGGGTGCCAGATTGAGCATGGGGAGCGTGATGACGTCCGCGCCCCGACCGTCGTCGGTCATCTTTTCGTCCTCACTTGACGTAACAGCCTGCCTCGCGTACGCGCGCGCGTGACGCGCGCGTGTGGCGACAGCCGGAGCGGCCGGATTCCTTGATTTGAACGTTGATTTTGAACGCGGAGAGTTACGAGCCGAAGCCCTTCTCCTTCAGGTACTTGCCGAGCTGGTCGGCCAGCGCCGCCCACATCGGATCGTCTTCCGAAAGGTGCGCCCGAGCCGCGTCGACGAGGACAACGACCCGGTTTCGAGGGGTGGCCGCCCCGTTGATCCGGGGCGACCACAGCTCGTAGGTGAGGCGCTTCGACCGCGCGGGATCCTTGCCCGGCATCACGCGCCCTTGTTGAGGTGCGCGAAGAACGGGTTCGTGTCCGCAGCGGGTTCCGCTTTCGGCTCGGGCGCGTCGATCTGCCGCTGCCCGCCACCGGCCTTCAGCTCCTTCAGGCGCTGCCGCTCGGCCTCCTTCTCGGCCCGCTTCTCGGGCAGTTCCTCGTAGCTGCGCCGGTACCGCGCGCTGTACGCGGTGAGCTGGACGATCACGTCCTCGAGGTCCGCGACGACCTTCGCGAGCGGCCGGACCGTGTGCTTTGCCCGCAGCTTCGCCTGGAACGGCAGGTCACCGGGCAGCTTGTCGGCCTCCATCAGGTCGGCCTCGATCTCTGCGAGCAGGGCCTTCGACTCCGCCAGCAGGGGGGCGAGGTACTGCCTGCGCTGCTCGATGAACACCCTTCGCTTCTCCGGGCCTTCCGCGAGCAAGTCGGGCGTCCACACTCCCCTGCGCGGCTGCTTGTCGTCGCTCATCAGGGCTTCTCCTCTGTCGGGTTGGGCATTCGGGGTCGGCACCGATTCGGGCCTGGGGGGGCGTTCCCGCTCGGGGGTGGGAACGGACGATCGGCCTGCCGGCCGTGGCCGTCACCGGTCCGCGCTCGGGGTGCGAGCCGGACCGGTGACGACCATGAGCGGCAGGTGGATCAGGACAGGTACTTCTCCGCGTCCGACGGACGCAGCAGGCCAGCTTCCTTGAGCAGGCGCACCGCCCGGTCCTGGTTGACCCGGAGCTGGGTGCGCACGCGCGAGACGTTGACGAAGCCGTCGTCCTCGCGCGGGAGCTCTCGTACGGCGGGCAGCAGTTCGGCGTCCGTACGAGCCGGGGTGGCCGTACCGGTACGCCCGGCGCTGTCCGTGCCGCCGGTACGCGGGCGGCCGTTGGCCGTACTGGTACGGACGGCGGAAGCACCGTTCGCCGGGGCCGTACGAGCGGTGACCGTACTGGTACGCGTCCCGCCGTCGTACACCGCCGCACTGGTACGGCCGGAGTGCTCCGTACTAGTACGGCCCGCCCCCGAAGGGGCGGCCTGTACGTCGCTTGTACGGCCGCTGTACGCGCTGGTCACGCCCGCATTCACCCCTGCCGGGACGCGAGCGGGCGCGCCGTTGCGTACAGGCTCCGTACGAGCCGCGCCGGGGACCGTACCAGCGGGCGGCGTACTAGCCGCCGCGCCGTACGAGCCCGTACCGGCCGGAGTGGTACGCGCGTGCTGCGTACCTGTCGCGCCGTCCGTACGAGCGGCCGTACTGGTACGTCCGTCCGTACCGGACGCGGTGTCCGTACCACCGTGGCCGTCCGTACCGGCGTCGTGCATCAGGGAGTGGACGCGCCAGATGACGGCCACGAAGATCAGCACGACGAAGGTGGTCAGCGGCCACGGCGCCGCCTCGCCCGGCTTGACGAGGTGCGCCTGCTCGGACAGGTGGTAGATCACGTTCGCCGATGCCATCAGCGTCAGCGCCGCCGGGATGTCCCGCCTGGCGCGGAACGCCGTCACGCAGTACACGTCCAGCGATACCGGCAGCAGCGGGGCAACGTACGCGTTGATCCCGACCATGCGGGCCAGCTCGTACTCGCCGGAGGCGGCCAGCCCGACGCCGGCGGCCAGCGCGATCCACGGCGCGGTCCTCCACGCCTTGCGCCCGAGCCGCTGACGCCAGCCCCGAAACTTGGAGGTGGCCTTCTTGGCCTCCCGGGCCTCTTCCAGCATCCGGCGGGCGCTGGCCTCAGCAGCCTTCGCCCGCTCGATGGTGCCCTTGGCCTTCTTCTCCGCCTCGCTGGTGATGCGGTCGGCCTCCTTCTGCGCCGTCTCCCGCAGTTGGGCGGCGAAGGTCGTCGCCTCACGGCGGAGCCGCTCGCGCTGTTCCTCGCACGCCTTGCGCAGGCTGGCGAGGTCGGCGTCCAGGGCGGCGCGCTTCTCGGCTGCCTCCTTGTCGAACGCCTCGCCCATCACGCGCAGCTCCTCGCGCAGTTCGGCGCGGGCCTTCTCCGCCTCGCCATGAGCATCGGCGACGGCCTGGTCCGCCTCGCGCCGACGGGAGTCGGCGGCGGCAACGGCGTCGGTGTAGAGCTTCTCGCCCTCCGCCCGGCGGGCGTCGTAGGCGGCGGCCGCCGTCGTGGCCAGGCTGGTGATGCGCTCGTGGGCCTGGTCCACTTCGCTCTGGGCGGCGGCCCGCAGCTGGTCGGCCTGCTCCTGGGCGCGGGCGAGGATCGCCGCGGCCTCCGCGCGGCGGGCGGTGACCAGCTCGCCGATCTCCGCCAGGTCGGCCTCCACCAGGCGGCGCATCTCGGTGACCTGCGTGCGGGACAACTCCTGGTCGGCAGCCGCCTGTTCGGTCAGATCGGCAACCTGGACGCGCGCCTCCTTCAGGAGGGAGTCGGCGCGGTCGCGGGCCTCGGCCAGGAGCCGGTCGGCCTCGCCGCGCGCGGCCTCCACCGTCTCCTTGGCCTCCGTGCGCTGGGCGGTGGCCTCCTGGTCGGCCGTCTCGGTGATGCCCTCGGCACGCGTGCGAGCCTCGGACAGCATCTGCGCGACCTGCTTGTGCGCGGCGGCGACGGTGCGCGCGGCCTGGCCTTCGGCCTCCGTCTGGAGGGCGGCGGCTTCCTCACGGGCGAGGTCGACGATGTCGGCGGCCCGGTCCCGCAGGTCTGCAGTGCGGTCGACAGCGTCGACCATGTGGGGTTCGGGCTCGGGGAGCACCGCAGTGTCGGTGGCCTCGGGCTCGGTGGAAACGGCCGCCGACCTCGCCGCCTTGGCGCGCGCGCCGCGGGGCTTCGGGGCCGCGGTCTGGCCCCGGCGGCGTTTGGTCTTGGTAGCCACGGGGGTGTCCTCTCTTTCGGGCGCCTCCGTGCAGAAGGGGCACCGTGGATCGGTGGCGGTCGGTAGGGTCGTGACCAGGCCCTTCGAGGCCCCGGCAGCGCTAATGCCGGGGCCTCGGAGGGCCGTCTGCGTGGAGCAGGCGGTCAGCGCTGGGCGGGCAGCGCGGCGGTGTCCTGCGCGAGGTGCTGGCGCAGCCAGGCGACGGCGGCCGGGGTCAACGCCCCGGTGTCCGGCTCGCTCAGCGGTGCGGTGTCGATGTCGTGCATCGCGTCGGCCGGCGGGAGCAGCCGCATGTAGTCGGGGTCGATCCCGGCGCGGGTCCGGTTGCCGCTCAGCTCGGTCAGGTCGTAGAGGACCTTGCGGGTGTCGGCGTGCGGCCAGGACCGCTCCACCCGGCCGACGAAGGTGTGGCCGTTCTTGCCGAGCCAGAACCGTTCGGCGTCGCGGACCAGGACGATGTCGCCCTGGGTGTAGGTGACCGTGGGGCGGGTGGCCTGCGTCTGGGGCTGGGTCACGTGCTCTCCTCACATCGCGTGCACCGGCGCGAGGGCCGGCGGGTCCGGACTGCCCGGCTCCCCGTCACCGCCCGTCCCGGCCGCCGTGGTCGGCGGGCGGTGCGGGCGGATCAGGCAGCCGTCAGGCCAGCGCGACGATGGGCCGGTGCGGGGCGACGACCCGGCCGTCGGGGAGCAGCTCGCCGGTGTCCTCGAAGAGGACGACGGCGTTGCAGAGCAGGCTCCAGCCCTGCTCCGGGTACGCGGCCACGACGTGCGCGGCCTCCCGGTCCGGGCTGTCGGCCGTCGGGCACTTCGGGGTGTGCGTGCACAGCGAGCCCGGCTGCCGGGTGGTGGCGCCGGTGGTCGTCGCGGTGTCGAACTGGGTGCTGCTACGCATGGGCTCTCCTGCGGGGGAGGAAGCGGTCCCGGGATTGTTCCGGGCTGGAGACGCGCGAGTGGACCGGCTGCCCGTCGTACGGACAGCTGGTCCCTGGGGGTGTTGCGGAGCGGGCCGGAACTTGCCCGCGGGTCCCGCGCGGCGGGAGTCAGGCGGTGCGCTTGCGGGCGGTGCGGCGCCTCATCCGGCGCCGCTCGTCCTCGCTGAGTCCGCCCCACACGCCGTCGTTCTGCCCGGACTCCAGCGCCCACTGCAGGCACTGCTCAATCACAGGGCAGCGGCGGCAGACCGCCTTGGCCTCCTCGATCTGCAGGAGCGCCGGCCCGGTGTTGCCGATCGGGAAGAACAGCTCGGGGTCCTCCTCCCGGCATACCGCGTTGTGCCGCCAGTCCACACCGGACCGGTAACCGGCGGCATGGGCCGAGGAGATCGGGATGATGTACTGCATGCAGTCCTCCAAGTTCGAAAGAAGGAGGGGCCCGGGCCGGGTCGCTGAAGGGCGCGCGGTGCGCGCCTGCCTGCCCGGGGCCCCGGTGTCACGCCGCTGAGAGGGTCAGCGCCGCTGCTTCGACTGCCGCGCAAGGTAGGCGTCCTGGAGCCGCTCGAACGACTCGCCCAAACGCCGAGCCTTCTCGCAGAGCGCGTCCGCCGAGCAGCCGGTGCAGGTCTCGCCGTGCTCGCGCAGGGCCGCGTGGGCCGCCATGTACCGGGCGTACAAGTCGTCCGGCGTCGACGCGGTCATCGGCGGGGGTCGTCCTGCGACCGCCGGTTCGCCTCCCTGACCCGCCGCGACAGCTCCTCACGCTCCTGATCCGTCAGCAAGAACCGGTCCACGCCTGTCACCTCCCGCCGGAGGCCACGCAGGCCTCGCGGACCAGACGGTCCGACGTGGTCCACACCGAACCCACCGCGAACGGCTCAGCCCCCGGCCGCAGCACGTCACGGACGATCACCGCCCACCGCGCCGACCGACGCCGCAGCAACACCCGGGCCTGCTCCGGCTCACGGACCACAGACAGGACCTCGAACGCACCGTCCACGTTCTGGTAGATCGCACCCGGGGCCCGCGGCCCGATCTGCTCCTCCACCACCCGGCGCAGCGCCTCGTCGACGACCGGGTCCGGCACAGCCGTGTGCGGCTGCTGCGGATGCGGCCGGACGTGCTCGGGGGCGGGCTCATCGCGGCCATCGCGCTCGTGCGGCGGGGGCCGCCTCCGCAACGGCGGCCGCTCATCGACGGACGACGGCAGAAATGTCATGCTGGCGTGCATCAGGTCCTCCAGTCAGGTCCTGGACAGCCCCACGGGCCGCAATCCCAAGGGCTGTCGCGATCACTCCCCACTTGGGGAGCTGACTGCTTGTACGAGCAGCCACGGCCCCGGCCACCCCTCTGCGGGGTGGCCGGGGCCGTGGTCGTTCGTCGCGGGGTCAGGCGGCCGACGTAGCCGGAGCCTTCCGAGCGGCGTACTGCTTGCCCAGTTCGGCCTGCCGCCGGTCGTGCGCTTGCACGTTCTGCGGTGCCAGCGGGAGCTGCGGGCCGCGGAACTCGGAGACCGTTCCCGGCGCGCGCTGCGCACAGCGGTTGTTCGCGGCTTCGACCGCCTTGCCGCCGTGCCGGGCCCACTGCGCCTTGCGGACCGCCGGCGCCGACTGTTTCCGCTCGGTGCGTCGCGCCTGGCGGTCCTGCTCCGCGCGGGCTGCGCGGCGGGCGGGTTCCTGGTTGAGCGCGAGGACGTAGCGGCGGGCCAGGACGCCGCCGTCCGTGCAGTGCTGACCGCCGACGCACCGCGTGCAGCCCCTGCGGTGGGCGAGATAGGACTGGCGGGCCGTTTCCAGCGTGACCTCCGCCGTGATCCGGGAGACCGGAGCGGCCGGGGCCGGGAGCGGCTTGTAGAACTGCTGGGCGGCGCGGCGGTTCTCCTGCGGCATCGCGTCGCGCAGCAGCCGGTTCTGCCGGGCCTGCCAGCGCTGGACGTCGATGTCGATGACCACGAGCTGGTCGCTGCCGGGGCAGGTGACGTGCTTCTTGCCCTCTGCGACCTTGTCGGAGATGCAGTGCTCGCGGATCTTGAGGACCTTGTCGCCCATGATCCGGCGCCAGGTGCGGCAGTCGGGGCAGGCGATCGACTTCGCCTCACCCGGCCTGACGTTGTAGTCCTCCGGGGCCATGCTGCTGAGCTTGAGCGCCTCACGGCGGTTCGTGTTCTTGGTCCGGACGCGGCCGGGACGCTTGCGGGGCATCGGATCCTCCTGACCTGGGGTCGGGTTCGGGTGCGGGTGCTGCCTTCTCTGCCGCGCCAGGCCGGCCTTTCAGCAGGTGGGTCCTGGCGGACAGACAGCGCAGCAGCGCCGTTCGAGGTGGATCAGGTGGAGCTATGAAGTACAGGTCGGCCGGGGGAGCTCGGCTCACCCCACTGCCGCCGCCCCCGAAGAGGCGTTCTCCTGCTGTTTTGCGATCAAGCGGTCAGGATCTGCCCGCTTCGACCGCCGCCACCGAAGTGGCGACGATGGGAGCCGTCAGAGCCAGAAGGACTTGGTCAGGCCGCGAGCGGCAGGGGCGCCGCGGTGGCCGGCGGCGTGATGCGCAGCTGCGCGGCGTAGGGGAGGAGCACGTCGACCAGTCGCTCGCGCACCAGCTCGGCGGCGGTGGAGTCGGTGGTGACGATGTCGCGGGCGGCGAGCATTCGGTTCTCGCGGGCCTCGATCGCGGCGATGGCGGCGGTAATGTCCAGGCCGTCCGGCCGCTCGTGGGAGAGGGGACCGTCCTCGTACATCTCCAGCGGCGTACCGAAGGCGACGTCCAGGTCCAGGCCTGCGAAGTCGGGGAGCGGCACCTCCACCGCCTCCAGGAGAGCGAGCGTCTCAGCGTCGAAGTTCTCGGTAACGAGGCCGACGGTGGAGCGGCTGGTGGCGTTCATGGGCTGGAGCTCCCTTCGGTAGGCGCCCACGCAGAGGCGGGGCAGGTGCATCCGCAGGCCAAATAAGCGCCTTCTGGCGGTTCATCCCTCGCGAGGCGGAACGCCTTGGACGGTAGTAGCACTGAGAGTGCGAGTCAACACTTTGAATGCTACCTAGCACTTCTACTTTAGATGTGAGAATGTGTGCATGCTTACGCGACGTGGAGAGGGAGACTTCGTGGCCGGCGGATACGCACTGGTGGTGCGCTTCACCCTGCGAGACAGCTCGGCAGCCTTGCAGTTCGACGACCTGGTCGCCCAGACCATCGAGGGCATCCGCACCGAGGCCGGCACGCTCGTCTACGCGGTGCACACGCCGGTGGACGAGCCCCTGGTCCGGGTCTTCTACGAGCTGTACGCCGACCGTGACGCGTTCGAGGTGCACGAGGACCAAGTCCACACGCAGCGCTTCCTCGCAGCCCGCGAGGTGCTCCTGAGCAACGTCGAAGTGACGTTCCTCAACGAGCTGGAGGACCTGAGCAAGCGCCCCGGAACGGAGCAGTCGTGAAGCCGACCGGTAAGGACGTCGATCCGCAGGATCGTGCTTTCGGGCAGCGCGTCCAGAGATTCCGGAAGGAACGAGGGCGCACGCAAGCTGAGTTGGCTGCAGCGCTCGGGAAGACCAGCAGTTGGCTTTCCCAGGTTGAACGGGGTGTTCAGCCCGTCCAGCGCATGGACCTGCTCCAGCAGATCGCGGACGAGCTGGGTGTGTCCGTCCAGCAGTTGCGTCCCAGCGCTCCCGCAGACGGGCCATCACAGGCACCCACCGCTCAGTCGCTTTCCAACGATCTGGACGAGACCCGGCGACTGCTTTCCGGCCACCCGGCGCTCCACACTCTGCTGGCCGTCGGCCGTGACGACCCCGGAACGATGCGCACCGTCGAATCCCTGCGGAGCGACGTCGATGACCTCTGGGACCTGACCCACGCAGGTCAGCTCGCGCAGGTCAGCGCCCTCGCGGTACAGCTGCTTCCCGAGCTGGAGCGGACAGTTCGGACGGCTCCCATCAAGCACCAGGCGGAGCTGTACCTGCTGCTGTCCCGGGCCTACCAGGCCCTGTCCGCAGCGTTCGTACGACAGGATGAGGCGGATGCCGCCTGGGTAGCCGCCGACCGCGCGGTCTTCGCAGCCGAGCGATCCGGCGACCCTCTGCACGTCTGCGCCAGCGTGTTCCGCATGGTGCAGGCGTTCGTACGACTTCGCAGCCTTGGACAGGCCGAACATGCTGCCCAAACCGCGATCGGCGCACTGGGCGAGCAGACCAGCCAATCGTCGGAGTCCCTGTCCGTCCTCGGTTCCCTGCATCTGGCTATGGCTCTCGTCCGAGCCCGCGCCAGTGCGCGAACAGAGGCCAAGGAGGAGATCGCCAAGGCTCGCGCCATCGCCGCGCAGCTTGGAGAAAACCGCAACGACTTCAATCTGGAGTTCGGGCCGGTCAACGTCGAGATTCAGGCGGTCAGCACCGCCGTGGACCTGGGAGACGCTGGCGAGGCGCTGGACATCGGCCTCACCATCGACGCCGCCGAACTCTCGCCCGAGCGTCAGGGCCGACTCCTGATGGACCTGGGTCGCGCCCACGCGCAGAGGCGCCACGGCGGCGAAGCTCTCGACTGCCTGCTGCGCGCTGAGGCCATCGCCCCCGAGATCATCCAGACCCATCAGGCCGCCCGCGCAGCCATCCGCGAGCTCGTCCTGGTGGCGGGGCCAAACGCGTCGCGCGAGCTGCTGGAACTCGCCGAAAGAGCTGATGCCCTGGACTAGTTCGGATCCCTCCTGGCCGTCGCCGTGGTGGTCGATAATCACTGGTCTGCACCCCCTACCAACCCTGTCGTTGTGTAGGGGCAATCACACCGGCGGCGGCGAGGGTGGAACATCACAGAGGCTTGTCGAAGTCTGTACACAGCTTCATTCACGGGTTTTCAACATCCACGTACACATGGGATTTGGAGCCCGAGCCCTAGGCTCGCGGCCATGACGATGACGGAGGGGCACGGGGTGGGGAAGCAGCGAGCAGGGTGGCGGCCAGACCGGCTGCGCGAGCAGCGGGAGGCTCACGGCCTGACCCTGGAGAAGGCCGGAGAGCGGCTACGAGAGGTCGCTGAACAGGCCAATCTGAAGGGGATCCCGGCCGCGAATCCGCAGACTCTTTGGCAGCATGAGCAGGGCGAGGTCTATCCCGGGCCCCACTACCGCCGTGCTTACTGCCTCCTGTACCGGGCCACCGAGCCCGACCTCGGCTTCCGAGCCGCCCTGCCCGGCGAGGAAACGTCCTTCAAGCTCACGCCGATGGACGACCGCCTCAACGGCTCGCACGTCTTGGCGGTTGAGCGAGCCATTCACCGCATAGCGCCGGGCTCCGACGAAGCCGACCACTTCGACTTGCAGCAACGGATCATCGACGCGTGGAAGCGCCGGCACACGGGCGGCGACCCCCACCGTCCCGTACTCATCCTGGTCGGTGGCTTCGCCGGCAGCGGCAAGACCGAGCTCGCCCGCTTCTTCGTTCAGCTCACTGGCTGGCCGCTGCTCGACAAGGATCCGCTGACCCGCCCGCTCGTGGAGCGTCTCCTGGTCGCGCTGGGCGGCGATGCGAACGACCGGCACACCGAGCTCTACCGCGAAAAGGTCCGGCCCGTGGAGTACGACTGCCTGATGCAGTCGGCTATGGCCAACATCCGGTGCGGCATCTCCACCGTGCTGACCGCCCCGTTCATCTCCGAGATGACGGACCCGGCCTGGATGCAGCGCCTGTCCAACCGCGCGGGTGCGATGGGTGTCGACGTCTTCCCGGTGTGGGTGCTCTGCGACGAAGAGTCGATGCGCGAGTACATCGGATTCCGCTCAGCTGCCCGGGACGCCTGGAAGCTCCAGCGATGGGACGAGTACATGGCCACGATCGACCTCGAGCTGCGCCCGGCGGTGCCGCACCTGGTCGTCGACAACCGGCTGGGAACCGCAGTCACACTCGCGGACCAGGCCCGGCAGGCGATGGGAGCGATGTACGCATGATCCCGAAGCAGGGCGTGCTGCTGTATGGTCCACCAGCCGCCGGGAAGGACACCATCACCGCGGCCCTCACCGAGTTGAGCCCGCGGTACGCGCAGTTCGCGCGGCTCAAGGTGGGAACAGGCAAGTCGGCCGGCTATCGGATGGGCACGGCGGAGCAGCTGCGCAAGCTGAAGGCCGCAGGCGGCGTCGTCTACGCGAACCACCGGTATGGCAACACGTACGTGATCGACGCGCCCGGCCTGGACGCGGCGTTTGAGTCCGGGGTACCGGTGGTGCACCTCGGGCAGGTCGAGGGCATCCGGGCCCTGGTCGGCGGCTACCCGGCGGAGTGGTCGGTGGTGCAGCTGTGGTGCCCGCGCGATGTGACCGAGCAGCGCTCGGCGGGGCGCGGCGACCGCGACACCGCGGCGCGCCTGGCGGCGTGGGATGCAACACGCGAGGACCTGGACAGGCACCAAGGCATGGTCTGGGACCTGACGGTAGACACCACGGCGGTGTCGCCGCAGGACGCGGCGCAGCTCATTGACCAGCTGCTGGCGCAGCGGGCGGGAGCGGCGACGGCGTGAGCGCGGGCTACGGCTGGGCGAGTCGGTCCAGGGCGTCGGTGAGCGTAAGTTCACTGGCGTCCTTGACGTCGTCCCACCGTGCCAGCGTGGACGCGGCCGCGCGCAGCATCTCCGGCGGCAGGCCGGCAGCCGCGAGGGCGTCGGCAGCTTCCTCCAGCTCCGGGCCCCAGCGCCAGGCGCGCTCCGCAGTCTTGGTTACGTACTGCGGCTCGGCGAGATACGAGTCGGTGCGTCGGGAGGCAACCTCGATGAGCTCTTGGTCGACTCCGTGCTCCCGTGCCATGCCGACCGCGAGCGCCACCAGCACCCGGCTGGTCTTCTGGAACGACGCGTACGCCAGCTTCAGTGCGGACGCCTTCCCGACCTGCGTGCCCAGCGCCGCGGTTTGGACGGCGGTGCCCGCGAACAGTGCCTCGATCCGCTCGGTCGCGGAGGCCGCGCCGGACAGGTACAGGGTCGGCGTCTTGCCGCCGACCGGCGGGG
Source organism: Streptomyces longispororuber (assembly GCF_014656095.1). GTDB lineage: Bacteria > Actinomycetota > Actinomycetes > Streptomycetales > Streptomycetaceae > Streptomyces > Streptomyces longispororuber. The sequence continues at coordinate 51,481 of NZ_BNBT01000032.1, forward strand.
AGCCGACGACGCCGCCGTCCACGACGTCCGCGTCCGGCTCGAGCAGCGCGGCGATCCGCTGCGCCCGCTCGGGATTGATGGCGTTCGCCTCCACGTACACGCCATCGAATGGGTGCCCGGCGACGTCGCGAGCCAGGTCCTCGGCAGCGGCTGGCGGGCAAAGGCTGATGACGATGTCACTGCGGTCCAGCAGCTCGGCCAGCGTGGCCACGGACGTCAGCCCGAACTGGGCGGCGCGCTCCACGGACGCAGGGCTGCGCCCGGCCTCACACCACAGGACCGCGGCCGCGTTGGTCGCGGCGCAGGCGGCAACGGCGGCGCCCATGCGGCCAGGGTGGAGAATGCCGACGGTCGGCTGGTCCACGGTGTCACTCCGAGGTCTCGGTGAGCAGGATGGTGATGGCGTCGGTGACGTCGTCGACAGCATGGTGCGCGGCGCGGAGTCCGTCGGGCCAGGGCCGACCGCGCAGCCAGATGGTGCGCAGACCGGCCTGGTGACCGCCGCCGATGTCTCCGGCCGGGTTGTCACCGACCATCCAGCCACTGTCCTCGAGGCTGACCCCGCACCGGACGGCTGCGAGTTCAAAGAGACGCCGGTCCGGCTTGCGGATCTCCAGGTCACCCGAGACGGCAACGCCGTCGACCAGGGAGGCGAGGCCGGTCGCGGCCAGTTTCGTGCGCTGAATGTCACCGGCCCCGTTGGTGATAACACCGATCGTCCACGCCGCCGCGCGCAGACGGGCCAGGCCCTCGAGGACCTCGGGGCGGCAGGTGACGGCGGCCGCCATGAGGTCGACGTACTCCTGCCACAACTGCTCGGCTGGCACCGCCAGTTCGCAGGCTCTCTTCAGCCGGACGAAGTCGCGCGGGTTCGCGCGGTCGGCCAGGTCGGCGCGCAGTCGCTGTTCAACGTCCTTGTCGAAGTCGTGCGCGCGGCACAGCTCGGTGATGGCATCACTCAGGGCGGTCTGCCGGTCGACAAGCGTGCCGTCCAGGTCGAAGAGCACGAATCGGGCCACGGGCCAGAACCGTACCGGGTGCCGCGCGACCGCGGCGCACCGCGTCGCCGCCCGGGGGCCCATAGCCGAGGCCATGCTCGCGCGCTACGAGCAGGTGCTGGGGGAGGCTGCGGCGGAGAACGGGTGTGCCAGATGGACGGGGGCGTCGTGCCGCGGCCTGCTCGGGGTGTCGGTGGTGCGCTGTTGTGGCGTGGTGCCGGCGTGTCTGGGTGTGAGGGCGGCGAGTGCGGCCTGGAGGGTGGGCTCGGCGGGGCTCCAGCCTGGCGGGATGGTGAGGCGGAGGCGTTGGTGCGGCTCGGCGCCGACGCGGCGGGGTTTGCAGTCGAGGACGGGTACAAGGCCTCGCGTCGGGCTGTGCAGCAGGACGGGCTTGCCCGCGCTGACGGTGTGGATGAGCTCCTGCCGAGCAATGGGGCCGAGGGTCTGCTCGCGGGGGTCGCGGCGGCGGTCTCGGTGGAGGCCGATGACGACGAGGCTGTCGAAGGTGTCGGCCGTGGCTGCCCACTGCTCGAAGTAGTCGACCGCCGGGTCGAAGACGTCCCGGTACTGGACGAGCTCGATTCCGTCGGGGAGTTCGTCGCGGATGCGGTCGACGCGGTGCGGCCAGGTGGGGCGGTCCTGGACGGCGGGTGGGGCGCTGAGGTAGATGCGGACGGGCTGGCCGGCGGGGCGTGCGGCGGCGAGCTGGCGCATGCCGGTGACGTACGCGCGGCGGCGGGAGGGCTGGGCGTAGCTCGTGGCCAGCTGGTCGGGCGTTTGCATGGTGATCATCATGCCGTGGGTGGGTGTCGGGTGGCGTGGTGGCCCGGTCGTGTGGTGGAGCTGTCGGTGTGTCAACTGTGCCCGACGGGGCGGCGACACGGTATGGGGCGGCGTGCGCCTGGCGGGCGCTGCGGGGGTAAGGTGATCTCGCATATCCCCCATACAGATCTATGCCCCGTGACCTTAGGCAAGCCACGGGGCAATCGCGCGACCTATAAGGACAAGGAAGGTCACGTCATGGGTCAGGGTACCCGTACTCTCCGACAGGCATTCGCCGAGGCACCCCCGGCCGTGGCAGCGATGACGTGTGCGTCGCTCCGGCTGGCGGGTGCCTGTGCTGTTTCTCGACTTCCGTGCCGGTCCGGGCGCGGGTATGCCTCGGCCCCCGAGGGGGTCGAGATGAGGTAGTGGATGCGGGGCGGCCTATCTGCCGCCCGGGCCCGGCCCCTCGGTGATGCCAGTCACCTGGGCTCGGCGCCCTTCAAGTCTCCGGTTCCGGCCTGCCAGGGCCCCCCGGAGGAGTCGTCCGCCCCGGTGCCACCGGCTGCGGACGGTTCAACTTTTTCGTTCGGTTCCGGTCGAACGCGAAGCCCGCGCGGGGCTTCGTCGTGCTATCGAGGCTCCGCCGCGACAACAGGAGCCAGTTTGCCGTACCGCCAGGCCTTTTTCCAGCCCACTTGTGCCCGTTTGGCCCATATTTGGGTGTGTGTAGCGGGTCACTCTGCCCTCGGTGCGCGGGCAACTCGTCGCGTTGGGGCGCCTTGTTGCCCTGCCGCGGTCGTGTCGCGGACGCGGGCGGAAGGCGGGGAGAGCCCACGGCGCAGACCCGGTCCGCAGGCTGTTCCAGTCTCGGACCCAGGCGCTGCCCCTCCTGCGCCCGGCGGCGGGGAGCCGGGGGCTGCTGTCGGCTCCGCCGCCGGTCTCCCCGGTTCTGCCGCCGGCCGGCGGGTGCTGCCCGGCTCATACACGAGGCGGCGCGACGTGGACGAAGCCGGCGGCTGTCGGGTTGTGCGCGCCATCCCGCCAGCCGGGACGGGTTCGGGATTCGTATCGCACCGTGCGGGAGCCTCGGGGGTGATCGCGGCTGAGCGATCTCTGTCCACAGGCCGTCCGGTGCAGGGTCGGCAGATGGATGACGAGACGCGGGCCCTGGCCGCTCCCCACGGGGGTGTCCGTTTTGGCGTGTACACCGGCCCGATGGCGACACAGACGTTGCTGAGATGTTCGGCCCTTGCGGTGTCTACCGCTCCTGCCAAGGTGGTGGGCCGGTGAGTGCTGTCGTGGGCTCGATGGTCGCGCCGGCGGGTGTGGTTCGTCGGCAGCGGGTGCGGGTGCCGATGCGTCTGGTCTGGTCGCCGTACTACCAGGACGTGGCGCTGTCGGTGTACGTGAAGGTGAAGGCGCTGGCGTCGCGGCCGGAGGGCTGCCAGGCACGCACGGAGACGATCGGCTCGTATCTGGGGCTGTCGGTGGCGTCGGTGGAGCGCGGGATGACGCAGCTGCGTCGTCCGGGCCCGGACGGTGTGGTGGAGCTGCACTCGGAGCGCCGCACGCTGCCGGGCGGGACGGGGCAGTCGGCGGTACGCACGGTGCGGCCGATGTTGCGGGAGGAGGCGTTCGTGTGGCTGCCGGTGGCGGCCGCGGAGGACCTCACGCCCCGGCAGCTTCGGGTGTACGCGCTGGTGGCGTATGCGCAGGCGCAGGGGATTGCGTTGACGGAGGCGGAGCTCGCCTCGTGTCTGCGGCACCACTCGGGCAAGAAGGCCGGCGAGGCGCTGTCGGTGACGGCGGCGTCGGCGGTCGTGGACGAGGTGGAGGCGGCGTGCTGGATGACGGTGCAACGGCGCGCGGGTGTACGGGGCCGGAACCGGTACATCGCGCACGACCTTGCTCCGGAGGCCCGTACAGATGTCCCGGCCGACGGCTTCGGTGCTGCTGCTGAGGTGGCTGGGGCGGCTGTGGGCAGCGGTGCTGAGGGGGCGATCAGTTCCCAAGTTGGTGAGGGGTCGGGTTCCCCGGTTGGTGAGGGATCCCTCGCGAATAGGGAAGTACCTATGACTGACTCACCTGATGACGGACGCGCGTTCTTCTCACCCGCCGTAGGCGAGGTACAGGTGGGTAAGGCGGGTCGGCCTGTGGAAAACCCGGCCGGCGGTGACGCTGCGGCTGCCGCGGGCAAGGGTGGTCTCGCGCTTCGCGCGGGTGGACAGAACCAGCCCTCGCCCTCGAAGCCGAGGAACCGCAGCAGCCGCAGCAAAGCCGGGGCCCGGTCGTACGACGGCCCGCGGCTGGCGATGAACGCGCACATCTACGCCGTGCTGGAGCCGGTCCACGTGCTGCTGGAGCAGGTGAACGTCTTCGTGGCGCGGAAGGTGGCCCGGGAGGTGGGCCGCCAGCTGCGCGAGGGGACCGCCCCGGAGCGGCTGCAGCACCGGCTGACCGTCCGGCTGGCCAAGGTGTTGCTCTCCGACATCCGGGACCCGGGCCGCTGGCTGCTGGGGGTGGCCCTGCCCCGGTGGGGCTGCGGCTACCAGGACTGCGAGGCCGGTGTGGTCTGGCGGACCGGCGCTGCGTGCGAGATCTGCGCGGAGGTCGTCCAGGACAAGGCCGCCGCCCGGCAGCGCAAGCAGCGCCTCGCCCAGGGCCTGTGCCCCGAGCACAACACCCGTCCCGGCCCGCCGGGGCAGTGCGACACGTGCGAGCTGGACGACGCGATCGCCAGGCCGGCCCCGGCCGTGGTGGTTCAGCAGCGGGTGCCGGACGGTCCGCCGCGCGGTGACTGCGACGACTGCGGGGTGCGGATCCTGCTGACCGGCCGGGCCCTCGAGGACGGCCTGTGCAAGCTGTGCCGCGAGGAAGCCGCCACCCTGGCCGACGACCAGGCGCCGGTTTCCGGCGTGCGCGCGGAGCGGGCTTGCTCTGGCCGGGACGGGCAGGCGCCGTGCGGCCGCACGCCCCTGCCGAGCCGCAGCGTGTGCGCCCGCCACCGGGTCCAAGAGCTCGCCGGGGCAGTGGCCTGATGTCCCCGGAGCGCCGTGACTGCGGCTGCGCAACGCGGTCCCGTTGCTACTGGCGGACCCGTCGGTCGCCGGGCTGAAGGACGCCCCCAAGCTGGCGGCGGGGCTGGCAGCAGGGACCATGGAGGTGGCGGCGCAGGCGGCGCTGACCCGGCTGGCGGGCATGCCGGAGCGCTGGCGCCCCCGTAGCCCAGGTCAGACTCGGGACGGGCCGGCTGCCGAGAATCGCCGACGGCGCCCTCGACGGCGACACGGCCGAGGTGGTAACCGAGTGAGGAGCAAGCCGGGCGGCATGGCCCTCGCGTACGGGGCCCTCCGGCCCAGGTCTGGGCCGATCGCGGATACGCCAGCACCCTCGTCAACTGGGCCGACGAGCGTCTGAAAGGTCACTTTGCGGCCGGTGTCCCGGCCCAAGGGGGCCAAGGGCTTCGTCGTGGTCAAGCGCAGGTGGAAAGTGGAGCGGTCCATCAGCTGGTACATGCAGGCCCGACGCAACTCACGCGACTACGAACGCCTCATCCAGCACTCTGAGGCCCACATCAACTGGGCCTTCATCACTCTCATGACCCGCCGCCTCACCCGCTCCAACAAAGCCCAACAAGCCCTTGGACGGCGCCGACCGCGAGGTCTGCCGTCCCCTTATCGGACACGGGCATGCAGATGCATGTCATGCCAGCCGTCTGCATGCAGCATGGCCTTGCGGCGGACGCCTTCTTGGGTGAACCCGGCCTTTACTGCCACTCGGCAAGACGCCGGATTGGCGGCCGAGTGACCGAGTTCGAGGCGGTGGAAGCCCGCCTCGCCCAGCGCCCAGTCGGTCACCGCCGTGACCGCGCGGGAACAGACACCGGAACCACGTGCTGAAGGCGCGGTCCAGTACGAGATCTCAGCCTGACCACCCATCAGGATCACCGACGAGAGGGAGACCCGGCCCAGCACTGTGTCGCTGTCATCGTCAACGACAGCCCAGTTCGCGCCCGTCTCGTCCTGCCAGCCTCGCTGCCATTTCTCGATCCACTCCTGAGCTTCTTCCTCAGAATCTGCCCGCCGATGATGCCATTGCTGGATCGCCGGGTCCTGGAAGACCTTCACCACGGCCGCGGCGTCCTTCGCCAGCCAGGGCCGCAGCAGCAACCCGCCTGCCACCGGCAATGACGGCTGAGCAGACCCAGCAAGACAACCAGCAGACATCAGCGGAGCGACCAAGACAGGCATAGCAACATCATCTCAACTGGCGTCACGACGCAGACGAGCAGCCCCGGACTGCACTCAACTCAGTGCATCACACAAACAAAAAGGGACTCAGGCCGCGGGCGGCTGGCTGGAGGGCGTGGCCTGATCGGCGGGCTGGTCCAACTGCTGCTGGCGGCGCCGCTGCTCGTTGCGGTGCGGTTCGACGCGCTGGGTGAACACCTTCAGCGCCTCGCCCTCGCGGCCGTTCCCGTACTCGCTGTACGGGCCGATGTCGAGCCGGACGGCGTTGGCCTCCTCCTCGATGGCGCCGGCGGCCCGTGCCGAGGCCGAAGCGTAGGCCGCCGTCGAGCGGGAGCGGGCGGCGGTGCGGCAGGCCGTAGCGTGTGAGGACTGCGGTCGGGAACGGTCGGCCGGGCTGTGCGCGGCGTGCGGCCACCGGCGGCAGGTCGAGGCCCTGATCGGCGAGGCCGGTCTCCTCGCGGCCGCTGGGTCGGCCGACCCGACCGACCCGGTCGCCGTCGCGGCGTCGCCGCCGAGGTCCGTACGGCCATCGAGAACGCCATCGCCGCCGAGGGGGCCCAGTTCCAGAAGATCGCCGCCCCGGCGGCCCTGGAGGCAGCCGGCCCGGACGCCGTCGCGCACAACGCGTTCCTGGCCTCCGAGAGCGCGGCCGCGGAGTACCGGCAGGAGGCCCTGGTGATGCTCGGCCGCGGCGAGGAAGCCCAGGCCGAGGCCCGCAAGGCGTACGCGACCGAGCTCGCCAAGCCCTGGCACCGGGCTCTGCCCGACAGCAACGATGCCCAGCGCGCCGCGACCGAGGCCGCCCCGCCGCGCGGGCACAGACCCGCACCGCCGAACACCTGCTCGCCGTGCGGCGGGAGCAGCTGCGCCGCGCCGGTCCGGCCCGCGCCGCGCTCGCAGCGCCTGCCCGAGCTCGCCGCCCGCTGGACGGCGAGATCCTGGAGGTGATCGCGTGAACGCCGTCCCGGAGATGCCCGGCGTCGACCTCGCCCGCCAGGCCCGGCCCGCCGCGACCGGCCGCGCACTGGAACAATCCCCTTGGTGACCACCCCATCCCGTGACCGCGCGCTCGGGCGCGGCGTCTCCGCGCTCATCCCCCCGGCCGGCGCCGGGTCCGCCACCGACCGGGCCACCGCCGCACTCGCCGCCCTGCGCACCGTGCCTGTGCATGTCGGCGTGCTCCAGGCCGCCGTGGTGCTCCTGGAGGAAGAGCAGCCCGGCGCCGATCCGGCCCGCGCGGCCGCCATCGAGTCGACCGTGGCCCTGCTGCGGACCGCCATCGGCCAGGCCGCCGACGACTTGGGCCCCAGCCCCGGCCGGGCAGGCTGAGCGGGCGGCCCGCGCCGCGGCCGCAGGCGTGTCGGCCCGCGCAGGCCTCCGGTCCAGGCCAGACTCGGGCCCATGGCACGGGAGATGGACCACGACGCCGCCGAGCGCATCGCGGAGGCCGCCGAGCGGGACCCGGAGAGCCCTACCGCAGTCTCGGGGTTCGACGAACGGGCCGCGGCCGCCGCCGACCGCAACGCCGACGACGCGTACGACGACGAGGACCCGTAGGCCGGCCCCGGGGAACAACGGCACGGCGGTCGGCTGCAACTGAACGCCGCCCGTACGGCATGTACGGAGGCATGAGGACACCGCGCCCCCTGCGCGCCTACCGGCAGCGCACTGCACGCAACAGGCAGCTGAAGCAGCGCCAGACTCTGCTGGAGCGGCGCCGGGTGCAGGCTCACCGGGTGAGAGTTGCCCAACGCCGGGGCATGGCCGCGCTGATCATCTCAGGGGCTGGCGTGCTGCTGGTCGTACTGCCGTGGCTGATCTGGAAAGGCCCCTACGTCCTCGATGCCGCACACCTTGACGAGAGCGAACTGAAGAAGGGGTCGGCAGCCCTTGTGACCGGCCTGCGGACCGCCGTCGTCGCGTTCGCCGCCGCCCTGGGCGCCGGCATCGCCCTGTTCTACACGGCCCGCACCTACCGCCTCACCCGCCGCGGCCAGATCACCGACCGGTTCACCAAGGCCCTCGAACGCCTCGACTCCGAGAAGATCTACATCCGCATCGGCGGCATCCTCGCCCTCGAACAGATCGTCCAAGACGCTCCCGACCAAGCCGCCACCGACGCCGCCCGTGTCCTGGGCCACTTCATCCGCCACCGCACCCTCCACGCCGCGCCCCCTCCTGCCCCCGAGAGCTCCGGCAACCAACCGGCAGCCGAACCGCTCCCCCGCGAACCGGCAGCCGACATACAAGCAGCCCTCACCGCCCTCACCCGCACCGAATCACGCACCCACGTCGACCCCCGCGAAAAACTCGCCCTTCACGGGCTCCACCTCGCCGGCGCCCGACTCATGCAAGCCGACCTCACCGACGCCGACCTGGGCGGGGCGACGCTCACGAGGGCCGCCCTGGGCGGGGCGACGCTCACGAGGGCCACCCTGTACGGGGCCAGGCTCAGTAATGCCGAGCTGCGTTGGGCGAAGCTCGAGGGGGCCATCCTGGACGGAGCGACGCTCGACGGGGCCACCCTGGACGGGGCAACGCTTAAGGGGGCCACCCTGGACGGAGCGACGCTGACGAATGCCACCCTGCGCGGGGCGACGCTCACGGGGACCTACCTGAGCGGGGCGACGCTCACGAGGGCCGACCTACGCGGAGCCGACTTAGAAAGCGTACGCGGCTTGTCTGCATCGCAAGTCGTGCAGGTTGTAACTGATAGGCACACCAAGCTGCCTGCAGCCTTCTATCCGTCGACCCGGGCAGCCGCCGCTACGTGATCTGCGGCGGGGCTGAAGACGACCGGCCCGCGCCCCCCCAGAGCAGTCCCGCCGCCTGCGGCTGTGCCGATGTTCCCTCCGGGCCGTCTCCCCGGACCGGGCACGGCTCGCCCGTGGTTCCCGGATAAGCTCACTTGTTCGGGTTCCAGGACGTCCGCGAGGCCTGGCAGCTGTCACAGTTATGCCCATTACTGTGACAGCGCATGTCAGCGCGTTGGAGGCGATCAGATGCGGCTCGCGGGGTACATCCGGGTGTCTACGTGGGCGCTTGCCAGGCCGGACACTCCGGCCGTGTCTCAGGTGCGCACCGCACCCGCTGCCGCCTCGCCGAGCGCGGCGCCCTCACCGCCGCGCGGGACGGACCGGCTGGTGCGCACCGGCCCCGTCCCGCGCCGCGCGAGCTCCCGCCCAGCTCCAGTCCGGCCGCGCTCGGTAGCTCCGCAGGTACCCGATCCGGCGCCGCGGCGGGCCGAGGCGCTTCCGGCGCCCCGGCCTGTGCAGCCCCGCCGTGCACCCCGTACGGTCCCTCCGGTGCCGCGCCCGCCGCCCTGCCCGCGCGCGGCGATGTCGCCGGGGGTGGTGTGCACCTGGGCCCGTGGCAGTGGCGTGGACCCGGCCGTGGTGGCCGCGTGCCGCCAGCAGATGCGCTACGTCAGGTGATCGTCAGTCGATGGGGCCGCGCGCTGTATCGCCGCGGACCCTCACCTCGGCACGGGGCCGAGCCGGTGCCTCGGCGGCCGCCCGCGCGGCCCGGGTGTCAGGCGGCGGTGTAGGTGACGGGGGTGTCCTTGCACTGGCCGGAGGCGAAGACCGCGATGGCGTCCAGCTCGGCGGGGTCGGCGGCCAGGTCCCAGCGCAGCTTGGTGGACACCCACTCCGCGACGTAGCGGCAGTGGGCGCCGGGCAGCGGCGGCAGCCACTCGGCCGGGTCCTGCTCCCCCTTGGAGCGGTTGGTGCGGGCGGTGACGGCCACCAGCGAGGCCGGGGCACTGAGGTCGTTGGCGTAGGCCTCGCGGCGGGCCGCGCTCCAGGCGGAGGCCCCAGACGACCACGCCTCGGCGAGCGGGACCATGTGGTCGATGTCGAGCACCTTGGGGTCCTCGACTTCCTGCCCGTCGTAGTAGGAGCGCCACTCGCCGCCGGTCAGCGTGCAGCCGGCGCCCACCTTGGGTGCTTCGACAGCCTCGGCGATCAGCACTTCGCCGCGGGTGGTGCAGCCGTCCTTCAGCATGCCGCTGTTCCAGTGCTTGAAGGCGCCGCGGGTGTAGCCGGCGCGGTGCTCGGCGGCGGCCGGGAGGCGGTGCACGGCGTCAGCCAGCGTCGTGGTCTCCACCGAGGCGGCGGCCTGCGCAGGCGCCGCGGCCAGGAGCGGGACCAGGGACATCGAGAGCGCGGCCAGGCCGCGAACACAGTTCTTGATCACAAGGGTAGGCATAGCCGTCGCCCGGCCCGCAGTAGCGGCCTCCGACAGGCTGCTCACCAAGGTAGGCGAAGGTGTTCACCGCAGAAACGTTCGCGCCTACGCCGCATGCCTCGGCCGGGGTCAGTGTGCGCAGTTGTCCCGTGTCACCGGACCTTGACCGTTTGCCAACGGACCTTGATGAGAGCGAGGTAGTGTCAGCGAGGGTTGAGCAGCGCAGGTCAAGGAGACGCGATGTCCGAGCACACCTCCGACGATCTGCACTGCCCTCGCTGCGGTGAGCTGCCCGAGCCGCTCCTCTGCCTCGGCCACAAAGCCGACGGCACGCCCTCCACTGATACACCCGCTGCGATGCTCGCCCTCGAAGCCGAACTCGGTCTCGCCGACGACACCTGCCGCCCGGCCACCGGCACCACGCTCACCGACGCTCAGACCGCCGTGATGCTGCGTGCCATGTCCGACGACCCCGAACTGGGCACGGGCAACGGGGAACACGGGCGCTGACCAACGCCCACAGCGTTTCGAGGGCAATCGCTCAAGGTTCGGTGACACAGGACAGCAGCGCGTCAGCGGGCCAGCAGGGCAGCGGCGCGCTGCGCCAGTTCGCGGGCGGCGGGCACGGTCTCGTGCCGGGCCAGGCGGACGTGGAGGTCTTCGGCGGCGTCGCGGACTTTGACGGACTGGATGCCCTCGGCGCAGTCCAGGAAGTCGGTCCAGACGGCCAGGGCGCCGTCCAGGTCGCCCTGGCGTAGGTGGATGCCGCCGAGGTCGCCCAGGACGCTGGCGCGGGTACGGCGGCGGTCGAGCCCGTAGACCTCCAGGGCCTGGTGCAGGTGGGCGCGGGCTGCGCTCAGGTCGCCCATCTTGGCGAGGATCATCCCGGATGCGTAGGCCCAGCGGCCGATGGTGAAGTGGGAGGCCCAGGACTGCCCGGTGGGGGCGGTGGCGGTGCGCTCGATCTGTGTCTGGGAGGCGGCCAGGGATGCGGTGGCCAGGCGGTGGTCGCCGTCCAGGGCGGCGGCGTCGGCCAGGGTGGACTGGTAGTAGGCGATGGCGCGCGGGTCGCTGAGTTCGTGGGCGTAGGTCATGCACTTCTCGGCCAGGGCGAGGGCTTCGGCGCGGTGGCGCGGGCCGCGGGCGATGGCCTGCACGCTGGCTCCGCGCAGGGCGGTGGCGGCCAGTTCGGGCTCGCGGGCCTCGTCGGCCAGACGCCAGGCGTGGGCGTAGTAGGTGCGGGCGAGGTCCTGGTGGCGCTGATCGTCGCCCTCGTCCTGGGTCATCCAGCCCAGCAGGTGCGCGAGCTGGGAGGTGGCCGCATAGAGCTGACGTCCGGTGGCGGCGGTGTAGCGGCCCTTGAGCCAGGGGCCCGCGTTGTCGGTCAGGTAGGTGCGGGCGAGGTGGCGCACGTGGCCGCCGCCGTACTCGGCGGCCATGTCGCCGAGGGTGGTGACCATGGAGCGGATCGCGTCGACCTCGCCCTGCCCGACGCGGACGGCGGTAGCGTCGGCAGTGCGCACGCGGCGGGTGATGGCCTCGGCGTCGGGCACGCCGAGGAAGGCCAGGACGGTGCCGCCGGAGGCGGACTTCAAGAAGATCCGACGGTCCACGTCGCTCCTCCCCAGGGCCAGGACGGATTCCACGGTATCCGCGGTGACGGGCTCTGGGCTGGGGATGCGGGCGAGATGATCCGCAGGGAGCTCCAAGACACGGGCGACGGCGGGCAGCCACAGCTCGCCCGGCTTGCGCTCCCCGGCCAGGAGCTTGCGCGCGTACTGGCGGGACATGCCGCGCGGTCCCCGGCCCGCCGCCATGCTCAGCTCCCGGGCGAGTTTGGTCGGCCCCCAGCGGCGCTCCAGGCACACCTGCCTGATCAAGTGCGTGATCCGCTCGGTGTCCGGGGCCATGGCCAGCCCGCCCCCTTCCGCGGCTCGGGGTGGGTTACACGGGACTACACGGGGTTACATCGTGGGCCCTATGGGCCCCGGCCGACAGGGAGTTGACTCAATTGCACGCCCCCGAAGGCGCCCGGCCGCCCGGCCTGCTCCAGCCCGCGCCCGGGGGCGCGCGGCGGGCCCCGGCTCCGGCTCCCTGCCCGCCCCCCTCGGGGTCTGCCGCGACCCCCGTTGCCCTGCCCCGCTCAGGAGGCGACCGCCATGCCCCTGCACTTCCCGCACCGGCCGCGCCAGATGCCCGGGCCACCGTCGGCGGCGGCCGTGAACGGCGCACCGACCTGGACCGATATCGAGCGCGACGTGCGCCTGGGCCTGGCGCTGGCCGACGGGCGAGCCACCGGCGAGGTGGCCGACGTCCTGCGCGCGCGACTGCGCGGCTACCTCACCCTTCTCGTCGACGACGCCGAGGCCTACGCCGCCGCGCTCGCCGAGGGCCGCTCCAAGGACGTCGCGAGCAGCACCATCCGGCGCGCCCGCGTCCTGGTCCAGCAGCGCAGTCCGGAGACCGACCCGGCCACTCATCTGCGGCTGCTGAGCAAGGCCGTGGACTGCACCGCCCGCTATGCCGCCGCCGCCCGGCAGATCCGGCACCGGGGCCCATAGCGTCCCGGCCCGCCCGGTCCTCGGGCCCACCTCACCGAGCGGGCCGGGCCCCGTGGCGGCCCCGCCCGCGCACGCTCCGTTCGCCGCCGACGGCGGACGGCCCCCTACCCAAGGAGGCACCTCATGACCGACCTGCCCTTCGACACAGGGTGCCGGTAAGAATCGCGTCACCAGCCGCAAGCGAGCCTCGCGCCCCTGCGATGCCGTGGACCGGCCCTCGGGTTCCTGTCGTATCAGGGCAGGGCATCGCTGATGCCGCCCAGTCCCGCAATCACCGTGGGAAGACTTGGAATGCACGGGCGATCACTTGCCACGCTCTCCGTACCCAACGGAACCGCCCCACCTCCCGCAACGCAGCGCCGAGGCTGTCCAGCGCCGTGCCTTCGCGGTGCCGGTCGTCGAGCGCGCGGTAGATGGTGACGGCGCGGGTGTGGGCGTCGACGGCCTCGTCGAACCGCCGCATCTCCTGCAGCGCGATGCCGAGATTGTTGAGCGCCCCGGCTTCGCCGTGCCGGTCGTCGAATTCGCGGAAGATGGTGGCGGCGCGGGTGTGGGCGTCGATCGCTTCGTCGAACCGCCGCACCTCCTGCAGCGCGGCGCCGAGACTGTCCAGCGCCGTGCCTTCGCCGTGCCGGTCGTCGAGCTCGCGGCAGATGGCCAGATCCTGAGTGTGGGCGTCGATCGCTTCGTCGAACCGCCGCACCTCCCGCAGCGCGGCGCCGAGATTGTCCAGCGCCTTGCCTTCGCGGTGCCGGTCGTCGAGCTCGCGGAAGATGGTGACGGCGCGGGTGTGGGCGTCGATCGCTTCGTCGAACCGCCGCACCTCCCGCAGCGCGATGCCGAGACTGTCCAGCGCCGTGCCTTCGCGGTGCCGGTCGTCGAGCTCGCGGCAGATGGTGACGGCGCGGGTGTGGGCGTCGATCGCTTCGTCGAACCGCCGCACCTCCTGCAGCGCGATGCCGAGATTGTTGAGCGCCCCGGCTTCGCCGTGCCGGTCGTCGAGCTCGCGGCAGATGGTGACGGCGCGGGTGTGGGCGTCGACGGCCTCGTCGAACCGCCGCACCTCCTGCAGCGCGATGCCGAGATTGTTGAGCGCCCCGGCTTCGCCGTGCCGGTCGTCGAG
>NZ_BNBT01000033.1:0-55867 GCF_014656095.1 Streptomyces longispororuber
TTGCGCCGCCTGGCCCTGCGCCTCGGCGGCGCGGCCTGACCCGCGGGCGGGCGCCCGCCCGACCCTCATCAGGCCAGGCCCGCGTGCCGCAGCGACGCGCGGGCCGGGTGCCCCTTTCCGCGCCGGGGGCCACCGCCCGTCCCGCCGGTTCGGGGACCGGTACGTGAACGTCCGTGGCCGCACACCCTTCCCGGAAGTGAACACTCGCGCGACCGCGTCACGAATGGGTCTCCGGGCCCTTTCCGGGGCAACTCTCCCCCGCCCGCCGCTCGTCTGCACAGCGTCACCCAAGTCGGGTGCGGCCAGCGCGGAGAGGGCGATGATGAGCGACGTCGCGGTCAGTGTGATCATTCCGGTCTACAACGCCGCCGAGTTCCTGGACGAGTGCCTGGAGTCGGTGGTGCGGCAGACCATCGGCTTCGAACACGTCGAGGTCGTGGCGGTGGACGACGGCTCCACCGACGGCAGCGGCGCGCTCCTCGACGCCTGGGCCGAGCGGTACCCCGAGAACATCCGGGTCGTGCACCAGGAGAACTCCGGCGCGCCCGGCGGCCCCCGCAACCGGGGCATCGACCTGGCCAGGGGCACGTTCCTCTTCTTCGCCGACCCCGACGACCACCTCGGCGAGGACGCCCTGCGCCGCATGGTGGAGGTCGCCGAGCGCAACGACTCCGACGTCGTCCTCGGCCGCGTCCGCGGCGTGGGCCGGGGCGCGCCCGCCGAGCCCTACGCCGCCAACGTCGAGCGCGGCGACGTGTGGTCGGTCAAGGGCGTCCACACCCTCACCCCGCACAAGCTGTTCCGCCGCTCCCTGGTGACCGAGCACGGGCTGCGGTTCGCCGAGGGCGCGCGGCTCGCGGAGGAGCAGCCGTTCATCCTGCCCGCCTACCTCAAGGCGCGGTGCATATCGGTGGTCGCCGACTACGACTGCTACTACCTCGTGGACCGCGAGGGCTTCGCCCACCTGACCAAGCAGCAACCGCCCGCCGAGGCGTTCTTCGCACCGGTGCGCGCCGGGCTGCGGTCCGTCATCGAGCTCACCGAGCCCGGCGAGCGGCGCAACGAGCTGATCGAGCGCATCGCGCGCATCCAGATCCTGGCCAAGTTCGGGCCGCGCTTCCACCACCGGTCCGCCGAGCGGCAGGAGTCGTACGCTCGGATCGCCGCCGAGGTGCTCCACGAGTGCGTGCCGCCGGAGGCGGTCGCCTCCCTGCCGCGCCTCATCCGGGTCCGCGACCGGCTGCTGCGCGAGGGCGGCCGGCTCAGCGAGCTGCTCTCGCTCTCGCGCCACGACGGCCTGTCGTGGACCGAACTCGAACCCGGGCGCGACGCGGTGGAGTGGCTCGACGGCGGCCGGAGCCTCGCGGTGCGGGTGCGCAGCCCCTACTACCTCGACGGCGGCGTCGCGGACGTCCGGCACAGCCTCGTGCTGCGCCACCCCGACGGCTTCGAGTGGCAGGTCCCCGCCGCGCGGGCCACCGCCGTCGGCGGGCCCATGACCGCCCAGGTCGTCCTCGACCTGAGCAGCCTGCACCAGTACGCGCTGCTGCCCGGGAAGTGGGAGCTGCTGCTGCGGGCGGCGACCGGCGACGGCAAGCGCCACGAGTTCCCGCTGAGCCTGCCCGAGCCGGGCGGCCGCCGCCGGCGCCGGGTGTCCCTGCACCGGGGGCGGCCCATGGTGGTGTGGCTCTCGCACCGCTCGCGGAAGGCGCGGGCCGTGCTGGTCGCCGCGGACTGGCGCACCGTCGCCCGCCGGGCCCTGCGCCGCCCGCGCCGCTGAGGACGGGCCGGGGGCCGGTGGCCGTACGCCGCTGACGCGACCGACCAGGGCCGGTCGTCGTACGTCGCTGACGGCGGGCCGGGGCCCGGGCGCCGTATGCCGCTGGCAGCGGGCCGGGCCCGGGCGCCGTATGCCGCTGGCAGCGGGCCGGGGCCCGGTCGTCGTACGCCGTTGTACGACCACCGGGCCCCGGGTTCCCCTGCGGCGCCCCGGGCCTGGCGCCCGGGTGCGCGACCGCGGTGTTCCGCGCCTCAGCCCAGGCGCGCGACCAGTGCCCGGTACTGGTCCCAGAGCTCCGCCGGCGTGTGCTCCCCGAACGTGTTGAGGTGCTCGGGGATCAGCGCCGCCTCCTCCCGCCAGACCTCCTTGTCGACGGTGAGCAGGAACTCCAGGTCGGCGGCGGGCAGGTCGAGCCCGCGCGTGTCGAGGGACTCGGGCGTCGGCAGGACGCCGATCGGCGTCTCGACGCCCTCGGCCTTCCCGTCGAGCCGCTCGACGATCCACTTCAGGACGCGGCTGTTCTCGCCGAAGCCCGGCCAGACGAAACGCCCGTCGGCGTCCTTGCGGAACCAGTTCACGTAGTAGATCTTCGGCAGCTTCGCCCGGTCCTTGTCGGCGCCGACCTTGATCCAGTGGGCCATGTAGTCGCCCATGTTGTAGCCGCAGAACGGCAGCATGGCGAACGGGTCCCGGCGCAGCTCGCCGACCTTGCCCTCGGCGGCGGCCGTCTTCTCGGAGGCCACGTTCGCGCCGAGGAAGACGCCGTGGTTCCAGTCGAAGGACTCGGTGACCAGCGGCACCGCGGAGGCCCGCCGCCCGCCGAAGAGGATCGCCGAGATCGGCACGCCCTTGGGGTCCTCCCACTCGGGCGCGATGATCGGGCACTGCGCGGCGGGGACGGTGAAGCGGGCGTTGGGGTGGGCGGCGGGCTCGCCGGACTCCGGCGTCCAGTCGCGGCCCTTCCAGTCGGTGAGGTGGGCCGGGGTCTCCTCCGTCATGCCCTCCCACCACACGTCGCCGTCGTCGGTCAGCGCGACGTTCGTGAAGACGCTGTTGCCCCACAGGGTCTTCATGGCGTTGGCGTTGGTGTGCTCGCCCGTGCCGGGCGCCACGCCGAAGAAGCCCGCTTCGGGGTTGATGGCGTACAGTCGGCCGTCCTCGCCGAACCGCATCCAGGCGATGTCGTCGCCGATGGTCTCGACGGTCCAGCCGGAGATGGTGGGCTCCAGCATGGCGAGGTTGGTCTTGCCGCAGGCCGAGGGGAAGGCCGCGGCGACGTACTTGGACTCCCCCTGCGGCGGGGTGAGCTTCAGGATGAGCATGTGCTCGGCGAGCCAGCCCTCGTCGCGGGCCATCACCGAGGCGATGCGCAGGGCGTAGCACTTCTTGCCGAGCAGGGCGTTGCCGCCGTAGCCGGAGCCGTACGACCAGATCTCGCGGGTCTCGGGGAAGTGCGAGATGTACTTCGTGGAGTTGCAGGGCCAGGGCACGTCGGCCTGGCCGGGCTCCAGCGGGGCGCCCAGCGTGTGGACGGCCTTCACGAAGAACCCGTCGGAGCCGAGTTCGTCGAGGACCGGCTGGCCCATTCGGGTCATCGTGCGCATGGACACGGCCACGTAGGCCGAATCGGTGATCTCGACGCCGATCGCGGACAGCGGCGAGCCGAGCGGGCCCATGCAGAAGGGCACGACGTACATGGTCCGGCCGCGCATGGAGCCGCGGAAGATCCCCTTCTCGCCCGCGAAGACCTCCCGCATCTCCGCCGGGTCCTTCCAGTGGTTCGTCGGCCCCGCGTCCTCCTCCTTCGCGGAGCAGATGAACGTGCGGTCCTCCACACGGGCGACGTCCGTCGGGTCGGACGCCGCGTAGTACGAGTTCGGCCGCTTGACCGGGTCCAGCTTCTTGAACGTGCCCTTGGCCACGAGCTCCCCGCACAGGCGCTCGTACTCGGCCTCGGACCCGTCGCACCAGACCACGCTGTCCGGCTGGGTCAGTTCGGCGATCTCGTTCACCCAGGAGAGCAGCTCCTGGTGGTCGGTGGGGGCGGCGCCCGCGGACAGCGGGTACTGATGGGGCATCGACGACTGCACCGACTGCGCCGCCGGAGAGGACTGCGACGACGGGGAGGACTGCGGGGTCGGGGAAGGCTCGGTGGACAGCGAGGACTGCGAGGAAGAGGGAGCCGCGATATCGCGCGCCACGATTGCTCCTATACGAGGGGTTTTAGGTTGAGGCCCCGTGGGGGCTGCGACCCGGACGCTTCACTGCATTTCGATCTTCTGGCGCTCATCCGGTGCCGACCGCACTCATTTGATCATCCGTCGCTGCCGCGCATCTGTCCAGAGGGCTTCACACGTGAGCGGGGTGAGCATGGCCACTTGTAGGATCGGGATTCACCGCTTTGATACGTAACTTACGGTTCCGTAGGTACGATGCGGCACATGACCGCTACCGTCCCCGACGCGATCACGAACGACGCCGCTGACGGCGGAAGTCCGTCCACCTCCGTGGGTGAGGTGGCCGCCGCAGTGCTCGAACCCGTCGCCGCCGCCGCGCGCCCGGTGAAGCCCAAGCTGCGCGGCTGGCTGCACGCCGGGATGTTTCCCGCCGTCGTGGTCTCCGGCGTCTTCCTGACCGCGCTCGCCGACTCCACCCGCGGCCGCGTCGCCTGCGGGATCTACGTCCTGACCGCCTGCCTCCTGTTCGGTGTCAGCGCGCTCTACCACCGGGGGGACTGGACGCCCCGCGTGGACCGCGTCCTGCGCCGCCTCGACCACGCCAACATCTTCCTGATCATCGCGGGCACGTACACCCCGCTCACCCTGCTCCTGCTGCCCGACGCCAAGGGCCGGTGGCTGCTGTGGGGCATCTGGGCCGCGGCCGCCGCGGGCATCGTCTTCCGGGTCTTCTGGGTCGGCGCCCCGCGCTGGCTCTACACCCCCTGCTACCTGGCCATGGGCTGGGCCGCCGTCTTCTTCCTGCCCGACTTCCTGCGCACGGGCGGCATCGCGGTGCTCGTCCTGGTCGTCGTGGGGGGTGTGCTGTACAGCGTGGGCGGGGTGGTCTACGGCATCAAGCGCCCCGACCCGTCACCGCGCTGGTTCGGCTTCCACGAGGTCTTCCACTCCTTCACGCTGGCGGCGTTCGCCGTGCATTACGTGGGGATCTCCCTGGTCGCCTACCAGCACGCCTGACGCCCCCTGGGGGGCGGGCTCACCTCCTGGGCCGCCGGGGTCGTGGTTTTCGCCGCGGCCCCGTTTTTCTTGGGCTGTGTCGGGTGCCTTCCAGCTCGGGGGCCGATGGCGCTTCGGCGGGTGCGGGTGGGTTGTGGTTGCTCGCGCCGTTCCCCGCGCCCCTTTGGGGCGCTGCGCGTTCGGGGCGCTGCATGTTCGGGGCGCTGCGCGTTCGGGGCGGTTCGCGTCGTGGCAGGCTGGGCGGATGAACGGTCCGGAGATTCTTGTCGACTTCGCCCCCGGCCTCGCGCTGTTCGTCGCCCACGAGCGGCGGGGCGGTCCCACCACGGCCGTCACCGACGGCGTCTCGTCGCTCGGCCACGTCGTGGAGTCGCTCGGCGTGCCGCTCACCGAGGTCGGGGCCCTGGTCGTGGACGGGCACGAGGTGCCCCCGGCGCACGTGCCGGCGGCGGGGCAGCGGGTCGAGGTGCGGGCGGTGCCGCGCCCGCAGCGGCTGACGGAGGACCCCGAGGAGCCGCTGCGGTTCCTCCTCGACGTGCATCTGGGCACCCTGGCCCGGCGCCTGCGGCTGCTCGGCGTCGACGCGGCGTACGAGAGCACGGACATCGGCGACCCGGCGCTCGCCGCCCGCTCGGCCGCCGAGCGGCGCGTGCTGCTCAGCCGGGACCGGGGCCTGCTGCGCCGCCGGGAGCTGTGGGCCGGGGCGTACGTCTACAGCGACCGGCCCGACGACCAACTGCGCGATGTCCTGCACCGCTTCGCGCCCCGCCTCGCCCCCTGGACGCGCTGCACCGCCTGCAACGGCCCGCTGCGGGCGGCCCGCAAGGAGGACGTGGCGGACCGTCTTGAGGGCGGCACGCGCGGCACGTACGACGTGTTCGCGCAGTGCGGGGCGTGCGGGCGGGTGTACTGGCGCGGCGCCCACCATGAGCGGCTCGACGCCATCGTGCGCCAAGCCCTGGCGGAGGCGAAGGGCCTGCCCGCGCCGGGCTGACGCGGGGCGGACACGACACCGGGGTGGGGGGGGGGGGGGGGCCCCCCCCCCCCCCACCCCGGTTCAGGTCCGACTGGTGTCACTCAGGGTCAGTTGCCCCAGGTGCCCTGGTTCACGGCGCAGTTCCAGCCGTTGCCGCGGACCTGGAACTTCACCTTGTAGCTGTTCTTGTTCAGCAGGCGGGTACGGACCTGCACGCCCAGCTTGGCCTTGCCCTTGAGCGTCTTGGTGTAGACGGTGACGCTCTTCGACGTCTTGTGGGTGATCTTGCCGCCCTTGGCGGTGGCCCGGCCGAAGCGGATGTTCTTGACGTTCGTGACGGTGAACTTCACCTTGCCGAACTTCTTGGTGCTCTTGTTCTTGATGCCGAAGTACAGGCCGTTGCCCGTCACCCAGCCGCCCGAGCCGATGTAGAAGCGGGAGGTGTAGACGATGTCGATCGGGCAGCCGGAGCTGCGCGTGGCGGACGGCGCGGCGCTGCTCGGCTTGTCGGCCGAAGCGGAGCGCTGGGTGGCGTCACCCGACGCGGAGGCGGTGCCGGCGAGGCCGAGCTGGCCGACGGTGACAAGAGCGGCGGTGCCCAGAGCGGCGGCGGTGATGCGCGTGCGGTTCACTACGGTGAGTACCTCTCCCCCGTGGTCCCTCCCGGGACCGACTGACGAAACGATGCGGAACATTCACAGCGCGCCTTTACGTCGCCGTGACGCCCGTATTGTTATCACGCCTCCGGTCACACAAACGGCACAAGGTCACCCCTGGGCCCCAGCCGTGACAGAAGCCGGACATTCGCGAGGCAGCCGCGAGCGGTGAATCACCGTCAGGGCTGCCTCGGGAGCGGCC
The DNA here is from genome assembly GCF_014656095.1 of Streptomyces longispororuber. Taxonomy (GTDB): domain Bacteria; phylum Actinomycetota; class Actinomycetes; order Streptomycetales; family Streptomycetaceae; genus Streptomyces; species Streptomyces longispororuber. The sequence continues at coordinate 6,809 of NZ_BNBT01000033.1, forward strand.
TGAATCAGTCCTTCCGGTTCGTTCAGCGCAGGGCGCCCACCGTCGCCGCGAGCTCCGCCGGGTCCGTGGTCGGGCGGTCGCACACGAAGCCGCGGCAGACGTACGCCGTCTCGCGGCCGTCCACGGCCGTCCGGCCGGCGAGCAGCGGCAGTTCCCCGTCGGCCGGGCCCGCGGCCACCGCGGCGCCGGGCGCCGTGCCGAGCAGCGCGACCCGGTGCATCGCCCCGTACACCGCGCCGACCACGGCCACATCGCGCTGCCCGCCGAGCGCGGCCTCGACGGCGGCGAGCCCGTGCCCGATGAACCGGGGCGCGCGCGGCGCGAGCGCCTTGACGACGCCGAGCGCCCGCTCGGCGGCGCGCCGGTGCAGCTCGATGCGGGTGTGCGCGGCGTAGGTGAGCAGCGCGCCCGCGGCGGCGGTCCAGCCGGAGGGCGCGGCGTTGTCGGTGGGGTCCTGGGGGCGGCGGATGAGCCGCTCGCCGTCGGCCGCGGTGTCGTACAGGGCGCCCGTCTCGTCGTCGGTGAACTGCACCAGGACGTGGTCGAGGAGCAGGCCCGCGAACTCCAGCCAGACGCCTTCGCCGGTGACGGACGCGAGCGCGAGGAAGCCCTCGGCGACGTCGGCGTAGTCCTCCAGGACCCCGGCGTTGGCGCCCGCGCGGCCGTCCTTGGAGGTGCGGGCGAGCCGGGCGCGGTCGTCCATGTGGACGCGGACGAGCAGGTCGCCCGCGCCGACGGCGGCCGCCACCAGGTCGGGCCGGTCGAAGTAGGCGCCGGTCTCGGCGAGCGCGGCGACGGCGAGGCCGTTCCAGGCGGCGACGACCTTGTCGTCCCTGCCGGGCGCGGGCCGCCGGGCGCGGGCGGCGAGGAGCCGCTCGCGCAGGGACGCCACGCGCTCGGCGTCGGCGACCACGCCGTCGGCCTGCGGGAGTTGCAGTACGGAGGCGCCCTCCTCGAAGGTGCCCTCCTCGGTCACGCCGAAGTAGGCGGCGGCGAGTTCGGCGTCCTGCTCGCCGAGGACCTCGCGCAGTTGCCCGGGGGTCCAGACGTAGTACGCGCCCTCCGTGAGGCGGCCCGCGGCGTCCTCGCTGTCGGCGTCGAGGGCGGAGGCGAAGCCGCCCTCGGTGGTGCGCAGTTCGCGGACCATGAAGTCGGCCGTCTCCAGGGCGATCCTGCGGGCCTGCTCGGAGCCGGTGGCGCGCCACAGGTGGGCGTAGACGCGGCACAGCAGGGCGTTGTCGTACAGCATCTTCTCGAAGTGCGGCACGGTCCAGTGGCGGTCCACGGAGTAGCGGGCGAAGCCGCCGCCGAGCTGGTCGTAGATGCCGCCGCGCGCCATGCGCTCGCAGGTGTCGGCGGCCATCTGGAGGGCGCCCTCCGAGCCGGTGCGGGCGTGGTGGCGGAGCAGGAACTCCAGGACCATGGAGGGCGGGAACTTGGGCGCGCCGCCGAAGCCGCCGTGCTGCGCGTCGTAGTCGCGGGTCAGGCCGAGCAGCGCCTTGGCGAGGTCCTCCTCGGTGGGCCGGCCGGCGTCGCCGAAGGCGAGTTGACGCTCCGCCAGGTCCTTGACGATCTTCCCGGCGACCTCGTCGACCTCGTCGCGGCGGTCCTCCCACGCGCGCCGGACGCCGTCGAGGACCTGCCGGAACGACGGCATGCCGTGGCGCGGCTCGGGCGGGAAGTACGTACCGAAGTAGAAGGGCTCGGCATCGGGCGTGAGGAAGACGGTCATGGGCCAGCCGCCGTGGCCGGTGGCGGCCTGCACGGCCTCCATGTAGACGGCGTCGACGTCGGGCCGCTCCTCGCGGTCGACCTTGACGTTCACGAAGTGCTCGTTCATGAGGGCGGCGGTGGTGTCGTCCTCGAACGACTCGTGCGCCATGACGTGACACCAGTGGCAGCTTGAGTACCCGACGGAGAGCAGGACGGGGACGCCGCGCTCGCGGGCGGCGGCGAAGGCGTCGGCCGACCACGGCCACCAGTCGACGGGGTTCTCGGCGTGCTGGAGGAGGTAGGGGGACGTCTCGTGGGCCAGTCGGTTCGGCATGGGTCCATCCTCGCGCACCGAGCGCCCAGGGCGGGGTTCCCCGGCGCGCGCCGGGGCCCGGCGGCCTCGCCGAACCCCGGCCGCCTCCGCCGCCGGGGTGCGTACCGGGGCGGCCTGCCCCCGGGGGCGCTCCCGTGCGGGAGCCTCGCTTCCGCCGGGTGTTCGCAGGACACTGACACGTACATGTAGAGGCGGGCTGAGGGGGAACCACATGCGGGACAGCCATCGGGCCGAGGCCGAGCGGCTGTTGGCACGGGCGGTCGAGGAGGAGGTCCGCCGCACCGGCGGGCGCACCGACGGGAGCGTGCTGCTCTCGCGGGCGCGGGCCGCCCTGGACGCCATGGAGCAGACGGCGGCGGAGGAGTACGAGGCGTACACGCGGGCCCTGGACGAGGCGGCGGCCGGGCAGCTCTCGTTCGGCCGCCGGTACGCGCAGGAGGCGGCGGGGACGCCGCTGCTCGTGGTGGCCGTCGCCGCCGTGGCCGCGGCGGCGGCCGTCCTCGCGCTCGGCACGGGCGGCGGCACCGCGCTCGCCGCGGGCGGGGCCGTCGCGGTGGCGGGGTTCGCCGCGACCGTGGCGAAGGTGACGGCCGCCCACCTCCCGGCGGCGCAGCGGCACGCGGGCACGGTGCACCAGCCCGGCGGGCCCGAGCAGCTCCGGCTCCAGTGGCTGACGGCCCTGGAGGTGCGGGGCATCCGGCCGTTCCTGGACCAGCAGCGGGTGCTCACCGCGGCGACCACGGGCGGCGTCGGCGGGCGCCCCGGCCAGCCGAAGCGGGCCCCGCAGCTCCGCGGCGCCGACAAGAGCGGGGCCGCGCGGCGGCGGAGCGTCCTGGAGCAGTCCTTCGCGCAACTGCCGCAGGTGGACGCCGGGTTCGCCGGGCGGCGGGCCGAGCTCGCGCGGATCGCGCAGTGGGTACACGCGGCCCGGGCCAGCACCCAGACCAGGCCCACCGTGGTGGTGCTGCACGGCGCGCCGGGCGCGGGCCGCAGCTCGCTCGCGGTGCGGGCCGCGCACGACCTGCGGGACCAGTTCCGGGGCGCGTGCGTGGTGGACCTGCGCGGGGAGAGCCCGGACACGCCGCCGCTGTCCACGCGCGACGCGCTGCTGCACCTCCTGAACCGCCTGGGCGCCCCGCGCGAGCAGCTCCTGTTCCGCGAGCGCTCCACGCAGGCGCAGCAGGTCAAGCGGCTCGCCGACCTCTACCACCAGTACCTCACGGGCCTGGAGGTCGTCATCGTCCTGGACGACGCCGGGGACCCCGAGCAGGTGCGCACCCTGGTGCCCGAGCGGTCCGACAGCCTGCTGCTCGTCACCGCCCGCGAACCCCTCGACCTGCCCGCGGACCTGCCCGCGTGGGTGCACCGGCTGCCGGTCGACGCGCTGGACGACGCGGGCGCCGAGCAGCTCCTGCGCGAGGTGGCCCAGGACCTGCCGGAGCCGTACGACGCCCAGTCCCTGGACCGGCTGCGGGAGCTGTGCGGGGGCCTTCCGCTGGCCCTGCGCGTCGCGGGCTCCTCGCTGGGGCCGCGCACGCCCGAGGCGCTCGTGGCCGACCTGGAGGCGTACGGGCCCGTCGAGGCGGTCGAGCGCACCCTGTGGCTGCGCTACAGCGACCAGCCCGAGCCCGCGCTCCGGCTGCTGCGGCGGCTCGCGCTCGCCGGGCGGGCCTCGCTCGGCACCGCCGCCACGGCCGCGCTGCTCGGCGCCGACGAGCAGGAGGCGGGGCGGCAGCTCGCCGCGCTGTCCCGCGCGGGCCTCATCGACCAGGTGCGCGGCGGCCGCTACCGGCTGCACGACGTCGTCCGCGCCTTCGCCCGGGGGCGGCTCGCCGACGAGGAGGATCCTGCCGAGCGCGGCGCCGCGCAGGAACGTCTCATCGTCAGCTACGGCGAGCTCGCCGACTCGGTGATCCGCCTCGTCGACGGCAAGACCTCCACCCGCGCCGAGTACTTCGGGCAGCACGGCTTCACCTCCCTGGACGCCGCGCTGCGCTGGCTCGACGACGAGTCCGGCTCCCTCACGGCGGCCCTGCGGCACACCGAGGGCGTCGAGCCGCGGGCCGTGCTCGGGCTGCTCGGCGCGCTGTGCGACTACTGCCTGCTGCGCGGCGACCTCTACCGCCTGGGCGAGATCAGCGAGCTGGCGCAGACCGTGGACCAGAGCCAGTTCGGCCGGAGCGTGCGGTGGCGCACCGGCATCGCGGCCCGCCACCTGGGCGAGCTGGACCAGGCCCGCTCCACCCTCGCCACCGTGGTGGACCAGTACTTCGAGGCCCACCAGGACGCCGGGGCGGCCCGGGCGCTGGGCTCCCTCGGCATCACGCTGCACCACCAGGGCAACCTCTCCGAGGCCGCGGCCCGGCTGCGCGAGGCCCTGGACCTCCAGGTCGCCGACGAGCTGGCGGGCGACCGGGCCTGGACCCTGCACGCGCTCGCCGCCGTGGAACGCGACCGGTCCCGCCTCGGCGAGGCCCAGGAGATGCTGCGCACGGCCCTCGCCCTGCACCGCGGCAGCGGGTCCGTGCACGGCGAGGCCTGGACGCACTTCCAGCTCGGCCAGGTGTGCCTGCGCATGGGCGACGTACCGCGCGCGGAGGACGAGCTGCGCCAGGCCCTGGACCTGTACGGGCGTACGCGGGACGCGCGCGGCGAGGCGTGGGCGCTCACGCAGCTCGCCCGGGCCCGGCTGGTCGCCGGGGACCCGGCGCCCGCGGTCGACGGCCTGCGGCAGGCGGTCACGCGCCACCGGGACAACGACGACGCGCGCGGCGAGGCCTGGACGCTGTACTACCTGGGGCAGGCCCTGGAGGAGACCGGCGACCTCGACGAGGCGGTACGGGACCTGGAGCGGGCCCGCACGATGTTCTCGCGCATGCGGGACGTCTACGGCCTGGCCTGTGCCCGCCACCACTCGGCGCGGGTCACCCGCGACCAGCGCGCCGCGCGCACGGGCTCGCTGCGCAACTCCGGCTTCGCCCGGCAGCTCCTGGTCGACGCCCGCGCCGACTTCCAGCGGATCGGGGTCGCGCACGGCGAGGGCTGGACGTGCCTGGAGCTCGCCGTGGTCGACGCGGGCAACGCCCGGACGCAGGCGGCGCTGTCCCTGTGCGACGAGGCGATCACCCTCTTCGCCTCCTACGGCGACCGCCGCGGCGGGGACTGGGCCCACTTCCTGCGCGCCACGCTGCTGCCGTACGCGTCCCCCGGCGGCTGGGAGGTCGGCGTGGCGGTCGCCCAGGAGGAACTGGCCCAGCTCGCCCGCACGGGACACCCCCTGCGCGACGACAAGCTCGACGGCTACCTGGACGCCTACAGCCTCTTCCTGGACCGCAAGGCGGAACTGGAGGCGGGCTGGCAGGGCTGGCGCCTCGGCCTGACCCCGGACCGCCACGCCAGGGAGATCATGGGGGTGACGGTGGGGGGCGCCGCTTAGCGGGGACCTGCCCCAGGGTCGGGCCCTGGGCGGCGTGAGGGGAAGGCCGCCGGGGGACGGCGGCCGCGCGGCGGGTCACCCGGGGGTGATCCGCCGCTCACCACGTGCGCCGGAGTCTAGCCCTGCTGGGCCTTGGCCTCGGCCGTCGGCTCGGCCGCGTCGGCGGACGGGTCCGGGGTCTCCTTGAAGTCGACCTTGCTCATGTGCCGGTTCATCGACTTCATCAGCCGCCACACGGCCAGCGCCATCACCGCGAAAACGATGAAGCCGAGGACCCCAGGGGTCACCTTGTTCTCGTCCACCTCCTTGGCGAGGGGGACGAGGTGCGTCATTGCCAGGCTTGCGCTCATATCAGGCATTGTCGCGGATGCCCGCGAAGAGGTCGTCCTCGGGGAGGGACGTATCGACGAGGGACTTCGCCAGCTCGTACTCCTCCGTGGGCCAGACCTCCTTCTGGACCTCCATCGGGACCCGGAACCAGCCGCCGTCGGGGTCGATCTGCGTGGCGTGCGCGATCAGCGCCTTGTCGCGGATCTCGAAGAAGTCCGCGCAGGGCACGTACGTGGTGAGGGTGCGCTCCACGCGCTCGAACTCGTCCCAGCGCTTGAGCCACTCCCCGTAGGGCGACTCCAGGCCGCGGTCGAGCATCGCCTGGTGCAGCGCCTCGGTACGGGGGCGGTTGAAGCCCTGGTTGTAGTAGAGCTTCTGCGGCTGGAAGACCGGGCCGAACTCGGCCTCCGGGTACTTCTCCGCGTCGGCCGCGCCGTCGAAGGCCACCATCGTGATCTTGTGGGTCATGATGTGGTCCGGGTGCGGGTACCCGCCGTTCTCGTCGTACGTGGTGATGACCTGCGGCCGGAACGAGCGGATCTGCTTGACCAGCGCACCCGCCGCCGTGTCCACGTCCTCCAGCGCGAAGCAGCCCTCGGGCAGCGGGGGCAGCGGGTCGCCCTCGGGCAGGCCCGAGTCCACGAAGCCCAGCCACTCCTGCTTGACGCCGAGGATCTCGCGCGCCTCGTCCATCTCCTTCTTGCGCACCTCGTGAATGTGCTCCTGAATGTACGTGTCACCCTGGAGCTTGGGATTGAGGATGTCGCCGCGCTCCCCGCCGGTGCAGGTCACGACGAGCACGTCCACCCCTTCGGACACGTACTTGGCCATCGTGGCCGCGCCCTTGCTCGACTCGTCGTCGGGGTGGGCGTGAACGGCCATCAGTCGCAGCTCAGTCAAGACTCGATCCTCGGTGAATAGGGCGCCCTCGGTCATCCACTGCAATGGGCGGCTTCTATAGTGACGGAACCGGGGGGCGGAAAATTCCGGCAACCCCTGTCCCGTGTCCAATGGAGGACGATCATGACCGCGGTCAGCGGCCGTGACACCAGCGGCCCCGCCGCCCGGCCCCCGGAGGGCCGCTACGGCCGTACCCGTACCGCCGACGAGCGCGCCGACCGCAGGCTCAAGGTCGTGGGCGCGGTGCTCGGCGTCGTGGTGCTCGGCGTCGTCGGCTGGTTCGGCTACGACTCCATCGCCGGGACGGAGATCAGCGCCGAGGTGATCACCTTCGACGACGTCTCGGCCAAGGCCGTGGAAGTCCACCTGGAAGTGCGCAAGGACGCGGACGCGAACGGCTACTGCACCGTGCGGGCCCAGGCCGAGAGCGGTGCCGAGGTGGGCCGCGCGGACTTCCGCTTCGACCAGGACAAGGACCGGATCGACGAGGTCGTCACGCTGCGTACGACGGAGCGCGCCACCAGCGCCTCGCTCGTCGGCTGCCACGCGGACTGAGCGCCGCCCGGAGGTCCGCCCCGGGTGCCGCCGAAGCCCCTCCGGACCCGCCGGGCCCGTGGCGCGCTCACGCCTCGGGGACCACGGGGGCCGCACCGGACCCGTGGTCGTCCTGGGCCCCGGGACGACCGGTGCCACGCCCGGCCCCGGGTAACCCGGAAGCGGCGACTCCGCGCCGCTCACCTGCGACAACAGTTTTCCGACGGCTTATGTCCTCCCCCTTTGGCACCGGAATTGTTAGGCTCGTGGTTTCGCCCACCCATAAGGGAACATCCTTCTGGGTAGGGCGATGCTTTGTATTCCCAGTACCTACGAGGAGCACCTGTGACCCAGACCAGCGAGAACGTCACCTGGCTGACCCAGGAGGCGTACGACAAGCTCAAGGAAGAGCTTGAGTACCTGTCTGGTCCCGCGCGCACCGAGATCGCAGCCAAGATCGCGGCGGCGCGTGAGGAGGGCGACCTGCGCGAGAACGGCGGGTACCACGCGGCCAAGGAGGAGCAGGGCAAGCAGGAGCTCCGGGTCCGCCAGTTGACTCAGCTCCTGGAGCACGCCAAGGTCGGTGAGGCGCCCGCCGAGTCGGGTGTGGTCGCCCCCGGCATGGTGGTGACGATCGCCTTCGACGGCGACGAGGACGACACCCTCACCTTCCTGCTGGCCTCGCGGGAGTACGCGAGCGACGACATCGAGACGTACTCGCCGCAGTCGCCGCTCGGCACCGGTGTGAACGGCAAGAAGGTCGGCGAGGACGCGCAGTACGAGCTGCCGAACGGCAAGCTCGCCTCGGTGAAGATCCTGGAGGCCAAGCCCTACCAGGGCTGAGCCCACGACGCCCTCGAAGCCCCCGGCACGCGCGCCGCGCACCGGGGGCTTCGCCGTGCCCGGAGGGCTTCACGCCCGCCGGGTCCCGGGGCTCAGGCCGTCGCGGAGCGGTACTTGCGGACCGCGAGCGTACGGAACACCAGCAGGATCAGCACCGACCACAGGACGGACGCGAGCACCGGGTGCCGCATGGGCCAGGCGTCGGGGGTCTGGAAGCCGGGCGGCAGGTTGCCGAACAGCTCGCGGCAGGCCTGGACGGTGGTGCTGAACGGGTTCCACTCGGCGATGTGCCGGAAGAACGTGGGCAGGTTGTTGGAGTCGACGAAGGCGTTGGAGATGAACGTCAGCGGGAAGAGCCAGATCAGCCCGCCGGACGTGGCCGCCTCCGGGGTGCGGACCGAGAGGCCGATGAGCGCGCCGATCCACGAGAAGGCGTACCCGAGCAGGAGCAGCAGGCCGAAGCCGGCGAGGATCTTGGCGAAGTTCTCGTCCGTGCGCCAGCCGACGAGGAGTGCCACGAGGGCGAGGACGAGCAGGGTCAGGGCGGTCTGCACCAGGTCGGCGAGGGTGCGGCCGGTGAGGACGGCGCCCCGCGCCATGGGCAGCGAGCGGAACCGGTCGATGAGGCCCTTGTGCATGTCGTCGGCGATGCCCGCGCCCGCTCCGGCGGTGGCGAAGGTGACGGTCTGGGCGAAGATGCCGCCCATCAGGAACTCCCGGTAGTCCTGCGTCGAGAGCGAGCCGCCGACCTTGATCGAGCCGCCGAAGACGTACGTGAACAGCACGACGAACATCACTGGCTGGATGAGGCCGAACAGGACCATTTCGGGAATTCTGGTCATGCGGATCAGATTGCGCTTGGCGACGACGAGCGAGTCGCGCACGGACGATCTGATGCCGCCCGCGGGCCTGACGGCACGGGCGGTGTCGCTGACGGCGCTCATCGGCCGGTCTCCTTCCTGTGCCGGTCCCCGGCGTCCGGCGCGGGGCTCGCGTCCGGCGGCGCGGGGTCCGCGGCCGGGCGCCCGCCCGCTGCGGGGGCCGCCGCCGGGTCGGCGCCGGTGCCGTTCGCGCCGTTCGTGCCCTCGGCTTCGGCCACGTGGCCGGTGAGGGAGATGAAGACGTCGTCGAGGGTGGGGCGGCGCAGGCCGATGTCGTCGATCTCGATGCCGCGGGCGTCGAGCTCGCGGATGACCTCGGCGAGCAGCTTGGCGCCGCCGGTGACGGGCACGGTGAGCTTGCGCGTGTGCTGGTCGACGGTGGTCTCGCCCTTGCCGAACCCGGCGAGGATCCGGGTGGCGGCGGCGATGCGGTCGCGGTCGTGCACCACGACCTCGACGCGCTCGCCGCCGGTCTGGGCCTTGAGCTGGTCGGAGGTGCCGCGGGCGATGACGCGGCCGTGGTCGATGACGCAGATGTCGTGCGCCAGGTGGTCGGCCTCCTCCAGGTACTGCGTGGTCAGCAGCAGCGTGGTGCCGCCGGAGACCAGCTCCTGGATGACCTCCCACAGCGCCTGGCGGTTGCGCGGGTCCAGGCCGGTCGTCGGCTCGTCCATGAACATCACCGGCGGCGAGACGACGAGCGCGGCAGCGAGGTCGAGGCGGCGGCGCATGCCGCCGGAGTAGGTCTTGGAGGGGCGGTCGGCGGCGTCGCTCAGGCTGAAGCGGTCGAGCAGCTCGGCCGCGCGGGCCTTGGCCTGTCTGGCCGGCATCTGATAGAGCTGGCCGACCATCTGGAGGTTCTCACGGCCCGTCAAGTACTCGTCCACGGCGGCGAACTGGCCGGACAGGCCGATCGAGCGCCGCACCTCGTTCGGATGCTTCAGTACGTCGATTCCGGCGACGACCGCCCGGCCGCTGTCGGGGGTCAGCAGGGTGGTCAGACAGCGGACCGCCGTCGTCTTCCCCGCGCCGTTCGGCCCGAGGAGGCCGAGCACGGTGCCTTCCGGGACATCCAGATCGACGCCGTCCAGAGCCCTGACGTCGCCGAAGGTCTTCACCAGACCCTCGGCGTAGATGGCACCTGGCATAGGAGTCTCCCGTTGATAGGGGTGCTTGCCTAGCGAAAGCGTAGGTACGGCGGGATCGCCGCGCCCGGCATTGCGTGGAATGCGTCACACCCTAACGCGATACATCGCGTTTTCTCAAGGGCTTTCGGGCAGGCCTGTGGAAAACCCGGGCCGCCGCGCGCAGCCGGGCCGCTCCCGTGCCTCGACCGGACCGCCCGGCCCTCAGTCGAGGATCGTGTACCCCGCCTCACGCAGCGCCGCGCCCAGCTCCGCGCAGTGCTCCGGCCCCTTCGTCTCCAGGCGCAGCTCCACCTCGACCTCCGTGAGGCCGAGCCGCGGGTCGGTGCGGACGTGGCTCACGTCCAGGACGTTGGCGTCCGCCACGGACAGCGCGCCGAGGAGCGAGGCCAGGGCGCCGGGGCGGTCGGGCAGACGCAGCCGCAGCGACAGGTAGCGGCCCGCCGCCGCCATGCCGTGGCGCAGGATGCGCTGCATCAGCAGCGGGTCCACGTTGCCCCCGGACAGCAGCGCGACGACCGGGCCCGCGACGGCGCGCGGCTCGCTCAGCAGCGCCGCGACCGTACTGGCGCCCGCGGGTTCGACGACCATCTTGGCCCGCTCCAGGCACAGCAGCAGGGCGCGCGACAGCGCGTCCTCGGAGACGGTGACGACGTCGTCGACGAACTCCTCGACGAGCCGGAACGGCACCTCGCCGGGGCGGCCCACCTTGATGCCGTCCGCCATGGTCACCGGGTTCTCGATCGACACCGGGCGGCCCGCGGCGAGCGAGGGCGGGTACGCGGCGGCACCGGCCGCCTGCACGCCGACCACGCGGACGTCGGGGCGCAGCGCCTTGACGGCCACGGCGATGCCCGCCGCGAGGCCGCCGCCGCCCACGCCGACCAGCAGGGTGCGCAGCTCGGGGCGCTGTTCGAGGACCTCAAGGCCCACCGTGCCCTGCCCGGCGACGACGTCCGGGTGGTCGAAGGGGTGGATGAAGACGGCGCCCGTGGTGCGCGCGTACTCCTGCGCGGCGGCCAGCGTCTCGTCGACGACCTGGCCCTCCAGGCGCACCTCGGCGCCGTAGTCGCGGGTCGCCGCGACCTTCGGCAGCGGGGCGCCGGCCGGCATGAACACCGTCGAGCGCACACCGAGCAGCGAGGAGGCGAGGGCGACGCCCTGGGCGTGGTTGCCCGCGCTGGCCGCGACGACGCCCGCCGCGCGCTCCTCCGGCAGCAGCCCGGCGATGCGCACGTAGGCGCCGCGCAGCTTGAACGATCCTGTGCGCTGGAGGTTCTCGCACTTCAGGTGCACGGGGGCGCCGACGAGACCCGACAGGTACCTGCTGTTCTCCATCGGCGTCACCCTGGCCACGCCGCCCAGCATCTTGCGGGCGCCGCGTACGTCGTCCAGGGTCACGGCCGGCAAGGAGCGTGTCGTGCGGTAGCTCATGACCCGCAGTCTCCCAGTTCACGGCCGCCGCCCTCGGGTGTGCCCAAGCGGCGAGACGGGTTTGCGCAGCGCCGGTACGGGTAGCGCCCGGACCCCGTACCCTGTCCCCCAACCCACCACCCTTCCCATGAAGTGAGCCCACGGCCATGCCCACAACTCCGGACATGACGACCGCCAGCGATCCCGGCCTCCTCGACACGCTCCAGCACCAGGTAGCGGTGTTCGCGCGGCGTGCGGAGCAGACCCGCCTCGGCGGCGTAGGACAGGTCCGCAACTCCATGGACCGCGCCGCGTACCTCCTGCTCAACCGCCTCGACAAGGAAGGACCCATGGGCGTCAAGGCGCTCGCGGCCAGCATGGGCATCGACTCGTCGACGGTGACCCGCCAGGTCGCGCCGCTGGTCGACACCGGCCTGGTCAAGCGCACCTCGCACCCCGAGGACGGGCGTGCCGTGGTGCTCCAGCTCTCCCCGCGCGGCCAGTCCCGCCTGGACGAGGTGCGCTCCTCACGGCGCGAGCTCATGGCCGAGCTCACGCAGGACTGGGCGCCCGAGGAGCGGGCCAGCTTCACCGCGCTGCTCACCCGTTTCAACTCCGCGCTGTCCGCGCGGCAGAGCTCCCAGGCGGTACCGGACCCGGTGGCGCCCGCCGACTCCTGAGCCCGGGGCCGCGGTTCGCCGACTGCCGCGGCCCCGGACCTCGTACGGGACGCCCGTGCCCTGTGTGTCGCCGGGCGCCCGTACGAGGTCGTGGCTCAGGACGACCATTCCGCGCCCGCCGCCAGAAGGCGCGGTTCCGCTCCTGCCGGGCTCTTGACCTGGCCACGGTGCCTGGCCTCAGATGAAAACCGGGTCCCCAACGCCGGACGGCGGGAGGCGCGGTGCGAGAGCGGCAGGCCGCCCAGCAGGCCCGCCGTGCCCGGGAGTTCCAGGCGTTCGTCGCGGGCGCGGCAGGGCGTCTTCTGCATGCCGCGACGCTGCTCACCGGCGAGCCCCCGGACGCCAACCCACGCGCGCGTGCCCTGCTGACCCGCTCCCTGGCCGCGACGTACGCCTCCTGGGACCGGCTGCGGGGCGAGGACCCCTACGAGCGCGCCCGTACGCACCTGGCCGTCCACTACGCGCGCGGGGCCTGGCGCCACCGCGGCCGGGGCGGGCTGCTCGCCCGCCTGTCCCCCGTGGAGCGGCTCGTCCTCGTACTGCGCCTCTACGAAGGCGTCGCCGAGGAGCAGACCGCGGCGCTGCTGGGGCTGCCGCTGGAACGCGTGCGCACCGTGTCCGCGCGGGCCGTGGCCGCGGTCCTGCACCCGCCCCGCGGGCCCGCGCCCGCGGCACCGCCCGCCCTGGGGGAGGCGACCTCGTCATGAGCCAGCAGGAGCGCCGCGAGGCCGCCGTACGCCTGCTCCTGGACGCCGGCGCGCCCGCCTCCGTGCCGCCCGGCCTGCACGCCGAGGCCGTGCGGCGCGGCACGCGCGCCCTGCGGCGCCGGGCGCTGGCCCGGCGCCTGCTGTGGCTGCTGCTGTGCGCGGCGGCGGTGGCGTTCTGCGTGTGGGCGGTGACGGCGCAGCCGTGGGCGGAGCCGCCCTCGGAGACGACGCCGCCGCTCACCCGCTGGTAGCCGGTCAGCGGCGGCCCGCGCCCGCGCTCAGCCCAGTGCCTGCTTGAGGTCGGCGAGCAGGTCGTCGACCGCCTCGATGCCCACCGACAGGCGGACCAGGTCGGCGGGGACCTCCAGGGCCGAGCCCGCCACCGAGGCGTGCGTCATCCGGCCCGGGTGCTCGATGAGGGACTCCACGCCGCCCAGGGACTCGCCCAGGGTGAACAGGCGCGCGCGGTTGCAGACCTCGACCGCCGCCTCCTCGCCGCCCTCGACCTGGAAGGAGACCATGCCGCCGAAGGCCTTCATCTGCTTGGCGGCGATCTCGTGGCCGGGGTGCGAGGCGAGGCCCGGGTAGAAGACGTTGGTCACGCGCGCGTGGCTGGTGAGCATCTCGGCGATCCGCGTGGCGTTCTCGCTGTGCCGGTCCATGCGGACGGCGAGCGTCTTGACGCCGCGCAGCACCAGCCAGGAGTCGAAGGGGCCCGCGACCGCGCCCATGGCGTTCTGGTGGTAGGCCAGCTCCTCGCCCAAGGCGTCGTCGTCGACGACCAGGGCGCCGCCCACGACGTCCGAGTGGCCGCCCATGTACTTCGTCATGGAGTGCACGACGACGTCCGCGCCGAGGGCGAGCGGCTGCTGGAGGTAGGGGCTCGCGAAGGTGTTGTCGACGACCAGGCGGGCGCCCGCCTCGTGCGCCACGCGCGCGACGGCGGCGATGTCGGTGATGCCGAGCAGCGGGTTGGAGGGGGTCTCGACCCAGACGGCCTTCGTCTTCGGGGTGAGGGCCGCTCGTACCGCCGCCGGATCCGAGGTGTTGGCGACGGACCAGTCCACGCCCCACCGCGAGACGACCTTCGCGAAGAGGCGGAACGTACCGCCGTACGCGTCGTCGGGGATGACCACGTGGTCGCCGGGGGCGAGCAGCGCCCGCAGCAGGCAGTCCTCGGCGGCGAGGCCGGAGGCGAAGGCGAGGCCGCGGCGGCCGCCCTCCAGGGCGGCGAGGTTCTCCTCGAGCGCCGTGCGCGTGGGGTTGGCGCTGCGGCTGTACTCGTAGCCGCCGCGCAGTCCGCCCACCCCGTCCTGCTTGTAGGTGGACACCTGGTAGATGGGCGGGACGACGGCGCCGGTGAGCGGGTCGGCGGTGTTGCCCGCGTGGATGGCGACGGTCTCGAAGCTCTGGCTGCTGTGCGAGTCACTCATGCGGCCCGAGCGTAGTGCGGCCGGGCGGCGGGGACCGGCCGGGGCGGGGCCGAGCGGGCCCTTGGCCCCCGCTTTGGCCTGCGGAGGCGGCCGGGTTGGCCAATTGTCACAGGCGTCTGGTTCGCTTGAGGCATGGAGATTCTCTGGGTCCTGTTGGCCGTGGCGATGATCGGGGTGGTCCTCGGGCCGTTCCTGCTGCGCAGGCGCGGCGGCATCCGCCTGGTGCACCCCGGCGCCCCGGACGCCGCGGACCCGGCGAACTACGGCTTCGCGCGCCAGGAGGACCTGGACATCCGCATGCCGGGCCCGGACGCGGACCTCGTCGAGGTGCTCGACCTGGTGCAGCGCACGCAGGACTGGCGCGGTGCCGCGCAGCTCCTCGCCGGCACCGAGGTGCACGGGGAGCAGCGCTGGCAGCGGGTGCAGGCCTTCGCGGGCGCGGCGTCCCTGGAGCTCAGCCGGCGGCCCGGCGGGGTCGGCGACACCCCGGGCGGGCAGTGGCTGCGGGTGTGGCGCGCGGAGGCCGAGAAGGACGCGGGCGGGGCGGCCGTGCACGCGGAGTTCCTGGTGCAGCAGGCGTGGCGCACGTCGCGGCCCGGCACGGACGAGTTCCGCATCATCCTGGAGGAGGCCAAGGCGGCCTGCGGCCAGGCCGCGCTGCTGTCCCCCGGCGACCCGATCCCGTACATCGTGGAGCTGTCCATCGCGCGCGGCCTCGCCTACCCGCGCGCGGAGTTCGAGCAGCTCTGGCTGAAGATCCTGGACCGCGCGCCCGCGCACATGGGCGCGCATCTGGCCGCGCTGCACTACTGGTGCGAGAAGTGGCACGGCTCCCGGGAGGAGGCGTACGCCTTCGCCGAGGCCGCCGCGGCGCGGGCGCCCCGCGGGTCCCTGCTCTCGGCGCTCCCCCTGTTCGCGGTGTACGAGCACCTGCCCGAGGTCACCACGGTGCGGAGCTTCTACCAGAGCGAGGTCGTCAGCAAGGCCGTCGAGGGCGCCCTGTTCGCGGTGCACTCCGCCCGCCCCGACGACCCGATGCTCGCCCACGTCCGCCACCTGCTGATCTTCTTCCTGGTGCGCTGCGAGCGCTGGGGCGAGGCCATGCACCAGCTCGTGCACGTCGACGGCCACGTGGGCGCCCTGCCCTGGACCCTGTCCGCCGACCCGGCCGCGGACTACGCGCTGCACCGCGCGCTCGCGGTCGCCGGGTACGAGGCGAACGGCGGCAGCCCGGCGACACTGCCGCACTAGGACCGCCCCGCCGGAGCGGCCGCCGCACCGGCCTGCGCGACCGGCCCGCCGGACCGGCCGCCGGACCTGCCCGGCCGTCGACCGGAGGCAGGAATTCCCGGCCCGCCCCGGACGTTGTGCCTGAGGCCGACACCCGCTCCAGGAGGACCCGATGATCTTCGGCCGCACGCCCGTGCTCCCGACCCCCGAGGAGGCCCTGAAGGGCCGCGAGACCCCCGAGTTCGAGGTCCCCTCCCGCCACACGGTCCTCGGCACCGCCCTCCAGGGCCCCTACCCCGAGGGCCTGGAGGTGGCGGACTTCGCCCTGGGCTGCTTCTGGGGCGCGGAGCGCAAGTTCTGGCAGACCGACGGCGTCTGGACGACCCTCGTCGGCTACCAGGGCGGCTACACCCCGAACCCCTCCTACGAGGAGGTGTGCTCCGGCCTCACCGGCCACGCCGAAGTGGTCCGCGTCGTCTTCGACCCCGCCAAGGTCACGTACGCCCAGCTCCTGAAGGTCTTCTGGGAGTCGCACAACCCCACCCAGGGCTTCCGCCAGGGCAACGACGTGGGCACCCAGTACCGCTCCGCGATCTACACCCACACCCCCGTCCAGGAGGCCGCGGCCGCCGCGTCCCGCGACGCCTACCAGCAGGTCCTCACGGCCGCGGGCCACGGCACGATCACCACGGAGCTGCTCCCGGCCGACGGCCGCCCCTTCTGGCCCGCCGAGCCCTACCACCAGCAGTACCTGGACAAGAACCCCGACGGCTACTGCGGCATCGGCGGCACGGGCGCAACGCTCGACGCCCCGTCGGAGACCAACTGGGGCCGAGCCTGCCCGACGGGCATCGCGCCCGCGCCGGAAGCCACCTCGTAGGGCTGCCGGACCCCGCCCGGCAGCCGCCCCGGGCGCTGTCGGCGGGGGCTTCTATCGTGGGCACCGTGGCATCGAGCGCCCTCACCCCCGTCACCACCGACGGTCTCGTCGACCGCGTCGGCACGCTGCGCGTGGCCCACGCCCCGACCGGCCCCCGGCTCTACCAGCCCATCACGCTGCTGTGGGCGGTGGGGCGGGCCTTCCGCGGCGAGCCGCGCACCCTCCCCTGGGAGGAGACGCGGGCCGCGCTCGGCCGACTCCTCACGCGGCACGGGCTGCGCGGCGAGCGGGCCCGCCCCGACTACCCCGTCCTGGCCCTGCACAACGCCGGCCTGTGGACGCTCCACGGCTCCGGCGGCGCGGCCCCGCCCGCCCACGGCGACGCGGAGCTGCGCCGCTGGTGCGCCGCGCACCGCCCGGTGAGCGGCCTCGCCGAGCCCGTCCACGCGCTCCTGCGGACGTCCGGCGAGGCGCGCGTCGCGGTCATCCAGGCCCTCGTCGGCCGGTTCTACGACGGCCTCGACGAAACGCCGCTCTTGGAGGACCTCGGTCTGTACGACGCGGCGGTAGCCGACGACGGCAACCGGGTCGAGAGCAGGCCCCGGGCCCGGCCCGCGACCCCGCCCGGTACGGGCGCCCTCGTCACGGCCGCGCAGTACGAGCGGTGGTGCGCCCTCGCCGAGCGGCGCGAGGAGTCCGCGCGCGGGCGGCGGCGGGCGCACCTCTCCGAGGACCCCATACGCTCGGCGGCGGCCCGCCGCGCGGTGCTCATCCGCAGCGGGGGCCGGTGCGAGAGCCCCGGCTGCGCCGGTCAGCCGGACGACGTGACGGACAGGGGCGATCCGATACTGGAGGTCGACCACGTCCTGGAGCTCACGCGGGGCGGCCGTGACCACCCGGGCCAGATGATCGCCCTCTGCCCCAACTGCCACGCCGTCAAGACCCGTGGCAGCACGCGCGAAGAGCTGCGCGCCGTCTTCCGGACCGTGGCACGCGAGCGGCACCTGGCTCACCTGCGACGCCGCTGACCCCCGGGCCCCCGAGCCCCCACCACGGCCCGTACCCCGACGCCCCAGTCCTCCCCACCGCGACCGACGCCCGCCGCCCCCACGCCCCGACGCCCCGACGCCCCGACGCCCCGGAAGAGAGTGCCCATGCCCCACGCCCACGCCCCCGACGGCACCCCCCTGTACTACGAAGTGCGCGGTTCCGGTGCGCCGTTGGTGTTGCTCAGTGGGCAGGCCAACAGTCGGCGGTGGTGGGATCCCGTCGTGGCGGACTTCGCTCGTGTCTTTCGGGTGGTGACCCTGGACTGGCGGGGGACGGGTGAGAGCGGGCGGCCCGACACCGACTCGTACAGCACGCGGGGGTTCGCCGCGGACGTGGCGGCCGTGCTGGCGGACGCCGGGATCGGGCGGGCGCACGTGTACGGGACGTCGATGGGCGGGCGCGTCGCGCAGTGGTTCGCCGCCGAGCGGCCCGCGAGCGTGGCCCGGCTCGTGCTCGGGTGCACCTCGCCGGGCGCCCCGCACGGCGTGGAGCGCGGGCCCGAGGTGCGCCGGGCGCTCGCCCAGCCCGATCAGGACGCCGCGGCGCGGGCGCTGCGGGAGCTGATGTACACCCCCGCGTGGCTGGCGGCGCAGGAGGCCGCCGGGCGCGAGGAGTTCGCCACGCTGGGCGACCCGTCGATGCCCGGGCACGCCAGGCGGCGCCATCTGCGGGCCAGCGCCCGGCACGACGCGTGGGACGCGCTGCCGCGGATCGAGGCGCCGACGCTCGTGGTGCACGGGAGCGACGACGCCTTCAACCCGGCGGCCAACGCCCCGCTGCTCGCGGAGCGGATACCGGACGCCCGGGTGCGGATGATCCCGGGCGCGCGGCACGCCTACTTCGAGGAGTTCGCGGAGGTGGCGACGCCGCTGGTGGTGGAGTTCCTCCAGCGGGAGGAGGAGGACGAGTAGTCCCGAGCGCACTCGCCCCGGCCGCCGTCCCCCGCGAACCGCCCCGGACGCGCCCGCGGATCTCCCCGCGTCGCGCCCCGGTCACGCGTACCGGGTCGGCGAGGCTCCGGCCTCCCGGTCATCGGGCCGCCGGGCCGCACGACCACCGGGGCCGCCGGGCCGCCCCAGGCCACCCGGCCACCCGGCCACCCGGCCACCGCATTACTCGTCCCCGGCCCCGTACGGCCTGGTGATGATCTCCAGGTTGTGCCCGTCCGGGTCCTCCCAGTAGACGCCGCGGCCGCCGTCGTTGGTGTTGATCTCGCCCGGACGCCGGTGGTACGGGTCCGCCCAGTAGCTCAGGCCCCGCTCCTCGATGCGGCCGAAGATCGTGTCGAACTCGTCCTCGGAGACCAGGAACGCGTAGTGCTGCGGCACGAACGGCTGGCCGTCGCCCTCGTAGAAGTCGAGCGTCACCCCGTTGGGGATCGTCACGGGGATGAACGGGCCGTACTGGTCGCCGACTTCGAGTCCCAGGAGGTCGGCGAGGAACTGCGCGGACGCCTTCTTGTCGGTGGCGTGGACGATGGTGTGGTTCAGCTCGATGGTCATCGTGCGGACCTCCTCCGGTGCCCGGCCTGCCAGGCCTGTTGTCTGTACGAGCTGTGCGTCGACGCCACCGACGCTACGGCCGGGCCGGGGCCGCCACATCCGTCACCGGGTCCGGAGCCGGTGCGCCCTTGGGTTTAGGGCTCCGGACCCAGACGGTTTCCGGCCAGTCACCGCCCCGCCCGGGCCGCCCGCGCGAAGGGGCGGCCCCCCGCGGAGAGCCGCCCCTTGCCGTCGTGCGCCGAAGGGCTCAGATCGTCGCCGTGTCGATCACGAAGCGGTAGCGCACGTCGCTGCGCAGCACCCGCTCGTACGCCTCGTTGATCTGGTCGGCGCGGATCAGCTCGATGTCCGCGCCGAGGCCGTGCGCGGCACAGAAGTCCAGCATCTCCTGGGTCTCGCGGATGCCGCCGATGGCGGAGCCCGCGAGGGTCTTGCGCCGCAGCATGAGCGAGAAGACGTTCAGCGAGACGGGCTCCTCGGGGGCGCCCACGTTCACGAGCGCGCCGTCCGTCCGCAGCAGCCCCAGGTACTTGTCGAACGGCAGCGGCGCCGACACCGTGGAGACGATCAGGTCGAAGGCGCCCGCGAGCTGCTCGAAGGTGGCCTCGTCGCTGGTCGCGTAGTAGTGGTCGGCGCCCAGCCGGAGCCCGTCGTCCTTCTTGCGCAGGGACTGCGACAGGACGGTCACCTCGGCGCCCATCGCGTGCGCGATCTTGACGGCCATGTGGCCGAGGCCGCCGAGCCCGACGACCGCGACCTTCTTGCCGGGACCGGCGTTCCAGTGCGCGAGCGGGGAGTACGTGGTGATGCCCGCGCACAGCAGCGGCGCGGCCACGTCCAGGGACAGGCCGTCGGGGATGCGCAGCGTGAAGGCCTCGTCGACGACGATCTGGGTGGCGTAGCCGCCGTAGGTGGGCTCGCCGTTCTTGTCGAGCGCGTTGTACGTCTGGATGTTGCCGCGCTCGCAGTACTGCTCCAGGCCCGCCTCGCAGGCCTCGCACGTGCGGCAGGAGTCGACCATGCAGCCGACGCCGACGCGGTCGCCGACCGCGAACTTCGTGACGCCGGGGCCGACCTCGGCGACGACGCCCGCGATCTCGTGGCCGGGAACCATCGGGAAGATGCCCTCGCCCCAGCCGTCCCGGGCCTGGTGGATGTCGGAGTGACAGATTCCGGCGTACTTGATGTCGATCAGGACGTCGTGCTCGCCGACGGCGCGGCGCGGCACGGTCGTGCGCTCCAGCGGCGCGGAGGCCGCGGGGGCGGCGTACGCGGGGACGTGCCGGACCCCGGCGGAGGCGGCCGGGGCGGAAGCGGCCGGGGCGGAAGCGGCCGGGGCGGAAGCGGCCGGGGCGGAGGCGGCGGTGGTGTGCGTGGTCTCTGCGGTCATGCTGTCGAGGCTGTCAGCGGCGCCCGGGGACACCCAGCCCTCCGCTGTGCCTACGCACGGCGTGCGTACCACTGGTGGTGGCAGGCTCGGGGACCGCCGAGCCTGAATACTGGACGGCATGGAAGACAACGCCGCCGCCCCGGAAGGCATCGACCGCCGTGCCGAGCTGAGCGAGTTCCTGCGCACCCGCAGGGCCCGCCTCCAGCCGCAGGACGTCGGCCTGACCGCCTACGGCAGGCAGCGGCGGGTGCCCGGCCTGCGCCGCGAGGAGCTGGCGCAGCTCGCCGGGGTGTCGGTGGCGTACTACACGCGCCTGGAGCAGGGGAACGGGCGCAACGTCTCGGCGGAGGTCCTGGACTCCATCGCGCGGGCCCTGCGGCTGAGCAGCGCGGAGCACGCGCACCTCACGCACCTCGCCAAGCCCACGGCGCACAAGAAGCGGCGGAGCGCGCCGGCGCAGCAGCTCCGGCCCGCCGTGCAGCAGCTCCTGGACGCGATGGACGCCGTCCCGGCGTACGTCGGCGGGCGCCGCTCCGACATCCTCGGCTGGAACCGCATGGCCACCGCGGTGTTCGGCGACTGGGGCGCGCTGCCGCGCGAGGAGCGGAACTGGGCCCGGCTCGTCTTCCTCGACCCGGCCACGCGGGAGCTGTTCGCGGACACGTGGGACCAGAAGGCGTCGGACATGGTCAGCTTCCTGCGGATGGACGCGGGCTGCTACCCGAACGACCCCCGCCTCTCGGCGCTGGTCGGCGAGCTCTCCGTGAAGAGCGAGACCTTCCGCCGGCTGTGGGCCGCCCACGACGTGCGGGAGAAGGGCCACGGCGTCAAGCGCCTGCGCCATCCGCTGGTGGGCGAGCTGACCCTGTCGTACGAGACCCTGCGCCTCGCCGACGACAGCGAGCAGTTCCTGGTCACGTACCACGCGGAGCCCGGCACCCCGTCGGCCGAGTCCCTGCGCCTGCTGGCGAGCTGGACCGCCGACGCGCCCGTGCCGCGCGACGACCGGGTCTCCTAGGCGGTGCGCGAGGGCCCGCCCCTCAGGGCGCCGCGGCCCCCCAGTCCCACAGGGCCTGGAGCACCGGCCCCAGCTCCCTGCCGCGCGCGGTGAGCCGGTAGGTGACCGTGGCCGGCCGGCCGCGGGTGCGGGTGCGCAGGACCACCCCGGCGGCGGCCAGGTGCGCGAGGCGGTCGCTGAGCACCTTGTCGGACAGCTCCGGGAGGCGGGCGGCCAGTTCGCTGTACGTGTACGGGTCCCCGGCGAGCAGTTCGCGCACCACCAGCGTGGTCCAGCGGCCCCGCAGCGCGGCCAGGGCGACCTCCACGGGGCAGTCGGGACGCGGCGCGGTGACCCGGGCCCGCGGGTCGTCCGGGAGCCCGGGGAGCGGGGCGCACCCGTCCGGACCCGGCTTGCTTACCGTTCGGTGAGCCACGAGGGCGCCTCCTACCGTTGCGCGCATGAGCGACACGAGCGAGTCCAGCACCCCCATCCTGCCCCCGCGCGGCCAGGGCCCGGCCGCCCTGCCGAGCCGCCCCGAGGACGTGCCCGCCGCCTTCGCCGCCCGCTTCAACAGCGGTGACCCGGAGGCGGTCGCCGCGCTGTACGAGCCGCGCGCGGCCTTCGTGCCCGCCTCGGGCGCCCCCGTGCGCGGCGCGGCCGCGATCGCCGCGCAGAACGCGCCGTTCCTGGCCCTCGGCCTGCCCATCGCCGTCCGCACCCGGCACGTGCACGTCGCCGGGGACGGCGACATCGCGCTGCTCGTCGTGGACTGGGAGATCGGCGACGTGCGCGCCACCGCCACCGACGTGGCGCGACGCGGCGCCGACGGGTACTGGCGATACGTGATCGACAGCCCGTTCGGCGCCGCGCCCCGGAACGACCGGCTCACGCCCTCAGGAACCTGAGCGCGTCACTTGCCGTGGTACAGGTCACGTGCCGCGGCACGCGCCGCACGCGTCACTTGCCGTAGTACGCGTTGTAGATCGACAGCGTCGACTTGTTGCCCTTCTTGTCGGTGACCTTGGCGTGGAAGGAGATGCCCTTGCCCGCGGCCGGGTTCTTCACCGAGATCTTGCCGTTCCGCACGTCCACGGGCTTCCAGTTGCGCCCGTAGTCGTAGCTGATCCAGACGGCGAGGGACTTGAGGTTGTCCCCGGCCGCCGCGCCCTGCACCGTCACCGGGATGGACTGCTTCTTGTCCGCGGGCGCGCGGCTGTCCAGGCCGACGGCCGCGTTGAAGCGCACCCCGGAGGCGGGCAGCTTGGTGAGCGCGGTGGTCTTCTTCGACCGGAAGGTGTAGCTCGCGTCGATCCGCGTGGAGGCCGCGGCCACCCCGACGCTGCGCCTGACCGACGTGGAGAGCTGGTACTGGGCGTCCCCGGCCGGCACCTTGAACGCCTCCTCGCCGGTCAGCGGGTCGGTGTTCTCGTCGTACTGCGTGCCGTTGTGCTTCAGGGTGGTCTTCACCGAGGTGTACAGCGAGCCGCCCGCGTGCGTCTGGCCGTCGGCGAACAGCGGCAGGTAGCCGGTGATCTCGTTGCCCTTGCGGAAGACGCCGAAGTCGCCGCCGAGCCGCGGCCCGAAGACGGCGGTGTTGAAGGTCTTGCGGTACGTCTTCTCCGCGGCGAAGGTCTGCGGCGCGCCGAGCGTGTACGTGGCCTCGGAGGCCGGGGCCCCGTCCTCTCCGACGGCCCCCTGCTGCTCGAACTCCAGGCCCCACTTCACCTTGTCACCCGTGGACAGGTGCAGGGTGCGGGTGCCGGGCGCCTTCTGCGGAACGCCGAGCGCGAAGCCGCTGAGGCCGCCGGGGAGCACGCCGTTCGCGACGACCACGCCCTTCTTCCCGCTCGACGAGGCGCCGAGGCCGACCTTCACCGTGGCGAGGTCGGACTCCTTGTAGTGCTGGGTGAAGCCGGTGGCGAAGCGGGTGACCTTGCCGCCGGGCAGGACGTCGTACTCGTCCTTCGCGCCCCGCGTCCAGTGCGTGCCCCAGAGCTGGTGCAGCGAGCCGTCGGTGACCTTCGGGCCCAGGTGCGCGGTGCGGAACCCCTGGTAGGAGGGGAGGAGCCAGCCCACGCCCGCCTCGACGGCGTCGTTGGAGACCACCCACACCGGGGCCGCGAGCTCGAACGTCGCGTCGGCGGCCGGCACCGTGATGTCCACCGGCTTCGCCGTCCTCGCGTCGACCGTCAGCGTGGTGTCCTTGGTGACGTTCAGCTTCGGCTGGACGACCCAGTCGATGCCCTTGGCGGCGTCCGCGGGGTCGGCGAAGATGCCGGCGTCGAGGACGTAACCGCCCTTGGGGACGCGGACCTTGGCGGTGCCGGACGGGTCGTAGACGTTGATGTCCCGGTCGGCCGTGTCCTTGGTGACGCCGTACAGGGAGGTGCCGTAGTACTTCGCCGGCTGCCCGTCGCGGCCGATGTGCTTGACCGTCACGTCGTACGACTCGACCTCGCGGTCCACCGCGGCGGCGGTGCGCACGCTCTGGCCGCCGCCGGTCGCCGTGACGTACGCGGAGTACGCGCCGTCGAGGCTCCCGCCCAGCCGGGTGTCACTGGTCAGGTCCACGGCGGCGGTGCCGCCCGCGGGCACGGTGACCTTCTTGGCGGCGAGCGTGAAGAAGCCCGCGGGCGCGGGGGCGCCCTTGGGGCCGGTGGCCTTGAGCGCCAGGTCGAGGGTGACGTCGGCGCTGCCGAGGTTCCGGTACGTCAGCTTCTTGGTGACGGGCTTGTCGTCGGTGTGCGGCCACGCCTGCGTGCCGAAGCTCACCGACACCGGGTCCGCGATCACGCTCTGCTTGATCGCCCGGTCCACCGCGATCCGGCCCGAACCCTGCTGGAACGGCGTGTACGCGCCGCCCTTGGTGGACGCCGTCAGGGCGCCCTTCAGCTCGGCGTACGTCCACGTCGGGTGCTGCTGCTTGAGCAGCGCGGCGGCGCCCGCGACGTGCGGGGTCGCCATCGACGTGCCGGAGATCGTCAGATAGCCCTCGGGCTTCTGGCCGACCTCCTTCTCGATGTCGCTGCCGGGCGCCGCGGCCGCGGTGATGTCCACGCCCGGGGCGGTGACGTCCGGCTTGATCGCGCCGTCGCCGATCCGCGGGCCCTGGCTGGAGAACGGCGCGAGCTTGTCCTTGTCGTCGACCGCGCCGACGGTCAGGGCCTTGTCCGCGCTGCCGGGCGAGCCGACCGAGGCGGGCGCCCCGTCGTTGCCCGCGGCGATCGCGAAGAGGATGCCCTTGTCCTCGGAGACCTTGTCGACCGCGGCCTCCAGCGGGTCCACGCCGGGCGTGTCGCCGCCGCCGAGGCTCAGGTTCACCACGTCGGCACCCTGGGCGGCCGCCCACTCGATGCCCGCGATGATGCCGGAGTCGTCGCCGGAGCCGTCGTCGCCGAGGACCTTGCCGTTGAGGATCTTCGCGCCCGGGGCGACGCCCTTGTACGCGCCGTTCTTGGCGCCCGTACCGGCGGCGGTGGAGGCGACGTGGGTGCCGTGGCCGACGCGGTCCTTGGCGTCCGGGGACGGGGTGAAGTCCTCCTCGGCGACGACCTGGTCCTTGAGGTCCGGGTGGGTGGCGTCCACGCCGGTGTCCAGGACGGCGATCTTCACGCCCTTGCCGTCGTACCCGGCCTGCCAGGCCTTGGGGGCGCCGATCTGCTGCACGCTCTTGTCGAGCGTGGCCTTGCGGGTCCCGTCGAGCCAGACCCGGCCGATGCCGGACGCGGTGGTGCGGTCCGCGCCCCGCTCGGCGGTCAGCGCCTCCCACAGCTTCGCCGCGTCCCGCTGCGGGGTCCGGACGGCGTCCGCGTTGAGCGTCTTCAGGGTCCTGCGCACCTCGGTGCCGCCCGCGTCGCGGACCTCGGCCTTCGCCCCGGCGGCGGCGCCCCGGTAGGCGACGATGACCTTCAGGCCCTTCTTCTGGGCCTGGCGGGTGCTCTTCCCGCTCAGCTCGGTGAGGTCGAAGAGGCGCTGGTCGAGCTTGCCGTCGGCTATCAGGCGGCGCGCGTCGGCCGGGACGAGGAACGTGTGCCCGTCCCTGCGGCTGGTCTGCACGGGGATGTGCTCGCGCCCCTTCGCCGGGTCGAACGCGGTGACGCGCCCGGTGGCGTCCACCGTGACCCGGTCCCCCGTGAGGAGCGTGAGGTGGTGACGTACCGGCGCCACGGCGCCGTCGCGACCGGTCGCGGTGGCGGAGCCGGACCCCGCGTGGGCCGGGCCGCCGGCCTGGGCCGGGCTGGTCATCCCCGCCGTCAGGGCCACCGCCGCCTCGGCGGCGGCGGTGGCCGCCCCCGCACGCCGCGCGGTGACCGGTCTTGCTGCTTTCTTCACTTGTCTGAGCAAGTTTCCCCCTCAAGGTGAAAGCTCTGAGTCACGCAGTATGTCGAGGGGGACGATATCCGTTCAACTATGGGGCAGGAGCAATTAGTTGAGGTTGTTGGCCGGGACCCCACGGTTCCGCAACACCCCGGACACGGGACGGGGGACGCCGGTCAGGCCCCGGACGCGGGACGGGGGGGCACCGGCCAGGCCCCGGACGCGGGACGGGCCCGCACCCCGGGTGGGGTGCGGGCCCGTGCGCGGGGACCGTGGGGCGGGGGGGTCAGACGGCGGAGCCGGCCTTCCACTCCGCCCAGCTCATGTTCCAGCCGTTGAGGCCGTTGTCCGGGGCGATGGTCTTGTCGCCGGTGTTGCGGACGTCCACGACGTCACCGGTGATCGAGTTGCGGAAGAACCAGGAGCCCGGGGTCGACTTGTCGTTCGCGCCCTTGGTGTCCTTCAGGCCGATGCAGCCGTGGCTGGTGTTCACGTTGCCGAAGATCGACGACGCGCCCCAGTAGTTGCCGTGGATGAAGGTGCCGGAGCTGGACAGGCGCATGGCGTGCGGCACGTCCTTGATGTCGTACTCGCCCTTGCCGTCGTCGTCCGTGAAGCCGACCGTGGCGCCGTTCATCCGGGTCTCCTTGAACTTCTCGGAGATCACCATCTTGCCGTTGTAGGTCTTGTTGTCCGGCGAGCCGGCCGAGATCGGGATCGTCCTGACGACCTTGCCGTCGCGCATGACCTTCATCTGCTTGGTCTTGGCGTCCACCACGGACACCTGGTTGCGGCCGATCGTGAACCGCACCGTCTTCTGCTGTACGCCGTACACGCCGTCGGCGCCCTCGACGCCGTCCAGGGCCAGCTTCAGCGTGACGGTGGAGTTGCCCTTCCAGTAGTCCTTCGGGCGGAAGTCCAGGCGCTGGTTGCCGAACCAGTGGCCGACGACCTCCTGGCCGCTGCTGGAGTTCACCGTGATGTGCGACTGCACGGCCTTCTTGTCCGTGATCGCCTTGTCGAAGGAGATCGACACCGGCATGCCCACGCCCACCGTGGAGCCGTTCTCCGGCGTGAAGCTGCCGATGAAGCTGTTGGCCTTCGAGACGGTGGTGAACGAGGAGTTCTCGTGCGCCTTGCGGCCCTCGGAGTCCGCCGCCGTCACGCTGATCTTGTACCGGGTGGCGCGCTCGAGCTGCGTGCTGGGCTTCCAGCTCTTCTTGTCCGCGGATATCCTGCCCGCGACCGCGGCGCCGTCCTCGCCCGTCATCACGACCTTCGTGAGCGTGCCGTCGCTCACGGACACCTTGGCGTCGTTGTTGATGCCCGCGTTGCCGGAGCCGTTCTTCGGCGCGATCTCGATCTTGGCGGCCGAGGTCTTCTCCGCCGCCGCCTCGTCGACCTGGTTCTGCGACTCCTTGCCGCCGGAGCCGTCCTTGCCGTCGTCACCGCTACAGGCGGAGAGCACGAGCACCCCGCCGACCAGGGCGGACACGGCCATCAGACCCCTGCGCCGCTTACTGTCCGTCATTCCACGCATCTCCATCGTTGCCGAATACCCAAGAAAGTCCGAGGGTCCCCGTAGTCCCGCCTAACGCTGTGCCCGTCCGCCCCGTTCCAAATCCACCCACAGTGTGGGGAACACCACGTCCGGTGGTGCGGGCGGGGCGCCACGCGCCACCCCGGAGACGGCGGAGCCCCGGACGGCAGCCGCCGTCCGGGGCTCCGGGTCCCGCGGCCCGTGACCGGTCCGCGCCGCCGCGCCGCCGTCCCTAGAGCTCCTCGCCGTCCTCGGCGTCATCATGCTCGTCCGGGTCCCACTCCGGCGAATCGGGGTCGTAGTCGATCACCTCGCTGCTCCAGGACGCCTGCGCGAGTTCGATCCCGGGCAACTCCTTGACCAGGTCGTACGGGTCCACGAGGTAGGCGAGCGCCTCCGCGGCGTCCCCCTTGACGGCGGCCTCGGCGTGCTGCCGCTCGTCCTCGGGCAGGTGCGGGTCGTCGGCGAGGTGCTTGAGGGCGGCCTCACCCAGGCGGCCGGAGCCGTCCACCTCCACGACCAATTCGGTACGCAGCCGGACAAACCGTGATGTCTCGTTCATGCTCATGCGACGGAGGGTACGACCATGCGCGGGCTCGACTTCCGCGCGACCCGCGCCTTTCATTAGCATCGCCCCATTGGCATCGCCCAAGCGGCCAATTCGCCCGCACCACAAGGGGGATCCGCATCCCGTGACCGCACGTCGCACCCTGTTCACCGCAGCCACAGCCGGGGCCCTGCTGAGCGCCCTGTGGTTCGTCCCCTCCGCGAAGGCGGCCCCGTCGCCGGAGCAGCGCCACGCCGCCGCGACGCAGGCCGCCGACCGTGAGGACCGCCTCGCCGACTCGGGTGGCGTCGACACCACGCCGTACGTGGTCGGGGGCACGGCGTCCCTGGGGCTGGGAGCGGGGTTCCTCGCGTACGGGGTGAGACGCGAGCGCGTGGCGCTCCGCTAGGGCCGCGCGGTACCGGGCCCGGGGCCTACGCCGCCACCGCCCACCCGCCGCCGGAGGGCCGGGCCGTCAGCTCGAACCACAGCAGCTTGCCGTCGCCCACGGGGTGCCCGCCCCACGCGTACGCGTAGTGACAGACGAGGAAGAGGCCCCGCCCGCCGTCGGCCTCGGCGTCCGGCGTACGCGGCCCCGCGTCGAAGGGCGCCGGAAGGTACGGGTCGGTGTCCCACACCCCGACCCGCAGCCGCCGCCCTCCGCCCACCTCCGCCACCCGCAGCAGGAAGCTGCCCGCGCTGTGCCGGTAGGCGTTGGTGACCAGCTCGGAGGTGAGCAGCTCCGCGGTGTCCAGGACGGCGGGCAGGTCGTGCGCGACCAGCACGGAGCGCAGCGTGCCCCGGGCGACGCGGGGCGACCGGGGGTCGCGGGGCAGATGGAGGGTGTACGACCACGCCGGGGCGGACGTCGGGGGTTCGGTCGGGGATACGGTGGCCATCGTCGGCTCCTGGGTGAGAGGGGCGTGCCGCTGGGCGCTCTTCAGGCTTGCCCGCGCGGCCAGTTGAGGGATATCCCCACCGTAGGGGAGCCGCTGTGATACTTGTTACCGAACCGGCAATACCCTTCACATTTACCTCGTGTGAGTGACGTGAGAGCCACCAAGGGAAGAGAGCACACGTGCCGCCCAGCACCAGCCCCACGCTGCGGCAGCGGCGCCTGGGCAGTGAATTGCGCAAGCTGCGCCAGCAGGCAGGACTGACGGCCACCGCCGCGGCCGCCCTGCTGGGCGTCAACCAGGCGCAGATCAGCAGCATCGAAGCAGGCCGTTACCCCGTCAGCGCCGACCGCGTCCGTTCGTTCGCCCGCAGCTACGACTGCGCGGACGAAGCGCTCGTCGACGCCTTGGCCGCGATGACCGGCGGCCGCACACGCGGCTGGTGGGACGAGTATCAGGGCCTTCCGCTGCCTGCCGGACTCAACGACGTGGCAGAACTGGAGCATCACGCAAGCGGGCTGCGCGTCGCGCTGGTCACCCACATCCCCGCGCTGCTGCAGACGACGGATTACGCACGTGCGCTGTTCCAGGAAGTCGTGCCGCCCCTGCGGCAGTACGAGGTGGAGCACCGCCTCAGCCACCGCATCAAGCGACAGGGGGTCCTCCACCAGGACTCACCACCGTCCTATACGGCAATCGTTCACGAGACAGCACTCCGCATCGGATTCGGCGGGCCCACGGTCACCCGAGCCCAGTTGCGTCACCTCCTGGAGATGAGCGAACTCCCCAACGTCACCTTCCGCGTGATCCCCTTCGGTCAGGCCTCCTTCCCCGGCTCCGGCCAGTCCGTGGACTACGTCATGGGGCCTGTTCCGCAACTCGACACCGTGCTGCTGGACACGCATCATGGCTCCGAATTCCTGGACTCGGAGCCGGAGCTGGCCGCGTACAGGTCCTTGCTGAGCCGCCTAGAAAGCGCCAGCCTCTCGCCCGCTGCCTCACGCGACCTGATGCGCGGCCTGACACGAGACACCTGAGAGGGAACCATGCACCGCCACATCTGGCAGAAGTCATCCTTCAGCGGCAACGCCAACAACTGTCTCTGCGTGGCGGCCACTTCCGACGGGAGGGTTCACCTCCGGGAAAGCGACGATCCCGGTGTCATCCTCACCACCGGGGTTGACCAGTTCCAGGCCCTTCTCGGTGCGCTGCGGCAGCAGTCTGCCGGTGGGCGGCGGTGAACAGCTCACGTGACCTGGGTTGATGCCCGCGAGAGGCTGCCGCGGGACGGTATGGCGGTGGCAGCGGCGGTCACGGGGCGGTACCCGGCCCACAGCGATGGGCCCGAGGGTGCGTTGGGGGAGGAGTTCTGGCTGGTGCGGCCGATGTACTTCACGCGGCGGGTTTCTCGCGGCGGTTCGCCCTGACGTGGGGGGGGGGGGGGGGGGGGGGGGGGGGGGGGGGTCGCCCGGCCGGGCCCCCCCCCCCCCCCCCCGCACCTGCTCCCGCTCTGGATAGAACGCTCGTTCCAGTCCGAGTTGTCGTCAGCCCGCCCGCCCAACTCCCCAGCAGACGCGCGGGACTCTGGCGCTCCCCCGGCGTCCGGGCGACCATGAGCGGATGAGTGCAGGGTCCACCGAACACTCGACCCCGTCCGACGGGCGCGGATTCGTGCGGCGTATCGGGCCGTTCCAGGCCACTGCCCTGAACATGAGCCAGATGTGCGGCATCGGGCCGTTCGTGACGATTCCGCTGATGGTGGCCGCGTTCGGGGGGCCGCAGGCCGTCATCGGGTTCGTCGCGGGGGCGCTGCTCGCGCTCTGCGACGGACTGGTGTGGGCGGAGCTGAGCGCGGCCATGCCGGGCTCGGGCGGCAGTTACGTGTATCTGCGGCAGGCGTTCCAGTACCGCACGGGGCGCCTGATGCCGTTCCTGTTCGTGTGGACGGCGATGCTGTTCATCCCCGTCGGGATGTCCACGGGCATCGTCGGGTTCGTGCAGTACCTGGGGTACCTGGCGCCCGGCATGGGGCAGACCACCGGCGACCTGATCGGCCTCGGCGTCATCGCGCTCGTGGTCGCGCTGCTGTGGCGCGGCATCGAGCACATCGCGCGGATCACGGCCGTGATGTGGGTCGTGATGGTCGCCTCCGTCGGGTGCGTCGTCGTCGCCTCGCTCACGCACTTCGACGCGGACATGGCGTTCACGTACCCGGCGGGCGCCTTCGCGGTGACGGGCCACCACTTCTGGATCGGCTTCGCGGGCGGCCTGACCATCGGCATCTACGACTACCTCGGCTACAACACCGCCGCGTACCTGGGGGCGGAGGTCAAGGACCCCGGGCGCACCCTGCCCCGCGCGATCGTCTTCTCGATCCTCGGCATCATGACGATCTACCTGCTGCTCCAGATCGGCACGCTCGGCGTGATCGACTGGCACCGCATGACGGACCCGGACGACGTGGCCTCGACGTCCGTGGCGTCGGCGGTCCTGGAGGAGACCTGGGGCAAGGGCGCCGCGGACACCGTGACCGTGCTCATCCTGGTCACCGCGTTCGCGTCCGTCTTCGCGGGCCTGCTCGGCGGCTCCCGCGTCCCCTACGACGCGGCCCGCGACCGCGTCTTCTTCCGCCCGTACGCGCGGCTGCACCCGCGGCACCGCTTCCCGGTGCTCGGGCTCGCGACGATGGGCGTGGTGACGTCCGCGGGCTTCCTGCTCGGCCGCCACACCGACCTGGCGACCCTGATCCAGCTCCTGACCGCGGTGATGGTCCTGGTCCAGGCCCTGGCGCAGATCCTCGCGCTGACGGTGCTGCGCCGCCGCAGGCCCGCGCTGCGGCGCCCGTACCGCATGTGGCTGTACCCGCTGCCCAGCCTCGTCGCGCTCGTCGGCTGGCTCGTCATCTACGGGTACGCGAACGAGAACTCCCCGGGCCGCCACCCCATCGAGTGGTCGCTGGCCTGGGTCGCGCTCGGGTGCGTGGCGTTCCTGGTGTGGGCACGCCGGGAGAAGGTGTGGCCGTTCGGGCCGAAGGAGATCCGGGAGGACTTCCCCGACGACGGCCCGGAGGAGGGCCCGGAGGAGGGCCCCGACGACGGCCCCGGCGACGGCCGGTCGGCGGGCGGGGGCCCGGCCCCGGGTGAACCGGAGCCGGTGCCGGAGCCGTGACCGGGCCGAGGGACCGAGGGACCGAAGGGCCGGTGCTCAGGCCAGCGGGCCCGTGACCGGCTCCACGGCCGCGACGAGCCGCCCCTCGCGGACGAACGCCTCGGCCGCCGCCAGGTCCGGCGCCAGGAAGCGGTCCGGGCCGGGGCCCTGGACGCCCGCCTTGCGGACCGCCTCGATGACGGCACGGCTCGCGGGCGCCGGGGTGAGCGCCGGGTCCTGGGCGCGCAGCTCGACCGCGCGCGTGGCCGCGTACAGTTCGACGGCGATGATCCGGGCGAGGTTGCCGACGGCCGTACGCAGCTTGCGGGCCGCGGACCAGCCCATGGAGACGTGGTCCTCCTGCATCGCGGAGGACGGGATGGAGTCGGCGGAGGCCGGCACGGCGAGCCGCTTCATCTCGCTGACCAGGGCGGCCTGCGTGTACTGGGCGATCATCAGGCCGGAGTCGACGCCCGGGTCGTCGGCGAGGAACGGCGGCAGGCCGTGCGAGCGGTTCTTGTCCAGGAGCCGGTCGGTGCGGCGCTCGGCGATGGAGCCGAGGTCGGCGGCGGCGACGGCGAGGAAGTCCAGGACGTACGCCACGGGCGCGCCGTGGAAGTTGCCGTTGGACTCCACGCGGCCGTCGGGCAGCACGACCGGGTTGTCGACGGCGGCGGCCAGCTCCCGCTCGGCGACCGTCCTGGCGTGCGCGAGCGTGTCCCGCCCGGCGCCCGCGACCTGCGGCGCGCACCGTACCGAGTACGCGTCCTGCACGCGCGGCGCGTCGTCCTGGTGGTGGCCGGTGAGGCCGGAACCGGCGAGCACGGCCAGCATGTTGGCGGCGGCGGCCGCCTGGCCCGGGTGCGGGCGGACGGCGTGCAGCTCGGGGGCGAGGACCTTGTCGGTGCCGAGCAGGGCCTCCAGGCTGAGGGCGGCGGTGACGTCGGCGGACTTGTAGAGCACGTCCAGGTCGGCGAGGGCCAGCACCAGCATGCCCAGCATGCCGTCGGTGCCGTTGAGCAGCGCGAGGCCCTCCTTCTCGCGCAGCTCGACCGGGGTGATGCCGTGCTCGGCGAGCAGCTCGGCGGCGGGCCTGACGGTGCCGTCGGGGCCCTCGGCCTCGCCCTCGCCCATGAGGGTCAGGGCGCAGTGGCTGAGCGGCGCGAGGTCGCCGGAGCAGCCGAGGGAGCCGTACTCGTGGACGACCGGGGTGATGCCCGCGTTCAGCACGTCGGCCATGGTCTGCGCGACCTGCGGGCGCACCCCGGTGTGGCCCGAGCAGACCGTCTTCAGGCGCAGGAACATCAGCGCGCGGACCACCTCGCGCTCGACGCGGGGGCCCATGCCCGCGGCGTGCGAGCGGACGATGTTCCGCTGGAGCTGCGCGCGCAGGTCGTGGCCGATGTGCCGGGTCGCGAGGGCGCCGAAGCCGGTCGAGACGCCGTACACCGGGTCGGGTTTGGCGGCGAGGGCGTCGACGATCTCGCGCGCCGCCGTCAGGGCGACGACGGCGTCGTCGCCGAGCTCGACGCGTGCGTCGTGCCGGGCGACGGCGACGACGTCCTGTGCGCTGGTACCGGACGTCCCTACGACCACAGTCTGCATATCCATATTCAGGAGCGTACGCACTGAATCGACCCGTGTCACTGGTCGGTCCCCGCCGGGCGGCTCCCCGGCGCTCCGCGCCTTGTCCTCAAACGCCGGACGGACTGGAACTTCCGTCCCGCCCCGGTCAACGACGGAAGCGGCGCCGTTCCCCCGGCCCCGGCGGGGGCGGGGAGTCCGCGAGGCGGACCACCGGGTCGTCCGCGCCCTCGCGGCCCGCCACCACCGGCGCCACCGCCCGCGCGGCCTTCGCGCGGTACTGCGCCGCGTCCGCGAGCCGGAACAGCCGCCGCGCGGAGCGGACCGGGCCGATCCGGTCCCCCGTGGAGGCGACCCCGCAGGCGACCCCGTCGCCCAGCTCCAACCGGGCCGCCCGCGCGCACAGTTCCTCGGCGACCCGGACCACCACGTCCGACGGCGGGCCGACCGAAAGCAGGCAGAACTCGTCGCCGCCCAGCCGCGCCGCGAGGGCGCCCGGCAGCATCGCGCCGCACAGCGAAAGCAGCGAGCCGAACCGCTCCAGGAGCCGGTCGCCGACCGCGTGCCCGAGCTGGTCGTTGACCTGCTTGAGGCCGTTCACGTCGCAGACCACGAGGCTGACGACGACGCCCTCCCTGCGGTGCCGCTCCACGGCCTCGTCCAGCCGTACGTCGACCGCGCGCCGGTTGGCGAGCCCGGTCAGGGAGTCGGTGAAGGCGAGGCGGCGCGCCTCCTCCAGGCGCTCGGTCTGGGCGACCCCGGCGGCGACCACGGACGCGAGGACCGTGGCGAAGTCCGCGTCGGCCCGGTCGAAGACCGGCGCGCCCACCGGCCGCGCCACGTACAGCTCGCCCCAGGCCCGCCCGCGCAGCACCACCGGCGCCACCACGCAGCAGCCGCGCCCGCGCCGGCGCAGCGCGGCCACCCGCTGGTGGCAGTAGCCCGCGCGCCCGTCGCCGCCGTGGCCCTCGGCCGTCTCCACCCAGGCGTACGGTTCGACGCCGCCCGACCAGCGCTCGTGCAGGAACTCGGTGATCTCCGGGAACTCGTGGACGGGATAGGCCTCGTCCCGGGGGAACTCCTCCTCCCCCGGCGCCCGCTCCCCCACGTTCGCGAGCACGCGCAGGCGCCCGCGCTCCCGCTCCCACACGGACAGCGCGGCGAAGCTCCCGGCGAGCCCCTGCCGGGCCCCCTGGGCGGCCGCCCGCCAGGACCCGCGCGGGCTGTGCGCGGCGGCCATCCCCTGCGCGAGCGCCACGACAGCGCGCAGCCGAGCGTCCTGTCCCATTGGAACAGGTTACGGACATTTCATACTTCTTGAGCAAATGGAGGCCGAGGTTCAGGAAGGCCCGGCGGGCAGGGGGGCGGGCAGGCGGGCCCTACTCCCCGGGCCACTCCGGCTTGCGCTTCTCGTTGAAGGCCGCCACGCCCTCGGCCCGGTCCCCGGAGAAGGCCACCGAGCGCCACGCCGCGTCCTCCACCTCCAGGCCGGTACGCAGGTCGAGCCCGTGGCCGAGGCGCAGGGCGCGCTTGGCGGCGCGCAGCCCGACGGGCGAGTTGGCCGCCATGCGCGCGGCGAGCGCGAGGGCCTCGTCGCGGTCCTCGCCCTCGCCCGCGACCAGGTCGACCAGGCCGAGATCGCGCGCCTCCGCGGCCTCCACCCGGCGCGCCGAGAAGATCAGCTCGGCGGCGCGGGCCGCGCCGACGCGCCGGGGCAGGAGCTGGGTGCCGCCCCCGCCGGGGATCACGCCCACGGACACCTCGGGCAGCCCGACCACGGCCGTCGCGTCGGCCACGATGACGTCGCAGGACAGCGCGAGCTCGAAGCCACCGCCGAGGGCGTAGCCGTGCACCGCGGCGATGGTCGGCATCGGCAGCTCCAGGACGCCGGTGTACGCGGCGCGCGCGACGGGGCGCTGGCGCACCAGCTCCGCGTCCGTGAGGGAGTTCCGCTCCTTGAGGTCGGCGCCGACGCAGAAGGCGCGCTCGTGCGTCGAGGTGAGCACGACCACCCGTACGTCCCGGTCCGCGGCGAGCGCGTCGCAGGCCTCGGCGATGGACCGGGCCATGCCGCTGGACACGGCGTTCATGGCCTTGGGCCGGTCCAGCGCGAGCTCCGCCACGTGACCGTGCCGGCGCACCCCCACGAACTCCCCGAACCGCTGCTCGCCCATGACCCCTCCAGACTCCCGGTTAACGACCGTTACCCCGCGATCATGTCAGCCCGGGCGCGCCCTGGGTACCCGTACCGGAGCCCCGGGCCGGGCGGGCGGACGGACAGCCGTACCGGCTGAGCGGACGGACGCCCGTACCGGACGCGGTGTCAGCCGCGGCGCGTGAGCAGCCAGGGCTCGACGACGCCGAGGCCGCGGACCGGCCGCTGCCACATGGGCTGGAGCGCGAAGCGGTACGAGGGCGGCTCCTCGCCCTCCTTCTCGGCGCGCTCGGCGAGCGCCGCGGCCTCCGTCTCGGAGGCGGGAGCGTCCCCGGTCCGGGTGAGCTCCTCGGCGAGCGCCCCGTCGACGAGCACGGCGTCCCGGGGCGCTATCGAAGTGAGGCGCGACGCCAGGTTCACCGTGGTGCCGAAGACGTCGCCCATGCGCGTGGTGACCGTGCCGAAGGCGATGCCGACGCGCAGCTCGGGCATGGTCTCGTCGTTGGCCATGGTCTCGATCAGCCGCAGCGCGATCTCCGCGGCGGTCCCGGCGTCGTCGGCGGCGAAGAGCACCTCGTCGCCGAGGGTCTTGATGAGCCGTCCGCCGTGCGCGGCGACGAGGTCGGCGGCGGTGGTCTCGAAGGCCTCGACCAGCTCGCCGAGTTCCTCCTCCTCCATGCGGCGGGTCAGCCGCGTGAAGCCGACCAGGTCCGCGAAGCCGACGGCGAGCCGCCGGTCGACCATCTCCTCGTCGTCGGCGGCCTGCACGACCCGGCCGGTGGCGGCGGCGAGCTGGCGGCGCCAGACGTAGACGAGGAACTCCTCCAGCTCGGGCAGGAGCAGCTCGACGAGGGGGTACGTCACCTCGGTACGGGTCATCCCCGGCTCGGGCGGCTCGGTGAGCCCTTCGAGGAACGAGTCGATCTGCCACTCGGCGAGCCGGGCCGTGGTCTGCCCCGTCGACCGCGCCACCTGCACCGCCATGGCCTCGCTGAGCAGCCCCGCCTCGACCAGGCCCGCGAGGCGGCGCAGCGCCAGCACGTCGGCCTCGGTGAGGGCCTTGGCCTGGCCGATGTCGGGGAAGCCCATGGCCCGCCAGAAGCGGGACGCCAGCTCCATGGAGACGCCCGCGCTGCGGGCCGCCTGGAAGGGGGTGTAGCGCCGGTCGGCACCGAGGATGAGCTGCTCCAGGCGCAGGGCCAGGGGGTCCTTGTCGTCGTCCGCGTCGTCGCCGTCGCCCCCGCCGCCCCGGCCGAGGTGGTCGACGTGGTGGACGTGGTCGGCGGCGTGGTCGGCCTGGTCGCGGTTGTCGTACCGGCCGGGGCGCCGGGAGTCCCCGGCGAGCTGGGGGTCGACGTGGGAGTCGACGGGGTTCGCCGTCCGGTCGAGGGCCTCCGCGAGCGCGGGGTCCTTGCGGGGCGGGCGGTCCGCAGCGCTCTGGCCGTCTGCGGCGCCGGGGCGGCCTGCGGCGCTCTGGCGGTCCGCACCGCTCGGGCGCTCCTCGGCACCGGGGCGGCGCACGGGGCCGGGACCGTCCGGAGGGCCGGGGCGGGCCTCGCCGCTCGGGGAGCCGCCTGCGCCGTCCTCTCCGGCCGGGGCCGGCCCCGGGACGCCCTCGGCGGCCGGGCCGCCCTCGGCGTCCGGGGCGTCCGATCCGTCCGGGGTGCCTGTGCCGTCCGGGCCGCCTGGGTCGTCCGGGCCCGCCGGCCGGTAAGGGTCGTCCGGCTTCTCGGACGCCGCCGCCCCGGCGGCCGACGGCCCCGCCGGGCGGGGCTCACCGTCGGGGGCGGGCTGTGCGCCCTGGCCGGAGCCGGTGTCGTCGACGGTCACGCCTGCTGCCCTTCCGATCTGCCACGGTCAGATATCGACCGGCGCCAACTTTACGGCAGGTGTGCCGCAGCTCACGTCGGCGCCGCCCAGGGGGACGGTACGGCCCTGCCGCGGCCCGCACTCCGGCGACAGCGGCAAGCGGACGGAATCAGCCCGTCCGGCGCTTGCGGACGAGGCCGAAGGCCGATGCAGCGGGGCCCGAGAGCCAGGGACCGCCCCGCCCCGAGGGCCGGTACGCCCCCCAGCCCCTACCGCGACGACGGCGAGAAGCCGAGACGAACCAGCCCGTCCGGCGCTTGAGGACAAGGCCCCAAGGCCGATGCAGCGGGGCCCAGGAGCCGCGGCCCTGCGGCAGGGCCGTCAGCCAGTGCCCCGCACGTGGACGACGTCCCCCGCCGCCACCGGCTCCCGCACCCCCTCCGCCGTGGCCAGGACGAGCCGCCCGTCCCCGTCGACGGCCACCGCCTCGCCGCTCACCGCGCGCCCCCCGGGCAGTTCGGCCCGCACCTGGCGCCCCAGCGTCGCGCACCCGGCCGCGTACGTCTCCTGGAGCCCGCAGGCCGCCGGGTCGCCGCCGGCCGCGCGCCAGTCGCCGTACCACTGCTCCAGCGAGCGCAGCACGGCCCGCAGGAGCGGGTCCCGGTCGGTGCCCTGGGCGCCCGCGAGGGCGAGGGAGCCCGCGTGCGGCACGGGGAGCTCGTCGGCGCGCAGGGTGACGTTGACGCCGATGCCGACGACGACGCCGTCCGCGCCCGCGCGCTCGGCGAGGATGCCGCCCGCCTTGCGCTCCTCGCCGTCGACGGTGACCAGCAGGTCGTTGGGCCACTTGAGGGCGGTGTCGACGCCCGCGGCGCGGGACAGGCCGGTGGCCACGGCGACACCGGTGAGCAGCGGCAGCCAGCCCCAGCGCTCGACGGGCACCTCCGCGGGCTTGAGGAGGACGGAGAAGAACAGGCCCGAGCGCGCGGGCGCGCTCCACCGGCGGTCGAGGCGCCCGCGCGCCGCGCTCTGCGCCTCGGCGACGAGCACGGCCCCCTCGGGCAGCGCGTCGGCGCGGCCGGCCAGGTCGCTGTTGGTGGAGCCGGTGGACTGCACGACGTCCAGGGAGCGGTAGAGCCCGCCGTCGCGGACCAGCGCGCGGCGCAGCGCGG
Organism: Streptomyces longispororuber; assembly: GCF_014656095.1. Taxonomy (GTDB): domain Bacteria; phylum Actinomycetota; class Actinomycetes; order Streptomycetales; family Streptomycetaceae; genus Streptomyces; species Streptomyces longispororuber. Next base: position 45,377 of record NZ_BNBT01000033.1, read on the forward strand.
CGGCGTTCAGGGGCGGGCGGTCCAGGTCGCTCCAGCGACCCGCCGCGGTCCCGGGGTGCTGTGCGTCGTCTGAGGCATGGGAGGGCGTCATGCAAGCCACCCTAGGTGTGGTAAACGCCGCACTGCACAGGCGTATCCACGCCGATACGCTACGAGTCAGTAGCCAGCGCCACGGGGGGTGTCCGACGGGTCGGCGCAGGGCGGGGCGCGGCGTCCGGCGCGTGCGCTCGCCGGCCGCCGGAACGGCCTCGTGGCACCGCAGCCAGGGCGTTCCGGCCGCGCGGTGAGCGGGCCGGGGCCCGCGCCGCCGCGGCGGCCCGCCGGACACCCCCTGGGCGTCACCGTCCCCTTTTGAGCAGGCAGGGAGCCGCGTCCCGATGTCCGAGCCTCACGAGCCCCACCAGCCCACCGCGCAGCCCCAGGAGTCCCCGGCACCCACCGGGCCCACCGGTCCCGGCGCCCCCGGGACCGACATCCACACCACCGCCGGGAAGCTGGCCGACCTCCGGCGCCGCATCGAGGAGGCGAAGCACGCGGGCTCCGCGCGCGCGGTCGAGAAGCAGCACGCCAAGGGCAAGCTGACGGCGCGCGAGCGGATCGACCTGCTGCTCGACGAGGGCTCGTTCGTCGAGCTCGACGAGTTCGCCCGGCACCGCTCCACCAACTTCGGCCTGGACGCCAACCGTCCGTACGGGGACGGCGTGGTCACCGGCTACGGCACGGTCGACGGCCGCCCGGTCGCCGTGTTCTCGCAGGACTTCACCGTCTTCGGCGGTGCCCTCGGCGAGGTCTTCGGGCAGAAGATCGTGAAGGTCATGGACTTCGCCCTGAAGACGGGCTGTCCGGTCATCGGCATCAACGACTCCGGCGGCGCCCGCATCCAGGAGGGCGTCATGGCCCTCGGCATGTACGGCGAGATCTTCCGCCGCAACACCCTCGCCTCCGGCGTGGTCCCGCAGATCTCCCTGGTCGTCGGCCCGTGCGCGGGCGGCGCGGTGTACTCCCCCGCCATCACGGACTTCACGGTGATGGTCGACCGGACCTCGCACATGTTCATCACAGGACCGGACGTCATCAAGACCGTCACCGGTGAGGACGTCGGCTTCGAGGAGCTGGGCGGCGCCCGGACGCACAACGCGACGTCCGGGGTCGCGCACCACATGGCGGGCGACGAGAAGGACGCCATCGAGTACGTCAAGTCCCTCCTGTCGTACCTGCCGTCGAACAACCTCAGCGAGCCCCCGGCCTTCCCCGAGGAGGCGGACCTGGAGCTCACCGACGAGGACCGCGAGCTGGACACGCTGGTGCCGGACAGCGCCAACCAGCCGTACGACATGCACACGGTCATCGAGCACGTCCTGGACGACGCCGAGTTCTTCGAGACGCAGCCGCTGTTCGCGCCGAACATCCTCACCGGCTTCGGCCGGGTCGAGGGCCACCCGGTGGGCATCGTCGCCAACCAGCCGATGCAGTTCGCGGGCTGCCTCGACATCGACGCGAGCGAGAAGGCCGCGCGCTTCGTGCGCACCTGCGACGCCTTCAACGTGCCCGTGGTCACCTTCGTGGACGTGCCGGGCTTCCTGCCGGGCGTCGGCCAGGAGCACGAGGGCATCATCCGCCGCGGCGCCAAGCTGATCTACGCGTACGCGGAGGCGACGGTCCCGCTGATCACGGTGATCACCCGCAAGGCCTTCGGCGGCGCGTACGACGTGATGGGCTCCAAGCACCTGGGCGCCGACCTCAACCTGGCCTGGCCGACCGCGCAGATCGCGGTGATGGGCGCCCAGGGCGCGGTCAACATCCTGCACCGCCGCACCATCGCCGCCGCCGGGGACGAGGCCGCCCAGGAGGAGACCCGGGCGCGCCTGATCCAGGAGTACGAGGACACGCTCCTGAACCCGTACACGGCCGCCGAGCGCGGCTACGTGGACGCCGTGATCATGCCGTCCGAGACGCGCTCGCACCTCGTGCGCGGCCTGCGTCAGCTCCGCACGAAGCGGGAATCACTGCCTCCGAAGAAGCACGGCAACATCCCGCTGTAGCCCGGCCGCACACGCCGTCACGTCGTCGTGCCGTCGCGTCGTCACTGCCGTCGTGCCGTCGCGCCGTGATTGCCGTCGTGCCGTCGCGCCGTGATTGCCGTCGTGCCGTCGCGTCGTCGCTGCCGTCGTTGGCCGTCGCGTCGTCGCTGCCGTCACGTCGTCACTGTCGTCGTGTCCCGATCCCCGAGGAGTCCCTTCGTGATCAAGGTCGTACGGGGCAACCCGACCCCCGAGGAGCTGGCCGCCGCCCTGGCGGTGGTCCAGGCGCGCGCCGCGGCGGCCGTGTAGGCGCCGTCCGGCGCGCCCCGCACCCCGCCCGCCTGGTCGGACCCGGCCCGCGTCGCGCGCGAGCGACTGCCCGCGCCGGGCCCCGCGGCGTGGGGCCGCACGTACTGGCCCCGCTGACCCGCCCGGCCCGCCGGGGCGGAACCTGCGTACGCGTACTCAGGCGCCGCCCCGGCCCGGCGCGCACCATCGGAGCCATGCTGTGGTCCGACCCGGAGAACGACCCGCCCCAGGACATGCGGGACATGCAGGCCAAGATGCGCCGCGCGGGCGTCCTCCTGGCCGCCGCCATGCTGCTGGCGATGCTGATCCTGGGCGTGGTCTGACCGGGGCGTCCTGGCGCCCGCGAGGGTCCACGCCCGCGGCTACCCTGGCCCCCATGAGTGATCAGCCCCGCCGCCTCGTCCTCGCCTCCCAGTCCCCCGCCCGCCTCGGCCTGCTGCGCCAGGCTGGCCTCGCCCCCGAGGTGATCGTCAGCGGCGTCGACGAGGACGCGGTCTCGGCCCCCACCCCCGCCGACCTTGCCCGAGCCCTGGCCGAGGCGAAGGCCTCCGTGGTCGCCGCCCGGCCGGACGCCAAGGGCGCCCTGGTCGTCGGCTGCGACTCGGTCCTGGAGCTGGACGGCCAGGCCCTCGGCAAGCCCGCCGACGCCGAGGAGGCCACCGCCCGCTGGAAGTCCATGCGCGGCCGCGCGGGCGTCCTGCAGACCGGCCACTGCGTGTACGACACCGCCACCGGCCGGCACACGTCCGCGACGGCCTCGACGGTGGTGCGCTTCGGCACCCCCTCCGACGCGGAGATCGCGGCGTACGTCGCGACCGGCGAACCCCTCCGCGTGGCGGGCGCTTTCACCCTCGACGGCCGCTCGGCCCCGTTCGTCGACGGCATCGACGGCGACCACGGCAACGTCATCGGCCTGTCGCTGCCGCTGCTGCGCCGCCTGCTCGCCGAACTGGACGTCGCGATCACGGACTTGTGGCAGCGCTGATCCCGCCCACCGGACTCCCGTGCCACCAGCCCGCGGCCACGGCGCTCCAGCCGCTCTCCACCCGGAGCTGTTACCGGTAGTACCTGCGGGAGGACCGGCACGCTACTAATGGGTAAACCGGGGGACAAGGGCTGTGGCGCAGGCAAAGAATCATTGGGCCATTCGTAGGGACTCCACAAAGAAACCCGGTGCCGCGCAGCGCGGCCGCACAGAGACCTTGGCCACACCGGGGGACTACCCTGCCCAGGTGGGACCCTGCGTACCACGGTGCGACAAGGGATTTCGGGGATCGAGCGAGCCTCGGATCACGCTCCGTGTGGGCAAGCTCACCAATGGGGACGGGTCGAAAGCTCGTGTCGGCAGTCCCTAAACTCGGCTTGTTTCAAGGAGGGAGCCATCGTGCGCAAGGTGCTCATCGCCAACCGTGGCGAAATCGCTGTCCGGGTCGCCCGGGCGTGCCGGGATGCCGGGATCGCGAGCGTCGCCGTCTACGCGGACCCCGACCGGGACGCGCTGCATGTGCGGGCCGCAGACGAAGCGTTCGCCCTTGGTGGTGACACTCCCGCGACCAGCTATCTCGACATGGGCAAGGTGCTCGCCGCCGCCAAGGACTCCGGCGCGGACGCCGTCCACCCGGGCTACGGCTTCCTGTCGGAGAACGCCGAGTTCGCCCAGGCCGTCCTGGACGCGGGCCTGATCTGGATCGGCCCGCCGCCGCAGGCGATCCGCGACCTGGGTGACAAGGTCGCCGCCCGGCACATCGCGCAGCGCGCGGGCGCCCCGCTCGTCGCGGGCACCCCGGACCCGGTCTCCGGCGCCGACGAGGTCGTCGCGTTCGCCGAGGAGCACGGCCTGCCCATCGCCATCAAGGCGGCGTTCGGCGGCGGCGGCCGCGGCCTGAAGGTCGCCCGCACCCTCGACGAGGTCCCCGAGCTGTACGACTCCGCGGTGCGCGAGGCCGTCGCCGCCTTCGGCCGCGGCGAGTGCTTCGTGGAGCGCTACCTGGACAAGCCGCGCCACGTCGAGACCCAGTGCCTCGCCGACAAGCACGGCAACGTCGTCGTGGTCTCCACCCGCGACTGCTCCCTCCAGCGCCGCCACCAGAAGCTCGTCGAGGAGGCCCCGGCGCCGTTCCTGTCCGAGGAGCAGAACGCCGAGCTGTACCGCGCCTCCAAGGCCATCCTCAAGGAGGCCGGCTACGTCGGCGCGGGCACCGTCGAGTTCCTCGTCGGCCTCGACGGAACGATCTCCTTCCTGGAGGTCAACACCCGCCTCCAGGTGGAGCACCCGGTCACCGAGGAGGTCTCCGGGATCGACCTGGTCCGCGAGATGTTCCGCATCGCCGACGGCGAGGAGCTCGGCTACGGCGACCCGGAACTGCGCGGCCACTCCTTCGAGTTCCGCATCAACGGCGAGGACCCGGGGCGCAACTTCCTGCCCGCCCCCGGCACCGTCACCACCTTCGCGCCGCCGTCCGGCCCGGGCGTCCGCCTGGACGCGGGCGTCGAGTCCGGCTCGGTCATCGGCCCGGCGTGGGACTCGCTCCTCGCCAAGCTGGTCGTGACCGGCGCGACCCGCGCGCAGGCGCTCCAGCGGGCCGCGCGGGCCCTGGAGGAGTTCACCGTCGAGGGCATGGCCACGGCCATCCCGTTCCACCGCAAGGCGGTCACCGACCCGGCGTTCGCGCCCGAACTGACCGGCTCCACCGACCCGTTCACGGTCCACACCCGCTGGATCGAGACCGAGTTCGTCAACGACATCCCGCCGTTCGCCGCGCCCGCGGACGCGGAGTCGGACGAGGAGCCGGGCCGCGAGACGGTCGTCGTCGAGGTCGGCGGCAAGCGCCTTGAGGTCTCCCTCCCCTCCTCGCTGGGCATGTCGCTGGCCCGTACGGGCCTCGCGGCCGGTGCCAAGCCGAAGCGCCGCGCGGCGAAGAAGTCGGGCCCCGCGGCGTCCGGTGACACCCTCGCGTCGCCCATGCAGGGCACGATCGTCAAGGTCGCGGTCGAGGAGGGCCAGGAGGTCAAGGAGGGTGACCTCGTCGTGGTCCTGGAGGCCATGAAGATGGAGCAGCCCCTCAACGCCCACCGCTCCGGCACGATCAAGGGCCTGCAGGCCGAGGTGGGCGCGAGCCTCACGTCGGGCGCGCCGATCTGCGAGATCAAGGACTGACCTCCCCTGGCGTGGGCGCCCTGAGCCGTTCCCTGCTCGGCCCTCCGGGCCTCGGTGCCCCGCCCGGTGCGGCGCCGTCGCCGTCCGACCGTGATCCGCCGCTCCGCGACGGATGTCCCCCCGCCCGCCCGCCCCTACCGGGGCCGGGCGGGCGGGGACGTCACCCCGTCGGACGCGCTAGTCTCACCCCGTCCCCACGCGGGCCCTCCGGCCCACCCGGCCGACGCGTTCGCGCACACGGACGCGCACGGGGACACGGACGGACCCGGCACCACCGGCCCGTCCGGCGTGCAAGACAAGCCGCCCACCGGCGGCGAAGGACGGACGAGCGAGACACCACCAGCCCGTCCGGCGCTAGAGGACAAGCCGCGCAGCGGCGACGAAGGCAACGGACGCGCGGAGGAGAATCAGCCCGTCCGGCGCTTGAGGACAAGCGCGAAGCGCGATACAGGCAACGGACGTGCAGAAGACAATCAGCCCGTCCGGCGCTTGAGGACAAGCGCGAAGCGCGATACAGGCAACGGACGTGCAGAAGACAATCAGCCCGTCCGGCGCTTGAGGACAAGCGCGAAGCGCGATACAGGCAACGGACGTGCGGGAGAGATTCAGCCCGTCCGGCGTTTGAGGACGAGCGCGAAGCGCGATGAAGGGGCGGGCGGGCGGGCACAAAACGGCAAGCCCCCCGGCAACTGAGGAGGACGTATGCGCGCCGACGCCCAGCGCAACCGCCAACGCCTCCTGAAAGAGGCCCGCTCCGCCTTCGCGGAGCACGGCACGGACACCTCCCTCGAAGACGTGGCCCGCCGCGCGGGCGTGGGCATCGGCACGCTCTACCGCCACTTCCCGAACCGGCACGCCCTGATGAGCGCCGTGTTCGAGGACGCGGTCAGCGACCTGCTCGCCCGCTCGCGGGAACTGCTCGACGCCCCGCAGCCGTGCGCGGCCCTGGTGGCCTGGCTCCGGGCCCTCGTCACGCACGCGAGCGAGTACCGGGGGCTCGCGCGGGCCCTGATGTCGGTGTCGCGGGACGACACCACCCCGCTGGGGCGGTGCAGCCGGCCCATGCGGGAGGCGGGCGCGGCCCTGCTGGGCCGCGCGCAGGCCGCGGGCGCGGTCCGCCCGGGCGTGGCCATCGAGGACCTGCTCCAGCTCACCAACGCGATCGCGCTGGCCGCCGAGGAGTCCCCGCACGACCCGGAGCTGGCCGACCGCCTCCTCACCCTGACGCTCCGGGGCCTCAGGGCCGAGCACTCCGCCTGAGCACCGCCGGACCGCCCGGAGGCGCGGGGCGCCGAGGAGCCGCCCCGCCCCGCCGGAGGCTACCGGCGGCGCAGGTCCGCCACCCGCGCCGCCCGCTCCCCGGGCTGCTGTTCACCCAGGACCGTCGCGCTGCGCAACTGCGGCGCCTGGCCCCCGTGCCCCCGTCGCTGGCCGGGCAGCGGCACGTCCCGGCGGGGCTGGCGGCCCGTGGGGACGGAGTCAACTCCGGGGGCCTGGCCGGGGCCCGCCGCTCCGCCGGCCACGGTGATCTGCACGCCCTGGTCCGCCAGGGCCTGCAGCTCCGTGGCCGCGCGGTCGTCGTGCGCGGGCGGCTCGTCGGTGACGAGCCGGGTGATGACGTCCGTCGGCACGGTCTGGAACATCGTGTCCGTGCCGAGCTTGGTGTGGTCGGCGAGGACCACGACCTCCGCCGCGGCCTGCACGAGCGCCCGGTCCACGCTCGCGGACAGCATGTTGGACGTGGAGAGACCGCGCTCGGCGGTCAGACCACTGCCGGAGAGGAAGGCGCGCGAGACCCGGAGCCCCTGGAGGGACTGCTCGGCGCCGCTGCCCACCAGCGCGTAGTTAGAACCGCGCAGAGTGCCGCCGGTCATGACGACCTCCACTCTGTTGGCGTGGGCGAGGGCCTGGGCCACCAGCAGGGAGTTGGTGACCACGGTCAGGCCGGGTACCCGCGCGAGCCGGCGGGCCAGCTCCTGCGTGGTCGTACCCGCCCCGACGACGATGGCCTCGCCCTCGTCGACGAGACCCGCCGCGAGGTCGGCGATGGCCGTCTTCTCGGCGGACGCGAGATGTGATTTCTGCGGAAAGCCGGACTCCCGCGTGAATCCGCCCGGCAATACCGCACCGCCATGCCGGCGGTCGAGGAGTCCTTCTGCCTCCAGCGCGCGCACGTCCCGCCGTACGGTCACTTCGGAGGTCTGGACGACGCGGGCGAGCTCACGGAGCGACACCGCTCCGTTGGCCCGCACCATTTCGAGGATCAATTGGCGACGTTCTGCAGCGAACACGAAACTGACAGTAACCCCAACGACCGTCTGCTTTCAGCAGTTTGCGCCGAATTACAGAAGTTGTACGCACGACAGGGGTGGGAGTGGTATAGGGGTACTCGCGGCGCCTATGCCGGACGCATGCGCCGCAACAGGCTGTGACCTGCGCCGTGACGGATCCGGCCGCCGGAGGGATCACTTCCGGCGGCCGTCGCCCGGCGGTACGGGCTCCCGGGTCAGGCCTCGCCGGTCACCTTGCGGGTGTGCAACTGGCGGGCCACCTCGGCGATCGACCCCGAAAGCGAGGGGTACACGGTGAAGGCGTTGGCGATCTGCTCCACCGTGAGATTGTTGTCGACCGCGATCGAGATCGGGTGGATGAGTTCCGAGGCGCGCGGCGCGACGACGACGCCGCCGACCACGATGCCGGTGCCGGGGCGGCAGAAGATCTTCACGAAGCCGTCGCGGATGCCCTGCATCTTGGCGCGCGCGTTGCGCAGCAGCGGCAGCTTCACGACCCGGGCGTCGATCTTGCCCGCGTCGACGTCGGCCTGGGAGTAGCCGACGGTGGCGATCTCGGGGTCCGTGAAGACGTTCGACGAGACGGTCTTCAGGTTGAGCGGCGTGACCGCGTCGCCCAGGAAGTGGTACATCGCGATGCGGCCCTGCATGGCGGCGACCGAGGCGAGCGCGAAGATGCCGGTGACGTCGCCGGCGGCGTACACGCCGGGGGCGGACGTGCGCGAGACGCGGTCGGTCCAGATGTGCCCGGAGTCCTTCAGCTTGACCCCGGCCTCCTCCAGGCCCATCCCGCTGCTGTTCGGGACGGCGCCGACGGCCATCAGGCAGTGCGTGCCGGAGATGACGCGGCCGTCGGCCAGCGTGACCTCGACGCGGTCCCCGACGCGCTTGGCGGAGGCGGCGCGGGAGCGGCCCATCACGTTCATGCCGCGGCGGCGGAAGACGTCCTCCAGGACGGCCGCGGCGTCCGGGTCCTCGCCCGGCAGCACGCGGTCGCGCGACGACACCAGCGTGACGCGCGAGCCGAGGGCCTGGTAGGCGCCGGCGAACTCGGCGCCGGTCACGCCGGAGCCCACCACGATGAGCTCCTCGGGCAGCTCGTCGAGGTCGTACACCTGCGTCCAGTTGAGGATGCGCTCGCCGTCGGGCTGGGCGTCGGGCAGCTCGCGCGGGTGGCCGCCGGTGGCGATGAGCACGGCGTCGGCGGTGAGCCGCTCCTCGCTGCCGTCGGCGGCGCGCACCACGACGGTGCGCGAGCCGTCCATGGCCTGCTGGCCCTCCAGGCGGCCGCGGCCGCGCACGACCCGGGCGCCGGCCCGCGTCACCGAGGCGGTGATGTCGTGCGACTGGGCCAGCGCGAGCCGCTTCACGCGCCGGTTGACCTTGCCGAGGTCCACGCCCACGACGCGGGCGGCCTGGTCGATGTGGGGGGTGTCGTCCTCGACGATGATCCCCAGCTCCTCGTACGAGGAGTCGAAGGTCGTCATGACCTCGGCCGTGGCGATCAGGGTCTTCGACGGGACGCAGTCGGTGAGCACCGACGCCCCGCCCAGGCCGTCGCAGTCGACGACGGTCACCTCCGCGCCGAGCTGGGCGGCCACCAGGGCCGCCTCATAACCGCCGGGTCCGCCGCCAATGATCACGATCCGAGTCACGTACTCCATTGTCCCGCACCGCCGGGCACCCCGTGCCCCCGGGGGGTCCGAGCCTCCCGGGAGTGCGGGGGCCCGGCGCGTACGCGGTGCGCGCCGCTGCCGCGCGCCCTGCCGCACCGGGGCGGTCCTCCGCGGGGTCCACCCGGTGGGGCGCCCGCGCCGGAAAGTCGTACCCTCGGGGGCATGTCGCTCTATGCCGCGTACGCCGGCAATCTCGACGCGCGGCTGATGAGCCGCCGCGCCCCGCACTCGCCGCTGCGCGCGTCCGGCTGGCTCAACGGCTGGCGGCTGACGTTCGGCGGTGAGCACATGGGCTGGGAGGGCGCCCTCGCCACGATCGTGGAGGCGCCGCGCTCGCAGGTCTTCGTCGCGCTGTACGACGTCGCGCCGATGGACGAGGACTCCCTGGACCGGTGGGAGGGTGTCGGGCTCGACATCTACCGGCGGATGCGGGTGCGGGTGCACACCCTGGAGGGGGAGGAGCCCGCGTGGGTGTACGTGCTCAACGGGTACGAGGGTGGGTTGCCTTCGGCTCGGTACCTGGGGGAGATCGCTGATGCGGCGGAGTCGGCGGGGGCGCCCCACGACTACGTCATGGAGCTACGCAAGCGCCCCTGCTGAGCAAGCCCGGCCCCGGCCTAGGGCTGCCCCGCCGCCCCACCTGCCCCGCCGCGGACCTCACCCACCCACCCGCACACCCCCGGCCTGGCCTGCCCGACCCCGACCTGGCGGCTGCCCCGCCGCCCCGCCTGCCCCGCCGCGGATCTCTCCCACCCACCCGCGCCACCCCGGCATCGCCCGCCCGGGCCCGGCCCAGGGGCTGCCCCGCCGTCCCCACCTGCCCCGCCGCGAGCCTCCCCCACCCGCACAGCCCCGACGTCGCCCGCCCGGGCCCCACCAGGCGGCTGCCCCACCGCCGTCCCGCGCCGCCGCTCCGCGGCAGATGCCACCCACCCGCCCACCCGTGCGGCCCTGACCTGGCCTGCGCGGCCCCGGCCTGGCGGCTTTCCCACCGCTGCCCTGTCCCGCCGCTCCGCGGCGGACGTGGGGGGGGGGGG
>NZ_BNBT01000033.1:55877-64979 GCF_014656095.1 Streptomyces longispororuber
CGGCCGTGTCCCGCCGCCCCGGGGCGCACGTCTCCCACCCGCCCACCCGTGACCACCCCAGCGACTCGCCCGGCCCCGACCTAGCGGCTTTACCGCCGTCGTCCCCATGCCGCCGCTCCGCGACGGATCTCACCCACCCGCCCACCCGTGACCACCCCAGCGTCGCCCGCCCGACCCCGACCTAGCGGCTTTACCGCGCCGTCGTTCCCGTCCCGCCGCTCCACGGCACATTCACCCACCCGCCCACTCGTGCTGCCCCAGCGTTGCCTGCCGGGCTCCGGCCTGGCGGCTGACCCGCGGTTGTCTTACGCCGCCGCTCCGCAGCGCATGGCACCCACCCGAACAACCCGGGCCTAGCCTGCGCGGCCCCGACCTAGCGGCTGACGCTCCATCGCCACCTGTCCCGCCACTCTGCGGCGGATCTCTCCCACCCACCCGAACAACCCCGGCGTCACCCGCCCAAGCCCGACCCGGCGACTGACCCTCCGCCGTCCCGCGCCGCCGCTCCGCGGCGAATGTCACCTACCCGCCCACCCGAAAATCCCGGCCTAGCCTGCCCAGCCCCGACCTAGCGGCTGACCCGTCATCGCCACCTGTCCCGCCGCCCCGCGACGGACCTCACCCACCCGCCCACTCGTACAGCCCCGGCGTCGCCCGCCCAAGCCCCACCTGGCGACTGACCCTCTGCCGTCCCGCGCCGCCGCTCCGCCGCGAATGTCACCCACCCGCACAACCCGGGCCTAGCCTGCACAGCCCCGACCTAGCGACTTTCCCGCCGCTGTCCTGTACCGCCGCTCCGCGGCCGATCTCGCCCGCCCACCAGTGCTGCCACAGCGTTGCCTGCCGGGCTCCGGCCTGGCGGCTGGCCTGCCATCGCCCTCGTGCCACCGCTCCACGGCGGATGCCTCCCACCCGCCTACTCAAGCACCCCCCACCCCGGGCCCGACCTAACGACGTTCCGCCGTCGCCCCCGTGCCACCGCTCCGCGGCGGACATCTCCCACCCGCCCGTGACCACCCCGGCGTCGCCCATCCGGTCCCGACCCGACGATTCCCCCGTCGTTCGCCCGGCCGCCCGCCCCTGCAAGGGGCGGACGGGCGGGGGACATCCGCCGCGGAGCGGTGGATCACGGAGAGCCGACAGCCTGGCGGTCGGGGAATCCAGCCCGTCCGGCGTTTGAGGACGAGCGCGGAGCGCGATGCGGGGCCCGAGCGCAGCCCTCCGGCGCCCGAGGCGCGAGGGGGCGCGGGGTTCAGCCCGTCCGGCGTTTGAGGACAAGCGCGGAGCGCGACGCGGGGCCCTGGGCCCAGCCCCGGCCAGCGGTTGAGGCCAGCACGGCTCAGACCCCCGCGCACAGCCCAGCCAGCAGTTCAGGCCAGCGCCGCACGGGCCCCGCGCACAGCCCAGCCAGCAGTTCAGGCCAGCGCCGCACGGGCCCCGCGCTCAGCCCGGCCAGCGGTTGAGGGCAGCGCGGGGCCGCAGGGCGTGATCTGGTTGTGGGAAGTGACAAGAAGGGGTTGCTCAAGCCGTGACCATCGTCATCTACGCGCGTAGGGCGTAACCGGCTACCCTCTTCGGCGTGAACGCTTCAGTTATTCCGGACGACATCCAGGGCGACCCGTACGCCGCCGCCGACGCCGCCGCCACGCGCCTGCGCGAGCTCACGGGCGCCGAGACCCACGACGTCGCCCTCGTGATGGGCTCCGGCTGGGCGCCGGCCGTCGACGCGCTGGGCAGCCCCGACGCCGAGTTCCCGGTCACCGAGCTGCCCGGGTTCCCGCCGCCCGCCGTCGCGGGCCACGGCGGCAAGATCCGCTCCGTCACGGTCGGTGACAAGCGGGTCCTGGTCTTCCTGGGCCGCACGCACTACTACGAGGGCCGCGGGGTCGCCGCCGTCGCGCACGGCGTGCGTACCGCCGTCGCCGCGGGCTGCAAGACCATCGTGCTGACGAACGGCTGCGGCGGGCTGCGCGAGGGCATGCGCCCGGGCCAGCCGGTCCTGATCAGCGACCACCTCAACCTCACGGCGACCTCGCCGATCGTGGGCGCGAACTTCGTGGACCTCACGGACCTGTACTCGCCGCGGCTGCGCGCGCTGTGCAAGGAGATCGACCCCACCCTGGAGGAGGGCGTCTACGCGCAGTTCCCCGGGCCGCACTACGAGACGCCCGCCGAGATCCGGATGGCCCGTACCATCGGCGCCGACCTCGTCGGCATGTCGACCGTGCTGGAGGCCATCGCCGCGCGCGAGGCCGGGGCCGAGGTGCTCGGCATCTCCCTGGTCACCAACCTCGCGGCGGGCATGACCGGTGAGCCGCTCAACCACGAGGAGGTCCTCCAGGCGGGCCGCGACTCCGCCACCCGCATGGGCGAGCTGCTCGGCAAGGTCCTCGGCCGCGTCTGACCCGGCGCCCCGAGTCGTACGACCCCCTTCACGGAGAGGCTGACCACACGTGCAGGACCACGGAGAACTCATCACGCGGGCCCAGGCCTGGCTCGACGAGGACCCGGACCCGGAGACCCGCGAGGAGCTGGCCAAGCTGCTCGCGGGCGCGGACGCGCCGGAGAACCTGGCGGAGCTGGCCGCCCGCTTCGGCGGCACCCTCCAGTTCGGCACGGCGGGCCTGCGCGGCGAGCTGGGCGCGGGCCCGATGCGGATGAACCGCTCCGTGGTGATCCGCGCGGCCGCGGGCCTGGCCGCGTACCTGAAGGGCAAGGGCCACACCGACGGCCTGGTGGTCGTCGGCTACGACGCCCGCCACAAGTCGGCGGACTTCGCGCGGGACACGGCCGCCGTGATGACCGGGGCGGGCCTGCGCGCCGCCGTCCTGCCCCGGCCGCTGCCCACGCCCGTGCTCGCCTTCGCCATCCGGCACCTGGGCGCCGTCGCGGGCGTGGAGGTCACCGCCAGCCACAACCCGCCGCGCGACAACGGCTACAAGGTGTACCTGGGCGACGGCTCGCAGATCGTGCCGCCCGCCGACGGCGAGATCGCGGCCGAGATCGCCGCGGTCGCCGCCCTGGCCGACGTACCGCGGCCGGACAGCGGCTGGGAGGTCCTCGGCGAGGACGTCCTGGAGGCCTACCTGGCCCGTACGGACGCCGTCCTCGCCGACGGGTCCCCCCGCACCGCCCGGACCGTCTACACGGCCATGCACGGCGTCGGCAAGGACACCCTGCTCGCCGCCTTCGCGCGGGCGGGCTTCCCGGAGCCGGTGCTCGTGGCCGAGCAGGCGGAGCCCGACCCGGACTTCCCGACGGTGGCGTTCCCGAACCCGGAGGAGCCGGGCGCGATGGACCTGGCGTTCGCCACGGCCCGCACGGCACGCCCCGACCTCGTGATCGCCAACGACCCGGACGCGGACCGCTGCGCGGTGGCCGTACCGACCGACGCCGGGCGGACCGGGTGGCGGATGCTGCGCGGCGACGAGGTGGGCGCGCTGCTCGCCGCGCACCTGGTGCGGCGCGGGGCGCGGGGCACCTTCGCGGAGTCGATCGTGTCGTCGTCGCTGCTCGGCCGGATCGCCGAGAAGGCGGGCGTCGGGTACGAGGAGACGCTCACGGGCTTCAAGTGGATCGCCCGCGTGGACGGCCTGCGGTACGGCTACGAGGAGGCGCTCGGCTACTGCGTCGACCCCGAGGGCGTCCGCGACAAGGACGGCATCACGGCCGCGCTGCTGGTCACCGAGCTGGCCTCGGAGCTGAAGGAGGAGGGCCGGACGCTGCTGGACCTCCTCGACGACCTGGCGGTGGAGCACGGCCTGCACGCCACCGACCAGCTCTCGGTGCGCGTGGAGGACCTGTCGCTGATCGCGGCCGCGATGCGGCGCCTGCGCGAGCAGCCGCCGACGCGCCTCGCCGGCCTCGCGGTGACGCGCGCGGAGGACCTGACGGAGGGCACGGAGACGCTGCCGCCCACCGACGGCCTGCGGTACGCGCTGGAGGGGGCGCGCGTCATCGTGCGCCCGAGCGGCACCGAGCCCAAGCTGAAGTGCTACCTGGAGGTCGTCGTGCCGGTCGCCGACCGGGCGGGCCTCCCCGCGGCCCACGCGCGGGCGGCGGAGCTGCTCGCCGCGCTCAAGCGGGACCTCGCGGCGGCCGCGGGCATCTGACGGCCGGCACCCGCTCGGGCCGCCCGCGGGCGCGGGAGAAGCGCGCGCGGGGATTCGCCCGTACGGGTGGTTCCGCGCGGCAGTCGGCGCAGCGTGACGGTGCGCTGCCGGTCCCCCAGGAAGGGTCCGACCGGTAGCGCACCGTCACGTTGTCACGCCCCGGGAGCCGCAGTGCCGTACGGACCCCACTCCGCTTCGTCCGGCCTCACCGCCGCCGCGCCGTCCCGCGTCCCGGCGTCCCGCCGGTCCCGTGCCGTCCCGCCGCTGCCGAGGGGGCTGCGCGCGCGGGCGGGCGCCGCCCTGCGGCACGCGGCCCCGGCGCTGCTCGCGTACGCGGCGGTGCGCACCCTGGGCCTGCTCGTGTTCGCCGTGTGGGCGCACCGGGAGCACCGCGGCCTGTGGCACCTGCTCGCCGAATCCTGGGACTGCGACTGGTACTTGAGGATCGCGGCCCACGGGTACGCGCAGACGCTCGGCCACTCCTTCGACACCAACAACCTCGCCTTCTTCCCGCTGTACCCGCTGCTGATCCGGGCGGGCGAGGCGCTGCTGCCCGAGCCGCGCGGCGCGATCGGCCTGGCGGTCGCGTTCGTGTCGTCCTTCCTCGCCGCGTGGGGGATCTTCAAGGTCGGCGACCGGCTGCACGGGCGCCGGGCCGGGGTGCTCCTCGTGACGCTGTGGGCGTGCCTGCCGGTGGCCCTGGTGCAGTGGATGGGTTACACGGAGTCGCTGTTCACCGCGCTCGCGGCGTGGTCCCTGTACGCGGTCCTCACCGAGCGGTGGGTGGCGGCGGGGGCGCTGGCCGCGCTGGCGGGCCTGACGCGCCCGACCGGCATCGCGCTGGCGGCCGCGGTGACCGTGACGGCGGCGCTCGCCCTGCGCCGCCGCTTCTCGGCCGCCGCCGTCACGGGCGCCGTCCTCGCGCCGCTCGGCTGGCTCGGGTACGTCGGCTGGGTGGGGGTCAGACTCGGGCGCTGGGACGGCTACTTCGCGGTGCAGAAGTGGTGGCACAACGAGTGGGACGGCGGTGTCGGCACGCTGCGCTGGATGAAGCGGCTGTTCCTCGTCGAGCGCCCGCAGCTCTTCCTAATGCTGGTCACGGTGGTACTCCTGGGGGCGCTGGTGCTGTTCGCGCTGTCGGTGGCGTCCCGCGCGCAGCCGCTGCCGCTGCTGCTGTTCACGGGCCTGCTGCTCGCCATCGTGCTCGGCTCCAGCGGGGTGTACTTCCCCCGGGCGCGGTTCCTGCTGCCGGGCTTCCCGCTGCTGCTGCCGGTGGCGGCGGCCCTGGCGCGGGCCCGCCGCCGGGTGGTGGTGCCGGTGCTCGCGGGCGCGGCCCTGAGCTCGGCGGCGTTCGGCGGGCACATGCTGTTGGTGTGGCTCGGCCCGCCGTGAGCCGGGCGGGACGGCCGAGGTGCCTCGCCGCCGTACTTCCCTGCCCTCTGCATCCCGGCCGCGACGGCGTGGAATCCGGCCCGTTACCGGGGAGTTGAGGCCCAGTACGGACCCCGGCTGCCACCCGTTGGCGGCCATGCCTCACTATGGAAGCGCTGTCCGACGGCTCCCCACCCCCCCCCCTAGCGGGAGCCGACGGCTTCCGGCGCCCGCCCACCCCCCTGCGCGGCGCCGCCCGGCCGGGCACGGCGGACCTCGTCCCCGTGTCCGGCCGTCCGCGTACTTCCCCGGCGCCCCGCGGCGCGGTCAGCCGATGCCCAGCAGGACCGCGAGCAGCACCGCGCCCGCCGCGGCCGGGGCCAGGATCTCGTAGGCCCAGCGGACGACCGGCTCGCCCTGCGCGGACTCCGCGCCCTCCCGGCGCTCCGCGATCTCCCGCAGGTCGTCCATGGCCTGGTCGCCGGGCGCACGCGTGCCGTCCGGGCCCGCGCCGGGGCGGACCCGGCTGGTGACGGGGTCGTCCGCGGCGACCTGCTGGGCGTGCCGGCGCGCGGCCTTCTTGCGGCCGCGCAGGGAGACGGGGATGGCCCAGAGCTGGTACTTGGTGCCGTCCTGCGTGAAGACCTCGTTGGAGTACCCGGCGCGCAGCCCCGAGACGGCGCCCCAGGGCAGCGTGATCGTACGGAAGGGGTTGCGGACGCGCAGCCGGTCCTCGTTGGCGAACACGGCGGGGCGCAGCGTGTAGGCGACGACGAGCGGCACCGCGAAGAGCAGTCCGGCGAGGGCCACCCAGGGAGTGCTCCCCTCGCCGCGCACCAGGGCGTCGACGGCCAGCCAGACACCGATCACGAGCAGCAGGACGCCCCCGGCGATGGCCGCGTGGGACCGGTGGACGCGGTCCTGGTACGCCGGGGCGGGGTCGGCGGGGGTGGGCTGCGGGTCGCTCGTCATAGGGCTGATTGTGCCTGACGCGTTTCCGTTCCCGGCGTGCGGCAAGGGTGTGGCGATTGGTCCAGACCTAGTACGGTCGAGAGTTGTCATGTACGCCTAACTGTCGTCCGGTACCGGCCCCTCCCACCCGGGCCCCGCGCCCCGGCGGACCGGCACCGCCCGAACCCCCCGGAGGAGACACCCGCACACCCACCCCCGAGGAGAGCCATGGCCCCCACCGCAAGAGGAACCAGGAGAACGCCCGGAGTCTTACGAAGAGCGGCGGCCACCGTCCTGCGCGGCCGGGCGGCCGCGCTGCTCGCGGCCCTGCTGCTGCCCCTGTCCCTGCTCACCGCCCTGACGGCGGCCCCGGCGCACGCGGCGGGGACGCTCACCGCGACCTTCACCACCGAGGGCAGCGGCTCCAGTTGGCAGGGCAAGTACGTCGTCCGCAACAGCGGCTCCGCCGCGGCCTCCGGCTGGACGCTGGAGTTCGACCTGCCGCCGGGCGTCCGCGTCAGCGGGCACACCCACGGCGAGGCCACCGTCTCCGGCAGCCACGTGACGGTGAAGAACGCGTACTACAACGGCCGGGTCCCGGCGGGCGGGACCACCGAGCCGTACAGCTACCAGTTCACGGCGAACGGGCCGCTCGGGACGCCCACGGGCTGCACGGTCAACGGTGACAAGTGCGACGGCTCGCCGGACAGGCCCCCGACCGCGCCCGGCACCCCGACCGTCACCACCGCCACCTCCCGCACGGTCTCCCTCGGCTGGCCCCCGGCCGGGGCGGGCGACTACCCCGTCACGGCGTACGAGGTCCTCAGCGGCGGCAAGGTGGTGGCGACCTCCGCCACGAACAGCGCCACGGTCACCGACCTGACCCCGGCGACCCGCTACACCTTCACCGTCCGCGCCAAGGACCGGCGCGGCAACACCAGCCCGGAGAGCCCGCCGGTGACCGCGACGACGGTCGACCCGGCGACCGACCCGACCCCGCCGACCGCGCCCGGCAATCTGCGCAGCACCGGCAAGACGCAGGTCTCGGCGTCCCTGGCCTGGGAGAAGTCCACGGACAACGTGGCCGTGGCCGCGTACGACGTCTACCGCGGCGGCACGCTGGCGAAGACGGTCCCCGCGTCGGCGACCACCGCGACCGTCGAGGGCCTGACCCCCGCCACCGCCTACACCTTCACCGTGAAGGCGCGGGACACGGCCGACAACGCCTCGCCCGCCTCGAACGCCGTGCGCGTCACCACGGACGACGCGGCCGGGCCCGGCAACCACCTCACGGTCGGCTACTTCGCCCAGTGGGGCATCTACGGCCGCCAGTACTTCGTGAAGAACCTGGACACCTCCGGCGCCGCCGCGAAGCTCGACGTCATCAACTACGCCTTCGAGAACGTCGACCCCGTCAACCACACCTGCCTGGCGGGCGTGACGAAGGGCGTCTCCGGCAACCCGCAGGACCCGGACGAGGGCACGGGCGCGGGCGACGCCGAGGCCGACTACGGGCGCGCCTTCTCCGCCGCGCAGTCGGTGGACGGGGTCGCGGACGACGGCTGGGGCAAGCTGCGCGGCAACTTCAACCAGCTCAAGAAGCTCAAGGCCAAGCACCCGCACCTGAAGGTCGTCGTCTCGCTCGGCGGCTGGACGTTCTCCAAGTTCTTCTCGGACGCGGCCGCGACCCCCGCCTCCCGGGAGAAGTTCGTCAGGTCCTGCGTCGACGTCTGGATCAAGGGCAACCTGCCCGTCCACAACGGCGCGGGCGGCCCCGGCACCGGCGCGGGCGTCTTCGACGGCATCGACATCGACTGGGAGTGGCCGGGCGCGGAGGGCCACCCGGGCAACCACTACAGCGCGGCGGACAAGGACAACCTCACGGCGCTGCTCGCCGAGTTCCGCAAGCAGCTCGACGCCACCGGCGGCGGGCACAAGCTGCTCACCGCCTTCACCCCCGCCGACCCGGCGAAGATCGAGGCGGGCTGGGACATCAGGAAGATCTTCGAGTACCTGGACTTCGCCAACGTCCAGGGCTACGACTTCCACGGCTCCGGCAGCGACAACTCCTGGGAGCCCAAGCGCACCGGCCACCAGGCCAATCTGCACCGCGACGCCCAGGACCCGTACCCCTTCGACTTCAGCGTCGAGAAGGCGATCCAGACGTATCTGGACGCCGGGGTCAACCCGCGCAAGCTGACCGTCGGCTTCCCGTTCTACGGCCGCGGCTGGAAGGAGGTCGCCGACGGCGGCGCCAAGGGCGAGTGGCAGGCGGCGAACGGCGCGGCACCCGGACAGTTCCCGGAGGAGGCGGGCATCAGGGGCTACCACAACATGATGACCAGCGTCCCGAACATGACCGTGTACCACGACGAGCAGTCCGTCTCCACCTACGGCTACACCGGCAACAACGGCCAGTGGTGGAGCTTCGACGACACCTGGTCGATCGGCAGGAAGACGGCCTGGATCAAGTCGAAGGGCCTGCTCGGCGGCATGGTCTGGGAGATGTCCGGCGACACCCCCACCGGCACGCTGATGTCCGCCCTGGACAACGGCCTGAGATAACCCCCCGCACACCGGGTCCGGCCGCCCCTGAGGCGGCCCTGGGGGCGGCCGGGCCCGGGCCGCAGGCAGCCCCGACGGCGGGGCCGCGGCGCATCCGGCGCCG
>NZ_BNBT01000034.1 GCF_014656095.1 Streptomyces longispororuber
GAACCCGGAAGCTAAGCCTTACAGCGCCGATGGTACTGCAGGGGGGACCCTGTGGGAGAGTAGGACGCCGCCGAACTCATTGTGATGGGAAAGCCCCCGTGCCATTCGGCACGGGGGCTTTCTTGCGTTGTACCGCCGTCCCCGGCGGGGCCGATATCCGTTCCGGGTCAGGCCGGGCGTACCAGCTTGGTGTCGTACGCGAGGATCACCGCCTGCACGCGGTCGCGGGCGCCCGTCTTCGCCAGGATGCGGCCCACGTGCGTCTTCACCGTCGACTCGGCCAGATGCAGACGCGCGGCTATCTCCGAGTTCGTCCAGCCCTGGCCGATGACCGTGAGGATCTGGCGCTCCCGCTCCGTCAGGGAGGACAGCCGGGGATGCGCGGCCGGGTCCCCGGGGGCGTCGCCGTACTCACCGGCCGGCAGGTGGTCGGCGAAGGCCTCCAGGAGGCGGCGGGTGAGCCGCGGGGCGACCACCGCGTCCCCCGACGCCACCGCGCGGATCCCCGAGAGCAGTTCCTCCGGCAGCGCGTCCTTGATGAGGAAGCCCGAGGCCCCGGCGCGCAGGCCCGCGTACGCGTACTCGTCCAGGTCGAACGTCGTGAGGATGAGGACGCGGGACGGGCTGCCCGACGCGACGATGCGGCGGGTGGCCTCGATGCCGTCCATGTCGGGCATGCGGATGTCCATCAGGACGACGTCC
This sequence comes from Streptomyces longispororuber, assembly GCF_014656095.1. Classification (GTDB taxonomy): domain Bacteria; phylum Actinomycetota; class Actinomycetes; order Streptomycetales; family Streptomycetaceae; genus Streptomyces; species Streptomyces longispororuber. Next base: position 703 of record NZ_BNBT01000034.1, read on the forward strand.
GGGCGCAGGCGGTCCGTCAGGCGCACCGCTTCCGTGCCGCTGCCGGCCTCGCCCACCACCGTCATGTCGTCCTGGCTCTCCAGGAGCATGCGGAAGCCGAAGCGCTGCAAGGGCTGGTCGTCGACGATGAGGACGGTGGTCATCGAGCGGTTTCCTCCGGGGCGGTCGGGGCGGGCGAGGCGGAGATCTTCGGGAGGTGCAGGCGGACCTGCCAGCCGGTCGCGGGGAGCGGCCGCGGGCCGGCCTCAAGTGTGCCCGCGTACAGGGAGGTTCGTTCCTGCATGCCGGTCAGGCCACGGCCCGAGCGGAACGCGTCAGGATCGGGCGTGGAGCCGTCCCGGGCCGGGGGGCCGCCGCGGCCCGTGTCGGTCACCGTGACCGTCACGCCGTCGTCGGCGTACGCGATGTCGACGGCGGCCGTGGCGCCCGGGCCGCCGTGCTTGAGGGTGTTCGTCAGGGCCTCCTGCACCACCCGGTACACCGTGAGCTGCTGGCCCTGGGGCAGCGGCACGGCACGGCCCCGGAACGCGGTGCGGACCGGCAGGCCCGCGGACCGTACGCCGTCCAGGAGGCGGTCCAGGTCCGTGAGGGACGGCTGCGGTGTGAGCGCGGCTGCCTCGGGGACGTCGTCGCGCAGCACGTCGAGGAGGCGGCGCAGCTCCGCCAGGGCCTGACGGCTGGTGGAGCCGATGGCGTCGAGGGCCTTGGCCGCGTGCTCGGGCGACTTGGCCGCCGCGTACCTGCCGCCGTCGGCGAGGCCCGTGATCACCGACAGGTTGTGGCCGATGATGTCGTGCATCTCGCGGGCGATGCGGGTGCGTTCGGCGGCCGCGGCGAGCTGGGCCTGCTGGTCGCGTTCGACCTCCAGGCGGTGGGCCCGCTCCACCAGGGCCTGGGTGTAGTCCTGCCGCGAGCGGACGGCGATGCCGAGGAGCGCGATGAGCGCGTACGCCCACACCTGCGGCACGATCTGCTGGTCCCAACTGCCCCGCGGATAGCGCACCGTACCGACCACGAGCGGTACCAGCATCAGCGCGCCCGCCCGGCCCAGCGTGCGGAGCGGCAGCCGCAGCGCGATGTTGAAGAGGACGATGAGCTGCACCAGCGCGACTTGGAGCATCGCGCCCGTGCCGCCGTTGACCGTGCCGAACAGCACCATCACGGCGAGGGCGGCCATCGGCCGGCGGCGCCGCCACAGCAGCGGCACCGTCAGGCCGAGCGTCAGCACCAGGACGAGCCGGCCGGGCACGCCCGTGTTGTGCGCGACGTTGCGCCAGCCGCCGCCCGCGAAGTCGACGAGGCCCGCCGTGACGAAGAAGCCGGTCACCAGCAGGTCCCAGACCAGCGGGCGGCGCCGGTCGACGGCGCGCACCCGCTGGACGAGGCGCTGGACGTGCTGGGTGAGGGGGTGCGGATCGTGGGCCACGGGCTCATCCTCGTGCACCCGTACGGGCTCATCCTCGTCCACCCGTACGGGTTGCTGCACTCCCGCTGTTCCGGTCACGCGCACGGCCTCGGTCACACGTCGCGGCGTCGTAGCAGGAATGACGCCGCCGCCAGGACCGTGAGCGCCCACAGCGCCAGGGTGAGGAGGGCCGGGCCCGGGGCGATCGTGTCCTGGACGCGGGTGATCGACCCGAGCGACGTGGCCGCCTGGGCGGGGAAGTGGCGTACGACGGCGTCCACACCGGTGAACGGCAGCGTCGACACGATCTCCGGTACGACCAGGACTGCGCCGACGAACGCTCCGATGCCGCCGGGCACCGACCGCAGCAGCGCGCCCAGGCCGAGGGCGACCAGGCTGAGCAGGGTGACGCCCGCCGCGTTGCCCGCGAGGGCGCCGAGGACGCCGGGGTCGGTCAGGGCCAGCTCCTTGTCGGTGTCCGCCAGCCAGATCTGGGCCGTGAGGAAGGTGACGACGTTCGTGACCAGGCACAGCGCGAACGCCACCGCCGTGAACACCGCGGCCTTCGACCACAGCACGGGCAGCCGGCGCGGGACGGCGGTCAGCGAGGCGCGGATCATGCCCGTCGCGTACTCGCCCGCCGTGACCAGGATGCCGAGGACGGCGAGGCAGATCTGGGAGAGCTGGGTGCCGAAGAGGACGAACACGACCGTGTCGACATCGGAGTCGTCGCCGTCGTACGTGCTGCCCATGGTGATGCCGACCGCGAGGACCAGGGCGGCCGCCGCGAGCAGGGTGATCCAAGTGGTGCGCAGCGTCCACAGCTTGTGCCACTCGGAGCGCAGCACGCGGGCCGGGGTGACCCGGTAGGGCGTGGTGGTGGGGGCGGTGGTCGTCATGCCGCTGCTCCTTCCCGGGCGGTGGCGGCCTCCCGGGGCGTCGCGCCCGGCGTCCCGTACTCGACCGCGTGGTGCGTGAGGTCCATGAAGGCCTGTTCGAGAGAGGCCGTGTGCGGGGTGAGTTCGTAGAGGGGCACGGCGTGGGCGGCGGCGGTGCGGCCGATGTGCTCGGCGTCGGCGCCGCGGACGTCGAGGGTGCCGGGGGCGGCGCTCTCGACGGTGACGCCGGGCCCCGCGAGCAGCTCGGCGAGGCGGGTGGCCTCCGGGGACACGACCTTGACGGAGCCGGTGCCGGACTCGCGTACGAACTGCTCGACGGTGGTGTCGGCGAGCAGCCTCCCGCGGCCGATGATGATCAAGTGGTGGGCGGTGACGGCCATCTCGCTCATCAGGTGCGAGGAGATGAGGACCGTGCGGCCCTCGGCTGCCTGGGCCTTGAGGAGGGTGCGGATCCACAGCACGCCCTCCGGGTCGAGGCCGTTGACGGGCTCGTCGAGGACGAGCGTCGCCGGGTCGCCGAGCAGTGCCGCCGCGATGCCGAGGCGCTGGCCCATGCCGAGCGAGAAGCCCTTGACGCGGCGGCCCGCGACGTCGGTGAGGCCGGTCACGCCGAGGACGTGCTCGACGCGGGAGCGCGGGATGCCGTGGGTGTGGGCGAGCGCCATCAGATTTTGGTACGCGGAGCGGCCCGGGTGCAGGGAGCGGGCCTCCAGGAGGGCGCCGACCTCGGTCAGGGGCGCGCTGTGGGTGGCGTAGGCGCGGCCGCCGACGGTGCAGCGGCCGCTCGTGGGGGTGTCCAGGCCGAGGAGCATGCGCATGGTCGTGGACTTGCCCGCGCCGTTGGGGCCGAGGAAGCCGGTGACGGTGCCGGGGTGGACCTCGAAGCTGAGGTGGTCGACGGCCGTCCTGGGGCGTCTGCGGCCGCCCCCGTAGCGTTTCGTGAGTGCGTGAGCCCTGATCATGGGTCGATGGTGGCCCGGGGGCGCGGGCCGGCGCGTCGGACCGGGGGATCGGGCCGGGGCCGGGCGTAGTACCGAGGTACGACGGCGACGGCGGGGTTCCTGGAGGGGCACGGGCTGCGGGGCACGGGCTGCGGGGTACGGCGGCGGGGTCCTGGAGGGCACGGGCTCCCGGGGGGGGTGTCCGCCGGGGTGGGAAACGCGTTGCGGGCGGCGGGTGCGGCCCGCAAGATCAGTGCATGGAGCACCTCATACGACCCGTGCGGAGCGACGAGTGGCGGCAGGTCCGTGCGCTGCGGTTGCTGGCGCTGCGGGACCCCGCCGCCCCGATCGCGTTCCTGGAGACCTACGAGAACGCCGTCGCGAAGCCCGACGCGTACTGGAAGGACCGGACGGCGGGTGCCGCCGGGCCGGGCGGGACGGTGCGGCAGTTCATCGCGGAGGGCGCGGACGGCGGGTGGGCCGGGTCGGTCACCGTGCTGGTCGAGGAGCCCGGCGCGGGCAGCGTCCTCGGGCCCGGCGGCACGGTGCCGCAGGCGCACCTGGTGGGGGTGTACGTACGCTCCGAGCACCGGGGCACCGGGCTGACCGAGGCGCTGTTCGAGGCGGCGGTGGAGTGGGCGCGGGCGCGGGCGCCGGAGGGGGCCGGGGTCGAGCGGGTGCGGCTCTTCGTGCACGAGGCGAACGGGCGGGCCGAGGCCTTCTACCGCCGGTTCGGCTTCGTCCGCAGCGGGGAGGCCGTGCCGGTGCCGGGGGATCCGTCGGCGCTGGAGTACGAGATGGTGCTGGCGTAGTCTCCCGGCCCGCCGGGGCCCTGGACCCGGCGGGCGGGTCAGCCGGGCGGGTCAGCCGGGCAGGTCGTCGTGCGGCCAGCGGGCGCGGCCCTGTTCGCGGGAGCGGATCAGGGCGAGCGTGGGCAGGCCCTGGTCGGCGCCGGTGGCGAGCAGCTCCGGCAGCTCGGGCAGCGGGGCCACGGCGGCGACGTCGTCGAGGACGAGGGTCATTGGTGGGTCGAGGCGACCGGAGGATGACCGTTCGGCCATGCGCCGGCCGCGCTCGACCACGCTGGAGGCGAGCGCCGTGAGCAGCGGCATCGCGCCGGGGTTCGTCTTGGGGTCCTCGATGGCCTCGCCCACCACGAAGAGCGTGCCCCCTTCGTCGACGAAGGAATCCAGGACGGCGGAGTCCGCGCGGTTCGGCGTGCAGGACTCCCGTACGTTCACCGTGAACAGGGCGGACAGGGCGCGGGCCGTCAGCTCCTGGGCGATGTCGCGGCGCTCGGGGTGCGCGGTGAGCGCCGACTCCAGCTCGCCCGCGGCCCCGGAGGCGGCCTTGGGGTGGGCGCGCAGGACGCGGACCGCCTCCTGGACCTGGGTGCCCTGGGCCCAGCGGTGCACGTGCTTCACCGAGCGGCCGTCCACGGCGGCGGCGTGCAGGAAGCTCTTGAGCAGGGTCTCGGCGGTGTCCGCCACGGCGGTGTCCAGCTTGGCTGCGGGTCTGATGGGGGCCAGCAGGGCGCGGGCGCGGTGGGTGGCCGTGGCCCTGTCCTCGCAGCCGGCGGTGGGGGACCAGTGGAGGCGGGCGGGGGTGTCGCAGAGGTGGGAGGGGTCGTAGACGAGGACGGGGCCCAGTTTGGCGCGGGCGTCCTTGGTCTCCTCCCAGAGGGTGGGGTCGGAGGTGATGACGAGGGCTGCGGCTTCCGCTGCCGCGAGGGTTTCGGCGGCGAGGGGGCGGCGGGTTTGTGGGGGGCCCAGGAAGAGAGGGCTGCGGGGGGTGAGGGCGGGTGTGGCTGGGGGTGCGATTGCCTGCGTGGCGGCGGTGCTGGGTGCCTGGGCTGCGCCCTGGGGAGCCCCGGTTGCAGCGGTGCTGGGCACCTCGGGCTGTGCCCACCCGTCCCGCCCAGCGGGACGATTGCCCACAGCGGGGATCGGTGCAGGCCGCCCGTTCACAACAGGGTTGCCGGCAGCGGGGATCGGTGCAGGGTGCTCGTCCACGGGTGGGGTCGCTGCGGGGTATTCGTGCGCAGGGGAAGCAGCGGGTACAGGGTGGGGCGTAGGTGTGGGCGTGGGGGACGGGGGCTGTTTCTGGAGGGGGATGCCGGTGCGTTGGGCTCTTCTTACTGCGCGGAAGCGGGTCACCGTGCCCAGGATGAAGATCGCGAGGACGATGAGGATCATCACCTGGCCTATGACGAGGCCCCAGAACAGGCCGTAGCCGGAGAGCTGGTCGCGGGGGGTGGCGGGCCAGGCGCCCGCGATGTCGTGGGGCTCCTGGATGAGGTGGCGTACGGCGGGCGGGGTGTTGGTGAACGTGACGTCGTCCGGCCAGGCTCCGTGGGCCCACAGGCCGGCGATGCCGGTCGCCGACCACATGAGGACGACCATGCCGAGCACGAAGACGAGGACGCCCACCAGCAGGGCGTCGGGGACGCCGCGCTCGCGCCCGTCGCGGTACTCGCGCCCGTGCTGGTCCGGGTAGCGGTCCCGCTCCATCAGGCCACCGTCGACCGGGAGCCCGCCGGGCCGTCGCCCATCTGCCGTTCCATGTACGCCGCCCTTTCCTCCGCCTCCCGTTCGGCCGCGGCCAGGGCGTCGTCGGCGAGCCGGTCGCTCGCGGACTCGGTCATGGCGCGGTCGGTGAAGACCAGGGGGCGTTCCGTTTCCGTGACGAGGTGCTTGACCACCTGGACGTTGCCGTTGACGTCCCAGACGGCGATGCCGGGGGTCAGGGTGGGGATGATCTCGACGGCCCAGCGGGGCAGGCCGAGGACGCGGCCCGTGGCGCGGGCCTCGTCCGCCTTCTGGGCGTAGATGGTGCGGGTGGAGGCCATCTTGAGGATGGCTGCCGCTTCCTTCGCCGCCGCGCCGTCGACGACGTCCGAGAGGTGGTGGACCACCGCCACGAAGGACAGGCCGAGGCGGCGGCCGAACTTCAGCAGGCGCTGGAAGAGCTGCGCCACGAACGGGCTGTTGATGATGTGCCAGGCCTCCTCGACCAGGAAGATGCGCTTCTTCCGGTCGGGGCGGATCCAGGTGTGCTCCAGCCAGACGCCGACGATCGCCATGAGGATGGGCATGGCGATGGAGTTGCGGTCGATGTGGGAGAGGTCGAAGACGGTGAGCGGGGCGTCCAGGTCGATGCCGACCGTGGTGGGCCCGTCGAACATGCCGCGCAGGTCGCCGTCCACCAGGCGGTCCAGGACCAGGGCCACGTCCAGGCCCCAGGCCCGTACGTCGTCTATGGCCACGTTCATGGACTCGGCCGACCGGGCTTCGGGGTGGCGCAACTGCTCGACGATGTCGGTGAGGACGGGCTGGCGGTCGACGATGGTCTCGTTGACGTAGGCGTGCGCGACCTTCAGCGCGAAGCCGGAGCGCTCGTCCAGGCCGTGGCCCATCGCGACCTCGATGATGGTGCGCAGCAGGGCGAGCTGGCCGGTGGTGGTGATCGCCGGGTCCAGGGGGTTGAGGCGGATGCCCATGTCCAGAGCGGCCGTCGGGTCGAGCCGGACGGGCGTGATGCCCAGCTCCTGGGCGATGAGGTTCCACTCGCCGACGCCGTCCTCGCCCTGCGCGTCCAGGACGACGACCTGGCGGTCCTTGAAGCGGAGCTGCCTGAGGACGTACGTCTTCTCCAGCGCGGACTTGCCGTTGCCGGACTCGCCGAGGACCAGCCAGTGCGGGGCCGGGAGCTGCTGGCCGTACAACTGGAACGGGTCGTAGATGTAGCCCTTGCCGGAGTACACCTCACGGCCGATGATCACGCCGGAGTCGCCGAGGCCGGGCGCGGCCGTCGGCAGGTAGACCGCCTGGGCCTGCCCGGTCGACGTGCGGACCGGCAGCCGTGTGGTCTCGACCTTCCCGAACAGGAACGAGGTGAACGCGTCCGTGAGGACGGTCAGCGGATCCCGCATCGCACCTTCACACCCTTAACCGTTGGCCTGGTCGTCGACCCGTCGTGCGGTGGCCGCGCGCCGTGGCGCCGCTGTCGCGGCCGTGCGCCGTCGCGGGTCATCGGCGGATGCCGGTCGCGAACGGCAGCGTGTTCACAAACGCCCGGTGGTGCTCGCGGTCGCACCACTCGAGTTTCAGATACGACTTCCCGGCGGACGCCCTTATCGTGCGCTTGTCGCGGGCGAGGGCCTCGGGGGAGCGGGAGGACACCGTGATGTAGCCGACGAGGTTGACGCCGGCGGCACCGCTGGCGAGGTCCTCGCCGCGCTGGTCGAGGCGGGAGTGCGAGGCGACGTCCCGGGGGTCGACGGTGCGGTTCATCTTGGCCTGGCGGCTGGCCTCGGCCTCGTCGTTGGTCTTCTCCGTGAGCATCCGCTCGATGGCGATCTCGGTGGGCTCCAGGTCCATGGTGACGGCGACCGTGCGGATCACGTCCGGGGTGTGGACGAGGAGCGGGGCGAGGAAGTTGACGCCGACGGGCGTCATCGGCCACTCCTTGATCCAGGCCGTGGCGTGGCACCAGGGGGCGCGGGTCGCGGACTCGCGGGTCTTCGCCTGGAGGTACGTCGGCTCCATCGCGTCCAGCTCGGCGGGCCAGGCATTGCGTTTCGTCATCGCCTGGATGTGGTCGATGGGGTGGTCCGGGTCGTACATGGAGTGGATCAGTGAGGCGAGGCGGCCCTGGCCGAGCGGCTGGCGCACCCGGATGTCGGCCTCCTGGAGGCGCGAGCAGATGTCGGTGAGCTCGCGGGCCATGACCACGGCGAGCCCGGCGTCGCGGTCGACCTTGCGGGCGCCGCCGGAGCGGGCGGCGCGGGCCATCGCCTGGGCCTCGGCGGCCAGTTCGCGCGAGTAGTGCATGCACGCGACGAGGTAGGCGCGGTGCTGCTCGCTGCTGGTGGACACCATCGACTGCAGCTCGTCGTAGCTGTGCTGGAGCCAGGGCTGGGCACGGTCGTCGCCGCGGGCGGCCACGTCCTTGGCGTGCGCGTCCGGGTCGGCGGGCAGCGTACGGGCGAGCATCTGGAGCCGCGTCACGAAGCCGTCGCCGTTGGCGACGTGCTTGAGCAGGGTGCCGAAGCGGTCGACGAGGGCTTCCTGGTCCTCGCTGTCGCGCAGGCCGACGCCGGGGCCCTCGATCTCTATGGCCGCGGTGACGGTGCGCCGGTCGGCGTGCAGGAGTACGGCGATCTCGTCGGGGCCGAAGGGCGCGGCCAGCCAACTGATGCGGCCGATGCCGGGCGGCGGGCCGATCTCCACCTCGCGCCCGTCGAGCCGCACGCCCGCCTCCGGGGCGGCGGAGCGGTAGGCGGTGCCGCGCCGCAGGGACCGCTTGTAGGAGCGGTTGATCTCGTACCACTTGTAGAACGTACGGCCCTTGTACGGGACGTACACCGCCGCGATCGCGAGCATCGGGAAGCCGACGAGCAGCACGATGCGCGGGGCGAGGAACGGGATGAGGATGCCGCACATCATGCCGAGGAACGCGCCCACGATGATCAGGGCGATCTCGCCCGTCTCGCGGTTGCGGCCGATGATGGCGTTCGGCCGGGCGCGGCCGATGAGATAGGTGCGGCGGGGCGTGACCGGTGGGGACACATGGGACTGGGTCGTCAACGCCCTTCACCTCCTGTGCTGTTCGTACCGCGGTCGCCCGCGTGCGGGGTGCTGGACGGGCTCGTGCGGGGCGGGGGGACGGCGGAGGGGGCGCTTCCGCCGCCGTTCTGTGCGGGCCCCGGCTGCCGGTGGGCGTGCGAGGACAGGCCGCTGCCCACGGCGTTGGCGGTGGCGGGCTGGGGCGGGGCGTCGCCGCCGCCGGCCTTGCCGCCGCCCGCCTTGCCGCCGGGGCGGGAGCTGTGGGTGCGGATGCCCTGGGCGACCCAGGCGGCGGGCGAGTTGAGGGCCGTGGCGGCGCGGTTCTCGGCGCCGCGCATCAGGCGGTTGTTGCGGGTGGCCATGATGTCGTCGCCGAAGCCGGGGATGAACCGGTAGATGGAGGCGCTCGCGAAGATGGCGAGCAGGATCACCGAGAGCCCGGAGACGACGGCGGACAGCGAGTCGGGGCCGTCCTCGCCCTGGAGGGCGCCCGCGACGCCGAGGACGATCACGATGATGGGCTTCACCAGGATGATCGCGACCATCAGGCCGGCCCAGCGGCGGATGCGGCCCCAGGTGTTCTTGTCCACCAGGCCCGAGTACACGACCGTGCCGAGCAGCGCGCCGACGTAGAGCATCGCGGCGCGGATCACCAGCTCCAGGCAGAGGATGCCGGCGGCGGCGATCGACACGGCGGACACGACGATCAGCATGATCGGGCCGCCGCCGATGTCCGTGCCCTTGTCGAGGGCCTGCGAGAACGTGCCGAAGAACTGGTCGGTGTCGCCGCCCACGGACTTGGCGAGGACCTCGGACACGCCGTCCGTCGCGGACACGACGGTGGACAGGATGAGCGGCGTGAACGCGGAGGCGAGCACCGTCAGCCACAGGAAGCCGATGGCCTCCGACAGCGCGGTGAGCAGCGGCACGCCGCGCACGGCCCGCTTGGTGACGGCGAGCAGCCACACGATCAGCGTCAGGATCGTCGACGCGGCGAAGACGACGGCGTACTGCTGGAGGAACTTCTCGTTCGTGAAGTCGACCGCGGCGGTGTCGTTGACGTACTCGGTGAGCTTGTTGACGATCCAGGAGGCGGCGTCCCCGAAGCCGCGGGCGAGGGAGGCGAGGGGGTCCAGCTCGGACATCGGGCCGTTGTCGGGCGGCGACTTGGGGGTGCCCCCGCTTCTGCCCTCGCCCTGTTGGCAGTACTTCTTGGCGGGGCCGTGGATCAGCCTGCACGGGTCGTCGTCCGGCGCCGCCGCGGCGCGCGTGGCGAACAGGAGCACCGCGGCCTGGGCGGCCGCGATCGTGCCGATGAGCGAGAGTACGGGGCGACTACCGCGCATAGGTGAACCCTCCGTACCCCTCGACGGCGTCCGCGATCTCCTCGGATCCGGACGCGCGGTCGTCGCCCGGGACCGGGGCGGGACCGTCCTTCTGGGTGTGCGTGGTGATCTTCCAGTCGCCGTCGGTCCACGCCAGTTCCATCGTGATCGTGAACCAACTGCTGGTGACCGGCTTGGTGGACCGCTCGCCCGCGAGGCCGAGCAGGCCGCCGCACCAGGTGGCCACCGTGGCCTTGTCGCCGGAGAAGTGGGTGACCTTGGTGCCGATCGGACTCGTGCGCGAGACGAACTGGTAGCCGCTCGGGGCGGACCCGTCCGCCTTGAGGCCCACGTTCTTGAAGAAGTCCGCGGTGTACGCCTTGTCGAGTTGCGCCGTGAACTCGGCGACGCTGGAGGGGGCCATGATGGCCTTGAGGATGTCGTCGCGCTTCGCCTTGTCGAACATCTCGGCGGAGCCGAGCGCGACCGCGTAGTTCGCGGCAGCGCTCTGCACCCCCTGCTCACTCTTCGCGAACCCCGAAGGGATGCCCCCGTTCTTGCCGCTCACCGGCTTCTCGCCGGTCGGGGCCGTGGGCGCGGCCTCCGTGCCCTTGCCGTCGGCGCCGCCCCCGCGGCCACCCTCGGACGAGGATTCGTCCCGGTTCGCGAAGGCGATGGCCGCGATGAGGAGGACCACCACGCCGACGACGGTGACGAGGCTCCGGGAGGGGGTGCGGCCCCCGGGGCGGCCCGGTCTGCGGCCAGGGCCGTACCCGTCCGCCCCGCCGCGCTCGGGCAGCCGCGTCCGGGTCTCGCCGGTGCCGCCGAAGAGGTCATCGTCATCGCTCATGCCGCGTACGCCCCCTCAACCTCTTCCTTGACCGCCAGGTCCATCAGGTGCGTCGGATACGACGGTAGCCGTGCTGCTCGCCGCGCGGGCGCGGTGTGGTGACTCGACATCAGGGAGTTGCAACCTCAGCCGGTGGGCACGACGGACGGGGGAGAGGAGGGGGGCGGGGGGAGAAGGGGAGCGGGGCGGGGGGTCAGACCGCCATGCCGTACACGATGGTGAACAGCGTGCCGAGCGAGCCGATGATGAAGACACCGGTCAGGCCCGCGATGATCAGGCCCTTGCCCTGCTCCGCGCTGAAGGTGTCGCGCAGTGCCGTCGCTCCGATGCGCTGCTTCGCCGCGCCCCAGATCGCGATGCCGAGGCACAGCAGGATCGCGACCGCCATCACGACCTCGATCATCACGCGCGCCTCGTTGCCCAGGCTCCCGAAGGGACCCCAGTCGGGGGCGATCCCACCGATGATGGTGGTGATGTCGCCCTTCTCGGCTGCCATAAGCATGTGTAACTCACCGCCCCAAGTGGGTTGTTCGTGTACCTCTGCCCGCCCCTGCCCGTCCGGTCACCGTGGCGGCCGGCTCTGCGCAGAGGGCGAAGCTCATTGTCGCCGACAATCAGCCCGGCTGGTGCCGCCTTGTCGCCATTCGTTGGCCGACTTCGTACGTTTCGCCGGACGCCCTCCGCGCCGCCGTTCCCCGCGGTGGCGCAGAACGGTATACGAAGGAACGTATGGTCACTCTGTGTACCACGCGGGGTGACCTCCGGCAATGAAGAACAGGCGTGGCCCCTGACGCCACCTCAGCACCCTGTGCAACGCCGCAGTTCGACAGCGGGTCAGCTTCGATGTGACGGCCCGCACGGTGGCTCCGCAGGCCGCCGCGGGCCGCCGCAGGGCGGTCCCGGGGGGCCCGGGGCGGTCGTGGGGGCGGTGCGGCGCCGGTTACGTGAGGCCGTCGAAGTCGCCGACGCCGCCGCGGACGACGTACGTGCAGTCCGTGTAGCGGTAGCCGGGCTGGACCCGGGCGCCGTCGCTGTGGTTGCGGACCAGGTCGGTGCCGCCCGCGCCGCGCTTGTAGAGGAAGTGGTACTCGCCGGGCGGCAGCCGCAGGGTCCGCTGCGGGTAGCCGCGGTCGGCCTTGCAGGCCTTGCCGCGGCCCTCGGCCTTGCTGGAGTACGAGGTGCAGCCCGCGCAGGCGCCGAGCTTGACGCTGCCGGTGGCCGGTCCTGTGAACAGGACCTCGACGGGGCTCGGCCCGTCGTTCTTGACGACGAACTCCTGGCCGGAGCCGGGCCCGCGCTGGGCGGGCAGGGCGCGCCCGGCCTGGGGGCGTTCGGCGGCGACCTCGGCGGCGATGGCGATGGTGCGGGCGCGCTCGCGCCTGCCGCTGTCCTTGTATGTGGTGGCGAAGTCGCGCAGCCGCTGGGCGGCCTCGGTGAACCGGCCGTCCTCGAACTGGTCGACGCCGCAGGCGTACGCGCCCGTCTCCACGGCGCGCCGGGCGTCGGAGGCCACGGTGGCACCGGCCCCGCCGGGCAGCCCGGCGGCGACGGACCGGACCTGCTCCAGCTTCTCCGTGGCCGCGCAGGGGTCGGCCCCCCGGAGGTCGGCGGTGCGGTCGTCGACGGCGTCGCTCAGCGCGGGCACCACCTTCGCGGCGGCGTCCGAGTCCGGGAAGGTGGTCATCAGCTCGCGCAGATGGGTCCCGTCGCCCCGTTCGAGGGCGGTCGTGCCGCACTCGTACAGGGAGGTCGCGAGCCGGTCGTCGGGCCAGGTGGCGAGGCGGCCCAGGCGGTCCTCGCCGACGGTGGCGGGGAGCGTGCGCAGGTACTTCAGCGGCTCGACGGCCTGGCAGAAGCGGCGGTCGGCGTAGGGGCGGGCGACGGACTCGTAGTACGTGCCGAGGCGGTCGGGCACGCGGTCGGCGGCGCGGGAGCCCCCGTGGTCGCGGACGAGGTCGCGGTAGGTGCCCAGGGCCGAGCGGTAGTCGTCCTCGGCGGCGGCGAAGTCCCGCCCGTCCTGGGCCGCGACGAGCCGGTCGGCCTTGGTGAGCCGCTCCAGGAGCATGTCCTCCACGGCTTCGTCCTGGGCGGCCGCGTACGCGAGGGCGCCGCCGGCCGGGACGGCGAGCAGGACCACGCCGAGCCCCGCCGCGAGCGGGGCGCGCAGCCGCGACCAGCCGATGGCGGTGCGACGGGCGCGGCGGACCGCGTCGGCGGCGGCGAGCACGAGCACGGTGAGGTAGCCGACGAGGACACCGCCCGGGACCCCGTCCACGTCCGCGGGCAGCGCGGTCGCGAGCAGCGCGGCGGTCGCCGCCCAGCACAGGGCGGCGGGCAGCCAGGCCCGGAGCAGGACGTACCCGAGGCCGAGCCCGGTGAGGTTGAGCAGCCCGGCGGCGACGGCCCGCAGCGGCTCGGGCGCGGCGGCCGGGCGCGAGGGCACGGCGGTGGGCGGTTCGAGGATCTCCGGCGGGCCGTACGGGAGCGCCGCGGGGCCCGGGGCGGGCGGGCCGCAGGGCGGGGGTGGAGGTGTGATGTACGGGTTGGCGGTGGGGCCGGTGGCGGCTGGGGGCCCTGGTGTGGCCGGGGCGTGGCCGGGAGGCGGGGGAACCGGCGGTCCGAAGCCGCCGCCGGGCGGATGCGCGGGGCCCGGGCCCTGGGCGGGGGACGGGTCGCCCGCTGCCGCGGCCGGACCGGGAGGCATGGGCGTCCCCCCGGGCGCGGTCCGCTGCCCGCCGGCGGGTACGTGCCCGGCCGGAGGCCAGGCCACCGCCCTGGCGCCAGGCGCGACGGACGGCGCGTCCGCGGGCGGGGGCGGGGGCGTGTCGTACGGAGGCCTGTCGTGAGGGGAGTCGTACGGAGACGCGCCGGGCGACGCATCCGCAGCCGCGGGCACATCCTCGGGCGAGGGCGCACCGGCAGAGGCCGCACCCCCAGGAGCCGCACCCGCAGAGGCCGTACCTGCAGGAGTCGCACCCGCAGCAGGAGCCGCACCTGCAGGAGTCGCACCCGCAGGAGCCGCGTCCGCAGGCGGAGGCACATGCCCAGGCTGGGGCCCGCCCACAGACGGCGGCGCATCCGCAGGTGAGGGCGCATCCGCAGGTGAGGGCACATCCGCAGTTGAACGCGCACCCTCAGGCGAGGCCGCCGCGGCCGAAGACCCACCGCTCCCCGAAGGGGCATCCGCACCCCCGGCCCGGTCCGCAGGGGCAGCCGCGTCCTCGGGCGTGGAGCCCGGGCGCGGCCCGGTGCCCTCCCCGGCCGGGCGCCGGTCCTCAGGCGCGGGCCTGCTTCCGGGGTCGTTGGGTTCCATCGTCGGCTCCCCCCAGCCGTAGGACGCAGAACACCGCGGGGGCGCGTCCCCTCGCGCCCCAACCCTCCTACCGTCCGGCAAAGTTGGCGCTCCGTCAATCGCCCGTGACGGTACGCTTCCGGCCGCGTCGTGGCCGACCGGCCACCTCGGGGAGCGCGGAGAGCACGAGAAGCACAGGGGGCGGCGGGCTTCAGGGCCTCGGCGCGTCCAGCGTCCGCAGGAAGCAGACCCGGTCGAGCCCCGGCCCGTCGTAGTCCTTGTGCACCGGGACGCCCCCCGGCCCCACGCCGTCGCCGTGTTCGAGGCGGAAGCCCAGCGCGCGGTGGAAGGCGATGGACCGCGTGTTCGTGGGCGAGGTCACCGACCGCACGCGCGTGCGCCCCGCCGCCGCGGCGGCCCGGAAGAACGTCTCGTACAGCTCGCGCCCCACGCCCTGGCCGCGCAGCGCGGGGTCGACGCCCACGAAGTGGATGTACGCCTCCTCGGGGTGGTCCGCCGGATGGAAGCCGACCAGGAAGGCGCGGATACCGTCCGCGTCCTCCCGTACGAGACTGGTGCGCGCGAAGAACTGGAGGAACAGCTTCGGCAGCAGCAGGGACAGCTCCCGCATCTCGGCGGGGCTGCGGTCGGTCCACCAGGTCCGCACGGCGGCGACGATGTCCGGGTGGTCGTCGGGCCGGGCCGGGCGCAGGCGGGTGGCGGCGTCCATCTCAGGAGTCCTCCACAGAGCGGTCCTCCACAGAGCGGTCCTCCACAGAGCGGTCCTCCACGGAGCGGTCCTCTACGGAGCGGCCCTCCTCGGAGCGGTCCACCACGGAGCGGTCCACGGGGGAGTCCTCCGTGGAGCAGCCCTCCACGAAGTGGTCGAACTCGCCCGCCTGGACGCCGAGCACGAACGCCTCCCACTTCGCGCGCGTGGTCGTGACGACCTGCTCCGGGGTGCCGGTCTCGCGGAGGTGGACCGTGTCGCCGGGGCCGAAGGCGATCTCGATCCAGGGGCCCGGGCCCTCGGCGTCGTCGGGGGCGGCGCGGACCCACTCCAGGTCGGCGGGGAGGTCCGGGGACGGGTGGGACACGGGCGCGTCCTCCTTCGCGGTGGGAGTGCGGGAGCGTGGCTTCGAGTATCCGCCCCCGGCCCGGGGATGATCCACCCCGGCGGGAGGTGGCGCCTCTACACTGTGCGCGGCGGACTCCCGGGCGGCGAGGGGTGGTTGACGGTGCGTAAGACGTGGCTGTTCGCGGCCGTCGCGTTCGGTGGGTCGCTGGGTTTCCTGATGCTGCTCGTGGTGGGGACGTTCGTGGCCGCGGGTTCGCTCGCGGGCAACGGCTCCGGCGGCAGCGTCGGCCTCGCCAAGGGGGCCGTGCCCGCCTCGTACCAGGGGCTGGTGCAGAAGTGGGGCAACCTGTGCAAGGCCATCAACCCGGCCCTGCTCGCCGCGCAGCTCTACCAGGAGAGCGGGTTCAACCCGCGCGCGAAGAGCCCCGCG
Organism: Streptomyces longispororuber; assembly: GCF_014656095.1. Classification (GTDB taxonomy): domain Bacteria; phylum Actinomycetota; class Actinomycetes; order Streptomycetales; family Streptomycetaceae; genus Streptomyces; species Streptomyces longispororuber. The sequence continues at coordinate 16,490 of NZ_BNBT01000034.1, forward strand.
AGGGCGCAGGGGATAGCGCAGTTCATCCCGGGGACCTGGGCCACGCACGGCATCGACGGGGACGGCGACGGCGACCGTGACGTGTGGGACCCGAAGGACGCCATCCCGTCCGCGGCCTCGTACGACTGCGAGCTCGCCAAGTACGTGAAGGACGCGCCCGGCGACCCGACGAAGAACATGCTCGCCGCGTACAACGCGGGCGCGTACGCCGTGATCAAGTACGGGGGCGTGCCGCCTTACCGGGAGACGCAGAACTACGTCAAGATCATTACCACGCTGGAGAAGAGTTTCGCGCGGCCCGTCGGCCGGGTCAATCCCTCCCAGCAGGCCGCGGGGGCCATCTACTACGCGCAGAAGAAGCTCGGGACCGAGTACCTGTGGGGCGGCAACGGCACGCCCGAGCAGGGCGGCCGGTTCGACTGCTCGGGGCTCACGCTCGCCGCGTACCGCAGTGTGGGCATCGACCTGCCGCGCGTGGCCAACGACCAGTACAACGCGGGGCCGCACCCGAAGCGGGACGAGCTGCTCCCCGGCGACCTCGTGTTCTTCTCCGACGACCTGAGCAACCCCCGGGCCATCCGGCACGTCGGTATCTATGTGGGCGGCGGCTACATGATCGACGCGCCCCGGCCCGGCGCGAAGATCCGCTTCGACCCGGTCGACACCCCTGACTACTTCGGCGCGACCCGGGTCACCGAAGATGGCGCAAAAGCAGTGCCCAGTGAGCCCCCCGAGGAGCGGGACGAGGAGTCCGAGAAGGGGCGGGAGACGGTGACCGAGGCGGGTGGTACACCGCCCCGCAGGCCCTCCGAGGAGCCGTCGGGGACGCCCGCGGGCTCCGCGGGACCCTCGTCGCCCGAGCGCACCGAGGTCTGACCGGCGCCCGGAGCGGAAGGCGTGCGCCCGGCGCACGCGCCGTCCCGACTGGCTGGAACGCTCCCCTGAAACACCCCCCCTGAGCTGCGGTGATGAGTCTCTCTTCGATAACGTCTGAGTGATCATTCGGTGGAGAGTGGAACGTAGAGATGGGGACCGTGCGTTCCCTTGACTGGAACAGCTTGACTGGTACAGCACGCACTGGCCACGGGGGTTGATGGAGGACGCGTCAGGCGACGCGCCCAGGAGCGAGAAGACAAGGGGCCGCGGCATCATGGCTGGACTCGACACCACCGGGTCGAACCCCGACGTCAGCCTGCTCTACGACATCAACGGCCTGGCGGAGGACTCCCCGGGCTGGTTCGCCCGCACCATGGAGTTCGTCGGCGAGTACGGCCTGCTGCTCGCCCTGGTGCTGCTCGTGCTGTGGTGCTGGTGGGGCGCCCGCAGGCGCGGGACGCTCGACGACGCGGCCTCGTCCGTCGCCGCCGTCGTGTGGGCGCCGCTCGCCGCCGCCGTCGCCGTCCTCGTGAACGTGCCGATACGGAACTTCGTGGAGCGCCCCCGCCCCTTCCGCGACCACCAGGGGCTCGAGGTCCTGGTCGACGGCAAGACGGACTACTCGTTCGTGAGCGACCACGCGACCCTGGCCATGGCCATCGGCGTCGGCCTGTTCGTCGCCCACCGCAGGTTCGGCATCGCCGGGATCGCGCTCGCCGCCCTGGAGGGCTTCTGCCGCGTCTTCATGGGCGTCCACTACCCCACCGACGTGATCGGCGGCTTCGCGCTCGGCACGGCCGTGGCGCTGCTGCTCTCGCCACTCGCGATGGCGCTGCTCACGCCGCTCGCCAAGGCGGTCGGCCGCTCCCGCGCGACCGCCCGCCTGGTGTGGGCGGGGAACCGCGGCGTGGAGCCCGTCGCCAGCCTGCCCGAGCAGGAGTCCGCCGGGACGGACGAGAAGGACCTCGCCGCGTAGCGACCGCCGCGCACCCCGCCCGCCCCGGGCGCGCGGACCCGCCCCACGCGCCCGGACCCCCGCCCCCAGGTGCCTACAGCGCCTGCGGGAACGTGAAGAAGCGCGTCGGGTCGTACTTCTCCTTCACCTTCTTCAGCCGCGGCGCCGCCGGGCCGTAGTACGCCTCGCGCCAGTTCCTGAGCGTCGGGTCGGTGTAGTTCTGGTACGCCGCCCCGGACGCGTAGCGCCGCATCGCGCCGTGGGCCGACGTCAGCCAGGCCTGGGCGCCGGTGCCCGCGGTCCCCGCCCGCCAGGAGACGATGTACTGCGCGAGCATCCGCGAGCGGCGGTGCACGAACGCCGTGGCCGTCGGGTCCACGCGGTTGATCGCCCCGCCGAGCGCGGTCAGGGCGATGCTGCCCGCGGTGCCGCGCTCGCCGCGCACGTGCTCGATCCGGTCGAGCAGCGCCCGGATCCCCGCGGCGGACAGCGAGCGGTCGAAGAAGTCCGAGCGGGCGGCGTACGTCTCCCGGCCGAGCGCGCCGGTCGGGGTGCGGCCCGGCGTCTTGCCGGGCAGGTGGCACTGGGCGTCCGTGGCGAACGACGAGCAGCCCGCGTACACCTCCATGGCCTCCTCGTAGCCGCGGCGCTTCAGGGAGACGCCGCGCGCGGGCGCGCCCACCTTGTCGGCGAGGCGGTCGACGGCGTTCTGCAGCTCGCCGTACGTGCCGAGCGAGAAGGCGGCCACCGAGACGGTCGGGGTGGAGCCGGGGACGGCCGCGAGGTGCAGCGAGGACCAGATCTCGTCCGGCTGCGCGGGCCCCCACGCCTGCCAGGCCTTGACCACGGCGGCGGCCTTCGACCACGGCCAGGTCAGGTACGCGGAGACGGCCCGCGGGGCCGGGTGGGTGCGGAAGGTCAGCTCGGTGACGACGCCGAACTGGCCGTTGCCCGCGCCGCGCAGCGCCCAGAACAGGTCCTTGTGCTCGGACTTGTCCGCCGTGACCAGCTTGCCGTCGGCGGTGACGAGCGTGGCGGAGGTGAGGCTGTCGCAGGTGAGGCCGTACGCCCGGGAGACCACGCCGTGGCCGCCGCCGAGGGTCAGGCCGCTGATGCCGACTGTGGGGCAGGAGCCCGCAGGGACGGTGACGCCCTTCGCGGCGAGCGCGCGGTAGACGTCGATGAGCTTCGCGCCGCCGCCGACGGTGGCGCGCGAGCCGGAGACGCGGGTGCGGTTCAGCCTGGACACGTCGACGATCAGGCGGCCGGTGCCGGAGGACCAGCCCGCGTACGAGTGGCCGCCGTTGCGGATCGCCACGGGTATCTCGTGGGCGCGGGCATAGGCCAGGGTGGTGCGGATGTCGTCGGCGTGCGCGACGTAGGCGACGGCCGTCGGCTTCAGGCTGTCGAAGCGGGTGTTGTACAACTGGCGGGCCGTGGCCCAGTGGGACTCGCCCGGCCGGAGCAGGGAGCCGTCCAGGTCCCGGGCCAGGGCGTCGAGGTTGACGGCGGCCGACGCGGCCGCCGTCCGTATCGGCGTGGTGCCGCCCGCCGCCCCGCCGCTCACCGCGGCGTCCGCGGTCGACGCGCCGCCGCTCGCCCTCCGTGTGCCGCCGCCGTCCCCACCGGTGCACGCGGCCGCGCCGGCCGTCGCGACCGCGGCCGCCGCCGTGCCGATGAACGTGCGTCGTGCCAGCCCTGCCATGTGACCTCCCGTAGCGTTCCCGCCCAACGAGACGACACCCGGCTCTCCAGGGTTCCGGCGGGCTCAGGGAGCCGTGCTGTGCGCGTCGGCGTCGGCGCGGGCCTTGCTGCGGGCGCGGCGTGCGGGGCCACGCCAGCCGCAACTGCACCGGGCGGAGCAGAAGCGGCCGTCCTCGACGGTGGTCGTGCGGTGCGCATCGGGGGACTGCTGCTCGGACACGCCCCCACGGTACGCCGACCGGGTGAACGCGGTGGCGCGTGACAACACTTCGTACCGGTCGTTATCCGGAACACGGGAGTCGAGCCGGTTTGACACGGCTCGACGCGGTTCGGCGCCGGTTGACGCGTGGAGAGGCTGGGGGTCGGCAGAGCGATGGGGCAGCAGGGCAGGCACACGGGCACGGTGGCCGCCGCGGCCGCGGCACTGGGGCTGATCACCCTCACCACGGGCTGTGCGGGCGGTGGCGCCGCAGCCAGCGACGACCCGGCCACACGGGTGCGGGACGCCGCCGACTCACTGGTGCGCGCGGGCAGTTCCCGGGCGCGTACGACCATGGAGATGGCCAGCGGCGGGACCCGCGTGACCATCCGCGGCCACGGGGCGTACGACTTCCGGCGGCGGCAGGGGCAGTTCGACGTCGTGCTGCCGCAGGACCCGGCGGCGGGCGGCGGACGCAAGCCCCCCGTCACGGAGCTGATGACGGGCGGGGACCTGTACATGAAGAACCGCGGCGCCGGGGTGCCGGCCGACAAGTGGGTGCGGGTCGAGACGTCGTCCCTGCCCGACGGGAACCTCGTCACGGGCGGCGCGACCGACCCGCTCGTCGCCGCCGAACTGCTGCGCGGCGCGCGCGAGGTGACGTACGTGGGCGAGACCCGGGCCGGCGGGGCCGCCGTGCGGCACTACCGGGGCGTGGCCGAACTCGGCCGGGCCGCGGCGGTGGCGTCCGCGCCGTACCGGGACGCGCTGCGGGCGGCGGCGGGGAAAGGGTTCAGCAGGGGCGGGGTCCCCTTCGACGCGTACGTCGACGAGGAGGGGCGGCTGCGCAAGCTCCGGCACCGGTTCGACGTGGCCAACGGGCAGGTGGCGTCCACGACGTCGCTGTATGCCTTCGGGGCGCCGGTGCGGGTGCGGCTGCCCGCGGAGCGGGACATCTACACCGGGAAGATCGCCGCGCGCTAGTCGCAATATGGTCCGTCCGTGCCATGCGCGGTACGCGGGGCGCTCCCTACCCTAGGAAACCGGTACCGGCACACAAACCGTGGTCAGGAAGAGGTGGTGAACGTGGTTCCGGTGCGCGGCGCGGCGGTTCAGGACCACGTTGCCCTCGCCGAGATCGAGCTGTGCGGCGAACTGATCATCGCGGCGTCGGCCGCGCGCGGTGAGCGGCTCAGTGCTGACCGGATCGACGAGGTGCTTCGGGTCTCCGACGGGCAGCAAGGGGTCCTGGACGGACAGCGAAGGGACGGCGCCGGCGCGGGCGGGGGCACGGGCGGGGGCGCGGAAGCCTAGCTTCCGCGAGGCCGCGCCCGGTGGTGCCGGGCCCGGCCCGGACGGGGGGAGCGGACGGGCGAGGACAGCCGGACCCGGCCGAAGAGGGTCGGGATCAGGCCGAAGAGGGGCAACGGCAGGCCCGGTCGAAAAGGGTCAGGTGCGGAGCATCCGGGCGATGGCCTTCGTCGCCTCCTCGACCTTCGCGTCGATCTCGTCGCCCCCCTTGACCGCCGCGTCGGCGACGCAGTGCCGCAGGTGCTCCTCCAGGAGTTGGAGGGCGAAGGACTGCAGCGCCTTCGTGCCCGCCGAGACCTGGGTGAGTATGTCGATGCAGTAGACGTCCTCCTCGACCATGCGCTGGAGGCCGCGGATCTGGCCCTCGATGCGGCGCAGGCGCTTGAGGTGTTCGTCCTTCTGGTGGTGGTACCCGTGCGTCCGGTGCCCGGCGTCGTCGGCGGCCGTCTGCTCGGTGGCGGAGGGCGCTTGTGTGGTCGTGGCCGTACCGGCCGTCTCTGTGGTCGTCATCGCGTCCTCCTGTGCATACCCCTGGTGGGTATAGGGTACCGGATTTCTCGGGTGGTGTGCTGATCACTGTGCCTGATGGGCGACACTGGGGTCTGGCCGGTTAGCCGTGGCCGGATGATGCGCCTAGCATCAGCCTGTCCGCATCCAAAGCACCCCGAGGACCCCACGTGCGATTTCGTCTGACCCCCAGGGAGACGAGCTTCTACGACATGTTCGCGGCATCCGCGGACAACATCGTCACAGGCTCCAAGCTCCTGATGGAACTGCTCGGGGCCGACGCCTCGGCCCGAGCCGAGATCGCAGAGCGTATGCGGGCCGCGGAACACGCGGGGGACGACGCGACGCATGCGATCTTCCACCAGTTGAACTCCTCGTTCATCACGCCGTTCGACCGCGAGGACATCTACTCCCTCGCGTCCTCGCTCGACGACATCATGGACTTCATGGAGGAGGCCGTCGACCTGGTCGTCCTGTACCAGGTCGAGGAGCTCCCCAAGGGCGTCGAACAGCAGATCGAGGTCCTGGCCCGGGCCGCCGAGCTGACGGCCGAGGCCATGCCGCACCTGCGCACCATGGACAACCTCACCGAATACTGGATCGAGGTCAACCGTCTGGAGAACCAGGCCGACCAGATCCACCGCAAGCTGCTCGCGCACCTGTTCAACGGCAAGTACGACGCCATCGAGGTGCTGAAGCTCAAGCAGATCGTCGACGTGCTGGAGGAGGCGGCCGACGCGTTCGAGCACGTCGCCAACACCGTGGAGACCATCGCGGTCAAGGAGTCCTGAGGCCCCGCCATGGACACCTTCGCGCTGGTCGTGACCATTGCGGTCGCGCTCGGATTTACGTATACGAACGGCTTTCACGATTCCGCGAACGCCATCGCCACGTCCGTCTCCACCCGTGCCCTGACGCCCCGTGCGGCGCTCGCCATGGCCGCGGTGATGAACCTGGCCGGGGCCTTCCTCGGCAGCGGCATCGCCAAGACCGTCAGCGAGGGGCTGATCGAGACGCCGCACGGCACGAAGGGGATGTGGATCCTCTTCGCCGGCCTCGTCGGCGCGATCGTGTGGAACCTCGTCACCTGGTACTTCGGGCTGCCGTCGTCGTCCTCGCACGCGCTGTTCGGCGGGCTCGTGGGGGCCGCGCTCGCCGGGGGCATCGACGTCATCTGGTCCGGTGTCGTCGAGAAGATCGTCATCCCCATGTTCGTCTCGCCCGTGGTCGGCCTCCTGGTCGGCTATCTGGTGATGTGCGGGATCATGTGGCTGTTCCGCAAGTCCAACCCGCACAAGGCGAAGCGGGGCTTCCGGATCGCGCAGACCGTGTCGGCCGCGGGCATGGCCCTCGGCCACGGCCTCCAGGACGCGCAGAAGACCATGGGCATCGTGGTGATGGCCCTGGTCATCGCCGATGTCGAGGACGCGGGCGACCCCATCCCGGTGTGGGTGAAGATCGCCTGCGCGGTGATGCTCTCGCTCGGTACGTACGCCGGCGGCTGGCGCATCATGCGCACGCTCGGCCGGAAGATCATCGAGCTGGACCCGCCGCAGGGCTTCGCGGCGGAGACCACGGGCGCGGGGATCATGTTCACCACCGCCTTCATGTTCCACGCGCCGATCTCCACGACTCATGTGATCACCTCGGCGATCATGGGTGTGGGGGCGACCAAGCGGGTGAACGCCGTGCGGTGGGGCGTCGCCAAGAACATCATCCTCGGCTGGTTCATCACGATGCCCGCGGCGGCCGTGGTCGCCGCGCTGAGCTTCTGGGTGGTCAACCTCGCCTTCCTGTGAGGCGCGCCCCTGCGGCAGGCGAGTGCCCCCGGTCCGGATCGGTCGACGATCCGGGCCGGGGGCACTTTCGTGTCCGCGGTGGTGGCGGACTCCCCGGAGGCGCCGACGAGGACGACGTGGGTGACGCGCGGGCGCGGTGCCCGCAGGGCGCACGGGGACGGGCCCGCCCCCCGGGAGCCAGGGGGCGGGCCCGTTTCATCCCCTGCGGTGGCACCGCCATGCAGCACCGCGGGGAGTCGGGGGCGGCTCAGCCGAAGCGGCCGGAGATGTAGTCCTCGGTGGCCTGGACCGACGGGTTGGAGAAGATGCGCTCCGTCTCGTCGATCTCGATGAGCTTGCCGGGCTGGCCGACGGCGGCGAGGTTGAAGAACGCCGTGCGGTCCGAGACGCGGGCGGCCTGCTGCATGTTGTGCGTCACGATGACGATCGTGAAGCGCTCCTTCAGCTCGCCGATCAGGTCCTCGATGGCCAGGGTGGAGATCGGGTCCAGGGCCGAGCAGGGCTCGTCCATGAGCAGCACCTGGGGCTCCACGGCGATGGCGCGGGCGATGCACAGGCGCTGCTGCTGGCCGCCGGAGAGGCCGGAGCCGGGCTTGTTCAGGCGGTCCTTGACCTCGTTCCAGAGGTTGGCGCCCTTGAGGGACTTCTCGACGACGTCGTTGAGCTCGGACTTCTTGTAGGAGCCGTTGAGCTTCAGGCCCGCGGCCACGTTGTCGAAGATCGACATCGTGGGGAAGGGGTTGGGGCGCTGGAAGACCATGCCGATGGTGCGGCGCACGTTCACGGGGTCGACGCCCGAGCCGTACAGGTCGTCGCCGTCGAGGAGGACCTTGCCCTCGACGCGGCCGCCGGGGGTGACCTCGTGCATGCGGTTCAGGGTGCGCAGGAAGGTGGACTTGCCGCAGCCGGAGGGGCCGATGAAGGCCGTCACCGAGCGGGGCTCGACCGTCATGGAGATGTCTTCGATGGCCTTGTGGGAGCCGTAGAAGGCGTTGAGGCCCGAGACGTCGATTCGCTTGGCCATGGGGATCACTGCTTTCGGGAAGTCTGGCTGTTGGTCGCTGGCGGCCCCACTCGGCGGAGCCGAATGATGTCGCCTCAGCGACCGGTCTTCGGGGCCTTCCAGCGGGCGATGCCACGGGCCACGAGGTTGAGGATCATGATGAAGGAGATCAGGGCGAGCGCCGCCGCCCAGGCGCGGTCGTAACCGGCCTGCGTACCGGACTGGTACTGCTGGTAGATGTACAGCGGCAGCGAGCCCTGGGGGCCGTCGAACGGGTTCGTGTTGATGAAGGGGTTGACCCAGACCAGGAGCAGCACGGGCGCGGTCTCGCCGGCGATGCGGGCGACGGCCAGCATGACGCCGGTGGTGATGCCGCCGATCGCGGTGGGCAGGACCACCTTCAGGATGGTGCGCCACTTGGGCACGCCGAGGGCGAGGGAGGCCTCGCGCAGTTCGTTCGGGACGAGCTTCAGCATCTCCTCGGTGGAGCGCACGACCACCGGCATCATCAGGATGGACAGCGCCATGGCGCCGGCCCAGCCGGAGGAGTCGAAGCCCAGGATCAGGATCCAGAAGCTGAGGACGAACAGACCGGCGACGATCGACGGGATGCCCGTCATGACGTCGACGAAGAAGGTGACGGTCTTGGCGAGCTTGCCCCGGCCGTACTCGACCAGGTAGATCGCGGTGAGCAGGCCGATCGGCACGGCGATCACGCAGGCGAGGCCGACCTGCTCCAGGGTGCCGATGATGGCGTGGTAGATGCCGCCGCCGGGCTCGTCGTCGGCGACGACACCCATGGAGTGGCTCAGGAAGTAGCCGTCGAAGACCTTCACGCCGCGCTCGACGGTCTCGTAGATCAGCGAGGCCAGCGGCACCACGGCCAGCAGGAACATCACCCACACCAGGGAGGTGGCGAGGCGGTCCTTGGCCTGGCGGGTGCCTTCGACCCGGGCGGCGAGGGCGTAGCTGACGGCGACGAAGAGCACCGCCGCGATCAGTCCCCACTGCATGCGCGACTCGAGGCCCGCCGCCAGGCCGATGCCGACCGCGACGGCGAGGGACCCTGCGGCCACGGCGTACGGCGTCCAGCGCGGCAGGCGGGCGGCCTTCAGCGGGGTGGTGTCGTGCCCGCCGCCGGGCTTGATGGTGACGGTGCTCATGCGTTGGCCCCCGAGTACTCCTTGCGGCGGGCGATGATCAGCCGGGCCGCGCCGTTGACCAGCAGGGTGATGACGAACAGGACGAGGCCGGAGGCGATGAGGGCGTCGCGGCCGTACTCGCTGGCCTCACTGAACTTGCTGGCGATGTTCTGCGCGAAGGTGCCGCCGCCGTAGTCGAGCACGGACGCGTTGATGACGAAGTTGGGGGAGAGCACGGTGGCCACGGCGATGGTCTCGCCGAGCGCACGGCCGAGGCCCAGCATCGAGGCGGAGATGATGCCGGAGCGGCCGAACGGGAGCACCGACATGCGGATGACCTCCCAGCGCGTGGCGCCGAGGGCCAGCGCGGCCTCCTCGTGCATCTTCGGGACCTGGAGGAAGACCTCGCGGCTCACGTTCGTGATGATCGGCAGGATCATGATCGCGAGCAGGATGCCGACGGTCATCAGGGAGCGCGGGGCGCCGCCCTCGTACTCGAAGACGCCGGTCCAGCCGAAGTAGTCGTCGAGCCAGCTATAGAGGCCGGTGAGGTTCGGGGCGACCACGAGGGCGCCCCACAGGCCGTAGACGATCGAGGGCACGGCGGCCAGCAGGTCGATCACGTAGGCGATGGGGGCGGCCAGCTTGCGCGGCGCGTAGTGCGAGATGAACAGCGCGATGCCGATGGCCACGGGCACGGCGATGGCCAGCGCGATGATCGAGCTCACGATGGTGCCGAAGACAAGCACGGCGATGCCGAAGTAGGGCTTGCCGTCATGGGCGACACCGGCGGGGTCCCACTCGAAGGTGGTGAGGAAGTTGCCCTCGTTGTCCGCGAGCGCGACGGAGGCGCGGTAGGCGAGGAAGGCCGCGACGGCGGCCATGATCAGCAGCAGGACGATCCCGGAGCCCCGGGAGAGGCCGAGGAAGATCCGGTCACCCGGGCGGGTGGCACCGCGTGCGGCGCGCTTCTGCTCGGGGGTCGTGGGCTTGGCGTCCTCGACGTGCGAGGGCGGCGGTGGCGTGTCGGTGGGTATGTCCATGGGGTTCTCCGGTCTGCGGAGCCGGCCGTGCGGTCGGCGCGTGCGGCTCCAGGCGGCGGTGCACCGGACGGCGCGGCCCGCCGGGGTGGCGGGCCGCGCTCAGGTTCAGCTCAGGCCCTTGATGGTGTCGCGGACCTTGGTGATGATCTCGGTGGGCATCGGGGCGTAGGACTCGTCCTTGAGGAGGGCCTGGCCGTCCTCGGAGGCGATGTAGTTCAGGAAGGACTTCGTGGTGGCGAGGGTGTCCTTCTTGTTGTTCTTCTCGCAGACGATCTCGTACGTGACCAGGATGATCGGGTAGGCGCCCTCGGCCGCGGGCTTGTAGTTCAGCTCCATGGCGAGGTCCTTGCCCTGGCCGACGACCTTGGCCTCGGCGATGGCCTTGGAGGCGTTGTCGACGGTGGCCTTGACCGGCGTCTTGGCGTCGGTCTTGATGTCGACGGTCTTGATGCCCTCCTTGGCGTACGACAGCTCCATGTAGGAGATGGCGCCCTCGGTCTGCTTCACCTGCTGGGCGACGCCGGAGGAGCCGTTCGCGGACTGACCGCCCTTGGCGGCCCAGCTCTTGCCCGGCTCGTGCGGCCAGGCGGAGGGGGCGGCGCCCTTGAGGTACTTGGTGAAGTTGTCCGTGGTGCCGGACTCGTCGGAGCGGTGGAAGGCCTGGATCTTGGTGCCGGGCAGGTCGGCCTTGGGGTTGAGCTTCTTGATCGCCTTGTCGTCCCAGGTCTTGATCTTGCCGTTGAAGATCTCGGCGATGGTCTTGGCGTCCAGGACCAGGCTGTCGACGCCCGGGACGTTGTAGCCGACCGCGATCGGGCCGCCGACCATCGGCAGGTCGATGGCCTGGCTGTCCTTGCAGACCTTCTTCGACTCGGCGATCTCGTCCGGCTTCAGGGCCGAGTCGGAGCCCGCGAAGGCGGTCTGGCCCTGGAGGAAGGAGGTGATGCCGGCGCCCGAGCCGTCCGGCTTGTACTGGAGCTGCACGTCCTTGCAGGCCGCGCGGTACTGCTTGACCCAGGCGTCGATCGCGCCCTTCTGCGCGGACGAGCCGGAGGCCATGAGCTGGCCCTTGGCGCCCTCGCAGTCGATCTTGCTGTTGGCGGTGGTCTTCTCGCCGCCGTTGCTGTCGCCGGTGTCGTCCGAGCCGCACGCCGTGAGGGCCAGGGCGCCGGAGACGGCGAGAGCACCGAGGGTGAGGGCCCGCCGGTTCATGCGCTGAAGCTTCACTTTCGGGAGTTCCTTCCGGGAGCCGCCGGCCGTTGCCGGCCCGTCGTGGCGGCGTGCGAAGTGGTTCGGGTGGCCATGGCGGCCGATGGTTCTCGACACGCGGTGCGGGGACGGCCCGGGCGGTCGCGCCGCGCATCACGTAAGGCCGAAATTAGGCAGAACAGGTGAAGCGGCTGATGGCCGAACATGAACGAGCGGTGAACCTACGCGGACTTTGTGGTGAGGTCACGGGCTGATTACGGCGACGGGCGCGTGAAGGGTTCGTGGGGCGCACACCGATAATTTCGCGCCGGGAGCGTGCGCCGAGAGCGTGTCGGGGCCGGCGTCGCCGGGGCCGCGCGGGGGTGCCGTGAGCTGGGGGCAGGCGTCCGGCGGGGCGCGTGGGGCGTCCCGTGCGCGTGTGCACGCGTGAGGCCGGGGGAAGGGGGCGGCGCCCGCCCGGCGCGCCCGCCCGGCCCCCCGCCGCGGGGGCGCGCCCCGGCGGGCTCAGAGCGCCCCGGCGCCGCGCAGGGCGTCCAGGAGGACCGGCACCAGATCGCTGTCGCGGAGCCGGGTGAGGCGGGCGCGGGCCTCGTCGGGCGGGAGCCAGCGCACGCGGTCGACCTCGGAGCTTGGCGTGAAATGGCCGCCCGCGGACTCGGCGGCCCAGTAGTGGACCTCCTTGGGGCGGCCGTTGCTGAGGTAGTGGACCGTGGGCAGCGCGGGGCCGGGCACGCAGCGGTGGCCCGTCTCCTCCTCGACCTCGCGCAGGGCGCACGCCAGGAGCGACTCGCCCGGCTGGAGCTTGCCCTTCGGCCAGGACCAGTCGTCGTACTTGGGCCGGTGCACCAGGCACAGCTCCAGGCCGCCCGGGGCGGTGGAGCGGCGCCACAGGACGCAGCCCGCAGCCAGGACCGGCTCGGGCAGGGTCGTCGTCACCGGGCCTCCTTCCGGGTCACGGGGCGGTGACCGCCTCCCGTAGCCAGGCCTGCTGGAACGTGAACCGCGCCGCCTCCACCTCGTGGCGCTGGTCGGCGTGCAGGACGCCGAGCGCGTACGCGGTGGCCGGGGCGATGCGGGGCGTCCGCGCGGCCGCGGCCGCCGCCGTCGCCGCGTCCGCCGCCTCCCGGTGCAGGTCCAGGGCCTGGCTCGCCTGGCCGATGCGAGGGTCGCGCGGGGCGTCGCCGTGCAGGACCTCCTGGGCGTAGCGGTGCAGGCGCAGCAGGGAGCGGACCTTCAGCCAGGGCGCGTCCTGGGCCTCCGGGGCGGTGTCGGCGGCCAGGCCGTGGACGAGGGCCTCGGCGTTGTACGGGTGGCCCGCGCGCAGCAGTGGCAGCGCCGCGACGGCCTCCGCGAGCTGGGCCTCCGCCGCGGCGGCGAGCGGCTTCAGGTCGGTGTCCCGGGCCGGGTGGAGGGGGACCTCGCTGGCCAGGACGGCGACGGTGTCGGCGACGGCGTGGAAGCGGGAGGAGCCGAAGGCCTGGAGGGCCGCGGAGTGGGCCCGGGTGCGGGCCAGGGTGAGCTGCCGCTCCAGGAGGGCGGCGGCCTTGGCGGCGCCCACGGCCAGGTGCCCCGCGGGCTTCTTGACCCCCTGTCCGGCCCTGGTGTCGCCGGCGCGCGGCGCCGTGGGCCGCGGCCACCTCTCCCGCCCTGCGGGCCGGCTGCCCGCCGCGGACCCGGCCGCTACGGCGGGCGCGTCGGCCGGGGCCGGGACCGGGGCCGGGGTGGAGAGGCGGTGCAGGGCGCCGAGGAGCCGGTCGAGCCGGGCCGCGTACGCGTGCTCGCGGGCCAGGGTCCCGGAGAGCCAGGCCAGCTCGGGCCGGAGCTCCTCCGTCCACTCCTGGTCCAGGAGGGGGCGGAAGGTGTGCAGCGTGGCGCCGATGCGGCGCGCCGCGTGCCGCAGCGAGCGGGCCGCCGCCAGCGACTCCTCGGCCCCCTGCGCGTCCGTGGAGGCCTCGCGGTGCAGCCGCAGCGAGCGGAGGAAGGCGGTCGCCTGGTCCTGCAGGTAGACCGACAGGGCCTCGCCCGCCGTCATCTCATGGTGTTGCTGTGCCACGCCGGCGCCTCCGGGCGTCTATGAGCATCTCCTGTACGTTCCGCAGGGGCTGGCCGTCCGGGTCGGTGGCGTGCCGCGTCCAGTTGCCGTCCGCCCCCAGGTGCCACGAGGCCGTGGTGTCCGACATGCCGGTCTCCAGGAGCCGCCCGAGGGTCGCCCGGTGGGCCGGGGCCGTCACCTTGACCAGCGCCTCGATGCGGCGGTCGAGGTTGCGGTGCATCATGTCGGCGCTACCGATCCACACCTCCGGCTCGCCGCCGTTGCAGAAGGCGAAGATCCGGGAGTGCTCCAGGAAGCGGCCGAGCACGGACCGCACGCGTATGTTCTCCGAGAGCCCGGCGACGCCGGGCCGGACGGCGCAGATGCCGCGCACCCACACGTCCACGGTGACGCCCGCCTGCGAGGCGCGGTACAGCGCGTCGATGACGGCCTCGTCGACGATCGAGTTGACCTTGATGCGGACGTAGGCGGGGCGGCCCGCGCGGTGGTGCTGTATCTCCCGGTCGACGCGGGCTGTCAGGCCGTCGCGCAGGGAGCGGGGGGCCACGAGCAGGCGGCGGTAGGTCTCGCGCCGCGAGTAGCCCGACAGGCGGTTGAACAGGTCGGAGAGGTCCGCGCCGACTTCCTGGTTCGCGGTGAGCAGGCCGAGGTCCTCGTACAGGCGGGCGGTCTTGGGGTGGTAGTTGCCGGTGCCCACGTGGGAGTAGCGCACGAGCTGGTCGCCCTCCTGGCGGACGACGAGCGACAGCTTGCAGTGGGTCTTGAGGCCGACGAGGCCGTACACGACGTGGCAGCCCGCCTCCTCCAGCTTGCGGGCCCACTTGATGTTGGCCTGCTCGTCGAAGCGGGCCTTCAGCTCGACCAGGACGAGGACCTGCTTGCCGGACTCGGCGGCGTCGATGAGCGCGTCGACTATCGGGGAGTCGCCGGAGGTGCGGTACAGCGTCTGCTTGATGGCCAGCACGTTCTCGTCGGCGGCGGCCTGCTCCAGGAAGAGCTGCACGGACGTGGAGAACGAGTCGTACGGGTGGTGCAGCAGCACGTCGTGGCCGCCGCGCAGGGCGGCGAAGATGTCGGGCGCGGACGCCGACTCGACCTCGGCGAGGTCGCGGTGGGTGCCCGCGACGTACTTGGGGTACTTCAGCTCGGGCCGGTCCAGGCCCGCGATGGCGAACAGGCCGGTGAGGTCGAGCGGGCCGGGCAGCGGGTGCACCTCGGACTCGCTGACCTTCAGCTCCCGCATCAGCAGGTTGAGGACCTTGTCGTCGATGGACTCCTCGACCTCCAGGCGCACCGGCGGCCCGAAGCGGCGGCGCATGAGCTCCTTCTCCAGCGCCTTGAGGAGGTTCTCCGCGTCGTCCTCCTCGACCTCCAGGTCCTCGTTCCGGGTGAGCCGGAACATGTGGTGCTCCTTGATGTTCATCCCCGGGAACAGCTCCTGGAGGTGCTTGGGCGCGGCGATGACGTCCTCGATGGGGACGTACCGCTGCGGCGAGGCCTCCAGGAAGCGGGACAGGAGCGGCGGGACCTTGACGCGGGCGAAGTGCTCGTGGCCGCTGACCGGGTTCTCGATGACGACGGCCAGGTTCAGGGAGAGGCCCGAGATGTACGGGAAGGGGTGCGCGGGGTCCACGGCGAGCGGGGTGAGCACCGGGAAGATGCGCTGCATGAACAGCGTGTAGAGCCGGGACTGCTCCTTGTCGGTCAGCTCGTGCCAGCGCACCACGTGGATGCCCTCGTCGGCGAGGGCCGGGGCGACCTCTTCCTGGTAGCAGGCGGCGTGCCGGGCCATCAGCTCGCGCGAGCGGGTCCAGATCAGCTCCAGGACCTCGCGGGGCTGGAGCCCGGAGGCGGAGCGGGTGGCGACGCCGGTGGCGATGCGGCGCTTGAGGCCGGCGACGCGCACCATGAAGAACTCGTCGAGGTTCGAGGCGAAGATCGCGAGGAAGTTGGCCCGCTCCAGGAGCGGGGTGTCCGGGTCCTCGGCGAGCTCCAGGACGCGCTCGTTGAAGGCGAGCCAGCTCCGCTCCCGGTCCAGGAACCGGCCCTGCGGCAGCGCGGCGCCGTCGTACCCGGACGCGGCGTCCTCGTCGTACCCGTCGAGGTCGGCGTCGAGGTCCGGGTCCAGGTCGGAGACGGTGGCCGCGACGGTGTGCGGGCGGTGTGCGGCGAGGGAGCCGACGGAGGGCTGGGCGTGCCGGATGCCGTCGGCGTCAGGGCTCGTCGTGCGGTCGGTCTGCGCGGTGGGCTCGCTCATGGATCCATTCTTCCGCGCACGCCCCCCGGCAAGCGCGCCGGAGGACGAGGGCGCGGGGCGGGCCCGGCCGTTCGGGCGCGCTCGGTCCGGCGCTGGGTCGGGCACGGGGGGCGGCTGCATTGCGTGAGCGTCGCAAGCCTGTCTGAATCATGGGTTACGCCGACATGACGCCTGGGAGTGCGCATGACGTCTCCCAGGCGTCCACCGGGCGCGCGGGATCAGGGCGTACGGCGGCGCAGTACCGCGTACGCGGCGCAGCCGGCCGCCGCCGCGAGGGCGAGGACGATGCCGCACTCGATGAGCTGGGTGTACCAGAAGTGGGAGCGGGGATGGAAGTCCACGAACCACTGGGTGACGCGGGTGTCGGCGGGGCAGCCGTGGCCGGGCAGGCGCTCCGGCACGCAGTGCCGCTCGATGAACCGCTCACCGGCGGCGTTGGTGACGCCCTGGTTCACCCAGAAGGCGTCGAACGGCAGCCCCGGGCGGTGGCCCCAGCCGTCACCCCGGCCGGTGGCGGTGTCCAGGGGGACGAGGTCCCAGCGCAGGCTGCCCAGGACGTACAGGACGGCGGTGGTGAGCGCGCCGGTGACGGCGACGGCGAGCAGGGTGCGGCGCAGGACCAGCGCCGTGAGCGCCCCGACGGCGACGGCGAGCAGGCAGTACGCGACGAGGGCGGGGCCGATCGCCTCGTACGTGCCCCGGTCCGGCCACATCAGCTCGGTGTAGCCGCGGGGTGCCCCGAGCCGGAAGACGCCCATGAGCGCGAGCGCGGCGGCCGCGGCGAGGCCCGCCCCGGTGACCAGCCGGGCGGTGAGCCACTGGGCCGGGGTGCGGGACTGGGCCCAGGCCAACCGGTGCTGGCCGCCCTCCAGTTCGCGCCCGACGAGCGGACCCGCCACGAAGGCGCCGACCAGCGCGGGCAGCGCCAGCAGGGCGACGGGCGCGTAGTCCAGGTACGTGGAGTACAGGGTGCCGGGGACGTCGCCGTCCTCGGGCAGGCCCCGGCGCAGGGCGGCCGTGCCCGCGGTCATGAGCGCGAGGAAGGCGAGGGCGCCCCACAGCGTGGCCCGGTGCAGCCGCAGCACGGTCCGGGGCGGGCGGGTCAAGGACGACAGGGTGCTCACGCCGCCACCCCCCGGTGGGCCGCGGTGGTGCCCGGGGTGAGCAGCGGGGGCACGGCGGGTGCGCGCAGATGGGCGAGCAACAGCTCCTCCAGGGACGGCTCCTCGACCTGCCAGCCCGCGTCGAGGGGGCCTTCGGGGCGGATGAGGGCGGTCAGGCCGCGGCCTGCCGCGCGGGACTCGACGACGGTGTGCCGGTCGAGGTCGGACAGCGGGCGGGCGCCGGTGACCAGGGCGTGGGCGTGCGTCAGGTCGTCGATGCCGCCGCCGAGGCGGACGCGGCCGCCGGACAGCAGCAGCACGTGGTCGCAGACGTCGGCCAGCTCGCCCACGATGTGCGAGGACATCACGACGGTGGTGCCGTGCTCGGCGGCCTCGCCCATGAGGGTGCCCATGAGCCGGTGCCGGACCAGCGGGTCGAGGTCGGCCATCGGCTCGTCGAGCAGCAGCAGTTCGGCGCGCTTGCCGAGCGCGAGGGCGAGCGCGACCCGGGTGCGCTGCCCGCCGGAGAGCGAGCGGACGCGGGCCCGGGGGTCCACGCCGGCGTCGGCGAGGACGCGCCCGGCCCGGGCGGCGTCCCAGCGGCCCGGGTTCAGCTCGGCGCCCAGGCGCAGCGTCTCGGCGACGGTGAGCTGCGGGTAGAGCGGCTTGTCCTGGGCGACGTACGCGACGCGGGGCCGGGCGGCGGCCGGGTCGGTGCCGAGGACGGCGAGGTGCCCGCGGGTGGGGCGCAGGATCGCGGCGGCCAGCGCGAGGAGCGTGGACTTGCCCGCTCCGTTCGGGCCGACGAGGGCGCACACGCGCCCCGCGGGCAGCCGGAAGGAGCAGCCGCGCAGCGCGGGCGCGCCCCGGCGCCGGTAGGACAGGTCGAGGTCGGCCGCCTCGATGGCGGTGTCGGTCATATGGATCCCCCCTGGGTGGTCATGTCCCGCGACGCGAACTGCTCGTCCAGGACGGCGGTGAACAGGGCCGCCGCGTCCTCGCGCTCCAGACCCGCGGCACGGGCACGCCGGGCCCAGTCCACGAGCTCCCCGCGCAGCGGCGAGTCGGCGGGCGCGCTGCCGAGGGTGGCCCTCACGAACGTGCCGAGGCCGCGCCGCGCCTCGACCAGGCCTTCGCGCTCCAGCTCGCGGTACGCCTTCAGGACCGTGTTCGGGTTGATGGCGGTGGCCTCGACGACCTCGCGGGCCGTCGGGAGCTTGTCGCCGGGCTCCAGCAGGCCGAGGCGCAGCGCCTGGTGCGTCTGCTGGACGATCTGGAGGTACGTGGCGACGCCGCTGCGCCGGTCGATGCGGTACTCGACCACTGCCTTGCACCACCCTTTCACTAATTGAGTAGTGAAAGGGTGATGCAAAGAAGGGGGCGGCGTCAAGTGACACCGCCCCCCGGGGCGTTCGAGGCGAGGCTCCTCAGGACTCCGTGCGGTACATCAGGTCCGTCTCGTGCGTGGTGAAGCCCAGCCGCTCGTACACGCTCACCGCCGCCTTGTTGTCCGCGTCCACGTACAGCATCGCCGTGGGCAGCCCGGCGGCGGCCAGGTGGCGCAGACCGATCGCGGTGAGCGCCTTGCCGAGCCCGCCGCCCTGGGCGCCCGGCCGCACCCCGAGGACGTACACCTCGCCGAGCCGCTCGGCCGCGTGCACCTTGGTCCAGTGGAAGCCGACCAGTTCGGCGCCGCCGTCGGCGCTCACGCGCTCGGCGAGGAAGAAGCCTGCCGGGTCGAACCACGGCTCCGCCTTGCGGTCGTCGAGGTCGCGCTGGGTCAGCGAGCCCTGCTCGGGGTGGTGCGCGAACGCCTCGGCGTTCACCGCGAGCCACGCCGCGTCGTCCTGGCCGGGGACGAAGGCGCGGACGCGGACGCCCTGCGGCAGCACCGGCTCGGGCAGCTCCAGGTCGGCCAGCGGCCGCCGCATCTGGCGCAGTTCGCGGAACAGGGTGAGCCCGAGCACCTGCGCCAGGTGCCGCGCGGCGGAGTGCCCGCCGTGCGCCCACGCCCGCAGCCGCCTGCCGGACTCGTGGAGCAGCGCGGTCCCCAGGGCGCGCCCGTGGCCGTGCCCCCGGTGCCCGGGCCGCACCACGAGCTCGGCGGCCGGAGCCTCCACGGGGTCGGTGTCCTCGAGCTGCGCGTACCCGATGAGCTCCCCGCCGACGGTGAGCAGCAGATGCCGTACGCCGTCCCGGGCCCCGCCCCGCAGTTGCAACCGCCCCTGCTCGGACACGGCCTGCTGCCCGTCGGTACGGGCGGCCTCCAAGAGAAGCCCGAGCACGGCGTCCGCCTGCTCGGCCGTGAGCGCGTCGTAGGTGTCGATCTGACGAAGGGCGGGGCCCCTGGCGGGCTGCTGGTCTGTCATGGATCCGAGGGTAAGACGAAGACGACGACGGCTGGCAAAGAAAGACCCGTCCGGCGTTTGAGGACGAGCGCGGTGTGGCGCGCGATGGCGACGGCGGCCGGTGGGGGTGGTCCAGCCTGTCCGGCATTTGAGGACGAGCGCGGAGCGCGATGAGGTGCGGGAGGTGCGGCGCACCATACGGACGGCAGTCAGGGGGGTCAGCCCGTCCGGCGTTTGAGGACGAGCGCGCAGCGCGATGAGGTGCGGGAGGAGCGGCGCACCATACGGACGGCAGTCAGGGTGGTCCAGCCCGTCCGGCGTTTGAGGACGAGCGCGCAGCGCGACGACTCCGCCCAAGGCCCAGGGGCCAGTGGAAGGCAACCAGGTCGTAACCCCCCGGCCCCTGTTGCGCTACGCGCGTTGACCTTAGGCTTCGGCACGGCCCCAGTCGTCCACACCACCCCAGGGGATTTCGTGTCAGCCACCTCCCAGCCACGCAGGCCCCGGCGCAGAGCCGCCCGTGTCCTCGCCGTCACGGCGGGCCTCGCCACCGTCGGCGCGCTCGCCGCCGCGCTGCCCGCCACCGCGGGCCAGGAGCAGGGACAGCCGCAGGGACAGGACCGGATGGCGGCCGTGGGCCACCACGGCAGCAAGCGCACGGTCGACGTGCAGCTCCTGTCCTTCAACGACTTCCACGGCAACCTCCAGGCGCCCGCGGGCTCCTCGGGCCAGGTCGTCGAGAAGCAGCCGGACGGCACGGAGAAGAAGATCGACGCGGGCGGCGCCGAGTACCTGGCGACGTCCCTGCGCACCGCCCGCAAGGGCCACCCGTACTCCGTCACCGCGGCGGCCGGCGACCTCATAGGCGGGAGCCCGCTGCTGTCCGGGCTCTTCCACGACGAGCCGACCGTCGAGGCCCTGAACAAGATGGACCTCGACGTCTCCAGCGTCGGCAACCACGAGTTCGACGAGGGCGCGAAGGAACTGGCCCGCATCCAGAACGGCGGCTGCCACCCCAAGGACGGCTGCTACGAGAAGGACGAGCAGGGCAAGCCCAAGAAGTTCGAGGGCGCCGACTTCCCCTACCTCGCGGCGAACGTGACGAAGGAGAAGACCGGCAAGCCCCTCCTCAAGCCCTACTGGGTGTGGAAGCACAAGGGCGTGAAGATCGGCTTCATCGGCCTGACCCTGGAGGGCACCCCGGACATCGTCTCGGCGGAGGGCATCAAGGGCCTGAAGTTCCACGACGAGGTCGAGACGATCAACAAGTACGCCAAGGTCCTCGACAAGCAGGGCGTGAAGTCGATCGTCACCCTCGTCCACGAGGGCGGCTCCCCGGCGAGCCAGGCGTACAACTACGACTGCGACTCGCCGGGCGCGGGTGACGGCATCTCCGGACCGATCACCGCGATCGCCAAGGCCGCCTCGCCCAAGGTCGACGCGTTCGTCACCGGCCACACGCACCAGGCGTACGTCTGCACCATCCCGGACCCGGCGGGCAAGCCGCGCATGGTCACGTCGGCGTCGTCGTACGGGAAGCTCTACACCGACACCACGCTGACGTACGACCGCAGGACCAAGGACATCGTGCGCACCAGCGTGAAGTCCGCCAACCACGTCGTCAGCCGGACGCAGCCCAAGGCCGCCGACATGACGCGCCTGATCGACCGCTGGAACGAGCTGGCCGCGCCGATCGCCGACAAGCCGGTCGGCTACATCTCCGGCGACATCCCCGGCCGCGGCGCCGCGACGCCCGAGTCCCCGCTCGGCGACCTCATCGCCGACGCGCAGCTCGCGCACGCCAAGTCCCTCGACCCCGAGGCCGACCTGGCCCTGATGAACCCCGGCGGCATCCGCTCCGACCTCGTGCACAAGGCGAGCGGCGGTGAGGGCGACGGCGTCGTGACGTACGGCGAGGCGTTCACCGTGCAGCCCTTCAGCAACACCGTGAACCTCGTCGACCTCAGCGGCGCGCAGCTCCTGACCGCGCTGCGCCAGCAGGTCAGCGGCCCGAACGAGGCCTCCCCGAAGATCCTCCAGGTCTCCGAGGGCCTCACGTACACGCTGGACCTGACCAAGTCCGGCGCGGACCGCGTCGTCACGGACTCGGTGAAGCTCAACGGCAAGCCGCTGGAGGCGAACGCCACCTACCGCGTCGCGATGAACTCCTTCCTCGCGGGCGGCGGCGACGGCTTCACCGAACTCGGCAAGGGCACGAAGCCGCTGGTCGGTGCCGACGACCTGAAGGCCCTCAACGACTACTTCGCCGCGAACTCCTCGGCGGGCAAGCCGATCGCGCCGCCCAAGGCGGACCGCATCACCGTGGTGAAGTAGCACGTTGGCGGCTGTGAAGTAACTCTCCGCAAAGAGGCTTGGGGTGGGGTGTGCGCGTGTGGTGAGATCGACCGATGCGTTCCCCCCACCGCATAGCCCCACCCGATCCTTCCGCTCCCCCGCACTCCCCACCCCCCACCGCACGGCCCAACCCGTACGACGAACTGGCCGAGCTGGCGCGGCACCCGCTGGACGACTTCCTCGAGGACGCCGAGGACGCCACGGACACCCACAGCCGCGAGATGCGCGAGGACGGTGCGCGTAACCGGGCGGACCGGCCCGGCCCGATCGCCGGAACCCACCCGAGCAACCGGACCGACCGGCACGACGAGGACGAAAAGCCCTGGTCGCCCCCCAACCACCGGCGTGGCAGCAGGCGTCGGCGGAACCGGTTCGCCGGGCTCCCGCTCGCCGCGAAGCTCCTGGTCGCGCTCGCCGTCGGCGCGGCCTTCCTCGTCCTCGCCGACCGCTGGGCCCTCCTCTACGCCGAGCACGAGGCCGCCGACCGGCTCAAGGGCCAGCTCGGCCTGAGCGCGGCGCCCGAGGTCGACATCGAGGGCTTCCCCTTCCTCACGCAGGTCCTCGACCAGCGCCTCGACGAGGTGCGGGTCACCGTCCCGGACGTGGCGGCCGACCGCGTCTCACTCGCGAAGGTCTCCGCGACCGCGAAGGACGTCACCCTCAAGGGCGCGGGCCCCACCTCCCTCACGGGCGCCGTCATCGAGCGCATGCGCGGCGAGGTGCTGCTGTCCTTCGACGACCTGAACCGCGAACTCGGCGCCTCCCAGGTCACCTTCACCGGCCACGGCCGTGACCAGGTGCTCGCGCGCGGCACGCTGCCCGTCGCCGGGCACGACCTGAAGGTGCGGGCCGACGCGCACATCGAGCGCATCGGCGAGCGCGGCGTCGCCACCGACATCGACCGGATGCGGCTCGACATCGGCGACCTCGCCACCTACCGGCCCGGCGCGAAGCCCTCCGAGGGCCTGCACCTCAGCCGCGCGTCCGCCGCGCGGGTGGCCCGCGAGTCGGACCGGGCGAAGGCGCTCCTCGCGGTGCCTGCGGTCGCGCGGCGGCTCGGCGTGCCGGACTCCGCCGTCCGCGAGGCGCTGCGCGGCGACGCCGAGCTGAACGACCTGACCGGCTCGCCCCGGTTCGTGGACGACGTGATGCGGCTGAACCTCCTGGACGTGGCGAGGGAACACCCCGACCTCCTCCGCCGCCTGGGCCTCGACCCCGCCCTCCTCAAGGGCCTCGAAGGCCTCACCCGCCCCGTCCTCACCGACCGCCTCTCCCTGGCCTTCCAACTCCCCCCGCTCCCGGGCGAGGGAGCACTGCGCCTGCGCGACGTCACCGTGCACGGGACCGGCATCCGGGTGGGCGTCGAGGGCTACGGCATCGGCCTGGGCGACTGAGACGCGCGGCCGAGGGCCAGGACCGGGCCCGGGAAGGCCGCCCGGAGCCTGCGGTCGTGACTCACCACGACCAGCGTGCCCGCGTACGAGGCGAGCGCCACCTCCAGGTCCTCCACCAGGGCGGGGGACAGGTGGTTCGTCGGCTCGTCCAGGAGCAGCAGGTCGTACGGCTCGGTGACCAGCCGGGCCAGCTCCAGGCGCCGGCGCTGCCCCGTGGACAGGTCCCGTACGGGGCGTACGAGGTCCCGTTCGTGGAAGAGGCCGAGCGCGAGCAGTTCCTCGGCCCGGTCGGCGCCGAACGCGGTGAGCAGGGAGCGGGACCCGTCGGCGGCGGGTGCCTCGCCCTGGCGCAGCAGTCCCACGCGCGCGGGCCGGCGGACGGTCGCGCCCGGCCCGGGCTCCAGTTCGCCCGCGAGCACGCGCAGGAGGGTGGTCTTGCCGGTGCCGTTGGGGCCCGTCACCAGGAGCCGTCCGCCGGCGGGGACGCGCAGGGCGTCGAGCGTGAGCCGCCCCGGCACGTGGACGTCCGCGAGCTCGACCGCGCGGTCGGCCGTGCCCGCGATGCCCGCCGTGAACCGCAGGGGCTCCGGCGGCCGGGGCGCCGGGGTCCCGTGCAGCCGCTGGAGCCGTTCGCGCGCGCTGCGGACGCGGCTCGTCGCGCCGTGCGCCCGTGAGCGGGCCCGGAAGGCGCCCGCGCCGCTGAAGCCCCGGGGCAGCTTGCGCGGGATCGCGGCGAGCCGTCCGGCCTGGGACTCGGCGAGCCGGGACTGCCGGGCCACCTCGGCGCACCACTCCTCGTACTGACGCTCCTGCCGGGCCCGTTCGGCGGCCTTGGCGGTCAGATAGCCCGCGTAGCCGCCGCCGTGACGCCGTACGGAGCGGGTCTCCTGGTCGACCTCCAGGACGGTGTCCGTGACCCGGTCCAGGAACGCCCGGTCGTGGGTGACGGCGACGAGGGTGCCCCGGTGGGCGCGCAGCCGCTCCTCCAGCCAGGCCACGGCCTCGTCGTCCAGGTCGTTGGTGGGCTCGTCGAGCAGCAGCAGCTCCGGCGCGGCGGCCAGGGTCGCAGCGAGGGCGAGGCGGGAGCGCTGCCCGCCGGACAGGGTGCCGAGCCGCCGTGACCGGTCGAGCCCGGCGGGTCCGCCGAGGTGGCGCAGGACGACGTCGACACGCCGGTCGGCGTCGTACCCGCCGCGCACCTCGTACTCCTCGACGAGGGCGGCGTACTCCTCGTGCACGGCGGGGTCGTGGTCGCGCAGGCGCGCGGCCGTGGCCGTGATGCGGCGCTCCAGGGAGCGCAGTTCGGCCAGGGCCAGGTCGACGGCGTCCCCGACGCGGGCCGTGTCGGGCAGGCCGGACGTCTGCGCCAGATGGCCGGTGCCGCCCGGGGCGACCACGGTCACGGAGCCGCTGTCGGGCCGCTCGGCCCCGGCGATCAGCCGCAGCAGGGTGGACTTGCCGGAGCCGTTGTCCCCGATGACACCCGCCTTCTCGCCCGGCCGGACGGTCAGGGTGACGCGGTCGAGGACGACGTGGTGCGCATACCGCTTCGTGACGTCGGTGAGGGTGAGCTGAGAGGTGCAGGTGCGGTCGGCGCGGGCGGGGGTGGCTGCCGGGACTCGGAACAAGTGGGTGCTTCTTTCGCAGGCGACAGGGACGGATCACGACAGAAGACGATACGACTCGTCTCGCTCGATGTCCGCCACCATACAGCTCAACCGCGCGTCAGGCAAGACGCTGCGTCTCGTTTCTTTCGTGCCCGGTCACGCCTCGGCTCAGGGAGCTGCCGGTGGTGGTGTCGGGGCTCCCGGGAGGCGGATCGTTGCCACTGTTCCGGGGCCGGCCGCCGGGCCCAGGCTGACCTCGCCGCCCGCCTGGCGCACCGTGCGGGCCACGATCGACAGGCCGAGGCCGGAGCCGGGGAGGCTGCGGGCCGAGGGGGAGCGCCAGAAGCGGTCGAAGACGTGGGGCAGTTCGTCCGCGGGGATGCCGGGGCCGTGGTCCCGTACCGTCAGGACGCCGTCCCGCAGGGCGACCTCGACGGCCGAGCCCGGAGGGCCGAACTTCACCGCGTTGTCGAGGACGTTGACGATGGCCCGCTCCAGCGCGGGCGGCTCCGCCCGTACGTACCAGGGCGAGAGGTCCGCCGTGAACGTCAGGTCCGGGCCGCGCAGCCGGGCCCGCTCAAGGGCCGCGTCCACGATCTCGTGCAGGGCGACGACCTGCACCTTCGCCCCCGGCGCCGCGTCCGGCCGGGACAGCTCCTGCAGATCGCCGATGAGCGCCGCCAGCTCGGTCATCTGCGCCTTCACGGAGGTGAGCAGCGCCTTGCGGTCGTCGGGCGGGATCGCCCGCCCCGTCTCGTCGCTCCGCGCGAGGAGCTCGACGTTCGTCCGCAGCGAGGTGAGGGGCGTCCGCAGCTCGTGCCCCGCGTCCGCGATGAGCTGCTGCTGGAGGTCACGCGATGACGCGAGCGCCGAGGTCATCGCGTTGAAGGAGCGGGAGAGCCGGGCGATCTCGTCGTCGCCTGCGCCGTCCGTGGACAGGCGCAGGCTCAGGTCCTCGGTACGGGCCACGTGCTCGACCGCGGCGGTGAGCTCGTCCACGGGCCGCAGCCCCGCCCGGGCCACCCACAGCCCGGCGGCCCCGGCACCGACGACCCCGGCCCCGGCGACGAGCGAGAGCACCAGGACCAGGTTGCTGAGGGTGTCCTGCACCTCGTCGAGGGGGCGGGCCACGGAGACGGCGTACGGCGTCCCGGTCAGGGGATAGGTGTACACGCGGTACTTGTCGCCGTCGGACGTGGTGGCGTCGTGGAAGGCCTCGTCCCGGTCGCGCAGCGCGACCTCGGTGTCCGCCCGCTTGATCTGGAGGCTGAGGTCCAGCTTGCCCAGGACGACGCAGCCGTTGCCCTTCTGGTCCACCACCTGGATGATCTGCCGGTACAGGTCGGGCCGGTCGGTCTGCTCGACGGACGCGCGCCCGCACTGCCCGGTGTCCGCGTCGATCATGCCGCGTACGGTCCTGTCGAACTGGGCGGACCTGCGCTCGCTCAGCGCGTCGTCCAGCGAGCTGACGAGCACGTTGCGGACCACGAACCAGCACGCCACCGCCGCCGCGGCGACGGCGAACGCGACCGCCGCCGTCACGAGCAGCGCGAGGCGTGAGCGCAGCGGCAGCGCGCGGAACCGGTTCGCCAGGCGCTTCACTCGCGACCGCCGGTCCCGGGGCCGTCCGCGCGCAGCACGTACCCGACGCCCCGCACCGTGTGCACCAGGCGCGGCTCGCCGCCCGCCTCGGTCTTGCGGCGCAGGTACATGACGTACACGTCGAGGGAGTTGGACGACGGCTCGAAGTCGAAGCCCCACACCGCCTTGAGGATCTGCTCGCGGGTGAGCACCTGGCGCGGGTGCGCCAGGAACATCTCCAGGAGCGTGAACTCGGTACGGGTCAGCTCCACCGTGCGCGCGCCGCGCGTGACCTCGCGGGTGGAGAGGTCCATCCGCAGGTCGCCGAAGGTCAGCACGTCGCTCTCCGCGGTCTGCCCGGCGGCCGCCGCGTACGAGCTGCGGCGCAGCAGCGCGCGGATGCGGGCGAACAACTCGTCCAGCTCGAAGGGCTTGACCAGGTAGTCGTCCGCGCCCGCGTCCAGGCCGGTGACGCGGTCGCCGACCGTGTCGCGGGCGGTCAGCATCAGGATGGGCGTCGTCGACCCGGTGGCGCGGAGCCTGCGGGCCGCGGTCAGGCCGTCCATGCGGGGCATCTGGATGTCCAGGACGACGAGGTCGGGCCGGTACGCGGCCGCCTTCTCCAGGGCGTCCGCGCCGTCCACGGCGACCTCGGTGCCGTAGCCCTCGAAGGCGAGGCTGCGCTGGAGCGCCTCGCGTACGGCGGGCTCGTCGTCCACGATCAGGATCCGCTGCGGGTCGCCTTCGGCGGGGCTCATGGGTGTGTCTTCCTCGGGTACGGGGTGGTGGGTGCCGCTATCAGCGTCGCACGGGCCCACGCGGGGCGCCCCGGGCCCGCCCCTTTCCCGAAACCAGGGGCTGCCGCCGGATAGCCCGTCCGGCGATTGAGGACGAGCGCGTCAGCGCGATTGCGGGGGTCCAGGGGGCGGAGCCCCATGGTTTCGGGAAAGGGGCGGGACTGGGGCGCCCCCGCGAGGCCTAGTCCGTCGCGCCGGCCCTGAGCTTCGCCAGGTCGGCCTTCACCGTGTTCACGGGGATCGCGAACCCGAGCCCCACGCTGCCGGAGTCCCCGGACCCCCCGGCCCCGCCCCCGGAACTGGGCGCGTACATCGCCGAGTTGATGCCGATCACCTCCCCGTTCATGTCGATGAGCGCGCCCCCGGAGTTCCCGGGGTTGAGCGAGGCGTCGGTCTGCAGCGCCTTGTACGTCGTCTTGGAGGACCCGGTGTCACCGTTGAACTCCTGCCCCCCGAACTCGAACGGCCAGCCCCCGCCCCCGCCGGGCCCCTGCCGCTCCTGCCCCTTGCCGGGGTCCGCGGACACGGTGACGTCCCGGTCGAGCGCGGAGATGATGCCGCTGGTCACGGTCCCGGTCAGGCCCTCGGGCGAGCCGATCGCGACGACCTCGTCGCCGACCTTCACGTCGTCGGAGTCGCCGAGGCTCGCCGCCTTGAGGCCCGACGCGCCCTTCAGCTTGATCAGCGCCAGGTCCTTCTTGCTGTCCGTGCCCACGGTCTCGGCCTGGTACGTCTTGCCGTCGCTGGTGCGTACGGAGATGGAGGTGGCTCCGGAGATGACGTGGTTGTTGGTGACGATCTCGCCGTCGGAGGTGACGATCACGCCGGAGCCGGTGGACTCGCCGGAGCCGGTGGTGGCGCTGATCTCGACGATGCTCGGCGACACGGCGGCGGCGACCCCGGCGACGGTGCCCTTGCTGCCCGTGGAGACGCTGGTGCCGTTGACGTTCTTGGCCGCCGTGCCGCCGTCGTGACCGGTGAGGGTCTGTACGGCGTAGGCGGTGCCGCCCCCGACGGCGGCCGCGGCGACGGCGGCCGCGGCGAGCAGCACGGCGGGCCCCTTCAGACGCCGCCGCGGCGTGGCGACGGGCGGCCCGGCGGGCCGCCCGGCGTGCGCCCCCGCCGGCGGCCCCCAAGGCTCCGGCTCATGGGCGGGCGGGGGCGGGTACGCGCCCTGCGTACCGCCGTCGTGCCCGGGGAGGGACTGCTGCTGGTGGTACTCGCCGCTGTGGCGGAAGCTCTCGGTCATGCATCCGAGCCTCACAACCGCAGATGAGAGCCCGCTGAGTACGCCCTGAGAAGCCCGGCAGAACCCTGTTTGCCCGAGATAAGGACCTGGGGGCGGGGCGGTCTCACAGGTCCCGGTTGCGTTCGTCGCTCGCGAAGAAGAAGCCGAAGGCGGCGCTGGCCAGGGCCACCACCGGGGTGAAGACCAGGCTCAGCTCGCGGTAGTTGTCGGCCTTGAAGTGCGTCCAGTGGCCGAAGACCAGGGCGAGGCTCGGCACCACGGCGAGGACGCAGACGAGCCAGAAGAGGCCGACCGCCAGCATGCGGCGGGTCTCGTTCATGTGCCGCTGCTTGCTGATCTTGAGCCAGTTCTCGGTGTCGAGGCCGGCGGGCGAGGGCAGCTCGTACTCGGTCAGGGAGGCCTCGGGCTGGACGGCGGCACCGCCGCCCGACTGGACGCCGTCGCGCAGGAAGCCGAGGTCGAGCCCGTCCCGCGAGGGGGGCTCGTCCTCGCTCAGGGCGTCACCGGACTCCGTCGTCACCGCACTCTCCTGTTCACCCGCGGGCCGGTCACGCCGCCCGCGGGTCGCTCACGTTCACTTCGGGTCGCTCACGCGCACTACGGGTCGGTCATGCACGGGCAGTCCTCCCCGCCCACGACGCAGGGCGCCACCGGCAGCGGAGGGCCGATCCGGCAGACCTCCCGGTCCGGCCCGGGCGGTTCGTCCTCGCGCAGCAGCACTTCACCGCTCAGGCCGGGGTCTTCGTCGAGCGCGTCGATGAACTCCGTGAAATCCTGCGGGAGTTCGGGCACCGTGTCGAGCTGCCGCTCGTTGTGCCACTCACGGTAGGGCGTGAGGTGGCCCACCCGTGTGCAGCAGATCTGCACGGTCACGCGACGGTCCTTGCCGTGCGCCCCCCGCGCGGGTGTCGGCTCATCCATGGGTAGATCAGGACCCCCAGGCGTCATGTGAGCGAGGTTACCACACCACATGTGATCAGTATCAACATTGCGAGCACACTGGATGTGGATGAGATGCACATCGGATGCGTATCCCTGCTCCATCGCATGCAGATTTGCTTGACATGACGTGCGCGCGGGGGCAACATGTTGTGCACGCGTTTCCGACGTAGATGGTTGGGAGGAGCTGGCGATGGGCCGTTCGACGGACTCTTTACCGAGCTCATGAGATCCCGTCCACGCGCCGGCGGAAGCGCCGGTGCCGTCACACATCGATGTGGGTTCTTGGCGCGCGGGGCGAAGCGCGCCGGCGCGAGCTGATGAAGGTCGCGCCCATCGCGGCACCGGGACCGACTCGTACATACGCGCACACTCGGGGAGCATTCAGGGGAGGCCCTGATCATCGCTGCCCCGGCCTGCGTGTGTCCGTGGCTCTCGCGACATCTGCCAACTGAGGGACTTTAGGGGTACTGGCATGGCTGCTGAAAACACGACGGAATCACCCGCCACCGCGGCGGACACCCACATCACCCGCCTCAGTGTGAATATCAACGCCGAGACGGCGGCGAAGCTCCGCTGGTACAAGGAGCAGAAGGGCATCTCCATCACCGAGACGATCCGCCGCGCCGTGGCCCTGCTCGACCTCGTGGAACGCGAGACGGCCGGGGGCAACGAGGTCCTGCTCAAGTCCCGTGACGGCAAGTCGGTCCGCCAGCTCTGGCTGGTCTGATCCGCCCGCCGGGTCGCGCTGGAGAGCCCGCCAGGGCACGAGGGGCATCCAGCGGGGCACGAGGGGCACACGCCAGGGCTTGATGCAGACCGGACAAGGCCCGAGGGGCCAGCGCAGGCTTCAGGCGCGCCCGCGACAGGCGCGGCCGGGCACCGGGGACCGCCCGGGGACCGGGGGCTGCGGCGTCGTCAGCCGCCGCACCCGCACGACCGGCGTACGACCAGCCGGGAGGGGAACACCTTCAACCGCTCGCGCCGCGACCCGGCCACCCGCAAGCCGTCGTCCAGGACCAGGTCCACGGCCGCGCGGGCCATCGCGGGCCGGTCGGAGGCGACCGTGGTGAGGGGCGGATCGGTGAGCGCCGCCTCCTTCACGTCGTCGAAGCCGGCGACGGCCAGCTCGCCCGGCACGTCGATGCGCAGCTCGCGGGCGGCACGCAGGACACCGATGGCCTGGTCGTCGGTGGAGCAGAAGATCGCGGTGGGGCGGTCCGGTCCACCCAGGAAACCCAGGGCCACCTGATAGGCGTCGTAGCGGTTGTACGGCGCCTCGAAGAGCCGGCCCTCGGTGGACCGGCCCGCCTCGCGCATCGCCCGCCGCCAGCCCTCGACGTGGTCGGAGACCGGGTCGCCGACCGTGGGCGTCTCCGCCGTGCCGCCGACGCAGGCGACGTACGCGTGGCCGTGCTCCAGCAGATGGCGGGTGGCGAGCTGGGCACCGCCCACGTCGTCCGTGACGACGGCGACGTCGTCGATCGCCTCCGGCCGCTCGTGCAGCAGCACCACCCGCGCGTCCCACGCGTCGATCTCCGCGGCGGCCTGATCGGTCAGGCCGTGGCTGACGAGGATCAGACCGGAGACCCGCATGCCGAGGAAGGCGCGCAGATAGTGCGTCTCGCGCTCCTCGACGTAGTCGGAGTTCCCGACGAGCACCATCTTCCCGCGCTCGGACGCCGCCTGTTCGACGGCGTGCGTCATCTCGGCGAAGAACGGCTGCCGCGCGTCCGGCACGATCATGCCTATGAGGTCCGTACGCCGGGACGCCATGGCCTGGGCGACCCGGTCCGGGCGGTAGCCCAGCTCCTTGATCGCGGCGAGGACACGCTCGCGCGTGGCCGGGGCGACCGGCCGGGGTCCGTTGTTGATGACGTAGCTCACGACCGCGGTCGAAGTACCCGCCAGTCGCGCCACATCGTCCCGCGTCACCTTGGCCACGCGCGCAGTCTACGCGGATGGAGTGGCCCCTGAGCAGGCCCTGCGGCGGCTCACCCGGGCGTCCGGGCGGCCGCGGCCGGCTACCGCCGTGACGAAGCGGACGAAGGGGGCGCCGCCGCGCCGGCGGCCTCCTCACCGGCCGCCCGGTCCGCGTCGGCGGGCTCGTCGGCCGTCGCGGACGTGGGGGCCTGAGGGGACTTGGGCGCCTTGTCGGTCTTCTCCGGCACGACGAAGCGGTAGCCCACGTTGCGCACGGTGCCGATGAGCGACTCGTGCTCGACGCCGAGCTTGGCGCGCAGCCGCCGTACGTGCACGTCGACCGTGCGCGTGCCGCCGAAGTAGTCGTAGCCCCAGACCTCCTGGAGGAGCTGCGCCCGCGTGAAGACCCGGCCCGGGTGCTGCGCCAGGTACTTGAGCAGCTCGAACTCCTTGAAGGTCAGGTCCAGGACCCGGCCCTTCAGCTTCGCGCTGTACGTCGCCTCGTCCACGGAGAGGTCGCCGTTGCGGATCTCCATCGGGGAGTCGTCGGTGGTGATCTGCTGGCGGCCCATGGCGAGGCGCAGCCGTGCCTCGACCTCGGCCGGGCCCGCGGTGTCGAGCAGGACGTCGTCGATGCCCCAGTCCGCGGTGACGGCGGCAAGACCGCCCTCGGTCACGACGAGGAGCAGCGGACACCCCGGCCCGGTGGAGCGCAGGAGCTGGCACAGGCTGCGCACCTGCGGCAGGTCGCGCCGCCCGTCGACGAGGACGACGTCGGCACCGGGGGTGTCGACGAGGGCGGGGCCCTCGGCCGGGGCCACCCGCACGTTGTGCAGGAGCAGGCCGAGGGCGGGCAGCACCTCCGCCGACGGCTGGAGGGCGTTGGTCAGGAGCAGCAGGGAACTCATCGCCCACCACCTGCCTGGGGGGCCGGCCGGTGCGTCCGGTCGCCGTGCACGTTTCGCTCGCCCATTACGTCGGTTCCTCCTCGGGTCCCGTGCGAGGACGTGGGGGCACTGCTTCGTACGGTGCCGCGCCTCCCGCGCCCGGGGAGGCGTTCCGCTCGCCGCTTCCTCCGAGGCTACGTCGGCGGGCCCGCTGTGGCGCGGACCGCGGCGGCAGCCTCGGAAGGGCGACCTCAGAAAGCACGAAAGGACCCGGGGGCTGCGTTGCCCGGATCCTCCGCGCAGCAGAATAGCCCACATGAGTTCCGGTCCGGCAGGTCAAGCGGCGCGATCTTCTGTGCCCCCGATCACGCGCGCCCAGCGGAGCACACCGCTGCGCACGACGCTCCGCACGGCGGACGGCGTCGCCCTCGACGCCGCCTACGACCCGGGCCCCGGCCCGGTCGGCGGGCCCGCGATCGTGGTCGCGCACGGCTTCACCGGGGACAGGACGCGGCCCCACGTACGGCGGGTGGCCGGGGTGTTCGCGCAGCGTGCGGCCGTGATCACCTTCTCGTTCCGGGGCCACGGCGCGTCCGGCGGGCGGTCCACGGTCGGCGACCGCGAGGTGCTCGACCTGGCGGCGGCGGTCGCCTGGGCGCGCTCGCTCGGGCACGCGCGCGTGGTGACCGTCGGCTTCTCCATGGGCGGCTCCGTGGTGCTGCGCCACGCGGCGTTGCACAGGGGGCGCACGGAAGCGCGGGTTGACGCGGTCGTCTCGGTCAGCGCCCCGGCGCGCTGGTTCTACCGGGGGACGGCCCCCATGCGGCGGCTGCACTGGCTGATCCAGCGCCCGGTGGGCCGGGTCGTGGGCCGCGTCGGGCTGCGGACCCGTATCCACCCGTACGACTGGGACCCGGTGCCGCTGTCGCCGACGGAGGCCGTGCCGCTCATCGCCCCGACCCCCCTCCTGATCGTGCACGGCGACCGGGACCCGTACTTCCCCCTCGACCACCCCCGGATGCTGGCCGCCGCCTCCGCCGGCGCGGCGGAGCTGTGGCTGGAGCCGGGCATGGGCCACGCCGAGCACGCGGCGGGCGACCCGCTCCTGGAGCGGATCGCCGCCTGGGCCACGGCATCATGGACGTCGGCAACCGCCGAGTGACGAGCGAGAGGAGGGGCGGATGGTCACCGGGACGATCCGGTACTGGGCCGCCGCCAAGGCGGCCGCGGGTGTCGCCGAGGAGCCGTACGCCGAGGCCACGCTGGCCGAGGCGCTGAGCGCGGCCCGCGCGCGCCACCCCGGGGAACTGGAGCGCGTCCTGCTCCGCTGCTCGTTCCTCGTCGACGGCGACCCCGTGGGTACCCGTGCCCATGAGACGGTACGGCTTGCCGAGGGCGGCACGGTCGAGGTGCTCCCGCCGTTCGCAGGAGGATGACGTTGAGCGACCAGCCGCACCAGGGGTACGACCCGTACCAGGCGCAGCAGGGGCACCAGGGGCAGCAGGGATACGACCCCTACGACCCTTACCAGCAGCAGGCCTATCAACAGGGCCAGTACCAGCAGCCCCCGCACCAGCAGCCCCAGCACCAGCAGGGTCAGTACCAGCAGCAGTCCCAGCAGGGGCAGCAGTCTCAGCAGGGGCAGTACCAGCAGCACCAGCAGGGCCAGTACCAGCAGGCTCAGCAGCCTTCGTACCACCAGGCCCAGCAGCAGGTGCACCAGCAGCAGCCCCAGCAGCAGGCCGCTCACCAGCAGCAGGCCGCTCACCAGCAACAGGCGCAGCAGCAGGTGCACCAGCAGCAGCACCAGCACTGGGGATACCAGGACTCCTACGCCGGGCAGCAGGACCACCTCGACCACACCCAGCAGTGGCAGGGGCAGACCTGGGACACGCAGATCCAGCCGCCGCCCCGGCCCGCGGCGGACATGACCGAGACCGCGTATCTGCCGTCGCAGTCCGCTGCCCAGTGGGCATCCGCCCCCGGGGCCTCGCACGCCCAGCCCTCGTACACCGGACCGGGCGCCCAGGCCGGGCCCGCGCGTCCCCCCGAGCTCGCGCCGGAGCCCAGGCCGGAACCGGAGCCCGAGCCCGGGTCCGAGCCGGAGCCCACCGCCGGGCCCGCCTACGGCCCCGCCACCACCACCGGCAACGCGCGGATCACCGACGCCCAGCGGGCCAGGGCCGAAGGGCGGTCGCCGATCATAGAGCCGGGGATGCAGCCCGCGCTGCTCACGGCGGCGCTCGGGCTGCTGCTCGCAGGCGGCGCGGCGGTGGGGCAGTACGCGCTGCTCGTACCGCTGGTGCTGCTCCAGGCCGTGACCGCCGCCGGGTGGTTCCGGCTCAACGGCATGTGGCCCGCCCGGCAGGGCATCGCGCTCGCGTTCCTCGGCGGACTCGTCGCCGACGCCGCCCTGCTCGCCACCGGCGAGGGCAACGCCCCGGCCGCCATCCTCGGCACCCTCGGCGTCTGGGTGCTCCTCGTCCTCGTGCTGCAGCTCCGCAGCCACGCCGGTGCCGACGAGCGCATGTACGGGCTGATGGCGACCGTGGCCTCCAGCGCCCTGACGATCATCGCGGCCGGGCACCTCGCCGCCGTCCACGAGGCGGCGACCGTCGGCGGCATCGCGGTGGCGGCGGCCGTGTCGGCCCGCGCGCTGCCGCTGCCGACGCCCGCGTCCGTCGTGGTGGCGCTGCTCGCGGCGGCCGGCGCCGGCATCGCGGTCGGCGGCCCCACCGACTTCGGCTCCAAGGGCGCGCTGCTCGGTCTCGCGGCCGGCGTCTGCGCGCTCGTGGGACACCGCGTGGCCAGCTACGACTACCCGTCGCGGTTCGTGCACTTCACGGCCGGGGTGGCGCTGCCGCTGGCGGCCGCCGCGCCCGCCGTGTACCTGCTGGGACGGGCCTTCGGCTGACCCGCTCGTACCCCTTCGTCCTCCTCCTTCACGTACGAGGCGATCGTCACAGCTCCTCGACAGGTCCCCGGCCGGGCGCTCCGGCCGGGGACCTGTCCTTTAGGCTCGCGGCATCTGACTCTGAGGCGGGGGAACGGGACACAGGCATGAGCAAGCGCGCGATACGCATCCTCCTGATCGTCGTCGTGGTCCTCGGCGGTCTCTTCGTGGCCGCCGACCGGTTCGCGGTCTCCTTCGCGGAGAACGAGGCGGCGGAGAAGCTGAAGTCCCAGGAGGGCCTCAGCAGCACGCCGGACGTGTCGATCAAGGGCTTCCCGTTCCTGACCCAGGTGATCGGCGGCAAGCTCGACGACGTCGAGATCAGCATCAAGGACTACGACGCCAAGTCCGACGGCGACACCATCCGCGTCGCCGACCTCGACGCCACCATGCACGGCGTCGACTTCTCCAGCGACTTCAGCTCCGCCACCGCCGACCGCGCCGCGGGCGTCGCGCGGATCTCCTACGACGAGCTGCTCAAGGCCGCCGAGTCCGAGCCGGTCGAGCTGCCGCTGGGCGCCACGGGCAAGGTCGTCGGCCTCTCCGACGGCGGCGACGGCAAGATCAAGGTCGCGGTCGAGGTCAGCAAGGGCAGCACGAAGCTGCCCAAGCCCGTCCACGTACTGAGCAGCGTCAGCGTGGAGGGCGACACCATCCGCGTGCACGCCGACAAGGTTCCGGACAAGCTGGAGGTGCTCGGCCTCAGCATCCGGCTGCCCGAGGGCCTGGTGCGCGACGTCACCGACTTCGAGGAGAAGGTCACCGACCTGCCGGGCGGCGTCAAGCTCGACACCGTGCAGGCGGCGCCGGACGGCGTGGACGTGGCCGTCAAGGGCGAGAACGTCGACCTGGTGTCCTGACGCACGGCCCGGTGCGCTCCGTCTCCCCCTGACGCACCCCGACGCACCCTGACGCCTCCGCGCCTCCACGTCCCCGGGCGTCCACTGGCGTCCCCTGGTATCCCCCTGGTGTCTCTTGGCGTCTCTGACCTGGGGGCTTCGTCCCGCCGCCCCCTTCCTCGCCACCGGCACCGGGCGCCGCCCGGTCGCTGTCCGCAGTACGAGACACGGGCGTCCGTCCCTCAGATGGGGACGGGCGCCCGTCCGCGTCGGAGCGGGCCTACGGGCCCGCGGCTCCGGCCGGAATGCGGTGGGCCGCCCGCATGGCGGACGAAAATGTCTCACCATGCGACACGCCGGTGACACGGCCGTCCCCGCGTCCCTACGATCGGACCCATGCACCGACAGGCGGATCTCACGAAGCGGCGGGCAGTGGACCTGTGCCGCGTCGCCGCCATGCTCTGTCGCACTCTCTGAGCGGGACTCCCCAGCTCCCGCGTCCCCGGGCCCACCGACCGCCTTCAGGGTCGACAGGGCCACTCCGTGCCAGCCGTACGCCGTGCCTCCCCGCACGCTCCCGTACCCGCACGCACCCCCGTACATCCCCGCCGCACCTGCCCCGGAGGAGAACCGCATGAGCCGCAGCGACGTCCTGGTCGACGCCGACTGGGTCGAGGCCCACCTCGACGACCCGAAGGTCGTCCTCGTCGAGGTCGACGAGGACACCTCGGCGTACGACAAGAACCACATCCGGAACGCGGTCCGGATCGACTGGACCAAGGACCTCCAGGACCCGGTCCGCCGCGACTTCATCGACCAGGAGGGCTTCGAGAAGCTCCTGTCCGCCAAGGGCATCGCGAACGACTCCACCGTCGTCCTCTACGGCGGCAACAACAACTGGTTCGCCGCCTACGCCTTCTGGTACTTCAAGCTCTACGGCCACCAGGACGTGAAGCTCCTCGACGGCGGCCGCAAGAAGTGGGAGCTGGACTCCCGCGACCTGGTCGACGGCTCCCAGGTCCCGAACCGTCCGGCCACCGAGTACAAGGCCAAGCCGCAGGACACCTCCATCCGCGCCTTCCGCGACGACGTCGTCGCCGCCATCGGCAGCCAGAACCTCGTCGACGTCCGCTCGCCCGACGAGTTCTCCGGCAAGCTGCTGGCCCCGGCCCACCTGCCGCAGGAGCAGTCGCAGCGCCCCGGCCACGTGCCGAGCGCCCGCAACATCCCCTGGTCGAAGAACGCCAACGACGACGGCACCTTCAAGTCGGACGACGAGCTCAAGGCGCTGTACGCCGACGAGAACGTCGACCTGGCCAAGGACACCATCGCGTACTGCCGCATCGGTGAGCGCTCGGCCCTGACCTGGTTCGTCCTGCACGAGCTGCTCGGTGTCGAGAACGTGAAGAACTACGACGGCTCCTGGACCGAGTACGGCTCCCTCGTCGGCGTGCCGATCGAGCTCGGCGCCGCCAAGTAGTCCGACCGCCCCCTTCCCTCTCACCCCACCTCTAGGAGTACCCATGTGCGGAGCCAAGGCCGGCGGCCCGGACGCCTCGACGGCCAAGCCCGGTGAGACCACCATCCAGGGTCAGGTGACCCGCGACGGCGAGCCGGTGACCGGCTACGTCCGCCTGCTGGACTCGACCGGCGAGTTCACCGCCGAGGTCCCGACCTCGGCGACCGGTCAGTTCCGCTTCTACGCGGCCGAGGGCACGTGGACGGTGCGTGCCCTCGTGCCGGGGGGCAGTGCCGACCGGACCGTGGTCGCCCAGCGGGGCGGGCTCGCGGAGGTGGCCATCGCCGTCTGATCCTTCCTGGCCTGGGGGCCGCACCGGGGTTGGACGCCGGGGTGCGGCCCCCTCGGCGTGCCCGGGGCCCCGGGGCCCGGCCCCGTATCGCCGCTGCGCGGCTCGTCCTCAATCGCCGGACGGGCTTGATCTTCCCGCCGCTGTCCGGCGGTGAGGGCGAGTCCGGCCGGGTGGGGGATTCAGCCCGTCCGGCGATTGAGGACGAGCGCGCCGGCGCGATCGAGGGCGGGCGGGGGAAAGCACCCGGCGGGCTAGCGGTCCAGTTCGTTCCACCACTCGTCGGACTTCGGGTCGCCCGAGGGCGCGTCCCACCAGCGGTCGTCGGGGCCGCGGCGGTTCGCCACCACGGCCGCCAGGGGCGGGATCACCATCGCCACCACGCACATGCCGACCGCGACCGGCACCGACCAGAGCCGCACGACGCCCCAGGCCAGGACGAACAGGGCCAGGCAGGTGCCCATCATGGCGAAGTACACATGACGCCGTCGCGCGTACATGCGTCCAGCGTACGGCGGACCTCACAGAGAAGGGTCCGCGCGGCCCCACTACAGTGGACTACGGCTCTGTTACCGCCCACCACACAGCTCACCGAGGAGCACCCCGTGCTTGAGGCCTTCTTCTCCGCCCTCCTTGTCCTGGTCTGCGTCGGCGTTCTCGCCTTCGCGGGTCTGACCGTGAAGAAGCTGTACCAGGGCCAGCGCTGACCCCCACCGGGACCCCCACGAAAGACGCCTGAGCAATCCCATGATCCAGATCCCGTCCGACCTGAACCCCGACCTCGTCCCCCTCGCCTGGCTCCTGGGCACCTGGGAGGGCGCGGGCGTGACCGACTTCCCCGGCTCCCCGAAGGCGAACTTCGGCCAGGAGGTCACCTTCACCCACGACGGGCGGGACTTCCTCGAGTACCACTCGCGCACGTGGGTGCTCGACGCCGAGGGCAACAAGACCGCGCCCCTGGAGTCCGAGTCCGGCTTCTGGCGCGTGTCCGCCGAGGGCGACAAGGGCCCCCGCAAGATCGAGGTCGTCATGGTCCGCCAGGACGGCGTCGTCGAGGTCTGGTACGGCGAGCTGGCCGACCAGAAGCCCCAGATCGACCTCGCCACCGACGCGGTCGCCCGCACCGCCGCCTCCGGCCCGTACAGCGGCGGCAAGCGCCTGTACGGCTACGTCAAGGGCGACCTGATGTGGGTCGGCGAGAAGCAGACGCCCGAGGTGCCGCTGCGCCCGTACATGTCGGCGCAGCTCAAGAAGGTCGTATCGCCCGAAGAGGTCGCCGAGATGGCGCGCAACCTCGGCGACCTTCCCGACGACGGCATCGCCTTCTTCAAGTAGTCCTTAGACTCGGGGGTGTGGTGAGCACCGACCCGGACGCGAAGACCGACTGGAAGAGCGACCTGCGCCAACGCGGCTACCGCCTGACGCCGCAGCGCCAGCTCGTGCTCGAAGCCGTCGACGCCCTGGAGCACGCGACCCC
The DNA here is from genome assembly GCF_014656095.1 of Streptomyces longispororuber. Lineage (GTDB taxonomy): Bacteria > Actinomycetota > Actinomycetes > Streptomycetales > Streptomycetaceae > Streptomyces > Streptomyces longispororuber. Next base: position 55,808 of record NZ_BNBT01000034.1, read on the forward strand.
CGACGACATCCTCTGCGAGGTCCGCAGGACCGCGTCGGGGATCAACATCTCCACCGTCTACCGCACGCTGGAGCTCCTGGAGGAGCTCGGGCTCGTCTCGCACGCCCACCTCGGGCACGGCGCCCCCACGTACCACCTCGCGGACCGGCACCACCACATCCACCTGGTGTGCCGGGACTGCACGGGCGTCATCGAGGCCGATCTGTCGGTCGCGGCGGACTTCACGGAGAAGCTGCGCGGCATGTTCGGCTTCGACACGGACATGAAGCACTTCGCGATCTTCGGCAGGTGCGAGAAGTGCGCGTCCGGCCAGGGACCGGACGCCGCGGACGACGACGAGGGCTCCGCCGACCGGGACGGGCAGGACCCGGGCGCGGAGCCCGGTGACGGGGCCGGGGGAGCGGGACAGAAATAAACGCGGGCGCTCACGGGTCGTAGTCTTTGTGAACATGAAGAGCCCCTTGCTGTCCCTGCCCGGCGCCGTCCCCGCCGAGGGCGTGGACGAAGGCGTCGCCGCCCACTACGGCGACCTGTTCCGCGAGCAGCGCGCCCTCGCCGACGGCACCGGATGCGTCGACCTCTCGCACCGCGGCGTCGTCACCGTCACCGGCGCCGACCGGCTGAGCTGGCTGCACCTGCTGCTCACCCAGCACGTCAGCGAGCTGCCCGCCGGCCAGGCCACCGAGGCGCTGATCCTCTCCGCGAACGGCCACATCGAGCACGCCCTGTACCTCGTCGACGACGGCGAGACGATGTGGGCGCACGTCGAGCCCGGGACGCAGGACGCGCTCATCGCGTACCTGGAGAGCATGAAGTTCTTCTACCGCGTGGAAGTCGCCGACCGCACCGAGGAGTTCGCGGTCGTCCACCTGCCCGCCGGATCCATCGCCGAGGTCCCCGACGGCGTCGTCGTCCGGGAGACGCCGCACGGCCGCGACCTGTTCCTGCCGCGCGCCGAGCTGCCCGCCTTCGCCGCGTCGCACGGGCCCGTCGCCGGGCTGCTCGCCTACGAGGCCCTGCGGGTGGAGCACCACCGGCCGCGCCTCTCCTTCGAGACCGACCACCGCACCATCCCGCACGAGCTGGGCTGGATCGGCACCGCCGTACACCTCCAGAAGGGCTGCTACCGCGGCCAGGAGACCGTGGCCCGCGTGCAGAACCTGGGCAAGCCCCCGCGGCGCCTTGTCTTCCTGCACCTGGACGGCAGCGAGGTGCACCTGCCGGCGCACGGCACGCCGCTGCACCTGGCCGCGGACGGCCCCGAGGGGCGGAAGCTGGGCTTCATCACGACCTCGGTACGCCATCACGAGCTGGGGCCGATCGCGCTCGCCCTGGTGAAGCGGAACGTACCCGTGGACGCGGAGCTGCTGGCGGGCACGACGGCCGCCGCCCAGGAGACCGTGGTCGAGCCGTAGGAGCACCCGCCCCCGTCCGCCCTTCGCGGGGCGGGCGGGGAGCCTCGCGGGGTCCCGGCCCTCACATCTCCAGGAGCACCGTGAAGGGGCCGTCGTTCGTCAGGCCCACCCGCATGTGGGCGCCGAACCGACCCGTCGCCACGGTCGCCCCGAGCGCCCTCAGCCGCGCCACCACCTCGTCCACCAGCGGCTCGGCCACGTCCCCGGGCGCGGCCGCGTTCCAGGTGGGCCTGCGGCCCTTGCGCGCGTCCCCGTACAGGGTGAACTGACTGATCACCAGGAGCGGGGCGTCCACGTCCGAGCAGGACCTCTCGTCGTGCAGCATCCGCAGCGTCCACAGCTTGCGCGCGAGCTGCGCGGCCTTCTCCTTGGTGTCCTCGTGCGTGACGCCCACGAGCACGCACAGGCCCTCACCCGTGATCTCGCCGACCGTCTCGCCGTCCACGACGACGCTCGCGCCGTCCACCCTCTGCACCACCGCTCGCATGCCGCCATCATGCCCTGCGCCCGCGCCCGTCCGTACGCCGGTCGGGAAGCCTCCATCCGGGGGCGATCGGGGTCACTCGTGCACGCAGTGGCCACGCGGGGTGGCACCATGCTCACACGCGGTGTACCGCGCCGGCTGAGGGGACGGTAGAGCCACATGAGCACACCCAGTACGCCCGGTGCCCCCAGGGCGGGGCGGGCGAGCGGGACGGGCAGGACGGGCGGGACGGCGGGGACGGTGGCGACAGCAGGGGCGAGCGGAGCCCTGGGTGCGGTGCAGACGGCCGGGGCCCAGGGGGCCGCGGGCACGGCGAAGGCGGCCGGGACCGCCGGGACGACGGGGATGGCAGGGATGACGGTTCCTACGGGGATGACGGGGATGGCCGGGATGACGGGGACGGCGGTTCCTGCGGGCATGGCCGGGGCGGGGGCCGCGGGGCCGGCGGGGGCGGTGCCGCGGCCGCCCGTGCAGCGGACCGACAGCCCCGTCCTGCCGGAGGCCCCCGGGCCCGACCTGACCGCGCTGCGCCTGCCCGAGCTGCGGGAGCTGCGCCGGGCCGCGCAGCAGGACGAGGCCGACCTGAGCTACGTACGGCGGCTGCTCCAGGGGCGCATCGACATCCTGCGGGCCGAGACCGCGCGGCGCGCGCGCCGGGGCGCGGGCGCCGCGCGCGAGGGTGGTGCGGAAGCACGGGACACCGACGCAGCGGAGGAACTGCTCGTGGACCGGCTCCCGGAGATCCTCATGGACGGCCCGGCCCGGCGCCGCGCCTCCGCCCGGCACGTGACGCTCGGCACGCCGCACGGCGAGGAGTACCGGCGGCTGGCCGCCGACATGCTCGCCGAGGTGGAGCTGTCCGACCTGGATGCACGCACCGACGAGGAGCTGCACGCGGCGATGGGGCGCCTGGTGCGGTACGAGCAGCAGGTGTCGCAGCGGCGCCAGGAGATGCAGCGGACCACGGACGATTGCAGTGCGGAGATCGGGCGCAGGTACCGTGAAGGCGAAGCACAAGTCGACGACCTGCTCGCGTGACCCCCTCGGCCCGGGCGGCCCGGGGCTCCCGGTGATCCCAGCGATCACCGGTGCCCCCGCCGTCCCGGCCGCGTGCGGACCTTCCGGATGGCTCCGGGCGCGGGCGGCCCGTCGTACGGCACTGCTCGCACCACAGGTACCACCCGCACCACCGCACCCGGAAGGCCGAAGATGACGCCGACGTCCGCCGCCACCCCCGTCATACCGCCGGTCCTCGCCGAAGTCGTACGTTCCGGCTTCGTCGAGGGCCGCCATCGGGGCAGCCTGGTGCTGCTCGGGACGGACGGCGAGGTCGAGCTGGCGCTCGGCGACGTGACGGCGCCCGTCTTCCCGCGCTCCACGAACAAGCCGATGCAGGCCGCGGCCGTGCTGCGGGCCGGGCTCGGACTCTCCGGCGAGCGCCTCGCCCTGGCCGCCGCCAGCCACTCCGGGGAAACCTTTCACCGGGACCTGGTGCAGAAGATGCTGGCCGAGCACGGGCTGACCGCCGCGGAGCTCCAGTGCCCGCCCGACCTGCCGCTCGACCCCGTCGAGGCGGAGACGTACCTCGCGGCGGGGGCCGTGCGGGACCGGGTCACCATGAACTGCTCCGGCAAGCACGCGGCGATGCTCGCGGTCTGCGACGTCAACGGCTGGCCCAAGGAGTCGTACCTCGACCCCGCGCACCCGCTGCAGCGGCTCGTGCACGAGGTGATCGAGGAGGCGGCGGGGGAGCCGGTCGCGGCCGTCGGCACGGACGGGTGCGGGGCGCCGCTGATGGCGATCTCCCTCACCGGGCTCGCCCGCGCCTACCGGCACTTCGTCCTCGCGGCGCCCGGCACGGCCGAGCGGCGCGTGGCGGACGCGATGCGGGCGCACCCCGAGTACGTGGCAGGGACGCGGCGGCCGGACACGTGGCTGATGCGGGAGCTGCCGGGGACGCTGTCCAAGATGGGGGCGGAGGCCGTGCAGGCGGTGGCGCTCCCGGACGGGCGCGCGCTCGCCTTCAAGATCGACGACGGCTCGACACGCGTCCTGGGCCCGGTCCTCGCCCGCGCCCTCCGCCTCGCGGGCGTCACGTCCCCGGTCCTGGACCGCCTGGCGGAGGCACCGCTGCTGGGCGGGGGCGCGCGGGTGGGGGAGATCAGGGCGACGCTTTAGCCTCGCGGGGCCGGGGTGGCGCAGCCGGGTGTGACGGGTGGGCGGGTGGGAGAACCCGCCGCGGTAGCGGCGGAACGCGGACGACGGCGCCGCAGCGCTCCGCGTCGGGGCCGGGTCGGCGCGGCCGGGGTGTCACGGGTGGGCGGGTGGGTGAGAGCCGCCGCGGCAGCGGCGGCAAGCGTGGGCACTCAGCCGCAGCGCTCCGCGCCGGGGCCGGGCGGTCGAAGCCGGGGACGTGCGGGTGGGAGGGCGGGAAAGGCCCGGTACCCCCGGCCGGCCCGAGGCCCCGGTGGTGAGGGCTCGCCCACCCCCACCACCGCGCCCCGGGGCACCCCCGCCCCGCTCGACGGCTGACCGAACTCCCGGCTCCCCTCCGGATGAGAGCCCGGCCAGCCCGACCGGAAGAGGAGCTGGCAGCCAACCCTCCAATGGTTCCGACCAATTCGCCCAAGTTGGCCACCAACTCCATCTGACTTATCTCCTCCCTGGCGCGTCTTATAACCACCCACTGAGCAACTCCCCAAAGATGGCGGGAAGTTGTACGGTTTGGGTGTGAGTACGGACCAGGCCTCCGTCAACGAGCGGGGGCGGCCGGCCGGGCCGCCCCGGGGCTCGGCGGGCGAGCGGCGCGCGCACTGCTCGCACCGCGAGGTGGCCGACGAGCTGCGGGCCCGGATCAGGTCCGGCACGCTCCGCCCCGGACAGCGCATGCCCACACAGGCGGAGCTGGCCTCCGAGTTCGGTGTGGAGCGCGGCGCGGTGCGCCGGGCCCTGCGCATCCTGCAGGGCGAGCACCTGTTGGCCAACGTTTCCAAGGGCAGCCCGGCCACGGTCGCGGCCCCGGCGGTCGCGAGCCCCGACGCGGTGCGCCCGCAGCCCACGATGGTCGGGCTCGCCCCCCGGATAGCGGCGGCCTTCCAGGCGCGGCACGTGGAGATCGACGCGCTCTGCCTGACGTCGATCTCGCTGACGATGGCCATCGGCGAACCGCTGCGCCAGATCCACGCCGGGCGCCTGAAACCGGCCAAGGTCGCCGTCCGCGTCCTGCTGCCGAGCCGGGACATCGCGCTCGCCTTCCCGGCGGCGGTGGGAGGCGGCGACGAGGGCGCCCACGTGCACCGCCGCTGGCTCGACCAGCGGAACGCGCAGGGTCAGGTCCTGCGCCACAACCTCCTGACCCTGCGCGGCACGCACGGCATCGACGTCAGCGTGGAGTTCCGCGCCCTGCCGTTCACGCCGCCGGTGAAGCTGTACCTGCTCAACGGCTCGGAGGCGCTGTTCGCGTACTACACCCTCGCCAAGCGCGGCGAGGAGTTCGGCCAGGAGTACCTGGAGCTGTGGGACGCGCAGGGGACGCAGTCGACGCTCTTCCCCTTCCACCAGGGGGACGGCCCGCGGGACACGACGTTCGTGGAACAGTCCCACCTGTGGTTCGACGCGCTGTGGAACACGATCAGCGAGGACCTGCGGCTGAACGCCGGTTCCTGAGCGGCCCGTTACAGGACGGGCCCGGTCAGCATCAGGGCGAGGACGGCCGCGCCCAGGGAGCTGCACGTGGCGTTCCGCGCCTTGACGCCCACGGTCAGCAGGGTGAGTCCCACGATGCCGAGGGTGCCGTACTTCCACTGCACGAGCTGCTCGGCGGTGACGACGAGCACGGCTGCGAGGAGAGCGATGACGGGCATGGTGGTTCCCCCTTCTGCCAGCTTGGAAAAGTTGGCAACCAACTCAATGAAGTTGTCCCCACTTGGCAGGTGTCCGTAAACAACTGCTCGTCCAACTCCCCAAAGATGGCAGCCAGTTGTATTGTCTGGCCGTGACCAAGGAGAACGGTGCAGTGACCGGCAGCAGCAAGCCCTCGCCCCAGGACATCGCCGATGCCCTGCGCGACCGCATCCGTACCGGCACCCTCAAACCCGGCGACCGGCTGCCCACGCAGGCCCGGCTCGCCGAGGAGTTCGGCGTGGAGCGCGGCACGGTGCGCCAGGCCCTGCACGGACTGCACCGCGACGGCCTGATCAACCACGTCACCAAGGGCAGCCCGCCGCGCGTCGCCGCCCCGGCCGAGGAGCCCGCCCCGCCGGCCCAGGAGCCCCAGCCGTCGATGGTGGCGCTGGCCCCGTGCCTGGTGTCCGCGTTCAAGGAGGAGCGCGTCCGCGTGGACGCGGTGTCGTACACCGCCGAGACGCTGATGAACGCGGTCAGCGAACCGATTCGGCAGATCCACGCGGGGCTGCTGCGCCCGCGCTCCATCGACGTCCGCGTGCTGCTGCCGAGCAGCGCCATCACGCTGGCGTTCCCGGTGCCGGTCGAGGGCGAGGCGGAGGGCGAGCGGCGGCGGCTGCACCAGCGCTGGCTGACCCAGCGCAACGCCCAGGTGCAGGTGCTGCGCCACAACCTCCTGTCGCTGCGCAACGCCCCGCTCGGCATCGACGTCCGCGTCCGCTTCCGGGCCCTGCCCTTCACGACACCGGTGAAGCTGTACGTCCTCAACGGCCGCGAGGCGCTGCTCGCGTACTACACGCTGGAGCGCGACCAGGTGGAGTTCGACACGGACGGCGGGGAGACGGTGGAGCTCTACGACGCCGGCGGGCTGAAGACCCCGCTGTTCTCCTTCGCCGAGGGGGCCGGTTCCCGCGACTCCGGATTCGTGCGGGAATCGCAGAAGTGGTTCGACGCACTCTGGGAAACGATCACGACGGACCTAACACTCTCTTAGATGACCTCAGACGCGACTCAACTGACCGAGGGCGCCCGGAAACTGATCGAATCTGTTCGGTTCGTGCTTTTTGATTTCGACGGGCCCATCTGCCGCCTCTTCGCCGGGCACGCGGCGCCGCTCGTGGCCCGCAAGCAGGTGCGCTGGCTGGAGGAGCGGGGGCTGCACGGACTGCTCGCCAACGGCGTCCGGGAGGAGCCCGACCCGTACGTGGTGCTGCGCGCCGTCGACCGGCGCCGCCCCGGCAGCGACCTGGTCGCCGAGCTGGGGGAGCGGCTCACGCGCGAGGAGCTGACGGCCGTGGAGACGGCCCGGCCGACGGCGTACGCCGACGTGCTGATCCGCACCTGGTCCGCGGTGGGGGTCCGGCTCGGCGTCGCCACCAACAACTCCCCGCGCGCGGTCAGCCGCTACCTGGGCACCCGCGGGCTCACCGGCTGCTTCGCGCCGCACATCTACGGCCGCACCGAGGACCTGCGCCGGCTCAAGCCCGACCCGTACTGCGTGCAGCGCGCGCTCGGCGCCATGGGTGCCGCGCCGCACGAGGTGCTGATGATCGGCGACGCCCCCTCGGACTTCCACGCCGCCCGTGCCGCCGGGGTCCACTTCCTCGGGTACGCGCGCAACCCGCGCAAGGAGGGCCTGCTGCGGGAGGCCGGCGCGCGGCACACCGTGGCGTCGCTGCTGCCGGTGCTGCGGTCGCTCACCGGCGGCGGCTGACCGGCGCCCGGGAACCGGCCACGGCGGGCCCGGGCGGGCGGCCGCGGCCCCGCGCC
>NZ_BNBT01000035.1 GCF_014656095.1 Streptomyces longispororuber
CTCGTCCTCAAACGCCGGACGGGCTATCCCCTAGCCCGTCCGGCGTTTGAGGACGAGGCCGCCAGGCCGATCAACCGACCGGGCCCAGGGCTCAGCCCCGCCTGCCGTGGAAGGATTCCACCGCGGCCCTCACCCCGGCCAGCGCACGCGCCAACGCGCTCACCGACCCGATCGACCCCGCCACCAGTAACAGCGACCGCCGCAACCGCCGCGGCTCCGGCGCGCCCGTCGCCGCCATCGTGGCGAGCGCCGCCAGTTCGTCCTCGGCGATCGCGCGGTCGGGGAACTCCCCGGGGTGGGCGGCGAGTTCGCGCCGTAAGCGGGACACCGCCGACCGCAGCTCCGTGACCCGGGGATCCTCGTACCCGTCCGGCACCGCTCTGTGCCCCGCGCTCCGCCCCATGCTCCGCAACACAGCTCTCCCCCTCGTCCTCGCACCACGTCGTGCGGCAGCCGCACCTTTCGGCCATGCCCGGCCGGAACAGGGTCCCCAGAACCCATGCGGTAAGCAAGGGTCATGACTGAATCCTTTCCGCCGCACCCCGGCACGACCCCGGACGCCCTCCGAGCCGCCTCCGCCTCCCCCGGCGAGGTCGCCGGGCTGCTGCTCGCCGCGGGCGGCGGGCGGCGCCTCGGCGGGTGTCCGAAGGCGCTGCTCGAACACCGCGGCGAGCTGTTCGTGGAGCGGGCCGCGCGGGCCCTGCGCGAGGGCGGCTGCACGCGCGTGCACGTCGTGCTCGGGGCCACCGCAGACGTCGTACGGGAACAGGCCGCGCTGCCGGGGTGCGTCCTCGTGGACAACCCGGCGTGGCGGGAGGGCATGGGCGGTTCGCTGCGCGCCGGGCTCGCCTCGCTGGCGGGCACCGGCGCGCGGGCCGCCCTGGTCACCCTCGTCGACCAGCCGGGCGTCGGGGCGCCGGCCGTGGCCCGGCTGCTGGCCGCGTACCGCTCGCCCGCCACGCTGGCCGCCGCCGCGTACGACGGCGAGCGCGGCCATCCGGTGCTGTTCGGCGCGGACCACTGGGACGGCGTCGCGGCGGCCGCCACGGGGGACCAGGGGGCTCGCGCCTACCTGCGGGAGCACGCGGGCGCGGTGGCGCTCGTGGAGTGCGGGGACGTCGCCGAGCCGTACGACATCGACACGGTGCCGGACCTGGAGCGGCTGGAGTGAGCCGCGCGCGGCGCCACCCTGGCCACCGCGGCGGCGCCCTGTTCCACTGGGAGTGACGGCGGTGGCACTCCGAGCCGCGTTGTGTCGACGAAGAGAATCTCGACATCAACAAAACATTGAACTTCCACCATGAGGAAACTAGTATCCACTGCTCAGAAGCGCCCGACACCCCAGACGGCGCCCGCAGCCGCATTCAGGCGCCACGGCACTCGGTGCCGTGCCGCGGGGCCGCCCGCTCGCTGAAGGAAGTGACAGCTCATGTCCGCACCAGCGCCGTCCCCGCTGGCCATCGTCGACGCCGAGCCCCTGCCCCGGCAGGAAGAGGTCCTCACCGACGCGGCCCTCGCCTTCGTGGCCGAGCTGCACCGCCGGTTCACGCCCCGCCGCGACGAGCTCCTCACCCGCCGCGCGGAGCGCCGCGCCGAGATAGCCCGCACCTCCAGCCTGGACTTCCTGCCGGAGACCGCCGCGATCCGCGCCGACGACTCCTGGACGGTGGCGCCCGCCCCGGCCGCCCTGAACGACCGGCGCGTGGAGATCACCGGCCCCACCGACCGCAAGATGACCATCAACGCGCTCAACTCCGGCGCGAAGGTCTGGCTCGCCGACTTCGAGGACGCCTCCGCCCCCACCTGGGAGAACGTCGTCCTCGGCCAGCTCAACCTCATCGACGCCTACGAGCGCCGCATCGACTTCACGGACGAGCGCACCGGCAAGTCGTACGCCTTGAAGGCCCCCGACGAGCTGGCCACGGTCGTGATGCGGCCGCGCGGCTGGCATCTGGACGAGCGGCACCTGACGGACGCCGACGGCCGCCCCGTGCCCGGCGCCCTCGTCGACTTCGGCCTGTACTTCTTCCACAACGCCCGCCGCCTGCTCGACCTCGGCAAGGGCCCGTACTTCTACCTGCCGAAGACGGAGTCGCACCTGGAGGCCCGCCTCTGGAACGAGATCTTCGTCTTCGCGCAGGACCACGTGGGCGTCCCGCAGGGCTCCGTCCGCGCCACCGTCCTCATCGAGACGATCACGGCCGCGTACGAGATGGAGGAGATCCTCTACGAGCTGCGCGACCACGCCTCGGGGCTGAACGCGGGCCGCTGGGACTACCTGTTCTCCATCGTCAAGAACTTCCGTGACGGCGGGCAGAAGTTCGTGCTGCCGGACCGCAACGCCGTGACGATGACCGCCCCGTTCATGCGCGCCTACACCGAACTGCTCGTGCGCACCTGCCACAAGCGCGGCGCGCACGCCATCGGCGGCATGGCGGCGTTCATCCCGTCCCGCAAGGACGCCGAGGTCAACAAGGTCGCCTTCGAGAAGGTCAAGAACGACAAGGACCGCGAGGCCGGGGACGGCTTCGACGGCTCCTGGGTCGCCCACCCCGACCTCGTGCCCATCGCCATGGAGTCCTTCGACAAGGTCCTCGGCGACAAGCCGCACCAGAAGGACCGGCTGCGCGAGGACGTGAGCGTCGCCGCCGGCGACCTGATCGCCATCGACTCCCTGGACGCGAAGCCCACGTACGCCGGCCTGGTCAACGCGGTGCAGGTCGGCATCCGCTACATCGAGGCCTGGCTGCGCGGCCTCGGCGCGGTCGCCATCTTCAACCTGATGGAGGACGCGGCGACCGCCGAGATCTCCCGCTCCCAGATCTGGCAGTGGATCAACGCGGGCGTCGTCTTCGACAACGGCGAGGCCGCCACCGCCGACCTCGCCCGTGAGGTCGCCGCCGCCGAACTGGCCGCGATCCGCGCCGAGATCGGCGAGGAGGCCTTCGCCGCGGGCAAGTGGCAGGAGGCCCACGACCTGCTCCTGCAGGTCTCCCTGGACGCGGACTACGCGGACTTCCTCACCCTGCCGGCGTACGAGCGGCTGCGCTGAGCCCGCGCGGAACCGCCCCGCCCCCGGTGCCGTACGGCGCCGGGGGCGGGCGCGTCCTCAGGGCCCGGCCGCCGGCAGGCCGAACCGCCTGCGCTCCTCGGCGGTCAGGGCACGCGGGGGTTCGCCGGCGGCCGCGGCGGCTTCCAGCAGGGCCGCGCCCGCGGCCGCGTCGGTCCGCCCGGGCAGCGTCCACGTGTACCGGACGTGGTCCTCGCCGGTCACCGCGAAGCGGCGGTCGTCCAGCCAGCGGGCGTCGAGCGCCACCACGGCGTCCATCAGCCCCACGGCCAGGCACTCCCCCGTGGCGGCGAGCCAGAACCGCACCCGGCGGATACCGGTACTGGCCAGGTGACGGCCGTCGGGCGACCAGGCCAGGCGCCTGCTGCCGTCGCCGCCGCGCACGGTGCGGACCAGTGCGGCCCCGGAGGCGGCGTCGTACACGCTGACGTGGCAGTCCTGGCCGAGCAGGGCGAGCGCCCGGCCGTCCGGTGACCAGCACAGCGCGCACACCGCTCCGGCGGCCGTGCGGAAGTCCCCCGTCCGCGCCCCCGTGGCGGGGTCCCAGACGGTCAGCCGCCCGTCGTCCTCGGCACCGGCGAGCGCGGTGCCCTCGGGGTGCCACGCCAGGACGCCGCTCAGCCGGGGGCCGCTGTCCATGACCGCGGCGCGCCGCCCCGTCGCGGGGTCCCACACCTCGACCCGAGGCGCCCGCTCCTGCCAGAAGTCCCGGCCCAGCGTGGCCAGGGCCGTGCCGTCCGGGGACCACGCGCAGAGCGCGGGCACGGTGGAGTCCGGGGTCATCCGGGCGGCGCGGGTCCTGAGCACCGCGTCCCAGAGTTCGACCCTGTCCTTGAACGCGACGGCGAGCAGGTCGCCGCCGGGCTGCCAGGCCACCGTGGCCGGCCGGGGGTCCTGTGCCGCCATGACCCGTACGGGTTCCGGCGCGGCTCCCGTACGCACGACCCGTACGGTGCCGGAGCCCCGCGCGGTGGCGGCCACGCGGTCGCCGTTCCAGGAGACGTCGTTCAACGTCCCGGTGGCGAGGGCGCGTTCCCGCCCGGTGGCCATCTCGCGGACGTGGGCGTCGGCGCCGGACGCCCAGGCGAGCCGCGTGGCGTCACCACTCCAGGCGAGTGCCTCGACGCGTCCGTCGGGCACGATCTCGCGGTGCTCCGCCAGGTCCGGCGAAGAGGCCTCGTACACCGCGATGCGGGCGACGGTCGCCCACCCCTCCTCGGCGACGGCGAGGAACCGGCCGTCGGGGGACCAGGAGAGCGCGAGGACCGCCCCGGACGTTCCGCGCTCCGCGACGGTCCGCCCGTCCCCGGCGGACACGACGCGGAGGAGCTGTCCGGCCCCCACCGCGGCCTTCCCGCCGTCGGGCGACCAGTCGACGCAGGTCTCCCGGAGCAGCCTGGGGCTGTCGTACGGGGAGAGCGTCCACAGCGTCGCCGCGTCCGCCGTGCGCACCACGCGCAGGGTGTCGTACTCGATGACCAGCAGGTGGGTGGCGTCCGGGGACCACCGCAGGCCGCTCGCGCCCTGCGCCTCCAGGGTCCGCCGGGCGGCCGGGGCGTCGTCGGCCCCGTCGAGGTCCACGACCGTGACACCGGAGGCGGTGAAGGAGGCCGCGACCCACCGGCCGTCGCGGGAGACCGCCACGGCGTTCGGCCCGAAGGCGTCGGTGGTCGCCACGGGATCGGCCCGGTCGAACCGGCGCACCGCCACCGGCCCCGGCGGCCGGGCCGCCGCCCAGTACGCCGCGCCGCCGCCGAGACCGGCGGCCGTCAGCGGGCCGAGCCCCACGTCCTCCTGGCCGACGGGGTCGCCCCCGGCCGTCCAGGTGGCGAGCTGACCGTCCTCGCCGAGGGTCCGCAGCAGCCCGGACGCCGGGTCCCAGCCGAGCGCGAGGATCCTTCCGGCGTGCCCCAGGGCGAGGCGCTCCGCCGCGGGCGGCCGGAGGGCGGCCCAGAGCGTCAGCACGGAGGCCGGTGTGGCGGCGACCTCGCGCACGGCGGTCGCGGCCAGGGCGAGCGCGAGGGCCGGTTCCTCCCTGGCCGCGTACACCTGCTGGGCCGCCGCGGCCAGGGCGTCCGCCCGGTCGCCGGCCTCCCGCCGCTCCCGCTCCCGGGAGGCGGCGACCAGGTCGCGGACCGCCGCCGACACGTCGTGTGCGGCCGTCAGGTCAGCGGCCTGGGCGAGGCGGCTGCCGCGCAGCAGGTCGTCCGGGGGCTCGCCCTGCGCCCGCCAGGTCGCGGCCCGGCGTTCGAGGTCGGTGACCAGGCGCAGGGCCTCCTCGTGGCGGGCGACGAGGTCGCGCAGGCGCGGCCAGTTCCGCAGCAGGGCCTCGTGGACGAAGTCGAGGGCGTCACCGGCTTCGGTGCCGGTGAGGAGCCGGGCCTCGCGGAGCTCCTCGGCGATCTCCCGCCGCGGCCCGTCCAGGGCGTCGGCGGCCACGAGCCGCCGGGTGCGGCCGCGTTCGTCCCAGGAGACGAAGGCGAGCAGGACCGCGTCGACCGTCTCCGCGGGGTGCCGTGCGACGAGGCGTCCGTACACGGCTTCCGCGTGGCGCCCGATGGACTCGGCCAACGGCCCGCCGCTCTCCAGGAGTTCGCGGCCGATGCCGGCGCCGGGGGCCGCCGCGTCGTAGAGGTCGCGCAGCAACTGGCCGAGCAGCGGCAGGGTGTTGCCCGCGGTGGCCTCCGCGGTGAGGATCTCCACCACCTCCGCGTCGATGTCCACCCCGGCCGCCCTGGCGGGTCCGGCGATCACCGCGCGGGTCTCGGCCACCCCCAGCGGCGGGAGCAGCACCCGGGCGCGGAAGAGGTCCGCGTACGGGCCCGTGGCCGCGTCCCGCAGGTACTCGGTGGGCAGCGCGGCGAGGACGTGGAACTGGGGCAGGGTGCGCAGCGCCGACCGCAGCAGGCCGAGGAAGGGGGCGCGCTCCTCCTCGGGCACCCTGCGGAAGACCTCCTCCACCTGGTCCACGGCCAGGACGACGCGGCTCCCGCGGTCCTGGGCCGCCAGCAGGGCGGCGGCCAGGACGGTGGGGCGGCGCCCGTCCGGCGCGGCCGCGAGGGCCGCCGCCTCCTCGCGCAGGTCGTCGGCGAGCCGCCCCACCTCGTCCCGGCCGGGCGTCGCGCCCGCGAACAGGGCGCGGGCGAGGGCGGTGAGCCGCGCTGCGCCCGGGCGCAGCGGCCCGAGCACCGTGTGCCCGCGGCGGAGCCGGGGCAGGACGCCCGCGGCGAGGAGGGACGACTTGCCGCTGCCGGAGGGGCCGACGACGGTGATCCAGCGCTCCCCGGCGGCGCGGCCGTGGGCCACCCGGTCCACGGTCTCGTCCGTCGCCGTGCGGCGGCCGAAGAACACCTCCGCCCGGTCCGGCCCGTACGCCTCGAGGCCCGGGTACGGGTTGCCGCTCCCGGTCCAGGTGACGCGGCGCCGCTCGACCCGGCGCCGCACCAGCTCCGCCACGACGAGCGCGGCGATCCCGAGCGGCAGCCAGAGCGGGGCGTACCGCTCGACCAGCGGCAGCGGCCCCCACCACCCGGCGGGGTCCGCCGTGACGAGGTTCGTGCCGAAGCCGAGGGCCACGCCGACGAGCAGCGCGGTCAGGTCGAGGGGCATCCTGCGGGGCGCGGTCATCGCCGGGTTCCCCCGGACGGGGCCGGGTCCGGCGGCGGCCTGCGCGGCGCGGTCACCGCCGTGCCCCCTCGGGCTGCCCCGGACGGCTCGCCGTGGGGCTCCGGGCTGCCTCGGGTCCCGCGGCACCGTCGCCGCCACGGTCCTCGGACGGGGCCGGGTCCGGCGGCCTGCGGGGCGCGGTGGTTGCCCCCGCCCGCTCGGGCGTCGTCATCCGCGTGCCCCTTCCCCCGCGTCCGGCACCGGGAGGCCCGCCGCGCGCGCTCCCCCGCCCTTACGGTCCCCCGCGGCCGCCGCGCGCACACGCCCCGGCGGTGCCGGTGGCCGTCACGGGTACCGCTTCGCCGGGCGCGGGTCCGGCTTGCCGTGCAGGTTCGGCACCCTCTTCAGCCAGGCGGGGCGGGCCGCCTCCGTGGCGCGGGCGCGCCGCTCGGCCTCGGCGTCGAGCTCGGCGCGGGAGGGGAAGTCGGTGGGCAGCCAGGCCGCGGAGGCGCGGGCGCGGGCGGCCAGGTACGTGACGTAGGCGGCGCGCAGCTCGTCGGGGCCGTCGAAGCCGGGCTCGTCGGCGAGCCAGGCGTCGGGGACCTCCGCGGTGATCTCGCGCAGGAGGTCCTCCGTGACGAGCGGCGCGAGCTTCGCGTCGGCCCTCCGCACGTCGGGGCCGTAGCGCCCGAGCGCGTGGTGGCGGACGTCGTAGGCCTTCTCGGCGGTGTCGAGGACGGAGGCGGCGTCCCAGCGGTGGTGGAAGACCAGGGCGGCGCCGTGGTCGATGAGCCACAGCTTCGGCTCGTGGACGCCGAAGGTGGGCCACACCATGAGGTTGGAGCTGTGCACGGTGCGGTCGACGTTGGCGGTGAGGGCGTCGAGCCAGACGATCTCGCCGGCCTCCACGGGGTCCACGTCCAGCTCGGTGTCGGGGGTGACGTCACGCGCGCCGGGGAGGTAGTCCATGCCCAGGTTCAGACCCGCGCTGCGGCGCAGCAGGTCCTGGACCTCCTGGTGGGGCTCGTGCGCGCCGACGGCCGGGTCGAAGTGCGCGAGGACCAGCTCGGGCACGCGCAGGCCGAGGCGGCGGGCCAGCTCGCCGACGACGACCTCGGCGACCAGCGCCTTGCGGCCCTGGGCGGAGCCCGTGAACTTCAGCACGTACGTCCCGAGGTCGTCGGCCTCGACGACCCCCGGCACGGAGCCGCCGGTCCGCAGGGGTTCCAGGTACCGGACGGCGGTCACTTCTCGCAGCACACCAGCCACCCTAACCGGGCACCGCAACGGGTTTTTTGGAGCGGACCGACCTTGATCCATAGGATCCGCTGATGATCACCAGAAAACGGCTCGCGGCGGGCGTCTGTGCCCTGTTCGCGGCCCTGAGCACGGGGCTCGCGCCCACCGCCGCGTACGCGGCCGACGAACCGGACGACGGCGGCGCCAAGCCCAAGGTCGAGCTCGTCCTCGACGTGAGCGGCTCGATGCGGGCCCGCGACATCGACGGCAAGAGCCGCATGGCCGCGGCGAAGCAGGCGTTCAACGAGGTGCTCGACGCCACCCCCGAGGACGTCGAGCTCGGCATCCGCACGCTCGGCGCCACCTACCGCGGCGACGACCGCAAGACCGGCTGCAAGGACACCGAGCAGCTCTACCCCGTGGGCCCGCTCGACCGGCGGGACGCGAAGACCGCGGTGGCCACGCTCTCGCCCACCGGCTTCACGCCGATCGGCCCGGCCCTGCTGAAGGCCGCCGACGACCTGGAGGGCGGCGAGGGCTCGCGCCGCATCGTCCTCATCAGCGACGGCGAGGACACCTGCCAGCCGCTCGACCCGTGCGAGGTGGCGCGGGAGATCGCCGCCAAGGGCGTCAACCTCACCGTCGACACCCTCGGCCTGGTCCCCAACACCAAGATGCGCGCCCAACTGAGCTGCATCGCCGAGGCCACGGGCGGCACGTACACGTCCATCCGCCACACCGACGAACTCACCGACCGCGTCGGCCAGCTCGTGGACCGCGCGGCCGACCCGGTCGTCAACCCCGTGGCCGTCGAGGGCGCCGACCGGTGCGACGCCGCCCCCGAGCTGAAGCCGGGCCTGTACAGCGACCGCGCGGGGTTCGGGCAGCACCGCTGGTACCGCGTGGACGTCGCGCCGGGCGAGGAGCTGCGCGCCTCGGTGAGCGTCGCGGCCGACCGGGCCGTGAACAACGACTACGGCGTCCTCCTCCGGGCCGTCACCAAGCACGACCGGGAGATCGTGCGCGGCTCGGAGGCGGGTGACGGCCGCACGGACGTCCTCTCCACGGGCCTGCGCTACCCCAAGCCGGACGACTCCGACTCCGACTCCGACGAGACCGAGAAGGAGACCGTCTGCCTCCAGGTGTCGCACTCCTTCTCCGCGGCGGCCTCCGGTGCCTCCGCGAAGGGCAAGCCGGGTCTGCCGGTCGAGCTGGCCGTGGACGTCGTGGACGCGCCGGACGGCTCCTCCGACGTGGCCGCGTTCGGTCTCGGGCGCGGCTGGTGGCTGCTGGGCGCGCTGGTGCTCACCGGTTTCGTGGGCGGTCTGCTGTGGGGCTGGATCTCGCGCTGGCGGGTCGCCGTCTGGAGGACGAACTGATGCGTACGAAGCGACTGTGGGCGACGGCCGGGCTGCTCGGCCTCACCACGCTGCTCGGCTCGGGCGCGGCGTTCGCCGCGCCGGGTGACGACGACAAGGGCCGCACCGATGCGGGGACGTCCTTCCGTACGGCGACGCCGATCGACCAGGGGCAGAAGGGCACGGCGACCGCGTCGACGGGCGACTACCTCTACTGGTCCTTCCCGGCGGACGCCGGGCAGCGCCCCCGGGTCGAGGCGACCGTGAAGCTGCCCGAGTCGGCGCGCGGCACCGGCGCGACGTGGCGGATCGACGTGTACGACGGCCTGCGCCGCCGCCAGGCCTGCAGGTACGGCATGCAGGCGCGGACGGCGGGCACCGCGTCCTCGGTCGAGCTGGCCTGCACGCTGCGCACAGTGCGCGCCTGGTCGGAGCCGTGGGCCAACGACCCGCTGCCGGGCACGTACTACGTGCGCCTGACGGCGACGGGCCTGCGCACCGCCGACCTGGGCCAGCCGGTCACCGCCGAGGTCAAGGCCACGTCGAAGGACGTCGGCGGCGCGGCGGCGGTGGACGGCACCCTGGGCGCCCCCCTGGTGCCGGGCACCCGCCCCGGCTCCGACTCCGAGCCCGAGGACGGCTGGTCCTCGGGCTGGTGGACGGACCGCTGGGTGTGGACGGGCATCGGCGGCGTCCTGGCGGCGCTGGCGGGCGTCGGGGGTTACACCCTGACACGCGGCACGGGCAGGGCCACGTCAGCAGGAAACAGCCCGTCCGGCGTTTGAGGACGAGCGCGCAGCGCGATGAACGGGGGTCCAGGGGGCAGGGCTCCCTGGTTTCGGGAAGGGGCGGGCCTGGGGCGCCCCCGCGAGGCCCCGGCCCACCCCTACCCTCCCCGCAACGCCTTGGCCAAGGCCCCCTCCCCCGTCACGGCCACCCGCCCGGCCCGCACCCCCTCGGCCACACTCAGAACCCCGCGCCCCAGCTCGACCGCCGTCCCCGCGTCCAGCGTCACCCGCGCGTCCGGCTCACCGGGCGCGGCCCCGTCCCCGTACGAGACGCTCCCGTCCTCCCCGATCCGCACATGGAACTCCCCCTCCTCCAGGCGCACTTCCACCAGACCCGCCTCCGGGGACACGGCATCCAGCAGCGGCAGCGCGAACCAGTGGGCCCGGACCGCGTCGGTGGGCCGGCGCTCGGCGAGCCCGGGGGCGCCCCACGCGGCGAGCGCCCGCAGCACGGGCAGCAGCTCGCGGCCCCGCGCGGTGAGCTCGTAGACGTACGCGGAGGCGGGCGGCGGCAGGCGGCGGCGCGTCGTGAGGCCCGCCTGCTCCATGTCCTTCAGCCGGGAGGCGAGTACGTCGGTGCTCACTCCCGGCAGATCGGCGTGCAGATCGGTGTAGCGGCGCGGACCGACGAGCAGTTCGCGGACGATCAGCAGGGTCCAGCGGTCACCGACGGCGTCGAGGGCGCGGGCGGCGGCGCAGAACTGGTCGTAACTACGGCGCGGTCGAGGTGGCATACGCCGCAGTCTAGACATGATGTTGGACTTTCCAAGCTCCAGCTTGGTAAAACCAAGTATCGCTCGCCACGGGAGGCACACGCATGGAGTTCCGGCAGTCCAGCAAGCTCAGCGAGGTCTGTTACGAGATCCGGGGCCCGGTCATCGAGCACGCCAACGCCCTGGAGGAGGCGGGCCACAGCGTGCTGCGCCTGAACACCGGGAACCCCGCGCTGTTCGGCTTCGAGGCGCCCGAGGAGATCGTCCAGGACATGATCCGGATGCTGCCCCGCGCGCACGGCTACACCGACTCGCGCGGTGTCCTGTCCGCGCGCCGCGCGGTGGTGCAGCGCTACGAGGCACTCGGCGTCGAGGACCTCTCCGTGGACGACGTCTTCCTCGGCAACGGCGTGTCCGAGCTGGTCACGATGGCCGTACAGGCGCTCCTGGAGGACGGCGACGAAGTCCTCATCCCCGCTCCGGACTTCCCCCTCTGGACGGCCGTGACCACCCTCTCCGGGGGCAGGGCCGTGCACTACCTGTGCGACGAACAGGCGGACTGGTACCCCGACCTCGACGACCTGGCCTCGAAGATCACGGACCGTACCAAGGCCCTGGTCATCATCAACCCGAACAACCCGACGGGCGCGGTGTACCCGCGCGAGGTCCTGGAGGGCATGCTCGACCTGGCGCGCCGCCACGGCCTGATGGTGTTCGCCGACGAGATCTACGACCAGATCCTGTACGACGACGCGGTGCACCACGGCGTCGCCGCCCTCGCCCCCGACCTGGTGGTGCTGACCTTCTGCGGCCTGTCGAAGACGTACCGGGTGGCGGGCTTCCGCTCCGGCTGGCTGGTGGTGACCGGCCCGAAGCAGCACGCGAAGGACTATCTGGAGGGCCTGACGATGCTGGCCTCCATGCGGCTGTGCGCCAACGCGCCCGCCCAGTACGCCATCCAGGCCGCGCTCGGCGGCCGCCAGTCCATCCACGAGCTGACCGCGCCCGGCGGCCGGCTGCGCGAGCAGCGCGACCGCGCCTGGCAGAAGCTCAACGAGATCCCCGGGGTGTCGTGCGTGAAGCCGAAGGGCGCGCTGTACGCCTTCGCGCGCCTGGACCCCACGGTGCACGCCATCCACGACGACGAGAAGTTCGTGCTCGACCTCCTCCTCCAGGAGAAGATCCAGGTCGTGCAGGGCACCGGCTTCAACTGGCCGCACCCGGACCACTTCCGCATCCTCACCCTCCCGTACGCCGACGACCTGGACGCGGCGATCAGCCGCATCGGCCGCTTCCTGAGCGGCTACCGCCAGTAGCGCGGCAGCCGGTCGGCGCCCGTGGCCCGGCGACCACTCAGCCGGCCCTGCGTGCCTCGGGGTGACGCAGGCACCAGCCCTCCCAGGCGGAGGAGACCATGTCGGTCACGCTGTAGCGGGCGGTCCAGCCCAGGTGCCGCTGGATGGGAGTGGCGTCCGCGACGACCTTCGCCGGGTCTCCCGGGCGCCGGGCGGTCACGACCGGCTCGGTCCCGTGCCCGGTCACCGTGGCGATGACCTCGATCAGCTCCCGCACCGAAAGGCCCTCGCCGCGGCCCACGTTGAAGGTGTGGGCCACCCCCTCGTGCACGCGCAGGTGGCGGGCGGCGGCCACGTGCGCGGAGGCGATGTCGGCGACGTGGATGTAGTCGCGTACGCAGGTGCCGTCCGGCGTGGCGTAGTCGTCGCCGAATATGCGGGGCGCCTCACCGGCGGTGAGTTTCTCGAAGACCATGGGGACGAGGTTCAGCACGCGCTTGTCGGCCATCGCCGGGGCGGCGGCACCGGCGACGTTGAAGTAGCGCAGGTTGATCACGTCCACGCCGTACGCCTCATGGGCCGCCATGCCGAGCCACTCACCGATGAGCTTGGTCTGGCCGTACGGGCTCATCGGCGCGCACGGGGTCTCCTCGGTGACCAGGTCCACGTCCGGCATCCCGTAGACGGAAGCGCTGGAGGAGTACACCAGCTTCCGCACGCCGGCGGTGTTCATCGCGGACAGCAGGACGCGGAAACCCTCGACGTTCTGGTGGTAGTGCGCCAAGGGGCGTTCGACGGATTCACCGACCTGGGTCCGGGCGACCAGGTTGACGACGCCTTCCACCCGGTATTCCCGGAAAAGGCCGTCCAGAGCCCGCTCGTCGCGGACGTCGGCGACGACGAGGGGAACTCCCGCGGGCACGTTGGACCGGGCTCCGGTGGAGAGATCGTCCACCACCAGCACGCGCTCCCCGGCGTCGTGCATCGCCTTCACGACGTGTCCGCCGATGTAGCCGGCGCCGCCTGCGACGAGCCAGAACTTCATTGCACCGTTCCTTTGGTCGTGCGTGTAGTAATTCGGATGAACTTCTATCAGGGGACGTGAGCAACCAGGACTTCCGAAAGTGCGAGTTGTGCCCCTTTGTTTCTACTCTCTGACCTGTCGGCGCCGGCGGGGGAGCCATCTGGATGGATGGCTGCCGTGCGCGACAGCAAGGAGAAAGCTGTGGGACGTTCAGTTCTCATCACCGGCGGCAATCGCGGAATCGGGCTGTCGATCGCCCGGGAACTCGCCGCGGCCGGTGACCGGGTCGCCGTCACCTACCGCTCGGGCGAGCCGCCGGAGGGCCTCTTCGGAGTCCGCTGCGATGTGACCTCGGCGGCGGACGTGGAACGCGCCTTCACCGAGGTGGAGGCGGAGCACGGGCCGGTCGAGGTGGTGGTGGCCAATGCCGGGATCACCCGGGACGGCCTGCTGCTCAGGATGACCGAAGAGGACTTCGGTGCCGTCCTGGAGACCAACCTCGGCGGAGTCTTCCGGGTCGTCAAGCGCGCCACCCGCGGGATGCTGCGGCTCAGGTCCGGACGGATCGTGCTGATCTCGTCCGTGGTCGGCCTCTCGGGAGAGGCGGGCCAGTGCAACTACGCGGCGGCCAAAGCGGGCCTCATCGGCTTCGGCCGTTCCCTGGCACGGGAGTTGGGCAGCCGTGGCATCACGGTGAACATCGTGTCACCGGGCATCGTGGCGACAGACATGACAGCCGTGCTCTCCCCGGAGCGCAGGGACGAGATCTGCGCGAACGTCCCGCTGCGGCGGATGGCGGAGCCGGGTGAGATCGCCCCGGTCGTACGGTTCATCGCCTCACCGGAGGCCGCCTACATCACCGGCGCGGTCATTCCCGTCGACGGCGGCCTCGGCATGGGGCACTGAACCCCGGACCGGCCACGTCCCGATCTCCAGCACACCCCAAGGAACTCCTCCATGAGCAAGCTCTTCGAGCCCATCCGTCTTCGCAACCTGACCATCCCCAACCGTGTGTGGATGGCACCCATGTGCCAGTACTCGGCGGCCCACAGCGGTCCCGAACTGGGCGTGCCCCACGACTGGCACGCCACGCACCTGACCACCCGCGCGGTGGGCGGGGTCGGCCTGATCCTGGTAGAGGCCACCGCGGTCAACCCGGAGGGCCGGATCACTCCCGGCTGCCTCGGGCTGTGGAACGACCGCCAGCAGGAGGCGTTCCGGAAGATCAACGACTCCCTGCTGGAGCACGGCACCGTGCCGGCGATCCAACTGGCCCATGCCGGGCGCAAGGCGTCGACGGCGGCGCCCTTCCGCGGCGGGAAGCCGGTCGCCCCGGCCGACGGCGGCTGGCAGACGGTGGGGCCGAGCGCGGTACCGTTCGGCGACTATCCGACGCCGACGGAACTGACGGTCCGTGAGATCGCGGGCGTCGTCCAGGACTTCGCGAGCGCCGCCAGGCGGGCGCTGCGGGCCGGTTTCCAGGCCGTCGAGGTGCACGGGGCACACGGCTTCCTGATCAACTCGTTCCTCTCCCCGTACAGCAACAAGCGGACGGACGCCTACGGCGGCTCCTTCGAGAACCGCATCCGGCTCGCCCTGGAGATCGTAGACGCGGTGGGCGAGGTCTGGCCGGACGACCTCCCGATGTTCTTCCGCACCTCGGCCACCGACTGGCTGAGCGAGGACACCCGGGACGCCCGTGAGGGCTGGACCGGGGAGGACACCGTACGGCTGGCGGGCCGGCTGATGGAGCACGGCGTCGACCTGCTCGACGTGTCCACCGGCGGCATCGCCCCGGACGCCCGGATTCCGGTCGGCCCCGGCTACCAGGTTCCGCTGGCGGAGCAGGTACGCAGCGAGACGTCGATGCGGGTCGGCGCGGTCGGCAAGATCACCGAGCCGTGGCAGGCCGAGGAGATCCTGGAGCAGGGCAGGGCCGATGTCGTCCTGCTCGGCCGGGAACTGCTGCGCAACCCGTACTGGCCGCAGTACGCCGCGGCCAAGCTCGGCGACGAGCCCAACTGGCCCGACGCGTACGGCTACGCGGTCTAGCGGTGGGCGCCGGAGCAGGCGGAGGAATGACGAACACGGCGACCACGTGCCCGGGCCGCGAGGACACCGCACAGGGACACGGTCGCGGCGCACAGCGCCGACTTCACTACGGGGGAGAGTGACATGCGCATCGCGCTGATCGCCCATGACGGCATGAAGACGACGATGGTCGACTGGGTGGGCCGTCAGTACGGCGAACTCGCCCGGCACGAGCTGGTGGCGACCGAGTCCACCGGCGCCTTGCTGGCCGAGCGGTTCGGCCTGGCCGTCGAGCAGGTGGCCAGCGGTCCGCTCGGCGGGGACCAGCAGATCGGCGCCATGATCGTCGATCACCGGGTGGATCTGATGATCTTCTTCTGGGACCCGATGGGACTGCATCCGCACAGCCCCGATGTCCAGGCGCTGATGCGGCTGGCGGTCCTCCAG
Organism: Streptomyces longispororuber; assembly: GCF_014656095.1. Classification (GTDB taxonomy): domain Bacteria; phylum Actinomycetota; class Actinomycetes; order Streptomycetales; family Streptomycetaceae; genus Streptomyces; species Streptomyces longispororuber. Next base: position 15,572 of record NZ_BNBT01000035.1, read on the forward strand.
GACGTTCCGATGGCACTGAACCCGGCCAGTGCCGACCACGTCCTGCGGTCACTTTCCACAGCCGGCCGGCCGCAGGGGCCCGAGGCCGTCGGCGGCCACCGGCGGACGCCGTCGGTGCGGACCGACACCGCCCACCGACGGACCCCGGCGGCAAGCCCCGCGACCGCCTCACGGCCCTCGGCCGCACCGGCAGCGGCGCGGCGGTCCCCGGCCTCCCGGTGGACCGACACGTCCGCGTCCCCGTCGGTTCCGCGACGTGGCGCCCGGGGCGTGCACGGCTCCGGCCGGACCCCCACCGTCCCTTCCGAGAGGTGAGCGATGTCCTTGTCCACTGGGTCCACTGGGTCCACTGGGTCCACTGGGTCCACTGGGTACGTCACCACCGAGATGCCGGAGCCGGCCCTGTCCCGGGCCGCGGTGGACCGCGCCGGGGAGCACCGCACGGACGAGGCCTGGCTGAGCGCGGCATGGCTGCGGAGCAGCACCCGTGTGGTCCTGGTGGCCCAGGACCACACGCTGGTGGCCGAGGACGGGGCCGGGCAGTTGGAGGTCGTCCTGCTGCCGGCCTCGTCGGCGCCCGACGGGACGCGGTACTTCCTCGGCTCGGACACCGCGGGGGTGGACTACTTCGCCGTCTCGGTGCCCAGCCTGAGGCCCTACCGGACCCTGGGCACACGCGAGGCCGGGCTCCGTGAGACCGGGACGCTTCTGTCGCCCCGGGACGTCGGGCTGCTGGTCCACGCCGTCGCTCTGGACGCCTGGCACCGGAGCCACCCCTTCTGCCCTCGGTGCGCGCACGCCACCGACGTCGCCTTCGGCGGGCACATGAGGCGCTGTCCGTCCTGCCGGACGGAGCACTTCCCGCGCACGGACCCGGCGGTGATCATGCTGGTCACCGACACCGAGGACCGCTGCCTGCTGGCCCGCAACGCGGCGTGGCAGGAGGGACGCTGGTCGGTCCTGGCGGGGTTCGTGGACCCCGGCGAGTCACTGGAGCAGGCGGTCCGCCGTGAGGTGCTGGAGGAAGTGGGCGTCCGGGCGGACTCCGTCCGCTACGCCGGGAGCCAGGCGTGGCCGTTCCCCGCGAGTCTGATGCTCGGCTTCTTCGCCTCGGCCGCGAACCCGGCGATCGCGGTGGACGGCGAGGAGATCGCCCAGGCACGCTGGTTCTCCCGGGCGCGTCTGCGGGAGGCGATGGTCGAGGGCGTGGTGGCGCTGCCGTCCCGCGTGTCGATCGCCCGCGTGATGATCGAACAGTGGTACGGCGAACCGCTCCCGCAGACCCCCTCCTGGTGACCATGCGGGGTACCGCCTCACCGACCGGTGTCGCCCCGGCCCACGGGGCGGCACCGGTCGACGCCGTTCCGCTACCTCGCGCCTTCGGACGGCTGCACGTACCTCGCGTCTTCGGACGGCTGCACCGGCACGAGCGAGACCAGCCGGAGCTCCCCGTTGCCCAGCGGGGAGGTCATGGCGATCTCGATGGTCGTCGCCGTCTCCTGGCCCGGCAGGAGCACCCTGCGCCGGTCGCCGTGCGCGTGCTCGACGACCCGGTGCTCACGCCACAGCCGGCGTGCGCACGCGCTGGTCGCGAGAATCCCTTCGACAACCGCGCCCAGACGGGCGTTCTCGGGATGGCGGGCCTGTGCCAGCCGCATCTGGGCCAGCGTCGGCCCGGCCCAGTCACGCTCCCAGTCGCAGAGGCGTATCCGTCGGTCGGCATCGTCGGCGAACACCTCTTCGGCGATGTTCCGACCGGCGGCCCCGTCGGGGAACCATTCACTGAAGGCGCGGTTATGGTGAATGACGTCCCAGGCGGCGTCGGATATGTAGGCGGGCCACGGCTGGAGTTCGAGCAGGCGCCGGACACCTTCGGTGAGGCCGATGTCCTGGCAGTTCACCGGGCTTGTCGGCTCCCAGCCGACAGCGTGCAGGAACAATAGTTTTCGTTCCGCGTCATTCAGCCTCAGGGCGCAGGAGACACGGTTCAGGAACTCCTCCGAATACTGCGCCGCCCCGCCACGCTCGAACTTCCCGTACCAGACGCAGCTCACACCGGTGAGCTGAGCCATGTCCTCCTGGCTGACCAACCTTGACCTGCCCTGGTGGCCCCTCCTCAGTTCCGGGACCTGATCCCGCGTGAGGCGCCTGCGCCACCCCTTCACCAGCGTGGAGAGATGGTCCGGCGAGCTTGGTTGAATTGTCACAGATATTTCCCCGTTGGCCTTGCTTGAACGGCCAAGGGTACCAATCGCCACGTATCCATTAATTCACTGAGTTGTTTCAACTCTGCTACCGATCAGACGAAGGCGCTACCGCGACAGATAAGATACCGGCCCACCGGATAAGGACGCCGCAACTCGCCCGCGCAAAAGCCCCGTTGACCGCGGACTCCGCTGTTCTCGGCCTGCCTTGTCCCGCCGCTCGGCCAGGCCGGGCCCCTCCATCGCCCGGACCGGAGTGGTCACGGCGGGCTGGGTGATGCCCTGGCACCCACGGCCAGGAGTGCGGGGCCCAGGGCCCGGCACCGCGACGAGGGAGGGTGCCCACCTCCGACGGGCGTGGCCTGGTGCGCCGGATAGGCTCCGCCGAATGGACGACGTGGCGAGCACGACCATGGCGAGCGACCGTGCCGGGCATGACGCGGTGCACATCATGAATCCGGTCCCCTACCACGCCCAATGGGCTTCCCCCCAGCTCGTGGAAGACATCGTGACGGGGAGGATCTCCGCGAGAGAGGACCCGGCCTGGGCGGCCTACGGGGCCGAAAGCCCGGAGGAGTACGAGTGGTGGTCCTGGCGGCTGTGCGGCATGGCCTGTCTGCGGATGGCGCTGGAGCACTTCGGGCACACGGCGCCCTCCGCGATGGAGCTGGCGGCCGAGTGCACGGCGGCGGGAGGCTACGTCAAACATGACGAGGGCTTGCACGGACTCGTCTACGCGCCGTTCGCCTCCTGGGTCGAGGAGCGGTTCGGCCTGACCGCCGAGGTGCGCCCCCGGTTGGCGGTCGACGAGATCCCCTCGGTCCTCGCCCGAGGGCAGCTCGCGATGGTGTCGGTCCACCCCTCCATCCGCCGGCCGCAGTCCACTCCGCCACAGCCGGGCGGCCACCTGGTCCTCGCGGTCGGGGCCACCGCGGACTCCTTGGTGATACACAATCCCTCCGGTTTCGCCGGGAGTTCGCAGCAGTACGCCCAGGTGCCGTGGGCACGCTTCGTCGACTTCTACGCCGGACGGGGTGTCGTTCTGGGCGCGGGACCGGTCAGCCGGTGAAGGGCTCGGGCCCGAAGCGGCCCCACGCCAGGAACAGGGCCAGGGCGAGGTAGACCACGTCGCCCGCGGTCGTCGCCCTCTCGCCCCGGCGCAGGCGCATGGTCAGCGCGCCGGCGAACAGCAGCACCAGTCCGGTGGCGGTCAGCGGCACCAGTACGGGGGCGACGCCGAGCGCGGCGGGCAGGATGAGGCCCGCCGCGGCGAGCAGTTCGACGGCGCCGATGGCCTTGAGGGCACCGGGGTGGAAGTCCTCGACCCACTGGGTGGCGGTGCCTCCCATGCCGGCCAGCTTCTCCCTGGGCACGACCATCTTCGCGCTGCCGGTCAGGCAGATGACGGCCATCAGTCCGGCGACGATCCAGAGTGCGAGGTCCATCAGCAGTTCCTTGAGGTCGATCGGGCGTTGTCCGCTGCCCTCGGGGACGAGACGGCGCCATGGCCTGTGACACGGCCGGGCCGGGAGCCGGGGGTGGCGTGGATCACACACCCTCGTGTCACAGGCCGTCGGGCTGCCTCGTCCCGGGTGTGGAGCCACCGACCAGCACCGACCAGCACGGAGGAGCACACCATGGACGCGCGACTGAACTACTTCGCCGACCCGACGGCCGGAAGGGCCCTCAAGCACCTGATGTCGGCGGGCAGGACGCTCAAGGAGTCGGCCCTGCCCGCCGCGACGCAGGAGCTGGTGGCCCTGCGCGTGAGCCAGATCAACGGCTGCGCCGTCTGTATCGACATGCACACCAAGGAGGCCGCCGCGGCCGGCGAGACCGCGGTGCGCCTGAACCTGGTCGCGGCGTGGCGGGAGGCCAACGTCTTCACCGAGGCCGAGCGTGCCGCGCTGGAGCTGGCGGAGCAGGGGACGCGGGTCGCGGACGCGGCCGGCGGGGTGAGTGACGAGGTGTGGGAGCGCGCCGCGGCCCACTACGACGAGGAGCAGCTCACCGCCCTGGTGCTCCTGGTCTGCTTCATGAACCTGGCGACGCGGATGAACGTCATCGCCCGTCAGCAGGGCGGCGACTACGAGGTCGGGCAGTTCCACTGAGGCACCGTGCAGCACCCGCCCGGGGCATCGTCACAGGCCCCGGGCGCGGGACGTCGGGCATCCCGCAGCACGGCTGACGACCCGCGAGACCACCGGACCGGAACGCGCCCGCGTCGGGAACTGCCGCCGGGCAGGCAACGCAAGGGAGATGGGACGTGACCAAGAAGGTCGAGCAATTCGAGGAGCTGCGGCCCCTGTTGTTCTCGATCGCCTACCGCATCCTGGGCAGCGTGGCCGAGGCCGAGGACGCGGTGCAGGAGACGTGGCTGCGCTTCGACGGCTCGCCCACCGTTCCCACGTCGGTCAAGGCGTTCCTCTCCACCACGGTGACCCGGATCGCGATCGACGTACTGCGCTCCGCGCGGGTGCGGCGGGAGGAGTACGTGGGTCCGTGGTTCCCCGAGCCGCTGCTCAGCGATCCGTACCAGGACCCGGCGCGCTCGGCGGAGCTGGCCGATTCGGTGTCGATGGCGGCGCTGCTGCTGCTGGAGCGGCTCAGTCCGCTGGAGCGGTCGGTGTTCGTGCTGCGGGAGGTCTTCGGCTTCGGGTACGACGACATCGCCTCGGCGGTGGGGCGTTCGGAGGCGGCGTGCCGGCAGTTGCTGGTGCGGGCGCGGCGGCACATGGAGGCGGGGCGGCCGCGGTTCGCGGCGGACCGCGAGGAGCGCGACGAGCTGGCGACGCGGTTCTTCGACGCCCTCCGCGAGGGCGACGTGGCCGCGCTGCGGGAGCTGCTCGCCGCCGACGTGTCGATGGTCGGGGACGGCGGCGGCAGGGCTCCGCAACTGGCCAGGGCCGTCGTCGGCGCCGAGAACGTGGCCCGGCTGCTGGCCTCCGTCTTCCCGCTGATGGCCCGGATCGAGGTGACGTTCGAGCCGCACGAGGTCAACGGCCAGCCCGGCGCGATCTTCCGCGACCGGGACGGCAAGGTCCTGCTCGCGCTGGCCCTCGACGTGCTCGACGGCCAGATCCAGACCATCCGCTCGGTCATCAACCCCGACAAACTCAGCCACCTCGGCCCGGTCGCCGACGCGTGGGCGATCGACCGCGAGGTAAAACGGGCCCGCCGCGAGGCGAAGTGACCCCAAACCAGGCCTGGCCCGGCCCGGGCACCGGCGACCGCGGGCCGGCGGACCACCTGCCCGGCGGGGCGGAGGTCGGGCAGTCGGGTTGGGCCGCGCGACGCGTCAGGCACGCCGTCCCCGCGGGGGCGGCATTCCTGCCGGCGCCCCCTGTCGCTCACTTCCCGCGCTGACGTATGAGTTTCGTCGCCATGGCCACACAGAGAATGACAAACACGACCAGGACGAGGACTTCACCCCACACGGGCAACTCAGGTCCACCACCACGTCCGGCTGCGCAGAGTGTCATCATGTCGTCCTCCTCCTTTTCCACAGTGCGTACACGGCTCTTGCTGAACGCCCAGGGCTGCGCACCATCGCCAAGTACCGAGGCCCCTCCACCGGTGTCGCCCTCGTTACCCCTTGATGCCCAACAGGGCCGGACTCGAGCCATGCATCGCTCTCCAGGGAACAGCCTGTCCGGACGGAAGCTCGCATGGCCATAAGTTGCCCTACACCTGTTAGCGGCGCTTCTGCCGACGGCGCGCCACTGCCGTTATGACGACCACGGTCACGAGCGAGATAACGAAAATGGGCAAACCCCAGCCGTCCGGGATCCATGAGCCCTTGCCTTCTGTTGCCAGCCAGTTGCCGCTCACAGTGCACCTCCTTGCCTGGGGCCGCATGCTGCCGGGTGGCTCTCACAGTTCATCGCGGGTCGTCCTCCGCCGGGCCAGGTAGCCGACTGTCCAGATGGCCGAACAGAGCGCTACCAACAAGGGACGGTCATCTTGCGGGGAGACGCCGACGGTGCCGCTGCACCTGGTTGAGACGGTCGACCAGACTTGGGAGTAGACCAGGGAAGACGACGAACGGCGTCACCGACAGACGAACGGCGTTGCCCTCAGCGCTTCTTCGAGCGCCCGTAGAACACCATGGCGACGACTACGGCGATAGCGATGAGGAAAATAACAAGCCCTGCTGTCCCGTCGGGATACCAGCGACCCGCAGCGACTGCTACCATCTGCGTTTCCTCCGAGATGTGCAGGGGTGTGATGGTGCACCACCACACGGCCAACGGATTCACTTTCGACGCAAAGGCATGAAGTGCTAGCGGCGTGACCTTCGCACAAACAGTGTTCCGATGGTGATCAAGCCGACCACGGCGGCCGCTATCACTACAGGCCCGAACCAGCCCGGCATCTTTTTTCCACCTGGACTCATCGCCAGGATCTGGTATGCCTGAGCCTGGATCACAGCCTTCATTGCATCCTCACTTCCATGCCCTGCTGGTCCGACCACAGGAGTTCAGGACCGCCGTTGCCCCTGGTTGGCCCAGACCCCACCGAAGAACATGTACGCGAAAAGAACGACGAGCAGGGGTATACCTAATGCCCATCTGGCCCCCTGGCTCAAGTCCGACATCCATATCATGATCGGCCAGAAAATGAGCCCCAGAACCACAAAGCCAGCTAAAAACAAGCTGAGACGCTTCGAGTAACTCTCCACTTCTCCGTCCTTTCCGCCCCCTTGCGGGGGCGCTTCTGCGCCCCCGCAAGTCAGTCAATTTTCCCGTCCGTGGTCTGGGTGTACGGTCATGGGCGCTTCACTTCTTGAGCGCCTTCACTCCGATCTTTGTCAGAGCGCCGGCGCCGCCGGTGGCTGCCCCCAAAGCGCCCTGTTCCGCGCATGCCTTCCCGATGGAACCGCCGTCAATAGCGGCAGTCACAGCACCTCCCAGGCACCCTCCGACAGCGCCACCCACGACCGGGCCCAGCACGCCATCAAGTGCGGTGCTCGCGACCGTACCGGCCACTGCACCGACAACGTCGCCGAGGGACAGCAGGCCGCTCGGGTCGATCCGGTTGACCGGGTCGCCCTCCGCGTAGAGGTACGGGTTCTTCTCCTGGCCCGAGGGGTCGGGTTGGGTGAAGCGGGTCATGTGGGGGTCGTAGTAGCGGGCCTCGAAGTGGTAGAGGCCTGTGGGGTCCTGGTAGCCGCCTGCGAAGCGGTAGGGCTGGGGGACCATTTCCGAGGTCGCCGCGCGGGCGACGCCGCGGGGGCTGTAGCTGTAGGTGTTGACCTTCACGCCCGACTCGTCGGTGAGCGCGATGACCGAGCCCAGCGCGTCGGTGAGGTAGTAGTACGACTTACCCCCGGTCGTCATGGAGTTCAGGGTGCCCCCGGGCTCCCGGTTGAATCCCATGTCCACGCCGCCCGTGCTCTTCGCCGACAGGCCCAGGGGGCCGTTGTGGAAGAAGGTGTCCCCGAGGCGGATGCGCTCGCTCTGGTCGGTGGAGCCGTACTGGCCCTCATGTGTGGTGCCGCCGACGGTGATCGACGTGAGCTGGCTGAAGTCGGAGTACTGCTCGCCGGTGCGGGTGCCCTCCGGTGTCGGGGCCCCTGCCGTCTCGTTTCCGGCCGCGTCGTAGGACCAGTTGGTGCTGTCGCCGTTCTTCGCGGTGATCTGCTGGGCGTCGTTGACCGTGAACGTCGAGTCGCTCGGGCAGCCCCTGCCCGTGCCCTGCGAGGTGAGGTTGCCCGCCTGGTCGAAGCAGTACTGCCAGGAGTAGGCGACCGTGGACCCCTTCGTCTCCTCGGCGTAGGAGAAGCGGCCTGCGGTGTCGTAGGTGTAGCTGATCTTGGTGTCGGTGACGGCGTCCGTGCGGGTGCGGATCTTCGTGCTGTCCTTGCCCGCGTTCTTGTAGTCGTAGGAGAGGTCGACCAGGGTGCCCTTGTGCGAGGTGGCTCTGATCCTCTGCGGGCGGCTGGACTTGTCCGGCGTGACCGTCTGCTCCGTGCCGCCGGGGTAGGTGGTCTTGGTGCGGATGTCGTTGTTGTTGTACTCGTACGTGGTGGTCCGGCCCGCCGGGTCCTTCAGCTTTGCGAGCTTGTTGACCTTGTTCCAGATGTAGTCGGTGACCCCGGCCGGGTCCTCGTACGTCTCGACGTTGCCGGCGGGGGTGTACGTGAGCTTGGTCTGCGAGCCGTTCTGCAGCGTGCGGACCGTCTCGCGCGACAGCGGGTCGAAGGCGTACTTGATCACGCCGGTGCCGTCCGAGCGCTGGGTGAGGTTGCCGTCGCCGTCGTAGGAGTACGTCACCGTGGCCTTCGACGACGAGGTCACCTTGGTGACGCGGTCGCGCTCGTCGTACGCGTAGACGGTCGTGATGCCGCGGCCGTCGGTGACCGTCTCCGGGCGGCCGAGGGCGTCGTAGGTGTAGGTGGTGGGCTTCATCGGGGCCGGCGGGGTGGCCTTGGTGAGGTTGCCCTTCTCGTCGTAACGGAACGACGTGGACACCGACTTGGTGTCGCTCATCGTGGTGGTCGCCTTGCAGCGCTGGCCCTGGAAGCCGCCGCAGTCGGGGGTGGCGTCGTTGTAGTCGTAGGTGCGCTTGCCGCCGCCGGTGCCGGTGACCGCGACGGACTTGGTGTTGCCCGCCGTGTCGTAGGTGAAGTCGGTCTTCTCGTCGTCCGCGCTGGTGAAGGACTTCGGCAGGTCCGTGCCCGCGATCGTCTGGTAGCCGGTGAGCGAGGCCGTGGCGCCGGTGGGCAGCTTGGCGGAGGTGGGGTTGTTGCGGGCGTCCCAGCCGTAGGCGGTCACGTTGCCGCCGCTGCCTCCGGTACCCATCGCGTCGGTGGCCGTCTCGACGTTGTGGTTGGCGTCGTACGTGCGCGAGCGCGAGTGGCCGAGCGCGTCGGTGACCTTCGTGACGCCGCCGTCCTTGTTGTGCTCGTACTTCGTGGCGTGCTGCTCGGGGTCGGTGACCGTCGTCGTGCCCGCCGCCGCGGGGTCCTTAGCGGAGTAGGCGTAGGTGTAGGTCGGGCCGGTGTGGCCGTCGCCGCCGGTCTCGGTGGCGCGCAGCATGGAGGTGACGCGGTTCTCGGCGTCGTAGGTGAAGACGGTGACCCGACCCTCGGGGGTGGTGATCTTCGTGAGGCGGCGTGAGGCGTCGTAGCCGAAGTGGGTCGTCTTGCCCTCGGTGTCGGTGGTCTTGGCCAGGTCTCCGGCCTTGTTCAGGTCGAAGACGGCGGTGCGGCCGGTGTGGTCCTTGGCCTGCCACTGGTCGCCGTAGGTCCTGACCAGGTCCACCCAGCGCCCGGTGCGGGTCTCGGTCAGCTTGAAGCCCTTGTGCTCACCGTCCTTGTCGTGCTGGTCGACGGTGATGGTGCCCTTGTTCTTGTCGGTGACCTTGGTGAGGGTGCCGTGCTCGTCGTAGGTGTCCTTCAGGCCGGACTTGCGGCTGGTGAGGGTGTAGGTGCCGTCGGTGTTCTTCTTCAGGTCCTTGGAGTAGCCCTTGGGCGTGGTGAAGGAGCCGTCGGCCTTCTTCTTGAAGCGGGCCGCGTCGCCGGTGGCGCCGTACACCACCACCTCGTCGTCGCGGACCTGGAGGTAGCGCTCGTACTCCTGCCACCACCGCTGGGAGACCTTCCCCCAGGGCGCGTCGAAGGAGTTGTACGTACGTGCCAGGCGCAGCTTCTGGCCCACCCCGGCCACGTCGAAGTCGGTGGCGGCCAGCATCAGGTTGCCGTTGGACAGGTTGATCCGCGCCACGAGCGCGTCGGTGACACGGAAGTCGGAGAGCTGGTGCCAGGGCACCGCGCCCTGGCCCTCCGGCACATAGGCGGGCACCTCGGCACGGGCGGCGCCCCGCGGCGCCTTCGGCGTCTCACCGGTACGGGCGCGCTCCGCCTGCTGGGCCCGCCAGGCGGCCTCCTCCGGCGTCGGCTCGGCCTCGGCCTCCGGTGCCACCGGCCTGGTTTCGCCGACCTTGACCGGCGGGATGGCGAAGGGCTCCTTTGGCTTGCCCCACACCGACCGCGGGCCGGGGTCCGGGGGCTCCGGGGCCGCCAGCGCCGCCGTTCCCGACGCGGCGAGCGAGAGGGCGGCCACCGCCGCCACTAAGGCGAAACGTGATCTGTACGTGGATCTGCGGGCACGCCGAACAGGCGTGCCCGGGGCACGTTGGGACATGTCTTCCCCCCACGGAAAGAGACGTCACAGTGACCACACCGGTCACCGGAGGCGCACACGCTGCCACAGGACGTTCACAAGCTCCGGCCGCTTCCCAGGGATTCGCTTTCCACGCCCACCGGAATCAGTCACGCGTTTGATCACCTGTGCGACGGCAAACAGTTGCAGCGGAGCAAGAGACGTCAGGCCGACACCGCCCCGAGCTGAGACGCTTCGCCGGTGGGTCGTGAGCGGGGTGGAAGCAGGATGACCGGAAGCGCATCCATATGTTGGCCCGCAAAGCACCCCGGTGGCGGCCAGTCCGCTTCACCGGTGCTGCGGCAAACGCCGTCCGCGCGCAGCCTCCCTCGCCGCCCGTCGTTGTCCGGTTCGGCGGCCGGGATCCGCGGTCGCACCGAAACCCCGCCTCACTCTTGTGTAGATTTCGTGTGTGAGCGATGGAGTTGCCCTGCAGACGCTGTTCGCCGATGTGTGCCGGACCCTTGCCGGGGCCGGGTTCGACGTCACGTCGGCACGTGCCGAGGAAGGGGTGGGGCTGCGGGTCCGCCAGGAGTCGGACGCGGTGACGGTGAGCTGGGTGCCGGCGCAGGAGCTGGACCCCGCCCGCCGGGTGGACGCGGAGTACGCGGGCATCCGCGCGGCCCTGCGGCAGGCCCTGCTGGAGACCCTCACGCAGGCCGGGTTCCAGGTGAAGGCGGACCCCTCGAAGGGAGAGGTGCGGGTGCGGCCGGCGCCCTAACCGCGAGGCGCCCCGGCCACAGCGCGCCCCAGCCGCGAGGCGCCCCGGCCACGAGCGCGCCCCAGCCGCGAGGCGCCCCGGCCACGAGCACGCCCCAGCCACGTACGCGCTCGGCGCGCGGTCGGGCGCGGCGCACCACCGCCCCGCACGGCCGCGCTCCCGCGCACGGAGTTCGAGCCGTTCTCCGCCGGGCGCGGTGTGTCGATGCGCTGACGGACGGTCATGACAGGACCTCACCCGGCTGCCACGATGGCTCGATGATGCATTCAGGCAGGGTGGCCGTGGTCGGCGGCAGCGTCGCGGGGTGCGCGGCGGCGCTGGCGGCGCACCGGGGCGGGGCGGACGAGATCACCGTGTACGAGCGGGCGGCGGACCGCCTCGCGGACCGGGGCGTGGGGCTCGCGGTGCACAACTCCCGCTACACGGAGCTGGAGTCGGCCGGCTACCTGGACGCGGACATGCAGTGGGTGCAGCTCACCGGACGGCGCTGGTACGTGCGCGACGAGGCGGCGCCGGGGCCGCTCGGGCACGAGATCGGCGTGATGCCGTTCCCGTTCCGCACGTACAACTGGGGCCCGCTGTGGGGCGAGTTGCGGCGCCGGGTGCCGGAGACCGTCACGTTCCGCACCGGTACGACGGTCGACGGCGTGCGCCCGTGCCCGGGCGGGGCGGTGGTGGAGACCGACGACGGCGCCACGGAGCGGTTCGACGTGGTGGTCGGCGCGGACGGCTACCGCTCGGCGGTGCGCGAGGCCGCGTTCCCCGGCGTGCGCGCCGCGTACGCGGGCTATCTGGCGTGGCGCGGGGCGTACCCGGAGGAGCGGCTCGCGGACCCGGACCTGTGGGCCGTCGACGACTGCGTCTACGCCGTGTTCCCGGGCGGCCACGTCATCCTGTACCGCATCCCCGACGGCGCGGGCGGGCGGCGCGTCAACTGGGTCCTGTACACGGCCCCGCCGCCGGGCGTCGACGCCGACCTCGGCACCGGCACCAGCGCCGCCACCGGCCCGCGCAGCCTGCCGCCCGGGGGCCTGACGGACGCCCTGAGCCGCCATCTGCGGTACGTGACCGACGAGCTGCTTCCGCCGTACTGGGGCGCGGTGGTACGCGCCACCGCCCCGTCCGAGCTGCTCCTCCAGCCCATGTACGACTACACGGCGCCGCGCTACACCCAGGGCCGGGTGCTGCTCGCGGGCGACGCGGCGACGGTGGCCCGCCCCCACACGGGCGCGGGCGCGGTGAAGGCCCTCCAGGACGCCACCGTCCTGGAGTCCGCCATCCTCACGGCCGTGACCTGGCCCGACGCCCTGGAGTCGTACGACACGGACCGCACGGTCGCCGGCCGCACGATGGTCGACCTCGGCCGCCGCCTGGGCCGCGCCCTGGTCCAGGAGACCCCCGACTGGCGGTCCCTGAGCCAGGCGGACCTGGAGGCGTGGTGGAAGCAGGCGGACGGCACGGGGGCGTTCGGCGGGCGGGAGCTGCGCAGGCGCTGAGCCGGAGGGCGCTCCCGGAGGGCGCTCCCGGAGGGCCAGAGGCCTGGTCCGGAGGCCGTTGTCAGTGGCGTGCGGCACCATCGGTGGTGGGTGGGCGACCGACGGGGGTCACGACACAGGGGGTGTTCGCATGCCCAGACCGACGACGGCCGCGCAGCGGCGGATCATCGCGGAGGCGGACCCGGTGACGGGGCGGCTGCGGGGCACGGAGGCGCAGTTGGCGGCCTTGGTGCGGCTGCGGCTCGCCTTCCGGCACCCGCGCCCGCCGCACGCGTACTTCCTCACGCCCGCCGGGCACCGGGTGCGGGAGGAGCCGGCCGAGGCCGTCCCGGAAACCGCGCCCGTGGAGACGGAGACCGGGGTGTTCGCCGCGCGTACGGGCACGGAGCGGGAGGCGCCGCCGCCCGGCGAGGACGCGGCCGCGCGGGCCCGGGAGGTGCGCGGGGCGTGGCTGGGCCTCGTCGAGCTGCGGCGGATGACGAACCCCGGGGGCGACCGGGAGCGGCCGTGCGCCTGGGAGCGCGCGCACCGGGCGCGGGCCGTGGCCATCGCCCTGGAGGCGGCGGGCCGGACCCCCGCGGCGCCCAGGCGGGAGGGGTATCGGGTGACGGAGTCGCCGCAGCCCGACGCGGTGGAGGTGGGCGAGCCCACGGCGGACGGGGTGCGGGCCTGCGGCGCGGTCCTGGAGCGGGCGGGGTGGCTGGTGAGCGAGCACGGGGACGGCCGGACGGGGCGGCGGTTCCTGGTGGTGTCGGCGCGGCGGGCATGAGGCCCCGGCAGGCCCGCCCGCGCCCGCGCGCAGGAATGCCGGGCCGCCCGGGCCGGTTGATCACTGCACCAGTCGTGTGTCAGCAGGGGAAGGGGACGTTGTGGCGCAGGAGCAGCCGTACTCCGTCGGGATCACGGTCCGCGGGTACGAGACGGACGTACAGGGGCATCTGAACCAGGCCGTGTACCTCCAGTACGCGGAGCACGCCCGCTGGTCGATCCTCCTGGAGGCGGGCATCCGGCAGGCGGACCTGATCTCGAAGGGCGTGGGCCCGGTCGCCCTGGAGAACACCCTGCGGTACCGCAGCGAGCTGCGCGCCGGGGACGAGGTCTCCGTGTCGTGCCGGTTCCTGTGGGGCGAGCGGAAGACCTTCCGGATCGAGCAGATCTTCACCAAGCCGGACGGCACGGTCGCGGCCGAGCTGACCGGGGTGGGCGGTCTGCTCGACCTCAAGGAGCGGCGGATGGTCGACGACCCGAAGGAGTACTTCCGGGCGCTGGCCTCCGACGCGCGGGTCCTGGGCCTCTGACAGCCGGTGACGGGGCGCTGACGGGCCGGGCGGCACCTCCTCAGGAGGCCGCCCGGTCCGCCGCCCCCTCCCGGTCCCGCAGGTCCGCCAAGTCGTCCGCGCCGAGCGTGAGCGCGGCGGCCGCCACGTTCTCCTCCAGGTGCGCGAGGGACGACGTGCCCGGGATGGCGAGCACCGCCGGGGACACGGACAGCGACCAGGCCAGGGTGACCTGCGCGGCGCTCACCCCGTGCCGCTCGGCGACGCGTCGCAGCGCCGTGACGTCCGGGGCGCCCGCGCCGCCGAGCGGGAAGTACGGCACGAAGGCGATGCCCTGCCGGGCGCACCGCTCGACCATGGCGTCGGCCTCGGCGTCCCGCGAGGCGGGGCTGAACCTGTTCTGCACGGCGGCGACCGGCGCGATCCGCTGGGCCTCGGCGAGTTGCCCGGCGGTGGCGTTGCTGACGCCGAGGTGCCGGACGAGGCCCTGCTCGCGCAGTGCGGCGAGGGCCTCGAAGCGCCCTCCGCCGGGCCCGTCCTGGCCGAGGAAGCGCAGGTAGACCAGGTCGAGGTGGTCGACGCCGAGCTCGCGCAGGTTCCGGTGGACGTCGGCCCTGATCTTCGCGGGGTCGGCGGGCGCCAGCCAGGCGTGGTCCGGGGAGCGGTCGGGCCCGACCTTCGTGGCGATCACCAGGTCGTCCCGGTACGGGTGCAGGGCCCGGCGGATGAGGGCGTTCGCGGACAGGTCCGCGTAGAAGTAGAAGGCGGCCGTGTCGATGTGGTCGACGCCGAGTTCGACGGCGCGGCGCAGCACGGCGACGGCGGCCTCGGGGTCGCCCGCGGGCCCCTCCCAGGTCCGGCCGGGCAGCCGCATCGCGCCGAAGCCCATCCGGGCGACGAGCAGGTCGCCGCCGATCGCGAAGCGCCCGGCGGCGGAGGCGGGCGGGGTGCCGGGGACGGCGTCGTGGGGGGCGTGGGGGGCGTGGGGTGTGTGAGGGGCTTGGGGCGCGTGCGCGTGCTTGCTCATGCGGATCATGGTGGGGCCGAGGTGCGGCGTACGGGCGGGAGTGGCCAGTTGTTGCCAGGGACCGGGCCAGGGGGCGGCGCGTGCCGGGGCCCGGCCGTCAGGAACGCAAGGCGACACCGTCCGACCCACCTCACCCGGCACGCAGCACCCGGCACCCGGCACCCAGCACCCAGCACCCAGCACCCAGCCATCAAGGATGCGCGGCGGCGCGGTCCGACTCGCTGCGCAGGACGCAGAACTCGTTGCCTTCCGGGTCGGCGAGGATCGCCCAGCCCGTGCCGTCGGGGTTCCGGTGGTCGGCGACCAAGGTGGCGCCGAGGCCCAGCAGCCGCTGCACCTCCTGATCGCGCGAGGTCTCGGGGCGCAGGCACAGGTGGACCCGGTTCTTGACCGTCTTGGCCTCGGGCACCCGGTTGAAGTGCAGCACCGGCCCGTCCGGCGACAGCAGCACCTGGGTCTCCCGGTCGCCGGGCCTGTCCTCCGGATGCAAGGGGCGGCCGGTCACCCCGCTCCAGAACCGGGCCAGCTCATAGGGGTTCGCACAGTCGATCGCCACGTTCTGCACCACCGAGACCATGCGCGCGAGCCTCCCCGATCTTCCCGCCGGACGCCACCCCTTTCCGGCGGAACCCCGGCGGAACCCCGGCGGAACCCCGGCGGCCGGTCCCCCGCGGCGACGGCAGCCGCCGGGCTCCCCTCCGGGGGGCGGCCTCAGCGGGCCACGGCCGTCTCCCGGGCCACCCGCGACAGCTTCTCGGGGTTCCTGACGTGGTACGCCCCGGTGACGTAGCCGTCCTCGACGCGCACGGCCACGACGCCGTCGACCTCCCCGTCGACGCGGACGAGCAGCCCCGGGCCGCCGTTGATCTGCACCGGCTCCACCGACCTCCGCGCGCCGCGCCACCAGCCGCCCGCCAGCAGCCGGGCCACCTTGTCCGCGCCGACGACCGGCCGCAGCAAGGCGTGCCGGACCCCGCCGCCGTCGCTCAGGGCGACCACGTCCGGCGCGAGGACGTCGAGCAGGCCCTGCAACTCACCGGTCTCCACCGCGCGTTGGAACGCCTGGAGCGCGGCCCGGGTCTCGTCCGCGGAGACCGTGCCGCGGGGCCTGCGCGCGGCGACGTGCGCCCGGGCCCGGTAGGCGAGCTGCCGGACCGCGGCCGGGCTCCTGCCGACGGCCTCGGCGATCTCCTCGTACGCGAGGTCGAACACCTCGCGCAGCACGAACACCGCCCGCTCCACCGGCGCGAGCGTCTCCATCACCAGCAGCATGGCCATCGAGATGCTGTCGGCCAGCTCGACGTCCTCGGCCACGTCGGGCGCGGTCAGCAGCGGCTCGGGCAGCCACGGCCCGACGTAGGACTCCTTGCGGCGGCCGAGCGCGCGCATCCGGTCCAGGGCCTGGCGGGTGACGATCCGCACCAGGTAGGCGCGTTCCTCGCGCACGGTGGCCGGGTCGACACCGGCCCAGCGCAGCCAGGTCTCCTGGAGTACGTCCTCGGCGTCGGCGGCCGAGCCGAGCATCTCGTAGGCCACGGTGAACAACAGGTTCCGGTGGGCGACGAACACCTCGGTGGCGGTGTCCGCCGACCCCGCCCGGGCGGCACGGCCGGGCGGCTCCGCCGTGTCCGTCGTGCCTGCGCTGCGCTCGCTCATGTCCCGGCTCCCGCCTGTCCCTTCCGGTTCCGCTCCACCCACGGGACGCCGGCCGCCGCCGTTCCGTAACACCCCCGGCCGGTGGCCTAGGTCACATGTTGGCGTCCGTTACGAGCGGCGCGGCGCCGACGTCTCGTGACCGTCAGGGCACCGCGGGGAACAGCCCCGCCGCCAGGCCCCCGAAAACGACCACGACCACAACCACAACCACAACCACAACCGGAGGGTACGGACCATGAGCACCAGCAAGTTCGCCGTAGCGGGAGCGACCGGGCGCCTGGGGCGCCACGTCGTGGACGTCCTCACGGAGCGGGGGCACCACGTCGTGCCGATGTCCCGCGCCACCGGCGTGGACGTCATCACCGGGGAGGGCCTGGCCGAGGCGCTCGCCGGGGTCGATGTCATCGTCGACGTCGCGTCGTGGCACGCCTCCGAGCAGGCCGCCGCCGCGGCGTTCTTCCGCACGGCCGCCCGCAACCTGCACGAGGCCGGGCTGCGCGCCGGGGCCGACCGCGTCGTCGCCGTGTCGATCATCGGCGCGGACAAGGCCACCGCCGGTTTCGTCGCCGCCCAGCAGGTGCACGAGGAGGCGCACCTGTCCGGCCCGCTGCCCGCCCGCATCCTGCGGGCCGCGCAGTTCCACGAGTTCGTCGGCCAGCTCCTGGACTGGCGGCAGGGCGACGTCGCGCACATCCCGGACCTGCCCACCCAGCTCGTCGCCTGCCGCACCGTGGCCGAGACGCTGGCCGACCTGGCCGACCTGGCCGCCGACCCCGGCGCGGCGACCCGGCCGGACCCCGGCACGCCGATCCCCGAGGTCGCCGGACCCCGCCGGGAGAGCCTGGCCGAGGCGGCGCGGCTGCTCGGCGCCCGGCGCGGCGTCGAAGTCGTCGCGGTCGACGGCTCGGGCCTGCCCGACGCGGGCCTCGCGGCGGCGGGCGCGTTCCTGCCCGGCCCCCACGCCACACTCGCCGGGCCCACCTTCCAGGAGTGGCTCGACGCCCGGCCCTGACCCCGGGCAAGCCCGCCGCCCTCCCACCCGACACCGACCCCATCCACGCGCAACAGAACGGAACCGCCATGCACGACACTTCCTCCGCCGCCGCGCCCGCGCCCGCCGCGGCGGCCCCGCCGGGCCGGGCGGCGGCCGGACGCGGCCCGGTCACGCTGCTGCTGGTCGTGGCCTCGCTCGCCTGCCTCGACACCCTGGTGCAAGGCCTGCTCGCCGGGATGCTCCTCAACGGCGACGTCGCGTCCGTCGACCCGCACGGCGCCAACGCCTACGTCTTCGAACTCCTGGTGTTCCTCCAGGTCGTGGCCGCCGCCCTGGTACGGCGCCACGACCGGCGGCTGACATGGCCGCTGAAGGCCACCGTCGGCATCCTGGTCGCCACGTTCACGCAGACGATGCTGGGGCTTGAGGGCTCCCTCGCCGCGCACGTCACCCTGGGCGTCGCCCTGTGCGCCATGGAGACGGCACTCGTCCTGCGGGCCTTCTCCCTCCGCGCGGCGACCCCGCCCGCACCCCGCTGAGCAGCCGCTCCCGCCGTACGACGGGGGCTACGGTGAGCGTCGCCCGAGCGGAGCGGGCGGCAACGCGGGACGGGGCAGGAAAGGAAGGGGCGGGGCGTGGAGGACGGGCGGATCGTGACCGTGCGCGGGGAGCGGGAGCTGGCGGCGCGCGCCGGGGGCGTGTTCGCCCACGCGCGCGAGGAGTTCCTGTGCGGCGCCGAGGACCTGATGACCTGGAGCGGGGTGAACGCCGCCTTCCGCGAGGGCAACCGCCCGACGGTCCGCCCCGGCGGCGGGCTCGCCATGCGCAAGGTGTACTCCCGCCGCGCCCTCGGCGACCCCGAGTCCGAGCGGCGGCTGGCCGCCATCGCCGCGTCCGGCGCCCAGGTCCGCATCTCCGACGCCCCGCTGGCCCGCGAGGCCGTCGTCATCGACCGGCGCGTCGCCATCCTCGCGGGCCCGGAGTCCCGCGGCCCGCGCACGTACACCGTCGTACGCGTCCCCGAGGTCGTCGACGGCGTACGCGCCCTCCTGTACGCCACCTGGGAGGCCGCCGCCGACCTCCCCCTCGCCCTGGGCTCCGCCGGGACCCCCGCCCTGACCGAGGACGCCCGGCAGGTCCTCGCGGCCCTCGGCTCGGGCCTCACCGACGAGGCCGCCGCCCGGCACCTCGGCATGTCCCTGCGCACCTACCGCCGCCGCGTCGCCGACCTGATGGCCTCGCTGGGCGCCACCTCCCGCTTCCAGGCGGGCGTGCTCGCCTCGACCGCCGCGTCCGCGCCCAGCGCCAGCTCCGCCCATACCGTCTTGCCGACGTCCCGGCCCGCCACCCCCCACGCCTGAGCCAGCGCCGCCACCAGCACGAGGCCGCGGCCCGACTCGGCGTCCGGCGGCGGCAGTCGCACCGTCTCGGGCGGTACGTCCTCGCCGCGCGTGTCCGCCGCCTCGATGCGCAGCACTCCCCCGGCGACCAGCAGGCGCAGCTCGAAGCTCCGCCCCGGCACCCGGCCGTGCGTCGCCGCGTTCGCCGCCAGCTCGGCCACCACCTGGGCCGCCGCGTCGGAGAGTTCGCTGCCGTACGGGATGCCCCAGCCGTCCAGCCGGTGCCGGGCGAGGCGTCTGGCGAGCCGGGCGCCTCCCGGGGTCGCGCTGATGCGCTGTGTGAACACGTGTGCTGCTGTGGGGGTTTGCACCTGGCGTGACATGGCGCCCACGGTGACCTCGGCCGACCCGCCTCCGGTAGGTACCCGACTCGTACGCTGCGTAAGTGTACGAGTGCTCCGTGTAGACAGCGGGGGTGACGGACCGTAAGCATGGGCGCGTTGGCGGGGACGGTAAGCGAGCGTCAGGGGATACCCGTGATGTCGTCAAGCACGCCGGGCTCCATCGAGCCCGAACCGACCGATGGACTCAAGGCGTTCGGCGCGGCCTTGAAGAGCTTCCGCAAGCGCGCCGGGTACACGCAGGAGTCACTGGGGCCCGAGATCGGCTACTCGGCCCACTTCATCGCCTCCGTCGAACAGGGCAGGCGCTTCCCGCCACCGCGCTTCGTGGACCAGGTGGAGCTGACGCTGGACGCCTTCGGGACGCTGCGGCTGATCGCCAACCAGCTCTCCCGGCAGAAGGGGTTGGCGTCGTGGTTCCGGCGCTGGGCGGACCTGGAGCAGGAGGCCCTCAGCCTCTATACGTACGAGTGCCGCCTGATCCCTGGTCTGTTGCAGACCGAGGCGTACGCGCGCACGCTGTTCGCCGATCAACTGCCGCCTCTCAGCGACGAAAAGCTGGAGGCACAGTTGGCGGCGCGCAATGAACGTCAGAAGCTGCTGACCGAGCGGCCTAACACGGCTTACAGCTTCATCCTGGAGGAGCACCTGTTCTTGCGGAACATCGGCGGGCACGAAGTCACGCGGGAACTTATCGGCCACGTGCTCCAACTCGCCGAGCGACGGAACATCGAGGTCCAGATCATGCCCTTGGCACGTGGGAGCCACGCAGGCCTACACGGCCCCATCCGGCTGCTGGAGACTCGGGAGAACACGTGGTTCGCGTACAACGAGGGACAGGAAAGCGGACTTCTCATCACCGACGCCAAGGTGATCAGCGTGCTCCAGATGCGGTATGCCAGGATGCGCTCACAGGCTCTCACCCCCGAAGACTCGGTGAGCCTCCTGGAGCGGATGCGAGGAGCATGATGAGCACTCCCGAACTGGCGTGGTTCAAGAGCAGTTACAGCGGAAGCTCGGGCGACGACTGCATTGAAGTCGCACTCACCTGGCACAAGTCCAGCTACAGCAGCGGCTCCGGTGACGACTGCGTGGAAATAGCCGCCTGCCCCAGCACCATCCACATCCGCGACTCCAAGCGCCCGGACGGGCCCCGGCTCTCCGTGGCCCCGGGGGCGTGGGCCGACTTCGTCGCGTACACGGGGGAGGGTCAGTAGCCCACCCTCAGCCCGTGCGCGCTCAGGATCGAGGCCAGGGGCTGGTGGTACGTCGTGCCGCCCGAGGCGCAGTTGCCGCTGCCGCCGACGACGACGCCCAGGCCGCTGTCGCCGCTGAAGGTGGGGCCGCCGGAGTCGCCGGGCTCGGCGCAGAGGGAGGCGCGGAAGAGGCCGTGCACCGTGCCCTGGGGGTAGGTGACCGAGACCTTCACGGCCTGGACGGTGCCGCAGTGGATGCCCGTCACGGGTCCGCTGCGGCACGCCGACTGGCCGGGTACGGGCCTCGGGGCGCGGTTGACGCGGATGACCTGCGAACCGGCGGTGACGATCTCGCTCGGGTACGAGAAGTCGGGGTGGAGGTAGCGCACGAGCGCGTAGTCGCTGTTCGGGAAGACGACGGTCTCGGTGACGCCCACCTGGGCGGTGAGGCGGGCGTCGGCGTACCACCGGGTGCCGACGGTGCCGCAGTGGCCCGCCATGATGCCGTAGTGGTGGGTGCCGTTCGTGGTGTTGAAGGCGACGACGCAGCGGCCGGCGGGGCTGTACAGGACGGTGCCGCCGCGCAGGGGTGTCGGGGCGGCGGCGGCGGCCCCAGGGGCCGTGACCAGGGCGAGGGCGCCGAGGAGCGCGGCGCACAGGAGCTGGACGAGGGCGGTGCGGGGTCGCATGGCGCCTCCTGCGGGGAAGGGGGCAGGCGCCGCCATTGTGGCGGAGGGCCCGCGCGGGGGCGCTCGCGCGGACCGGGACCGTTACAGAGGCGGGCGGGGCCGGGCGGCGTGCGGTGATCCTCACGGTTGGGCGAGCGGCGTTGAAGTCGCGGTGAGGGGCGGGGGATGCTGCTGCGTACGAGGATGATCCGGCCCGGCAGGAAGGCACCGCACCCATGCGCGACATCGTGAGTGGACCGTCATGGCAGCAGTAGTAGCAGGGGCAGGCGAAGCAGTTGTCGTCGACCTGTTCACCTATCCGGTGAAGGGGTGCGCGGGGGTGCGGGTCGCGGAGAGCGACCTGACCCCGGCCGGGCTCGCGCACGACCGTACGTTCATGGTGGTCGACCCGGCGGGGGTGTACCGCACGCAGCGCGCGACCCCGCGGCTCGCGGTCGTACGGCCCGAGGTGAGCTGGGACGGCGGGCGGCTGACGCTGCGGGCGCCGGACGCGGAGCCGCTGGAGTTCGCGGTGGACACGGAGTCGGCGCGGCGGGACGTGGACCTGTTCGGAGCCCCCTTCACGGGCATCGACCAGGGTGAGGCGGCCGCGCGGTGGCTGTCGCGGGTGCTCGGTGTGGAGAGCAGGCTGGTGCGGGTGCCGCCCGAGCACGACCGGCGGACGGACGGCCTGCACCCGGGGACGTCCGGCTACGCCGACAGCGGGGCCCTGCACATGCTGTCGCGGGCCACGTTCGACGACCTCAACCGGCGGATCACCGAGGCCGGGCGGTCCGCCGTGGCGATGAGCCGGCTGCGGCCCAACGTCGTGGTGGACGGCTGGGACGAGCCGCACCGGGAGGACCGGCCCCTGGGCATCCGCATCGGCAACACGGAACTGGGCTTCGCCAAGCTCGCGTTGCGCTGTGCCGTCACCCTCGTCGACCAGGCGAGCGGCGAGCGCGCCGGGCCCGAGCCGCTGCGGACGCTGGCCACGTACCGGCGGCAGCCCGGCGGGGGCGTGGCGCTCGGCGCGAAGTACTCGGTGCTGCGGACGGGGAAGCTGGCCGTCGGCGACCAACTGGCCGTCACCGCCTGGCAGTCCGAGCCGCGCTGAGCGCGGGCCGGTGCGCGCGGGCCGGTCAGGGCCGGGCCGGTCCCGGCGTACGGGACGGGGGCACCGGCTCCCCCGCGAGGAAGGGGAGCAGCAGGTCCAGGAGGCGCCGGGGGCGGTGCAGCGGGATGATGTGGCCGCAGTCGTCGAGGACGCGCGCGGTGAGGTCGTCGGTGACGGGGCGCAGTTGGCGTGCCAGGGCGTCGCCGACCGGGTGGGCGCCGACCGCCAGCGTCGGAGCCGTGAGCCTCGCCGTGGCGACGGCCTGCTCGATCCGGGCCGCGCTCTCGGGCAGGGCGCGGTAGGGGGCGAAGGCGCGGCGCAGGGCGTCCCGTCCGGTGTGGGCGCGTACGAAGGCGTCCCGGACGCGCGGCGGCACGCCGTCGCCGAGCGTGCCCGCGTCCAGGAACCAGTCGACGTAGCGGGCCTCGTTGCCCGCCAGGACGGACTCCGCGAGGCCGGGTACGGCGTGGAAGCCGAACCACCACGGGGGCCCGGAGGCGAGGAACTCCTCGGCTCCGGGCAGGCGGCCGAGCAGGGACTCCATCACCACGAGCCGTCGCACCAGGCCGGGGCGGCGCATGGCCAGGAGGAACGCGGGCGGCGTACCGGCGTCGATGCCGACCACGTCGGCGCCGGTCACACCGAGCGCCCGGAGCAGGGCCGCGGCGTCGTCGGCCAGCGTTCCGGCGTCGTACCCGGCGTCCGTTCCGGCGTCGTATCCGGCAGCGGCCGGGCCGCCGGTGCCGAAGTCGTGCAGGTCCGGGGCGATGACGGTGCGGCGGGCGGCCAGCGCGGGCATGACCTCCCGCCACAGCTCCCAGGTGTGCGGGAAGCCGTGCAGCAGCAGGACGGCCGGTCCCATGCCCTCCACGGCCACATGGACGTCCCTTTCGCCGACGGTGACGCGCAGTTCGGGCATGCGAGAACTCCTGGTGAAAGGTGGTAACCGAAGGTGACGTGGCAACCGTAGGGAACTACCCTCGGCCCTCCAAGACGGCACTTTCCCCTCAGGTGGTGAGCCCGAAGTGACCACGTCCCCGCGCGGTGACCTCTTCGATCCGCTGTGCCCGACGCGGCAGCTCCTGGACCGGATCGGCACCAAGTGGACGTCCATGGCGGTCAAGGTGCTCGCCGAGGCGGCGCCCGGCGAGGTGCGCTTCGCCGACCTGCGGCGCCGGATGCCGGGCATCTCGCAGAAGATGCTCTCCGTCACCTTGCGGAGCCTGGTGCGCGACGGCCTCGTGGCCCGCCGGGTGGAGGACACCGTGCCGCCCGCGGTGCACTACCGGCTCACCGACCTCGGCCGCTCCCTGGAAGTGCCGCTGGCCGCGCTGCGCGCCTGGGCCGAGGAGCACATGCCGCTGATCGACGACCTGAACCGGCGCACCCCCCACCGCACCACCTCCCCCGACTAGAACGAACGCTCTACCCAGCACCGCACTCGTTCCCCGCACCCCCATTTTGGAGCAGCCGCTTCAAAACGTGCTACCGTCCCCTCTTGTTTTGGAGCGACCGCTTCACAACTGACGCGCAAGCAGGGAGAGGGGACCCGTATGCCGCTCGCGGTCTACGTGTTGGCGCTCGGCATCTTCACGCAGGGGACGTCGGAGTTCATGCTGTCCGGCCTGTTGCCGGGCATGGCGGCGGACCTGGGCGTGTCCGTGCCCGACGCCGGGCTGCTGGTCTCGGCGTTCGCGATCGGCATGGTCGTCGGGGCGCCGCTGCTCGCGGTGGCGACCCTGCGCTGGCCGCGCCGCACGGCGCTGGTGATCCTGCAGGCGGTGTTCGTCCTGGGCCACGTCGCGGGCGCGCTGGCGCCGGGGTACGCGGTGCTGTTCGCGACGCGGGTGGTCAGCGCCCTGGCGTACGCGGGATTCTGGGGCGTGGCCGTGGCGACGGCCGTGGCCCTCGTCCCGGCCGGGGCCAAGAGCAGGGCGGTGGCGCTGGTCGCGGGCGGGCTGACCCTCGCGACGATCGTGGGCGTGCCCGCGGGCACCGTACTGAGCCAGTCCGCGGGGTGGCGGGCCGCGTTCTGGGCGGTCGCGGCGGCGACGGTGGTGAGCCTGGTGTGCACGGTGGTCGCGGTACCGGGCGGCGGCGGGCGGGACGGACAGGGCGAGGTGCCCTCCGTGCGGGCGGAGCTGCGCGGCATGGCGCGCCCGCAGCTCTGGCTGTCGTACGCCGTCACGGCCTTCGCCTTCGGCGCGGTCATCGTGACCTTCAGCTACCTGGCCCCGCTGCTCACCGACGAGACGGGGATCGGCGAGGGCTGGGTGGCCGCCGTGCTCGCGCTGTTCGGGGCGGGCGGCATGCTCGGGCTCGTGCTCGGCGGCCGGACCGCGCGGGGGCACGCGGCCGCGACCCTGGCGTGGGGGCTCGGCGCGCTGGCGGTGGTCTCGGGGGCGCTCGCACTGGCCGCGGACTCGGCGGCGGCGGTCGTGGTCGCGCTGGTCGTCCTGCTCGGCGCGGCCGGGTACGTCACCAACCCCGCCCTCCAGTCCCGGGTCTTCACCCTGGCACCGCACGCGCCCACGCTGGTCGGCGCCACGAACACGGCGGCCTTCAACGTCGGCAACACGCTCGCGCCGATGCTGGGCGGGGCCGCCCTCGACGCCGGGTACGGGTACGCGTCGGTCGCCTGGGTGGGCGCGGGGCTCGCGGCGCTCGGGTGCGGGGCCGCGCTGTGGGCGGGCCTGCTGGAGCGGCGGACGGCCACCGCGTCCCGGACGGGTTTGGAAAGGGTTGTCCAGAACGCGTAGGGTCCCGCGCATGGCCAGGCCACGACAGTTCGACGAGGACCGCGTCATCACCGCGGCCATGGAGACCTTCTGGCGCCACGGGTACGAGGGCACCTCGACGCGTGACCTGTGCGACGCGACGGGCCTCGGCCCTTCCAGCCTGTACAACACCTTCGGCGGCAAGCGCGAGCTGTACCTGCGGGCGCTCGACCGCTACCACGAGACGGTCACCGCCGAGCAGGTCGCGCACCTGCGGGGGCCCGGCTCCGCCAAGGAGCGGCTGGGGGCGATGATGCTCCACTCCCTGGAGGCCGACCTGGACCCCGGCGACGGCCGCGGCTGCTTCGCCGTCAACGCCGCCGTGGAGCTGGCCGGGCTCGACGAGGACGTACGGCGCGTGGTCCGGCGCGGCTTCGACCGGGTCGAGGACGAGGTGTGCGCCGTGGTCGCGGCGGGCCAGGCGGCCGGGGAGATCACCCCCGGCCGCGACCCGCGCGAGGTGGCCCGCCTGGTGCAGAGCACGTACTACGGACTGCGGGTGCTCGCCCGCGTCCGGGACGACCGGACGGCCCTGGAGGCGACGGTGGCGGGGGCGCTGGCGGGGCTGTGAGGCGGGCGGAGGGCTTCCAGCGCGCCCACGGCTGAAGATCTCAGGCGCGCTCGGCGGAAGGATCCAGCCCGTCCGGCGCTTGAGGACGAGGCGCGAAGCGCCGAAAGAGCGGGGTCCTGGGGCGACAGCCCCGGGGCCGGGCAACCGCTCGCCGCCATCTGGTCGTTGGCCGCCGGACACGGCCCTCACCCATCATGGACGCATGCACCAGCGCCCCTCCCCCGCCGCCCCGGCCCCCGCGTCCGCCCCGCACGACCTGCTCGCCCGCATGGAGCGGAACCTCGCCGCCCACGCCACCCACCTGCACCCGTACCTGCCGGGCGCCACGGTCAGCGACACCGGCGACCTGGTGATCGCGGACAGCGGCATCGACGACGACACGTTCAACATCGTCGCCGCCGCGCGGTTCACCCCGCGGGACGCGGACGCCCGGATCGCCGAGACCGTCACGCGGCTCACCGCCACGGGACGCACCTTCGCCTGGTGGGTCGGCGGGGCGTCCACGCCGGACGACCTCGGCGCGCGGCTCGCCGCCGCCGGGCTGCCCGCCGCCGAACCGGAGCGCGGCATGTGGCTCGACCTGGCCGCGGCGCCCCCGCCCGCCCCGGTGGCCGGGCTGGAGATCCGGCGCGTCACCACGGCCGCGGAACTGGAGGCGTACGCCGCCATCCTGGCGGCGAACTGGGAGCCCCCGGCGGCGACCGTTCGCGCGTTCTACGCGGCCACCGCGGCGGGGGTGCTCGCCCCGGACTGCCCCGCGCGGTGCTTCGTCGGGTACGCCGACGGGCGGCCGGTGTGCACCGCCGAGGTGTTCCTGGACGAAGGTGTCGCCGGGATCTACAACATCTCCACGCTCGCCGCCCACCGGCGCCGCGGCTACGGCGGGGCCGTCACCCTGGCAGCGCTGCACGCGGGCCGCGAGGCCGGGGTCCGTACGGCCGTGCTCCAGGCCTCGCCGGACGGCGAGAGGGTCTACCGGGCGCTCGGGTTCGCCACGCTCGGGCAGTTCACGGAGTACGCGGTGGGCGCCTGAGCCCCCGCCTGCAAGGCCCCTGTACCGCGTAGCGCCCCCCACGCCCCCGCCGCACCGACACCGCGTCCCGACCCGTGGAGCCCCCATGCCCCCACTCCCCCGCCGGACCCTCCTGACCGCCCTGGCCGGCACGGCCGGGGCCACCGCGGGCTGCACCAACGGGAGCTCAGGCCCCCGGCAGCCCGGTGGCGCGCCCGGCCGCCCCGGTGACACGGGCGCCGCCGCGGCCGCCGCGCGGCGGCTGCTGCCGCGCCACTGGGAGCAGCTCACCTTCGAGCGGGCCGGGGACCGGGACGCCTTCCGCGTGTCCGGCACGCGCGGCCGCGTCACCGTGGCGGGTCCGACCCCGGCCGTCCAGCTCAAGGGCCTGTACCACTACCTGAAGCACACCTGCCACGCCAACATCACCTGGGCGGGGCACCAACTGGACCTGCCCGCGCTGCTCCCCGGCCCGGCGGCGCCCCTGACCGGGCAGGCCAACACCCCGCACCGGTTCGCCCTCAATGACACCAACGACGGCTACACGAACGCGTACCACGACTGGTCGTACTGGGAGCGCGAGATCGACGTCCTCGCGCTGCACGGCTACAACGAAGTCCTCGTGACCGCGGGCACGGACGCCGTGTACCACCGCGTCCTCCAGGAGTTCGGGTACGGCGACGCGGAGGTGCGGGCGTGGGTGCCCGGGCCCGCGCACCAGCCGTGGTGGCTGCTGCAGAACCTCGCCGCGTTCCCGCACCCGGTCTCCCGGCAGCTCCTCGCCCGCCGCGCCCGGCTCGGGCGGCGCATCGCGGACCGGCTGCGGGAGCTGGGCATGACGCCCGTGTTCCCCGGCTACTACGGCACCGTGCCGCCCGGCTTCGCCGAGCGGAACCCGGGGGCGCGGACCGTGCCGCAGGGCACCTGGTACGGCTTCGCGCGGCCCGACTGGCTGGATCCGCGCACGGACAGCTTCGCGCGGGTCGCGGCCGCCTTCTACCGGGTGCAGGAGGAGCTGCTCGGCCCGAGCACCCTGTACAAGATGGACCTGCTGCACGAGGGCGGCAGACCCGGCGACGTCCCGGTCGGCGACGCCGCCCGCGGCGTCGAACGCGCGCTGCGGACCGCCCACCCGGGCGCCACCTGGGTGACCCTCGGCTGGCGGCGCAACCCGGTGAAGGCCCTCACCGACGCCGTGGACACCTCCCGGATGCTGATCGTGGACGGCCTGTCCGACCGCTACCCGCACATCACCGACCGCGAGGCCGACTGGGGCGGCACCCCGTACGCCTTCGGCTCCATCTGGAACTTCGGCGGGCACACCGTGCTCGGCGCGAACACCCCCGACTGGGCCGCGCTGTACGAGAAGTGGCGCACCAAGGACGGCAGCGCCCTGCGCGGTATCGCGCTGCTGCCGGAGGCCGCCGACGACAACCCGGCCGCCTTCGAGCTGTTCTCCGAACTCGCCTGGCGGCAGGGCGAGTTGGACCTCAAGCAGTGGTTCGCCGAGTGGGCCGGGAGCCGGTACGGCGGCGCCGACGCGCACGCGGAGCGGGCCTGGGACGTGCTGCGCCGCACCTGTTACGGCACGACCCGCGCCGACGGCTGGGCGGAGGGCGCCGACGGCCTGTTCGGCGCCCGGCCCAGCCTGACGGCCGCCTCCGCCGCCTCCTGGTCACCGCGGAAGGCGCGCTACCCGGTCGCGGACTTCGAGCCCGCGCTCGACGAACTCCTCGTCGTCAGACCGGAGTTGCGGAGGTCGTCGGCGTACCGGCGCGACCTGCTCGACGTGGCGCGGCAGGCGCTCTCGCACCGCGGCCGGGTGCTGCTGCCGCGGATCAAGGAGGCGTACGACGAGCGGGACACCGCCCGCTTCGAGCGGCTCACCCGCACCTGGCTGGGCCTGCTCGACCTGCTGGACCGGCTCGTCGCCACCGACGCCCGGCACCTGCTCGGGCGCTGGGTGGCCGACGCCCGCGCGTGGGGCGCCGACGAGGCCGAGCGGGACGAACTCGCCTACGACCAACTGTCGCTGGTGACCGTGTGGGGCACCCGCGCCGGGGCCGACGCGGGCCTGCGGGACTACGCCAACCGGGAGTGGGCGGGTCTGGTCGGCGGGTTGTACCGGCTGCGCTGGGCGACGTACTTCGACGGGCTGCGGGCCGCGCTCGACGAGAGCCGCGCGCCGGAGCCGATGACCGGGCGCGACTGGTACGCCCTGGAGGAGCGGTGGATCCGCGACCCCGGCCGGCTCGCCGTCCGACCCGTCGGGGACACGTACGCGATCGCGAAGAAAGTACGGGAGGCGCTCGCCGCGACCCACTGACCCACTGAGCCACTGAGCCACTGACCCGCCGAGCCGCCGCGCCCGCGGGCGGTGGTGCCCGGCTCCGCCCGCGGGCGCGGCCCCCTCACCAGGAGCTGCTGGTCAGTACCTCAGGGAACGCGCCGGTCGGTCAGGGGCACTCCTTCCACTTCACCCGGTAGATGGTGCTGATGTCCCCGTCGGTGGAGTCCATCGTCATGAAACTGGTCTTGCTGGTGTCGGAGGAGCCGAGGTCGACGCGGAGTTCGGTGTTGACGTTGAAGTTGCGCTTCTTGCCGCACGGGGCCCAGACGAGCTGGGTGACCTCGGTCTCGTCGGTGGCCTGCCAGTTGTTGCTCAGCGGCCCGGAGAAGTCGTGGGACTTGGCGCCCGTGTTCGGGGAGCCCTGGAAGTAGTACGACGCCCTCTCGGTGCCCTTGGCGCCGCGCTGGAGCGAGGCGAAGCCGCGGTAGTCGGCGCTCGCGATCGCGTAGGTGAAGCCGTGCGGGACGTGCACGACCAGGCTGAGCTGGCAGTTCTTCCGGAACGCCGTGGGCGCGGAGTTGCCACCGGCCTGGGCCAGGTAGTCGCTGTAGGTGACGGTGAAGGCCGTGTTGTCCTCGGACACGGCGACGGCGGCCGTGCCTCTGGGGCAACCCGAACCGTTCACGGTCGCGATCTCGATCTCGATACGGTCGGGCGGCGGGTCACTGAACTCCGTCGGGTCCTGTGCGGGGAGCCCCGCGCCGAGAAGGGCGGCGAGGGCGCCACCCGCGAGCAGTGCAGCGGACATGTTCGTTGCTCTCCCATCGAGTGCTTCGGCCCGTGACGGCACGCCCGCGCAGGGGGTACCGCCGCGAGGTGGGGGATGGAGCGTGTGCTGGGAGGAACTGACTCAGCCATCGCACGGATCCGCTCACACGGGTCCGCTCACGGGTCGGCGACCGGTCGGCGTGCGATGAGCGGAGGCTGAGTGAGGGTGCTGGGATCGTACGGACCTGCGTGAGCAGCGACTAGGGCGATGTCCGGCCATGTCCGAGCGCGCTCCTGGGTCCGCTGGGGCGCCGGACGACAGCACGGCGGGCGCGGGCGGGGCGGGCGTGGGGCGGAACGGCCCGCGCTTGACGGGTATACGCCATCCTCAATCTCTGGTAGGAAACCTTCCTAACAGAACGCGGACAGCACGCGGAACCACGCCTTCCCACCCTGGAGGTCCCGTTGCACGCCCCTGCCACCCCCCGCAAGCGCCCCACACGACGTGCCGTGATCGGCCTGCTCGGCGCCACCCTGATCGCCGGCCCGCTCCTGACGACCCAGTCCGCGAGCGCCGCCGCCCCGGGCCTGGACGACCCGGCGAAGAAGGAGATCGCCATGAAGCTGGTGTCGAGCGCGGAGAACTCCTCGCTCGACTGGAAGGCGCAGTACAAGTACATCGAGGACATCAAGGACGGCCGCGGCTACACCGCGGGCATCATCGGCTTCTGTTCCGGTACGGGTGACATGCTCGACCTCGTCGAGCTGTACGCCGAGCGCAAGCCCGGCAACGTCCTGGAGAAGTACCTGCCCGCGCTGCGCCGCGTCAACGGCACCCCCTCGCACGAGGGCCTGGACCCGAACTTCACCAAGGACTGGCAGAAGGCCGCGCAGGACCCGGCCTTCCAGAAGGCCCAGAACGACGAGCGCGACCGCGTCTACTTCAACCCGGCGGTCAAGCGCGGCAAGGCCGACGGCATCGGCGTGCTCGGGCAGTTCGCGTACTACGACGCGATCGTCATGCACGGCGACGGCAGCGACAAGACCAGCTTCACCAACATCCGCAAGCGGGCGCTGCGTTCGGCGAAGCCGCCGGCGCAGGGCGGCGACGAGGTGACGTACCTGCACGCGTTCCTCGACGCGCGGGTGTGGGCCATGAAGCAGGAGGAGGCCCACGAGGACACCAGCCGCGTCGACACCGCCCAGCGCGTCTTCCTCAACAAGAAGAACCTGAACCTGGACCCGCCGCTGGTCTGGAAGGTGTACGGGGACTCGTACCGGATCGACCGCTGACACCGGCCGCACCACCGAACACGGGGTGCGCGCGGGCCGTGGGGGCCGCGCGCACCCCTTCTCCGCGGTGGGGTCAGTGGGCCGTCGCCTGTTTCGGCACCCGCGACTCGGCGATCTCGTCGCCCGGCTCCATCGGCGCCGTCACCTCGTCGGCCTCCGCGCCCTTGCCGACGTGGTTGAACAGCAGGTTCAGGACGACCGCGGCGACGCAGCCGGTGGAGATGCCGGAGTCCAGGATGATCTTCGCGGTCTCCGGGAAGGCGTGGTAGAACTCCGGCGCCGAGATGGGTATCAGGCCGACGGCCAGGGACACCGCGACGATCAGGACGTTGTTGTCCTTCTCCAGGCCCGCCTTGACGAGGGTCTGGATGCCGCTGGCGGCCACCGAGCCGAACAGCACGACGCCCGCGCCGCCGAGGACGGGCCGGGGCACGACCGCGATGAGCGAGGCGGCCATCGGACACAGGCCCATCAGGACCAGGAAGCCGCCGCCGGTGGCCACGACGTAGCGGCTGCGGATCCTCGTCATCGCGACCAGGCCGATGTTCTGCGCGAAGGCGCTGCACATGAAGCCGTTGAACAGCGGGCTGACGGCGGAGCCGAGCGTGTCGGCGCGCAGGCCCGCGGCGATGGTCCTCTCGTCGGCGGGGCGGTCGACGATCTCGCCGAGGGCGAGCATGTCGGCCGTGGACTCGGTCATGGAGACGATCATGACGACGCAGAGCGAGACGATCGCAGCGGCCTGGAACTGCGGCGCCCCGAAGTGGAACGGCGTCGGGAAGCCCACCACGTCGGCCTGGGTGACGGGGTCGAAGTCCGTGACGCCGAAGGGGATCGCCACCAGCGTGCCGACGACCAGGCCGAGCAGGACCGCGATCTGCTTGACGAAGCCGCGCGTGAAGCGGCGCAGCAGCAGCACGATGAGCAGCGTGATCCCGGCGAGGGCCAGGTACTTGCGGGCGCCGTAGTCGTCGGCCGCGGGGTTCGGGCCCTGCGCCCAGCCGAAGGCCACCGGCATCAGGGAGATGCCGATGAGCGTGATGACCGTACCGGTCACCACGGGCGGGAAGAACCGGACGGCCTTGGAGAAGAACGGGGCCGCGACGAAGCCGAGTACGCCTGCGACGATCACCGCGCCGAAGATGATCGGCAGCGCGTCGTCCTTGTCCCCGGTGGAGTCGACGACCGCGAGCATGGGCGCGACCCCGGCGAAGGTGACGCCGTTGACGAAGGGCAGCCGGGCGCCGATGTTCCAGATGCCGAGGGTCTGCAGGAAGGTCGCGAGGCCCGCCGTGAACAGGCAGGCTCCGGTGAGAAAGGTCAGTTCGGTGGCGGACAGGCCCACGGCCGCGCCCACGATCAGGGGCGGCGCGACGACGCCCGCGTACATGGCGGCGACGTGCTGGAGGCCGGTGGTGGCCATCTTCAGGGCGGGGAGCTTCTCGTCGACAGGGTGCTGCGCAGCGGTGGTCGCTGCGTCCTTGCGGAAGTCCTTGCGGAAGTCCTTGCGGAATCTTGGTTTGGCGGCCACGGCGGACCCTCCGGTCGGTTACGCGCCATCGGGTGACGCGGGTGTCAGGGAGGTGGTGCAGTGGAGCAGATACGCATACGGATACGGGTCCGGGGGCGCGCACGCCGTGCGCGCCCCCGGCCACGGTGCCCGTGGACCCCGCTCGGGTCCACGGGCGCCGGCTGAGGGCCGTCCCCCTCAGCCGGACATCTGCGCTCGCCGGCGCGGTCAGTGCTCCGCGGCGATCCGCGCCAGTCGCTGGGCCTCGGCCCGCGCGGTGCGGGCGATGTCGTCCTCGTCGACGCGCAGCAGGCGGCCGTGTTCGACGACCGGCTCGCCGTTGACGAGGGAGAGCGTCACCGGCGCGGCGGCGCCGAAGACGAGGGCGGTGACCGGGTCGGCGATGGTGGAGTGTCCGATGCCGTCGGTCTTCCACAGGACCAGGTCGGCGAGCTTGCCCGCCTCCAGCGAGCCGATCTGGGTCGCGCGGCCGAGGACCTGCGCGCCCCCGTAGGTGCCGAGGCGGAGGGCCTGGCGGGCGTTCAGGGCGGCTTCCTTGTGGGCGCCCAGGCGGTTGATGAGCAGGGCGTTGCGCAGCTCGGTGTGGAGCTCGCCGGACTCGTTGGAGGCGGTGCCGTCCACGCCCAGGCCGACGGGCACGCCGGCGGCGAGCATGTCGGGGACGCGGGCGATGCCCGCCGCGAGCCGGGCGTTGGAGGACGGGCAGTGGGCGACGCCGGTGCCGGTGCGGGCGAAGGCGGCGATGTCGTCGTCGTTCATGTGGACGCAGTGCGCCATCCACACGTCCTCGCCGAGCCAGCCCGTGGAGGCGAAGTAGTCGGTCGGACCCATGCCGAACAGCTCGTGGCAGAACTTCTCCTCCTCGACCGTCTCGCTGCCGTGCGTGTGCAGGCGCACACCCAGGCGGCGGGCGAGTTCGGCGCCCTGCCGCATGAGGTCGGTGGAGACGGAGAAGGGCGAGCAGGGCGCGACGGCGACCTGCGTCATGGCGTCGAAGGACGCGTCGTGGTGCTGCCTGACGGTCTCCTCCGTCGCGGCGAGGGCGCCCTCCAGGGACTCCACGGCGAAGTCCGGCGGCAGGCCGCCGTCCTTCTCGCCGCGGTCCATGGAGCCGCGGGCGAGGGTGAAGCGCACGCCCATGTCGCGGGCCGCGCCGATGATGGCGCCGGACAGGTCGCCGGAGCCCTTCGGGTAGACGTAGTGGTGGTCCATCGCGGTGGTGACGCCGCCGCGGGCCATCATCGCGAGGGAGCCCCGCGCGGCGGCGCGCACCATGTCCTCGTCGATGCGGGCCCAGGTCGGGTACAGCGCGACCAGCCAGTCGAAGAGGTTGTGGTCGGTGGCCAGGCCCCGGGTGATCCACTGGTAGAAGTGGTGGTGGGTGTTGACCAGGCCGGGGGTGGCGAGGTGGCCGGTGCCGTCCACGCGGCGTACCACGTTCTCCAGGGCCTCGGGGGCCTTGCCGGCGCCGAGGGACTCGATGCGGTTGCCGGCGACGACGATGTGGCCGGAGGCGTACTCGGTGTCCTGCGCGTCGACGGTTGCGATCGCGACGTTCTCGATGACGGTCCGCTGGGGGGCTGCCGAAGGTGCCATGGTGCGTCCTTCTGGGGTGGGTGGCGGTCGTTCGGGCACGGCAGGACCCTAGGAGGATTTGAGTGCCGCGACGTCGCCGGGCGTACGGTGCGCGCCGTCGCGGGTGCCGAGATGGTGGAAGAACAGGTTCAGCGTGACGGCGACGAGCGCGCCGGCGCTGATGCCGGAGCCCAGCACGGTCTGCGCCCAGGCCGGGAAGTCGGCGTAGAAGGTGGGCGCGGCGAGCGGGATGATGCCCGCGCCGAGGGACACGGCGACCAGGACGATGTTGGAGCTGTCGTCGAGGCCCGCCTCGGACAGGGTGCGGATGCCGCTGACCGCGATGGAGCCGAACAGCACGATGCCCGCGCCGCCGAGCACCGGCATCGGTACGAGGCTGACGACCGCGCCGAGCACCGGGAAGGCGCCGAGGACGAGGAGGGCGCCGCCCGCGACGGCGACGACGTACCGGCTGCGCACCCGGGTCAGCGACACCACGCCGACGTTCTGCGCGAAGGCCGACGTGGGGAAGCCGCCGAAGACGGGTCCCACGAGGGTGGCGAGGCCGTCGGTGCGCAGGCCGCGGGTGATGGTGGCGCCGTCGGTCCTGCGCTCGCAGATCTCGCCGAGCGCGAGCATGCCGGCGCTGGACTCGGTCATCAGGACGAGCATCACCAGGCACAGCGACAGGATCGCGGCCGGCTGGAACTCGGGCGCCCCGGACGCGAAGGGCGTCGGCAGGGCGGCCACCGGCGCGGACCCGAGCGCGGAGAAGTCGGCGAGGCCGAACGGGACGGCCGCGAGCGTGCCGATGAACAGGCCCATGAGCAGAGCCACTTGCTTGAAGAAGCCGCGCGCGAACCGCTGGAAGCAGAGGATCACGACGAGGGTGAAGGCGGCGAGCGCGAGGTGGCGCATGTCGCCGAAGTCGGCGGACTCCTTGTCGCCGCCCTGGGCCCAGCCGACCGGCACGGGCATCAGCGTCACGCCGATGAGCGTGATGACGACGCCGGTGACCAGCGGCGGGAAAAAGCGAAGGAGCCGCCCGAAGAACGGTCCTACGACGAGGCAGAAGAGACCGGCGACCATCACCGCCCCGTAGACGGCGGGGAGTTCGTGTCCCGGCGCGCTGTTCTCGGCGATGGCGAGGATCGGCGCGATGCCCGCGGAGGAGGCGGCGTTGACGAAGGGCAGGCGGTTGCCGACGACGCCCTTGACGCCGAGCGTCTGGAGCAGGGTGGCGAGTCCGGCGATCAGCAGGCTCGCGGCGATGAGCCGCGTCTGCGCGCCGGGGTCGAGGCCGACGGCCTGGCCGATGATGAGCGGAGGGGTGACGACACCCGCGTACATGGCGGCGATGTGCTGGAGCGCGGCGGGGACGAGCCGCGAGACGTGGAGCTTTTCGTCCACCGGGTGGCATGGATCCGGCGGGGTGGAACACGGGCCGTCGCTCGGCCCTGCGGCAGGCTGTGCCATTGCTGTCGTTCCCTCCGGTGTGGCGCGCCCCGCTCCCTGCGGCGGGCGGGGCGCGCGTCCCGCGTCAGAGGTTGGTCATGTCGACCGGGATCTTGGCCTCGGCGCCGTCGCGCAGGATGGTCGCCTCGATCAGGCCGTACGGGCGGTCCGCGGCGTAGTAGACCGCGCCGTCCTTGGCCTCGTTGTCGAGGCCGCAGAAGGAGAGGTCCAGGCGGAAGTGGTGCTTGTTGGGCGCGGAGAAGCGGATCTCGTCTATCTCGCTGCGGTGGTTGATGACCCGCGAGCCCATCTGGTACAGCGTCTGCTGGAGCGAGAGGGAGTACGTCTCCACGAAGGCGTGCAGGATGTGCTTCTTCGCCTGCTCGTAGGACTTCTCCCAGTGCGGCATGCGCTGCTCGTCGCTGGTCCAGTTGTGCCGCCACCACGTCGACAGGGACGTGGCGAGGATGCGGTCGTAGTCCTCCTGGAGCGTCGTGTACTTGTCCTTGATGTAGCCCCAGAACTCGGAGTTGGTGCTGTTCATGACGGTCAGGTCCTTCAGACCGCTGAGCACCTCGAAGCCTTCGCCGTCGTACGTGATCTGGGCCAGGCGCGTCTCCTGGCCCTTGCGCACGAACGAGTGCTTGACGTCGTCGGCGCCGATGAACCGGGAGTTGGCGTCGGAGGCGGAGATGCGCTCCCAGGCGTACTCCTCGATGCGGATGCGCGCCCGGTGGATCGAGGGCTGGCTCTCCACGAAGTGCCGGGCGAGGTGGATGCCGTACTGCTCGGCGGAGTCGATGCCGTGTTCCTTGGCGAAGGCGAAGCAGGTGTTCTTGGTGGTGTCCGTCGGCAGGCAGTTGGCGTTCGAGCCGTTGTAGTGGACGTCGTCGAGGTCGCCGGAGAGGGCGACGGAGACGTTCAGGTCCTTGATGTGGTGGGTGTCGCCGTCCCGCGTGATCTTGACGACCCGGTTCTCCGCCTTGCCGTACTGGTTCTGTCCCAGAATGGTGGGCATCTTCGCTAGCTCCCTCGATATACGGAGTAGCCGAACGGGTTGAGCAGCAGCGGTACGTGGTAGTGCTCGCCCGGTACGACGGCGAAGGTGATCGCCACCTCGGGGAAGAACACTCCGGCCGCACCGCTGTCCCGATTCGCGGGGGCGTCCTGCTGCGCCTCGGCTTGCTTGGCTTGCTTGCTCAGGAAGTACGCCTCGACGGCGAAGTCGAGCCGTACGTGGGTGGTGCCCTCCGGCAGCGCCGGCAGGTCCTTGCAGCGCCCGTCCGCGTCGGTGGCGGAGCCGCCGAGGACCGCCCACGGCGCGTCGCGGCCCGCGCGGGCCGCGAGCGTGACGGCGACGGCCTCGGCGGGGCGGCCGGCGCTGGTGTCCAGGATGTGCGTGGACACGGAGGCGGTGGTCTCGGTGCTCATGTGCGCGGTCCCTCTTCCTTCTCTTCCTCTTCCTCGACGAGGCGGGCCAGCCGGATACGGTTGATCTTTCCCAGTTCGGCGCGGACGATCTCCCGTTCGCGCGCGGGGGAGTTGGCGAGCCGCTCCTTGACCGCGTCCCGCATCTGCTCGCCGGTCCTGCCGGTGGCGCAGATCAGGAAGACGTGGCCGAACTTCTCCTGGTAGGCCAGGTTCAGTTCGAGCATCTCCGCCCTGAGTTCCTCGGAGGCGCCGGCCATGCCGCGCTGCTCACGGGCCGAGGTCGGGTCGCCCGGCTTCGGGCGGCCGATCGGCGGGTGCCCCGCCATCGCCTCGGCCAGGTCGGCCGCGGTCAGCTCGGCCGTGGCGGCGTCGCTGGCGGCGTACAGGGCTTCGGCGGTGGCGAAGGGGCGCTGAGCGAGAAGTCTTCCGCCCCAGGCGGCCGAGGCGCAGGCCTCGTGGAGTGCGGTGCGCGCCGCGGCCTCGTCGAGGGTGTTGAACCGGGCGAGGCCCGGCGTCTTGGTGCTCGAAGTCACGGGGGCCTCCGGGGCCTTTGTGCTGGACGGGCTGGCGCATAGCTAACGCCGTCGGAAACCGGCCGTCAACACTTTGTTGAAAAGTTCAGGTAAGAAAGGCCGCCGCCCGGTGAACGGACGACGGCCTGGGTGCACTGTGCAGCGGCTGGCGCCGGACGGGGGGGTTCTCAGCCCGTCCGGCGTTTGAGGACGAGCGCGCCAGCGCGATGAACGGGGGTCCAGGGGGCGGCGCCCCTTGGTTTCGGGAAGGGGCGCCCCGCGAGGGACCGGGCCCCGCGGCCCTACGTCGTGCGGTTCAGGTAGTTGTACACCGTGAAGCGGCTGACGCCGAGCGCGGCGGCCACCGTCTCCACACCGTGCCGGACGGCGAACGCACCCCGCGCCTCCAGCGACCGCACGACCTCCTGCTTGGCCTTGCGGTCGAGCTCGGCCAGCGGCTTGCCCTCCTTGCGCTCCAGGGCGAGCAGGATGCGGTCCAGGGAGTCGGCGAGCTGCGGCAGGCGCACGGCGAGGACGTCCTCGCCCTCCCAGGCGAGCACGACGTCGTCGGGTCCGGCGTCGCCGGGCGGCAGCATCTCCCCGCCCATGGCGTCGACCAGCGGCTTGACCGCCGTGACGAAGGGGTCGTCCCCGAGGCCGGTCACTTATCCGCCTCCCCCGCGCCGCCCACCACGTTGAGCTGGAGCGACACCCGGGTCGCGCCCGCCCGCAGCGAGGTGCGCAGCATCGTGTCGACGGCGGCGAGCACCGTGTCGACGTCGCCCTCGGCGGTGTTGCCGAACGGTCCGACGTCCACCGCGTCCAGGTCGGCGGCCTGCAGGACGTCGCGCGCGGCCAGCGCGTGCGGCGGCGCCTCGTCCAGGTCGAAGGGCTCGGTCGTGAACTCCACTCTCAATCGCACGGGCTCAACCTACTGCGGCACCGGGTTTTCGGGACGACCCCCTTGACAGCTTCCGCAGACCGGAGGCAGTCTTCCATCAAGTAGAAAACAACTTCCGCAATGCGGAATCTATGCGCCATCCTGTGTGGGTCGCTCCCCAGGAACGCACGCAGTCACTCACCCGGAAGGAGCGCGGAAGCCCCATGGGATACTCCGACCAGCGCTTCACTGTGAACCTGTCGATCCTCTTCACCGAGCTCCCGCTCCTGGAGCGCCCCGCGGCCGCCGCGGCGGCCGGCTTCCGGGCGGTCGAGCTGTGGTGGCCCTGGGTCGACGCCCCCGTCCCCGAGCGGTCCGAGCTCGACGCCCTCAAGCAGGCGATCGAGGACGCGGGCGTCCGGCTCACGGGGCTGAACTTCTACGCCGGGCAGCTCCCGGGCCCCGACCGCGGCGCCCTGTCCGTCCCCGGCGAGGAGAGCGAGAAGTTCCGCGCCAACGTCGACGTCGCCGCGGACTTCGCGCACTCGCTCGGCTGCACGGCGCTCAACGCCCTGTACGGCAACCGGGTCGACGGCGTGGACCCGGCCGTCCAGGACGAACTCGCCCTGGAGAACCTGGTCCTCGCGGCGCGCGCCGCCGACCGCGTGGGGGCCGTCGTCCTCGTCGAGGCGCTCAACGCCCCCGAGTCGCCGAAGTGCCCCCTGGTGAGCGCGGAGAAGGCCGTCGAGGTGGTGGACAAGGTCAACGCCGCCACCGGCCTCGGCAACGCGCGGTTCCTGATGGACCTGTACCACCTCTCCATGAACGGGGAGGACCTGCCGCGGGTGATCGCCGCGTACGCCGACAGGACGGGGCACGTGCAGATCGCGGACAACCCCGGGCGCGGCGCCCCCGGCACCGGCTCCCTCCCCCTGGAGGACCTGCTCGACCAGGTGCGCGAGGCCGGTTACGAGGGCTGGGTCGGCCTGGAGTACAAGCCCGGCGACCGCCCGAGCCACGAGTCCTTCGACTGGCTCCCGGCCGGGGCCCGCGCCGCCCGCTGAGCACCGGGCGCCCGCAGTCAACGACGTACGCACGCAGTCACCGACGTACGCACGCAGTCAGAGAGGCAACCCTCATGAGCACCAACCTCCCCAAGGTCGCGTGGATCGGTCTCGGCATCATGGGCTCGCCCATGTCCGAGAACCTGATCAAGGCCGGGTACTCCGTCACCGGCTACACCCTGGAGCAGGACAAGCTGGACCGGCTGGCCGCCGCGGGCGGCACGGCGGCCGGGTCCCTCGCGGAGGCGGTCCGCGACGCCGACGTGATCGTCACGATGGTGCCCGCGTCCCCGCAGGTCGAGGCCATCGCCTACGGCCCCGACGGCATCCTGGAGAACGCCCGGTCGGGCGCGCTGCTCATCGACATGTCGTCGATCACGCCGCAGACCTCCGTCGACCTGGCGAAGGCCGCGCAGGAGAAGGGCATCCGGGTGCTCGACGCCCCGGTCTCCGGCGGCGAGGCGGGGGCCGTCGAGGCGGTCCTGTCCATCATGGTCGGCGGCGAGCAGGCCGACTTCGACGCGGCGAAGCCGCTGTTCGAGGCCCTCGGCAAGACCATCGTGCTGTGCGGCCCGCACGGCTCGGGCCAGACCGTGAAGGCCGCCAACCAGCTCATCGTCGCGGTGAACATCCAGGCCTGCGCCGAGGCCGTGGTCTTCCTGGAGAAGTCCGGCGTGGACCTCAAGGCCGCGCTCGACGTCCTGAACGGCGGACTCGCCGGCTCCACCGTCCTGACCCGCAAGAAGGACAACTTCCTGAACCGCGACTTCAAGCCGGGCTTCCGCATCGACCTGCACCACAAGGACATGGGCATCGTCACGGACGCCGCCCGCTCCGTGGGGGCCGTGCTCCCGGTCGGCGCCGTGGTGGCCCAGCTCGTCGCCGGCCTGCGCGCGCAGGGCGACGGCGGCCTCGACCACTCCGCGCTGCTGC
Source organism: Streptomyces longispororuber (assembly GCF_014656095.1). GTDB lineage: Bacteria > Actinomycetota > Actinomycetes > Streptomycetales > Streptomycetaceae > Streptomyces > Streptomyces longispororuber. The sequence goes on from NZ_BNBT01000035.1 coordinate 55,926, forward strand.
GGGCCGTCGAGCGCCTCTCCGGCAGCCCGGTCGCCTAGCCCTCCCCGACTTCCGGGCCGTGGCGGCGCTGACACCTGTCCTGTCGCGCCCAAGCGCCGCCGCGGCCCGGAACCCTGCCCCACCCCCAGCTTCAACAAACTGTTGACGTGACGGACGGGGCGTCCCTACGCTCACGTCACTCAGCTCAGCAGTGCTCCACAGTGCTCCGCGGCTGTCCGCGGCTCACTCCAGCTTCGCAGCAGCTCCCCAGCAGCTCCCGCAGTCCCGCACGGAAGGCCGACCCACCACCATGCCGCAGCGCGTGCTCACCACCGAGTCCGGCGCCCCCGTCGCCGACAACCAGAACTCCGCCTCCGCCGGCGCCGGCGGTCCGCTCCTCCTCCAGGACCAGCACCTCCTGGAGAAGCTCGCCCGCTTCAACCGCGAGCGCATCCCGGAGCGCGTGGTGCACGCCCGCGGCTCGGGCGCGTACGGCTACTTCGAGGTGACCGACGACGTCACCGGCTTCACCCACGCCGACTTCCTCTCCGAGGTCGGCCGGCGCACCGAGGTGTTCCTGCGCTTCTCCACCGTGGCCGACAGCCTCGGCGGCGCGGACGCGGTGCGCGACCCGCGCGGCTTCGCGGTGAAGTTCTACACCGCCGAGGGCAACTACGACCTCGTCGGCAACAACACCCCGGTGTTCTTCATCAAGGACCCGCTGAAGTTCCCCGACTTCATCCACTCGCAGAAGCGCGACCCGTTCACCGGCAAGCAGGAGCCCGACAACGTCTGGGACTTCTGGGCGCACGCCCCCGAGGCCACGCACCAGGTGACCTGGCTGATGGGCGACCGCGGCATCCCCGCCTCGTACCGCCACATGAACGGCTACGGCTCGCACACCTACCAGTGGACGAACGCCCAGGGCGAGGCCTTCTTCGTCAAGTACCACTTCAAGACGAACCAGGGCATCCGCTGCCTGTCCGGCGAGCAGGCCGCCGAGCTGGCGGGCAAGGACCCCAACTCGCACCAGACGGACCTGCTCCAGGCCATCGAGCGCGGGGTCAACCCGTCCTGGACCCTGCACGTGCAGATCATGCCCGCGGCCGACGCGGCGACCTACCGCTTCAACCCCTTCGACCTGACGAAGGTGTGGCCGCACGCCGACTACCCGCTCCAGCGGGTCGGCCGCCTGGTCCTGGACCGCAACCCCGACAACGTCTTCGCCGAGGTCGAGCAGGCCGCGTTCTCGCCGAACAACTTCGTGCCCGGCATCGGCCCCTCGCCCGACAAGATGCTCCAGGGCCGCCTGTTCGCGTACGCCGACGCGCACCGCTACCGCCTGGGCGTCAACCACACCCAGCTCGCGGTGAACGCGCCCAAGGCGACCACGGTGGACAACTACGGCCGCGACGGCCTCATGGCCACCAACGCCTACGGCCGCGACCGCAAGAACTACGAGCCGAACTCGTACGACGGCCCCACCGAGACCGGCAGGCCGCTCTCCGCGCCGCTCGCCGTCAGCGGCCACACTGGTACGCACGAGGCGCCCGCGCACACCAAGGACGACGACTTCTTCCAGGCGGGCGAGCTGTACCGGCTGATGTCCGAGGAGGAGAAGGAGCGCCTGGTGGCGAACATCGCGGGCGGGCTCTCCCAGGTGTCCCGCGAGGACGTCGTCGAGAAGAACCTGGCCCACTTCCACGCCGCCGACGCCGACTACGGCAAGCGTGTGGAGGAGGCGGTCCGCGCCCTGCGCGAGGACTGAGCCCCCTTCACCTCAGAGACTGCGCCGGGGACTTGACGGGAGGTCGGTCCCCCGCGCGGAACCCGCGTCGCCGTGCGCCCGGATGAGGGGTGGCACACGGCGCGCGGGGGACTGTGCCGGCCGACGCGGCCGGCGCCGCATGAGGACCGCGGCGCGCTCCGGCGAGCCAGTGCGGTGGTGAAGGTCTCGCGGCTCCCCCTTCGACCTGAGGAGGGGGCGGCCGGGGGCTGTCGCCGGACCGCCGCGGTCCTCGCGGGGGCGTGTCCTTTCGGGGGCGTGCCCTTCCGGGGGCGTGCCCTTCCGGGGGGTGTCGGCCTGCGGCCTCGTCCTCAGACGCCGGACCGGCTGTTCATCGGCCTCCGGCCTCGTCCTCAAGCGCCGGACGGGCTGAAACCCTCATGCCGCGCCCCGGCGGTCCGCCCCCGGGCATGTCACCGCCTCCGCCGCACGGCGGAGGCGGTTCGGCTGTGCGGTGGACGATCATCGTCGCGGCAGCCGGAAAGCTCGAGGGCATGACGACAACCGAACTTCCCGTGCCCCGCTGGGCGGAGCGCGTGGCCCAGGTGATTCCGCTGATCCTGCTCCCCCAGTGCGTCTGGCGACTGCCGTTCGCCTTCGGCTTCGACATGGGTACCGGCACGGGCTCGATCGGCAGCCTGTGGATCTCCGTACCGTACGTCTTCACACTGAGCCTGCTCACCGAGGCGCTCGCACTGCTGTCGTTCGGGCTCGTGCGCGGCTGGGGCGAGGTGGCGCCCGCCTGGGTGCCGCTGGTCGGCGGGCGGCGGCTGCACCCGGCCGTCGCCCTGGTCCCCGCGGTGGCCGGCGGGCTCGGTGCGACCCTGCTGTTCGGGCCCTTCACCCTGGGCGCGCTGGGCCTCGGCTTCTCCTTCGACCAGTTCGACAGCGGGGCCTGGGAGCTGCTGTTCCGGGTGTGCGTGCTGCCCGTGGGGCTGTGGGGACCGCTGGTGCTGGTGCTTGCGGCGCACTACGGCATACGCCGCCGCCGTACCGCGGCCCGGGTGCCCGGCCCGGCGGCGGGGACGGCCGCCCGCTAGCCTCACCCCACCCGCTGCAAGGCCTTGTCGCGGCGGGCGGCCAGGGCGGAGCCCGACTCCCGGCGTGCCGTCCGGCGCAGCACGGCCGGCGCGAGCAGCAGCCCGAGGACGGCCCAGAGGCCGAGGACGCCGACGGTCTCCAGATGGCGCCAGGACTCATCGATCTCCACGGCGGCGGCACTGTCGGGCAGCAGGGCCGAGCGCATGCCGAGGCCGAGCCAGTAGACCGGGAAGACCTGGGCGATCCACCCCACCCAGTCCGGCAGGGACGTCACCGGGTAGAAGATGCCCGAGACGCCGATCATCGCGAGGATCGGCAGCGTGAGCAGGCCTTGGGCGCGGGTGCTGGCGAACAGCGACCCCAGGACCGCGCCGATCGGCAGCGTCGCCACCAGACCGAGCGCCAGCACCCAGGCCAGGGTGGACCAGGAGCCGAGGCTGCCGACGGCCAGGCCCGGGACGATGAGCAGGCCGGGAACCAGGAAGATCGCCAAGTCGGCGACCAGGCCCCCGGACACCGAGACGATCTTCCCGACGAGGTGGGCCTGGGTGCCGCCCGGGGTGGCCTTGGCGCGGAGCAGGGTGCCGTCCTCACGGTCGGCCGTGAGGAGCTGGCTCATGGTCACCATCGCCATCGCGGCGTTCATGCCGAGGATGCCCGGCAGCACCAGGGTGCCGAGCTCGAACGAGCCGTCCCCGAACGGGACGTCCCGCAGCAGGTACGTGACGACGAGCATCAGCACCGGCCAGAAGAAGTGGTTGAAGAGATCGGCACCGTTGGTGAAGGACTGGCGCAGCTCGATGACACCGCGCTGCCACCCGGCCCGCAGGACCGTCCTGTTCACCGCCCCGTTCATCGCCGCGCCCCTTCCTCCGCCACGCCTTCCTCGGCCGCCCCTTCCTCGGCCGTCGCGGCGACCGCTCCGGCCACCGGCCGGCCCGTGTGCGCCGCGCTCCGCTGCCCCACCAGGGCGAGGTAGGTGTCCTCCAGCGTGGCCTTGCGGACCTCCAAGTCGCTGACGGCGTCGCCGTACCGCTGGAACAGGCCGAAGGCGAACCGGGTGGAGTCCCGGGTGCGCCGTACGTGCCGCCGCCCCTCGTGGGTCCAGCGGACCTCGTCCTCGCCGACGATCCGCTCGGCGAGGTGCGCCACCGAGCCGTCCGCGACGATCCGGCCGTCGCTGAGGACGACGATGCGGTCCGCGAGCTGCTGCGCCTCGTGCAGGTCGTGCGTGGTCAGCACGATCGTCGGCCGCCACTCCTCGGCGAGGCCAGCGACCAGGCCGTGGAACGCGCGCCGGGCGACCGGGTCGAGCCCGGCGGTGGGCTCGTCGAGGAAGAGCAGCTCGGGCCGGCCGACGAGGCCGACCGCCACGTCGAGCCTGCGCCGCTGGCCGCCGGAGAGCGTCCGGACCTTGGCGTGCGCCTGCGCGGTCAGGCCGACGGCGGCGACGAGCCGGTCCGGGTCCCAGGGCCGCGGGACGCGGGCGGTGGCGTAGCACCCGTAGTACATGCCAAGGTGGGCGAGGAGTTCGCGGACGCGCCAGCGCCCGTGGTCGCGCCACGACTGGAGCACGACGCCCACCCGGGCCCGCCAGGCGTCGCCCCCGTGCGCGGGGTCGGTGCCGAGCACCTGGACCCGGCCGCCCGACCGCGTCCGGAAGCCCTCCAGGATCTCCATCGTGGTGGTCTTGCCCGCGCCGTTCGGCCCCAGCAGGCACACGACCTCGCCCTGCCGCACCTGGAAGGTGACGCCCTTCAGCACCTCGGTCGTGCCGTAGCGCATCCGAAGGTCCTCGACGTCGAGCACCACGCGGTCCTCAGCATTCCGTGTCATAACCTGTTCCCGGTTTCTGCGTCAGGTTTCCAAGGTCCCCGGGGTCCCCGCGTCAGGTGTCCGCACCAGGTCCGCGCACCGCATCTCCGCGGTCCTCGCGTCAGGAGCGGTCGACGGAGACGGACCCGTTGTAGGTGCGGACGCGTACGTGGACGACATCGTCGGTCTCGTGCGGGCCCTCGACGGGCCTCAGGGAGTGCCGTACGACGCCCGTCAGCGTGCTGACGTCGAGCTTGGCCGCGGTGCCTTCGCGGACGCCGATCTCCACCTGGCCGAACGACGCGGTGACCACGACGGTGCCGCGGACGACCTCGGCGAGCCGCACCGTGCCGTGCGCGGTCTTGACCTCGACGTCGCTCTGCGCGCGCAGGACGTGGAAGTCGCCGCTCACCCCGGACAGGCGCAGCTTGCCGGTGGCGTCCCCGACACTGACCAGGCCGTCGTCGTTGCCGATCTGGGCCGAGCCGTCGACGACGTCGACGCGCACCTGGCCCGAGCCGTTGGCGATGCGGACGCGGCCGACCGCGCGGGCGACGCCGATGACGCCGCTCCCCGTGGTCAGGCGCAGCGGGCCCGCCTCGTCCAGTTCGATGTCGCCGCGCCCGGCCTCGAAGCGGCACTCGCCGAGCCGTCCGTCGCCGCGCAGGACCACCGTGGCGGCGGTGCCCTGGAGGGCGGAGCCCTCGGGCAGTTCGATGAGCACGTCGACGGAGCCGGTGCCGGTGCCCGTACGGCGCGACGTTCTGGCCCAGGCGCGCGCCTGCGGCGGTGACGTGATGTCCAGCCGTCCCTCGGAGAACGCCACGTGGGCCTCGTCGGCCGCGCGTACGTCCCGGGGGTCGGAGCCGTCCGTCGGGCGGACCTCGACCACCGTGACCTCCCGTGGGGCGGCCCTGACGGTGACGGACCCCTCGGCGATCCTCAGTTTGGCCGAGATGGGCGCGGGGGTGGGGAACGTGGGCATACCGGCCTTCCTGTCGAGGCGCTGGCGGGGCCGCGCTACCGCGCCCGCCCCTTGTCGTGCCGATCGGCCGGGGCCCCGCGCGGGTCCGGCTCGGCCGGGCCGCCGAGCGTCGCGGTGACCGCCCGGCTCAGCCACGCGTTCAGGGTCAGGCCCTCCCGCTCGGCGGCGGCTTCCATCCGGGCCTTGAGGTGGGCGGGCGGGCGGAAGTTGATGCGCGCCGCCGTGCCCCGCTCCTCGGCGGCCGGCGCCGGCGCGGCCCCG
>NZ_BNBT01000036.1 GCF_014656095.1 Streptomyces longispororuber
GTCGGTCGCGGCGGGCGGCACCACGCCCGGCGGCAGCGGTGGCTTCACGGGCAACGGGCCCGGGGTGTCCGGCGCGGGCGCGACCGCCCTGGCGGGCGAGCTGGACGCGGCGGGTCCCGGCGGGACCGGGGCCGGGACCGGGACCGGCGTGCGCGGGCTCGGGACGTCAGCGCTCGGGACGTCCGGGCTCGGGACCTCCCGGCCGCCCGTGACGCCCGGCTCCGTGACGTCCGGGGCTGTGACACCCGAGTCCGGGGCGTCCGCATCCGGGGCGTCCGCATCCGGGGCGTCCGGGTCCGGGGCCTCCAGGGTGGCCGGGGTGCCCGGGGCATCCGGGATGTCCGGTTCCGGGGCCTCCGGAGTGCCCGGGGCGCAGGGGACGCCCGGCGTGCCAGGTACGCCCGGGCGTGCTGTGGCCACCGGGGCGCCGCCCGTGGGCTGGGCCGCGCCCGCCGACCTCGGCGCCCCCGCCACCTTCGTCCTGCTCCGGCACGGCGAGACCCCGCTGACGCCCGAGAAGCGGTTCTCCGGCAGCGGCGGGAGCGACCCCTCCCTGTCGGACATCGGCCGCGAGCAGGCCGTCCGCGTCGCCGCCGCGCTCGCCGCGCGCGGCACCGTGCAGGCCGTCGTCTCCTCGCCGCTGCTGCGCTGCCAGGAGACCGCCCGCACCGTCGCCGCCCGGCTCGGCCTCGACGTCCACCTCGAACCGGGCCTGCGCGAGACCGACTTCGGCGCCTGGGAGGGCCTGACCTTCGCCGAGGTGCGCGAGCGCCACCCCGACGAGCTGACGGCCTGGCTCGCCTCGCCGCACGTCGCCCCGCCGGGCGGCGAGTCCTTCGCCGAGGTCACCAGCCGCGTCTCGGCCGCGCGCGACAAGCTGCTCGCCGCGTACGCGGGCCGTACGGTCCTCCTGGTCACGCATGTCACGCCGGTCAAGACCCTCGTACGCCTCGCGCTCGGCGCGCCGCCCGAGTCCCTGTTCCGGATGGAACTCGCGGCGGCGTCGCTGTCGGCGGTGGCGTACTACGCGGACGGCAACGCGAGCGTGCGGCTCCTGAACGACACCGGCCACCTGCGCTGACCGCCGGGGGCCCCGCAGGCAGGGCCCCTCAGCCGAGGGCCGCCGCCTCGCGGGCCAAGGACTCGACGCGGGCCCAGTCGGCGGCGCCGACCGCCTCGGCGGGCAGCATCCAACTGCCGCCCACACAGGCGACGTTGGGCAGTCGCAGGTACGAGGGGGCGGACGCGGCCGTGATGCCGCCCGTCGGGCAGAAGCGGGCCGCGGGCAGCGGGCCCGCGAGCGACTTCAGGTACGCGATGCCGCCCGCCGCCTCCGCGGGGAAGAACTTCATGTCCCGTACGCCGTGCTCCAGCAGCGCCAGCACCTCCGACGCCGTCGAGACGCCCGGCAGGAACGGCACACCCGAGTCCTTCATCGCGCCCAGGACCGACTCCGTCCAGCCGGGGCTGACCAGGAACCGCGCCCCCGCGTCCACCGCGTCCTCGACGTGGCCGGCCGAGGTGACGGTGCCCGCGCCCACCACGGCCTCCGGGACCTCGGCGGCGATCGCCCGGATCGCGTCCAGCGCGGCGGGGGTCCGCAGCGTGACCTCGATGGCGGTCAGGCCGCCCGCGACGAGCGCGCGCGCGAGCGGTACGGCGGTGTGGGCCGTGTCCACGACGACGACGGGGATGACGGGGGCCAGGTCCAGGGCGGAGCCCTTGGCGGCGGCGACGGGGGAGTTCATGCAGGCATGGTGCCCTCCGGCCACCACCCTCCGCAAAGGCCGTTGCGCCGCCTGCAACAGGCGTCCGCCCGCCCGGGCCGTACCGGTCTAGTGGATCTCCCGGACCACCACGTCCAGGGCCCAGGGGCGCCCCGGCCTCGACGGGGGCCCGGCCTCCACCGTGTGGCCGAGGTCCCGCAGGGCCTCCACCAGCTCGGCGGGGGACGCCGGGGCCGCGCCGGCGGTCAGCAGGGACCGCACCAGGCGGCCCTTGGTGGCCTTGTTGAAGTGGGAGACGACGGAGCGCTTCTCCACGCCGTCCACCATCCGCGCGTGCAGCACCCGCACCGTCGCCGTCCGCCCCGCGACCTCCCCCTTCGGCTTCCACGCGGCCGCGTACGCCGCCGACCGCAGGTCCAGGACGAGACCGTCCCCGGCGGCCTCGGGCAGCACGGAGGCCATCGGGCCGCGCCAGTGCGCGGCCAGGGCGCCGAGGCCCGGCAGCTTCACGCCCATCGAGCAGCGGTAGGACGGGATGCGGTCGGCGACGGAGACCGCGCCCCACAGCCCGGAGAAGACGAGCAGCGAGCGCCCCGCCCGCCGCTTCGCCGCGGCGTCGAGCGAGGCCAGGTCGAGCGCGTCGTACAGGACGCCGGTGTAGATCTCCCCGGCCGGGCGGGCCCCGGCGGTACGCAGCGCGGCGTTCTTGGCGACCTCGCCGCGCAGCCCCTCGCTGAGGCCGAGGACCTCCCGCGCCTTCTCCTCGTCGGCGGCGCACAGGTCGACGAGCTCGTCGAGCACGGCGGCGCGGGCCTCGGCCAGCCCCGGCAGCGACAGCGACGCGAGCTCGAGCGGTGCTCCGCGCCCGGAGTCGGCCTTGCCCTCGGACGGTGGCAGCAGGACGAGCACGGTTTCTCCTTACGGTGGTGCGGGTGGGGCTCGGCCCCGGCGACAGCGTACGGGGTACCGGGGCGCGGCCCCGGGGGCCCCTTCCGCCGATGGTCCTGCCCCGGGTGGGGCGTCCGTCACCGCATCGCGCCGGCGCGCTCGTCCTCAAACGCCGGACGGGCTGGGTACTCCTCGCCGTTGTCTGCTGAGCGCTGGGTGGGTTTCTGTTACCGCATCGCGCTGGCGCGCTCGTCCTCAAGCGCCGGACGGGCTGGGTGCCCCTGCCGGGGCGGGCTGGAGACTCCTGTGCCGAGTGGGGCGTCCGTCACCGCATCGCGCTGGCGCGCTCGTCCTCAAACGCCGGACGGGCTGAATGCTCCAGCCGGGGGCCGGGGGCCGGGGGGGCGGGGTGCTTGGCGGGGTGGTGTGCGGGTGCCGCGTTGCGGGGGTGGGCCTACGCTCGGTGGCATGCCACGGCGTCGTCTTCGTGTGTCCGGCGCGGCCGAGGCCCCGTTGCGGGGCGCGCTGCGTGAGCTGCGGGCGCGGCTCGGGGTGCCGGAGGCGTTCCCGGACGCGGTGCTCGCGGCGGCCGAGCGGGCCGTGGCGGCCCCGCGCCTGCCGGGGGCGGACGCGACCGACATCCCCTTCTTCACGGTCGACCCGCCGGCCTCCGTCGACCTCGACCAGGCGGCGCACCTGTCGCGGCGGGCGGGCGGCGGCTACCGCGTGCGGTACGCGATCGCGGACGTGGCGGCGTACGTCACCCCGCACGGCCCGCTGGACGCGGAGGCCCACCGCCGCGTCACCACCCTGTACTTCCCCGACGAGAAGGTCCCGCTGCACCCCGCCGCGATCAGCGAGGGCGCGGCCAGCCTGCTGCCCGGCCGGACCCGCCCCGCGCTCCTGTGGACGGTCGACCTGGACGCGGACGGCCGTACCGAGTCCGCCGACGTGCGCCGCGCCCTGGTCCGCAGCCGCGCCAAGCTCGACTACGACGGCGTGCAGCGGGCCGTCGACACGGGCACCGCCGAGGAGCCCCTCGCGCTGCTCGCGGAGGTCGGGCGACTGCGCGAGCGGCTGGAGGCCGAGCGCGGCGGCATCTCCCTCGACGTGCCCGAGCAGGAGATCGTCCGCAGCCCCGACGGCGGGGCGTACGAGCTCGCCTACCGCGCGCCCCTGCCCGCCGACGGCTGGAACGCCCAGCTCTCCCTGCTCACCGGCATGGCCGCCGCGCGGATCATGCTCGACTCCGGCACGGGCGTGCTGCGGACGCTGCCCACCGCCCCCGACGGCGCGGTCGGCCGCCTGCGCCGCACCGCGCGGGCCCTGCGCGTCGACTGGCCGCGCCACCTGCCGTACGCCACACTCGTCCGCTCCCTCGACCCGCGCAGGCCGCACCACGCCGCGTTCCTCCAGGAGTGCACGACGCTCCTGCGCGGCGCCGGGTACACGGTCTTCAGCGGCGGCCGGGTCCCCGGCCCGGTGACCCACGCCGCCGTGGCCGCGCCGTACGCGCACTGCACCGCGCCGCTGCGCCGCCTCGTCGACCGGTACGCGGGGGAGCTGTGCCTGGCCGCGTGCGCGGACACCGCGCCGCCGGAGTGGGTGCTCGCGGCGCTGCCGGAGCTGCCCGGGGAGATGGCGGAGGGCGCGCGCCGCGCCAACACCGTGGAGCGCGCCTGCGTGGACCTCGTCGAGGCCGCGCTGCTCCAGGACCGCGTCGGCGAGGTCTTCGACGCGGTCGTGGTCGACGTGCACGAGCGCCGACCAGCCATCGGCACCGTCCAGTTGACCGCCCCCGCGGTCGTCGCCCGCGTCGAGTCCACCGCGGACCCACTCCCGCTGGGCGAGCACCTCCGGGTCCGCCTCACCCGGGCGGACCCCACCGAGGCGACGGTCCTGTTCGCCCCCGCATAACGAGCCCCCGCATAACGAGCCCCCGCATAACGAGTACCTGCATAACGAGCCCCCGTGTGACGTGTCCCCGCGCGAGGGGCGCCCGCGTCGGCGTCCCGCTCAGGCCGCGAACGCCTCCGCCCGCGGCCGCCGCAGCGCCTCGACCACACCCCGCGGATCGTCGGCGTGCAGCCGTACCACGCGCGCGCACGCCCGGCGCCCCAGCGGTCGTACGAACTCCACCGGGTGGGTGAGCTCGACGGTGACGGTCGTCTGGTTGCCGACGGCGACGTCGAGCGTGCCGTCGTCGTCGATCCGGATCGCGCGGCCCTCGGGGAAGCGGCGGTCCACGCGTGCGTGGGCGACGGCCGAGGCGGGGACGCGTACGTCGAGCAGGTGCCCGTAGCGCACCCGCAGCGACCCGTCCGGGGCCACGACGTGGGGCCGCGTGACGCACGCGGCGTGCAGCGCGAGGCACTGCACCACCGTGTACACGTCCACGAACAGCAGCGCGCCGTGCACCAGCGGCCAGGGGAGGACGAGCGCGAGCACGACCGTCTCGACGACGGAGAGGAAGGTGAAGGCGAGCAGCGTCGCGGTCTGCGGTCCGGTGTACGCCGCCGCGTGGCCGCCGTCGCCGACGCCGTGGCGCCGCCGCGCCACCCACAGCCCGAGGCTCCGGAACCCCCGCAGCTCGCAGCCCGTGAGCCGCCGCAGCAGGCGCACCCCGTCCCGTGTCACACCGACCACCCCGCCTTCCCGGTGAGCTGCCGGAGCATGTGCCGTACGGCCGCCGCCTGCGCGGGCGAGAAGTCGTCGAGGAACGCGTCGCCGAAGGCGGTGCTCGGGGCGGTGCGCCCCTGTGGATCCTGGCGGTCCTCGCCCCCGTGTACGAGGACCGCCAGGATGTCTTGTGGTACGAGGTCGGCGAGTTCCTGGCCGAGCGGCTCCACCCGGGGGTCGTCCACCGGGGCGTCGGCCAGTGCGTCGAGCCGCGCGTACGCCTGGTGCAGCCGGGCGGTGAGGTCCTGGTCGTCGGCGAGCTGCCGCAGCACCTCGTAGAGGCGCTCGCGAACGCCGTCGTCGGCCACGGTGTCGAACAGGGCGAGGTGTTCCAGGTCCTTGGCGGCGCTCGCGGAGTCGGCCGGCCACAGCCGCGCGAACAGTTCGGCGAGCCCCGGCGAGACCGGACCGTCGTCGGGCAGCAGCCCCTCCCGGGACAGCCGCAGCAGCTCGGCCAGCCGGGCCCGGCGCTCCCTGATGGCCGCCTCCTGCCGCGCCAGGTCCTCGTCCAGCTCCGCGAGCACCTCGGTCAGCTCCCGCCCGGCGTCGTCCGCGAGCACGTCCCGCACCTCGTCGAGCCCGAGCCCCAGCTCGGTCAGCCGCTTGATCCGGGCCAGCGCGATGGCCTCGCGGAGCCCGTACGAGCGGTACCCGTTGGGCAGCCGTACGGGCTCGGCCAGCAGCCCGAGGTGGTGGTAGTGGCGGATGGCCCGCGTGGTCAGGCCGACGGCGGCCGCGATCTCTCCGATGCGCATGCCCTTCAGTAGAAACGTTGACGCCGCGGCAAGGTCAAGCGCGACGACCTGGGGCGGTCCGGCTCCCATCCGCCTCCGCCCGCTGCCGCGGGTTCCGGGGGGCGCGGCCCCCTGGTTCCGGGGAAGGGGCGGGACCGGGGCGGCCCGCGAGGCCCCCCGGCCCGCCTTCGCGGCTCTGTGCGCCTGGCCCGCCCCCATCTCGTACGATCGCGCCTCCGGCCATGGACGGCGTACCGCCTGGCCACGGTGAAGGGGGACCGGGGATGAACGGCGAAGGGGGCGCACGCGCGAGGGCGGGGGGCGCACGCGCGAGGGCGGGTGCGGGCGCGGGTGGTGAACGCGCGGTGTGGACCCGGGCCCCGCTCGGCGGCGGCGCGACGCTCGACCTGCTCACCGCCCGCTTCGACCGGCACCGCTACGCCCCGCACTGCCACGACGAGTTCACGGTCGGGGTCTGCGTGGCGGGCAGGGAGATCATCGACTACCGGGGCGGGCGCCTGGACATAGGCGCCGGCGCTGTCGTCGTCCTCGCCCCCGGGGAGACCCACACCGGCCGCCCCGCGCCGGGCGAGGACGGCTACGCGTACCGCGCGATCTACCCGGCGCCCCGGCTGCTCGCCGAGGCCACCCGCGGCCTGCCGCACTTCAGGGAGGCGGTGGTGGACGACAGGGAACTGGCGTCGGCCCTGTACGCGGCGCACACCGCGCTGAGCGGGGACGCGGCGGCCGACCCCCTGGCCGCCCTCACCGCCGAGTCGCGCCTCGCCTGGCTGCTCAGCACCCTCGCCCGCCGCCACGGCAGCGCGCGCCCGGCCCCGGACGCGGTCCCGGGCGCGGCCGGTATCGCCCTCGCGGTGCGCGACCGGCTCGCGGCGGACCTGCGCACCCCGCCCACCCTCGCCGAGCTGGCCGCCGAGACGGGCCTGTCCCGGTACCAGTTGCTGCGCGCCTTCCGTACGACGATGGGGATGCCGCCCTACGCCTGGCTGGCCCAGCACCGCGTGGCGCGGGCCCGCGGCCTCCTGGAGGCGGGGCGCAGGCCCGCGGAGGTCGCGGGCCTGGTGGGCTTCGCCGACCAGGCGCATCTGACGCGGTGGTTCCGCCGGGTGACGGGGGTGACCCCGGCGGCGTACCGCACCAGCGTGCACCCCGGCGGGCCCGCCCCCGAGGGGCGCAACAGCGTTCCCGAGGGGCGCAACAGCGTTCAAGACACCGCCCCCTGACCGGGCCCACACTGCGGGCATGACGGCACGAGGCTGGTTCCTGTTCTCGCTCATGGGTGTCCTGTGGGGCATCCCGTACCTGATGATCAAAGTGGCGGTCGACAGCGACCTGTCGCCGTCGATGGTGGTGTTCACGCGCTGTGCGCTGGGGGCGGTGCTGCTGCTGCCGTTCGCGCTGCGCCAGGGCGGAATGGGGGGTGTCCTGCGGACGCACTGGCGCCCCATGCTGGCCTTCGCCTGCGTCGAGATCCTCGGCCCCTGGTACACCCTGACCGACGCCGAACGCCACCTGTCGAGCTCGACGGCGGGCCTGCTGATCGCCGCGGTCCCGATCATCGGCGCCGTCCTCGCCCGCTTCTTCGGCGACACCGAACGCCTCGGCGGGCGCCGCCTCACCGGCCTCGCCCTCGGCTTCGCGGGGGTCGCGGTGCTGACCGTGCCGCACCTGACGGGCGGCGACGCCTGGTCGCTCACCGAGGTCCTGATCACTGCCCTCGGCTACGCCACCGCCCCGCTGATCGTGGCCCGCCACCTCAAGAAGGTGCCCACGCTCCAGCTCATCGCCCCGTGCCTGACGCTGGCGGCGCTGGTGTACGCCCCCGCGGCGGCGGCGACGTGGCCCGCCGAGGTCCCCGACGGCAAGACCCTCGCGGCGCTGGCGGGCCTGGGCGTCATCTGCACGGCGCTGGCCTTCGTGGTCTTCCTGGAACTCATCCACGAGGCGGGCCCGACGCGCGCGGTGGTCTTCACGTACATCAACCCGGCGGTGGCGGCGCTCGCGGGCATGGCGTTCCTCTCCGAACACCTCACCGCGTCGTTCTGGGCGGCCTTCACGCTGATCCTGGCGGGCTCGTTCCTGGCCACGGCGGCCTCCGGGCGAGGGGGCCCGGCGCGGCGGGTACCATGGTCGGCACGGCAGACGAGCCGGGCGGACGGCCGCGTGGAGGCCCTGGTGGACCTCCCCGAGGAACGTCCGGGCTCCACAGGGCAAGGTGGTGGCTAACGGCCACCCGGGGTGACCCGCGGGACAGTGCCACAGAAAGCAGACCGCCGGGGATCTCGATCCTCGGTAAGGGTGAAACGGTGGTGTAAGAGACCACCAGCGCCTGAGGTGACTCAGGCGGCTAGGTAAACCCCACCTGGAGCAAGGTCAAGAGGGGACACCCCGGTGTCTCTGCGCGGACGACCGAGGGCTGCCCGCCCGAGTCCGCGGGTAGACCGCACGAGGCCGGCAGCAATGCCGGCCCTAGATGGATGGCCGTCGCCCCGACCGCCGCGAGGCGCCCGGGGAACAGAACCCGGCGTACAGCCCGACTCGTCTGTCGGTTACGTGAGGTAGGGCCCCTGAACAGGTAAAACGCCTGGTCAGGGGCCCTTCCTCGTCCGTCAAGGTCCGTCCCGGCTTCCTCACTCTTAGTGACTGTTTCTGAGTGTTTCTCGGTGGTGTGTGGCGATCCTGTGGCGGCCGATGAGGCGTCGGCGCTGTCGCGAGTCGGCCGCCCGTGCCGCATGGTGGTCGTATGGACGCGCCGATAGTCGTGCATCGCCCGTCGCCGTCCGGCGGGCGACGGGTGACGGTCCGCGGTCAGATCCTGGGCCTCGCACACAATGCGGACGTGATCGAGTTCCTGCGCCGGGCCGCCCTGCCGGACGCTGAGAGCCTGCTGGACGACCCCCGATGGGTCGAGTGGCGCGGGGCCGTCCGCATGAGTACGAGGCTGCCTGAGGGGCCTGTGACGCGTGGTGGTCGGAGCCCCCTCCCGCGCATCGTTAGGCAGCGGTGACAAGCTCCCGCGCACGGTCCTTGAAGTCGACCACGAGCCGGTGATTGCCGAAGCGGTTCATTCGGCGTTGTAGATCCTGGACGGCTTCAACGCATCGGGAACTCTTCACTTGCTTCGACAGCTTCAGCGTGCGGAGACCTGCGGAGTACGCCGCTTCGAGGTTGTCCCTCTGCAAGTGGGATGCTGCTAGTGCCGCGTGGGACATGGCACCGCGGCGGGCTCGCTCCTGCTCGCGGGCGTGCGCGATCGACTTCCGGGCGTGAAGCTTGGCCTCTTTCGGCATGCCCAGGTCTCGGAAGGTGTTGGCGTGCTCGCCGTGCAGGTAGGCCGGATCAATGAAGGTGGCCCACTCCTGCTCTTCCTCGACCCGCACCCGCTCGAATGCCGCCTCCGACTGCACGACCGCGTGAGCTGCCTCTGCCTTGGCACCAAGTTTGGCGAGGGCCCTGGCCTCCAAAGCCCAGAGGTCAGCCAGGCATGCGGGGGACGCCTTCTTGCCTAGGCCTGCACGGCCCGCTTGTGCCAGGCTGCGGCCTTCCTCTGGGTTGCCGAGCAGCGTAGCTTGGTCGGCCATACCTGCGAGGACGTGCGCGCCTAGAGCAGTGTTCTTCGACTCCTCTGCCAGACGCAGCGACTGAATCAGGTACCGCTGCGCAGCGCCCTGTTCACCGCTGTCGTACGCCATCCACCCAAGAAGATACGTCTGCTCCGCTGCGGCCTCGCACAGGGCGCGGCGCACTGGCTCGGCGTTGGTCCGACGAAGCAGCGGCAACACATGCTGAGTCATGTACTCAGCCAAGATGAGGCGGCCGGAGCCTCCTCCCTGTAGCACGTCCATCCGCTGAAACTCGGCGAACATCTTCTTCACCGCGTCAACGTCCTCAAGACGCACGGCGTGCCGCGACTGTGGTTCCTGATCAAGGGTGCTCAGTAGCCAGTCGCGTGACGGCCCTACGCCTGCGACGGCGGCAAACGGTGCTGCTGCCATGAAGTGCCTGCGGTCCACGTCTGCTCTCCCCAAGTCGGCAACTACTTCCACGGTAGCCGCGAACGACCGGCAGTAGCGGAGTGAGCGTTCAGAGACTTGCTCCTCTCCGAGCCCGAGGTCGTAGGTCGTCACTCGGTAACCAAGCTCAGCAGAGACCACGTCGGCGAGGATTTCCGGTGCCGGCCGCCGTGGTTCGTAGCCTGCGAGCCAGCGCCGAACGGTTGTGGCGGTAGGGCGTACGTGGGCCTGTCGTCGTGTCTCGGCAACCTTCCTGATGCGGCGAGCCAACTCCTTGTTGCTCAGACCGCTTCGCGCCAACCAGTCGGCCAACTGCCCATTTGGCGTCTTCATGCTTGCCCTCATCCCTCAGCCGAGCGCGGTACTGAAAGTGACACCCTTTGACACCCCCTCAGACGGTACCCCCGTATTGCCCTGAGCGGTTCCCTAGTCGCAACAACAAGGCGCATCACGCGAGGAGTTGACGCATGGAACCGACTGGCCGTGACTCGCGGCCCGCGCATCCCGGCCGACCGCCTGATGGTTTCGCGACCGACCTGGGCATGTTGGAGGACCTGATAAGGGCGGGCGGGTTCTGGGGTCAGGCCCCACTATGGGTCCCTCGCACCTACACCCCTCCGACGCCAGAGGTCTTGAAGACGGTTGAGACCGGCCTCAGGAGCCTCCTGTGAACCCGCGGCAAGGACAGATGGTCTACGACGCGGCCAAGGGATCAGTGGGCAGAGTCGTGGACGCAGAGGGGCCGTTCGTTCAGCTCCGGTCCCGTGACGGGCTGGCATGGGACGCCGAGCGCAGGAACCTGAGCCCCGCTGTCTCGGTCAGCGACCTGGCCGTGGCCGAACGGATCGACCTCAGCGCCTTCGAGCTGTGGGGGCAGACCTGATGACGCGCTCACACAGCTCCGAACCCCGCGGCTGCGTCGCGGTCGTTGGTGCCTGCTACATCGTCGGCGGCCTGGCGCTCCTCGTCCTTGCCTACCTCCGCCCCTGACCCCCATCGAACACGGAGAAGACATGTCCACGGACAGCAGTCCGGCACGCACAATCCTGCTGGTCGATCTCCTGCTTCACGACCGACACGGCCGCTTCCTAGTCGCCCGACACGTCGACTCGATGGGCTGGCACCTTCCCGGCGGCGTAGTGGGACAAGAGGAGTCCATCGCTGACGCCGCGGTTCGGTGCTCGAAGGAGTTCACCGGTCTGTCGCGGCAGGTCTCGGACGCGGTCCTCATCGACCAGACCCCCGCGAACGACGGCCAGGACAAGCCTGCGGAACTCATCGTCGTCGTCCACGCGGGGACCGTTCTCCCTGGCGAGACGGATATAGCGGTGGCCACGCCTCCGAAGGGGTGGATCCTCCAATGGCTTCACCGATACGAACTCGGAGAGTTCACTCTCGCCTGCCAGAAGCAACGGATCGAACGGGCGCTTTCCGCCGCTGAGCGAGGGATGAGGGCGCCGCTTCATCAGCACGGCGTGCCTGCGCCGGCACATCACTGATCCCCGCCCGGCTGTGCCCCGACGGTGGGGTGCACCCGGGCGGCCGGGCTCCGCTCTCTGCTGTGCTCCTGCCTGGATCTCCCCCGGAGGACCACGCGCAGAGGGCGGGGCTCACTAAGCCCGTCATGACCTACGGGCCATCCGCGGGGCCCCGGTACGGGGGCCGGGGCTCCGCCAGCCAGAAACGTACCCATGAATCACGGAGCGGTCCTCAGTTGAGGCACATCAGCAAGCGGCTGGGAACATGGTGGAAAACGAAGAGAGTGCAGAAGCGCAGTTGTTTCGTCTGCGCCTGGCCGATGTCGGCCATGTACCTGTTATGGATATGGGGGCCAGTGGCTTTATGCCGTTGCTCCTGCTCTGGGCAGCAGTGAGGGAGCCGGATATGGCTGACATCATGCTGCGCCCCGACATGGCTGTCTTCGACAAAGGGAGAGGTCTGCCGGGCTACATAGCGTCTCTTGCAGACCCAATAATGGTTACGCTGTCGCGGCCATCCGGGATGCGGTGGAAGACACCCCGGATGAAGCTGCGGCCGCCAACAGATTACGAGGTTCGTCAGCTTCAAGCGCTGGCCGGGTTTCACCTGTACGTAACCGGACAATCGCCTGTCCTGCGTCCGATATCTTCCCACAGCTCGCGGTGGTGACTTATGGCGGCTGGGCTGCGGCGGAGATTGGCACAGCTCCTGAAACGTCTACGCAAGCCTTCGCGGCCTATACCGGCACCACGCGGAGCCAACTGCATAGCGGCGAATGGAACGCTGCCGGAAAGCCCGTGGACGCGGCCTTGGCCGTGTATTAGCTCGGCACAGGCGAGGCGGTATCACAAAGGCGAAAAGACGATGCCGCTCCGAGTCGTGCGAGTGCCAGAGCACGAGTAGAGCAACAAGCCAATAACCAGCCCAGCTCTCCATCAGGGCCGCCCCAGACCCAGGCGGGGGAGAGCTTCCCGCCCGCTCCGCTCGGGCAACGGAGCGGGCAGGCCCCGGCTGATGCGTAACGACGGGACGTCAGCCGGGGCCCCAACGGCAAGAAGGTGCGGTGCGCGTCAGCACTCAGGATATGGAGGGCACATGCACCAGATCATTGCGAGTCCACAGCAGGACAAGTACGTGGTTGTGCGTCCTGGTGCACGCGGGGGGATGCAGATTCCCCGCGCGATGTACGACGACCTAGCCGAAGCGGTCGAAGGCGGCCAGCCGGCACCGCGGTGGCTACTTGATGCCGCCGCCCAGGCGTGGGGGCTTTCCCTGGGAGGCGGCCCGGCGCTGGAAACCGTGCTGGTCCGTCCCGTCACCCGACTCAACTACAGCCGCGCAACCTGGGAGATCAACAAGGGCTGCAACTTCAACTGTGAGCACTGCTACCTTGCAAGCCGCCAATTCGCGGGCCTGCCGCGAGAGGAGAAGGAACGACTCCTTCACCTTCTGCGCGATGCAGGGATTCTGTGGCTACAGATCACAGGCGGAGAGCCCACCATCGACGGAGACTTCGTCCACGCCTACCGCCTGGCATACGGGTGCGGGATGCTGATCGAGGTTCTAACGAACGGCTCCCGGCTGCACCGGCCTGAGATCATCGAGCTGCTTACTTCGATGCCGCCGCACAAGATCACGGTGTCCCTCTACGGTGCCACCGCCGAGAGCTTCGACTCTCTGACTCGCAGGCCGGGCGCGTTCAAGCTGCTGATGAAAGGGCTAACGGCAACCAAAGAAAACAGGGTGCCTGTCGAGCTTGCGCTGATCATCACGAAGCATAACGCGCATGAGCTGGCAGCTATGCGGTCGATAGCGGCGGAGTTCGGAACGGGGCACAGCGAGTATGCGAGCATCTCCCCGACCTACGACGGCAACCCTGAGCCGCTTGCCGCTCAAGCACCGGGCTTCCTGAACAAGTCCTCCGTGTTCACAGGCTGCCCGGCTGGTCATACCTTCTTCCACGTCGACCCGCACGGATTCGCAACCATGTGCAAAGTGGGCCGTGAGAACCCCATCCCGCTGATGAGTGAGGGCCTGGACGGCCTTCTGCGTCTGCCTGCCGTCGCAGATGCTCAAATGCTTCGCGTCGGCGGCTGTAGCGGCTGTGCACTCTCACAACGGTGCGCGGTGTGCCGACCCGTCGCGAAGGCTCGCCAAGAGGCGAGAGCGCCACTTCAGAGTTACTGCCGACACGGATTCAAGGAGGAGACAGATGATGGCCATACCCGTGGAGATCACCCCGCCCCCGGCGGCGGCCTCACCGGAGCCTGAAGGCGTCGTCCTGGTGGACGACATCGAGGCCCTTGCCGAGGACAGCGCATCGGGCTGCAACGACGACAACCCGTATCGGTAGGTATCAACTAACACCGCGCGGGCTCCGCGGCGTTGACGCGTCGCAAGCCCGCGCGGGCTCATGCGTGAGACTCTGGGACCGTGACAACGCGGATCACATTCGGTGACCTCCCTCAGGCCGTGCGTGCTGCTGTCGAACGCCGCACAGGACCGATCACTAGGACCGAAACCGTAAGCAGCGGCTTCAACAGCGAGATTGCCGCACTCGTCCACACATCGACCGGGGACACGTGTTTCATCAAGGGGCTGCCTGCCGACCACAAGCGGGTATGGACACAGCAGCGCGAAGCAGATGTGAACCCTTTCCTGAGCGGCATTGCCCCCGCGCTGCTCTGGCAGCTCGTCGACTCAGGTTGGGTACTCCTGTGCTTCGAATCGCTGAACGGGCATCACGCGGACTACTCGCCCGGGTCCTGCGACCTTCCGCGGGTCGCCAACCTGTTGAGTCGGTTGGCAGATGTCTCGTGTCCTGTCGAAGGGCTCAAGCTCGTCGAAGAGCGGCTGAAAGCCTATGTGACAGACCCAGGCGATGTGAACTACTTCTCAGGGGCGTCTTTGGTCCATACGGACCTGAACAATGAAAACGTGATCGTGACAGATTCCCGGGCCTATCTCGTTGACTGGGCTTGGGCGTCGCGCGGAGCGGCTTGGTTGGATGCTGCCTATTGGGTCGTCTGGCTGATTGCTGCCGGGGGTCATGACCCCCGAGGCGCCGAGCTCTGGGCGGGCAGCATTCCCGTGTGGCGTACTGCGCCTTCGCCTGGAGTTGACGCCTTCTCCAGGGCCACGGCGCACCTCTGGGAGGAGATCGCCGGGAGCGACCCTGATCCGTGGACGGCGAGGAACCTGGCGGCTGCCCGAACTTGGGCCGCGTACCGGCAGGGCCTTCGTGACTGACCTGCAAGCCTCGTCCTGCCGATCCAGGAACGCCGCGCCTGCGGACCTGGCCGATCTGCCTTGCATAGACGGTGGCACGAGGCCATGTGGTGGGGACGGGAAGGGCCTGCTTCGCTCGTTGGCCATGTGGATGGCGGGGAGTGGTACGAGCCTGACACCTTCTTGACGGCTGCGGGGGTTGTGGCTGCCGTTGTTGTAGAGGCTGGCGCCATGTGGGCGACGCTTCACGCCCGTGACAGGAAGGCGCTTGAAACGGTCTTCTTCGCGGAGACCGAGGATGTTGAGATCTGGACACGGGCACGGCGCACCCGGTCTTCCGCACGGGGGCCCGCCCGGCCCGGGCGTCTGCCGATGGGGGGGGAGGGCCTCGCCGTCTGCGGACGGTGAGGCCCCCCTCGCGTGGTCAGGGCAGGGTTTCTACTTGTCCTTCTTGAGCTTGCGCTCCCGCCACATCCAGACCGATCCGCTGATGGCGATGATGACGATGATCATGATGACGCCGGTGGGCCAGAAGCTGCCGTCGCCCTTGGCGGCCAAGTAGAGGTGCTCCACGGGAATAGCCCTTTCTCGTCAGCAGGTGCTCAGGTCCAGTCCCAGCCGCCGATCGCGGCTCCCCCGACGTAGCTGCCCACCTCGTAGCCGATGTCGGTGGCGGCGGCGGCCTTGCCGCCGACGCCCGCGGCCTTCATGGCCACGCCGGTGCCGCCGCTGGCCGCGCTCAGGATGCCCGTCGCCGCGATCTGGCCGGCGGAATCCCCCTCCAGCGCTCCTCCGGCGACACCGAGGCCGGTGCTCAGCGCCGACGCGCCGACGGCTACGCCGACACCGCCGACGGGGAGCAGCGCGGCCGCGCCGACCACGGTGCCGGCGACGCCCAGGGCGTTGCCCCATTGCTTCTTGTCCAGGCCGAGGAAGTCGAGGCCGCTGGGGTCGACGCGGTTGACGGGGTCGCCGGCCGCGTAGGCGTACAGGTTGCTCTCCCGGCCGGACGGGTCGGGTTGGGTGAACCGGCCCAGTTGCGGGTCGTAGTAGCGGGCGCCCATCTTGTACAGCCCGCTCGGGTCGAGGTAGGTGCCGGTGTAGCGGTAGGGCTGGTTGGTGCCGGTGGTGGTGCGGGCCTCGCCGTAGGGCCCGTAGCTGTAGGTGGCGGTGCGCTTGCCGCCGGCGTCGACGAGGCCGATGACGCTGCCCTGGACGTCGGTGAGGTAGTACTGGCTCGCTCCGCCGGTCGTCATGGCTGTCAAGGTGCCCGTGGGTTCGCGGACGAAACCGGTGGTGTTCTCCCGCGTCATGCCGATGGCGGCGTTGGTGAAGGTCGAACCGCCGCGGGTGAGGCGGTCGTTGTGGTCCGTGCCGGCGTACGTGTAGGCCGAGGCCGTGCCGGAGGCCGTCAGGTCGGACACCTGGGTGAAGGGGGTCCACCGGGCGTCCGAGCGGGTGCCGGTGGGGGAGGCGGCGGAGGTCTCGTTGCCGTCGCCGTCGTAGGTGAAGCCGCTGTTGCCGCCGAGCGAGGTCAGTTCGTTGGCGTTGTTGTACTCGCGGACCGACTGGGCGTTGTCACAGCCGGGCAGGCTGGTTCCGGTGGAGCGGCCCGTGATGTTGCCCGCCTTGTCGTAGCAGTAGGCCCAGCCCGCGGTGGTCGAACCGTTCTTGGTCTCCACCGCCTTGGTCAGACGGCCCTTGGTGTCGTAGGTGTAGGCGAGGGCGGCGCCGTCGGTGGTCCGCCGGTAGATCTTGTCGCTGTCCTTGCCGGACTTGTCGTAGTCGTAGGTGATCGTGGACAGGACGGTCGAACCGTTCTTGACTTCGATCTTCTGGGTGCGGCTGGACTTGTCGTAGTCCGTCTTCTGGACCGTGCCGCCGGGGTAGGTGGTGGTGGTGCGGTCGCCGTTCTTGTCGTAGTCGTAGGTGGTCCTGGCGCCGCCGGGCTGCGTGAGGGCGGTGAGCTGGTTGGCGTCGTTGTAGTCGTAGGTGAGGGTGCCGCCGGCGTCGGCAGCGGTCTTCACGTTGCCGGAGGCGTCGTAGGTGACCCAACTGCCGCCGCCCGCCGGCAGGGTGCGGGTGCGCTCACGGTTCTGCTCGTCATAGGTGTAGCTGCTGGTGCCGGCGGGGGTGGTGCGGGTCTTGATGTTCCCGTCGGCGTCATAGGTGAAGGTCGCCGTCGTACCGTCGCTGGTACGGGTCTTGAGCCGGTCGCGCTTGTCGTAGGTGTGGACCGTCTTGACGCCCCGGCCGTCGGTGACCGTCTCGGTGCGGCCCAGGGCGTCGTAGGTGTACGTCAGATCGCCCTGCGCGGAGGGCCGGTCGACCTTGGTCAGGTTGCCCTTGGAGTCGTGGGTGAAGGACGTCTTGTTGCCCTCGGGGTCGGTGGCCGAGCACCGCTGGCCGGGCAGGCCGCCGCAGTCCATGGCGCCGGACCTCGGGTTGTGGTCGTACGTCCACTTGGCGCCGTCGGAGCCGCTGGTGGTGTCCGTCTGCGAGGTCATGTTGCCCGAGGTGTCGTACCCGTTGGTGACCTTCTCGCTGCTGGCGGAGGTGAGGGTCTCGGGGTAGTGGCCGCCGCTCTTCTGGGTCCAGGCCATCGTGGACTGGGCGCCGGTGGGCTGGGTGGCGGTCTTGGGGTTGAAGGCGTCGTCGTAGTCGAACTTGACGGTGTTGCCCGGGGTCGAGCCCACGCCCATGCCGTCGACGGCACTGGTGACGTTGTTGTCCGGCCCCCACGTCCTGGAGCGTTCCCGGCCGAGGGGGTCGGTGGTCTTGGTGACGCGCCAGCGGGAGTCGACCGTCTTCTGGGTGTGCTTGCCCCGCGGGTCGGTGATGCGGACGACGCCCTCGGCCTCGCTGCCGGGCTGCGGCAGGATGTAGCGGAAGGCGGTGGTGGCGCCGGTGCCGGCCGTCCTGTCGACGACCCGGGTGATCGAGGCCAGCCGGTTGGTGTCCCAGGTGAAGCGGGTCTCGCGGCCTTCCGCCGTGACCACCTTGGTCATGCGGTGCGAGGCGTCGTAGTCGAAGGCGGTCGTCCTGCCGTCGGTGTCGGTGAACTTCTCCAGGTCGTCACCGGACCACGTGTAGGACGCGGACCGCCCCGTGTTGTCGGTGACCTTGGTGATCTTCTTGCCGTCGTTGTCGAAGGTCAGGGTGCGCCCGGAGGCGGCGGTGACCTTCGCGGTGAAGGCGCCGGAGTAGGTGACGGTGGTGGCGTTGCCGTTCCTGTCCTCGACCTTGCTCACCCGGGCGTCCCCGGTCGTGCCGGACCTCGAGAACGTCGTCTTCTGCCCGTTCTTGCGCGAGGTGAGCGTGAAGGACTTCTTGTCCGAGGACTCGGTCAGGTCCTGCTTGTAGCCGGGGGCGGGGGTGAACTTCGAGCCGTCGCGCTCGAACACGGCGATCGTGCCGGAGGGCCCCTGCACGTAGACCGAGCTGCTGTTGGGCTCGTGGATCAGGTGGTCGCTGCCGGTGGTGGCCTTCCAGCCGGTGTTCAGACCGTTGTACGCGTGGCCCAGGGACAGGCCGGGCCCCGCGTCGGCGATGTCGAAGGCGTGCACGCTGACCAGCAGGTTGCCGTTGCCGTAGTTGACCTGGGCGCCGACGCTGTCCGACAGCGCCGCCTTGTAGAACTCGGACCAGGGGACCTGACCGATGCCGAGGCCCTGGAAGGTGGACTGCAGTATGCCCGCCGTCACCAGCTCCCGGTCCTCACCCGGTACTCCGATGGGAGTGCTGGCCGGTGCCCTGGTCTGCCCCACCGGGGAGGCCGGTTGCGGCGGCACGGGCCGCTTCCCGGCGCCGGGTGACGCCGACGCCTGGGCGGGCAGTAAGACGGCCAGCAGGGCGGCGCCCGCTCCCGCGGCGACCGCGGCGGTGGTGGCGGAGCGTCTGCGGCGTCCGATGCGCCTGTTCTTGGGCATGACGAAGTGCACGAGGGACTCTCCTTGGATCGTTCGGACTCTCATGGCCGGCCGCGATGACCGGGGTTCGGCGGGGGGCAGCCGGTGGGTGGCCGCCCCGGGCCGCGTTCCTGGCGGACCGCGCCCGGGTCTCCGGCTGGACCTCTGCCGGGGTCTCGGCTGGGTCCCTGCCTGGATCTCCGCCGGGGTCTCTGGCTGGATCTCCGCCAGGGTCTCCGGCCGGATCTCTGCCTGGATCTCTGCCGGGGTCTCTGGCTGGACCTCTGCCTGGATCTCCGTCTGATCTCCGAGCACCTTGCGGGCCCCGGCCCCGGCCGCGGCCCCGGCCGTGGCACCGGCGTGCGGTGGGCCCGTGCCGGGGACGGGTCAGCAGCGCTTGGACGTCCTGGCGGCGTAGGTGCCCTGCTCGCCGGCGATGGTCAGCGCGCCGTCACCGGAGGTGCAGTCGTTGACGGTGTCCGCGCCGTTGCCCCAGAACTCCTGCTGGTGCGTGTCGAATTCGTGGCGGACGCCGATCAGTGACTCGCGGTCGTAGGACCAGACACCGACCTGGAGGTCGAAGGTGATGTCCTTGTCCAGGAAGGACTTCCACACCCACACGTAGCCGTAGTTCTCCTTGCACGCGGGCGAGTAGAACTGCTTGACGGAAGCGATCTTCTCGGTGCCCCGGTAGGCGTAGGAGGTGGTGCCGATCTGGTAGGCGTCCGAGCACACACCGGCGGCCTGCGCACGCGCCGTCAGCGGGTTCCCCGTCTCGGACGGCACGGTCGACACGGGAGGCCGCTGGTCCGGCGCGGGCGTCGGGCCCGTGCCCGCGACCGCCGTACCCGCACAGGCCAGTGTCGTTGCGAATCCTGCCGCCGCGAGCGACAGCATGCGGTGAGCACGCTTCACGTGCGATCCCTCCCCTGGGCATGCGGAATCGAACAGCGGTTGCCGTTCCATGCCACATGAATGAAAGGCGCATTCATCGATGCGCCTTCGCATCATCTCGGTGAGGTCGCGCGGACTGTGTGATTCCGTGCATCGACCACGTTGCGTAAGGGAGTTGACGCCTCGTCATCGAACGGATTCGGTCGACATCTGCCTTCGAATCCGTGCCCTGGAGTGCTCCCTGGGGCCAAAGGGGCGGGACGGGACAAGGGCTCGCTCAGCATCCACGGCCGTCCCTCGGGGAGTGACATGCGTCACGGGAATACCCGCGTTACTTCAGGGCACTCGAAGGTGTTTTGAAGGGCGCTCGCGGGACGCGCCGCCGGGGGGGGGCGTGGGCCCCGTGGCCGAGGGCGCTCGTGGCCCCCGTCACCGCGAGGGCGCTCGCGGGCCCCCATCGCGAGGCCGCCCGGGGGCGTGGGGCGTCGGTCCGGCGCCGGGGGCGTCAGGACGCCGCCGCCTCCTCGACCGTCCGCCGGATGTCCAGGACGCTGTCGACGCCGGTGATCTCGCAGAGGCGCCGTACCTGGGGCGACGGTGCGACGACGCGCAGCGTGCCCGTCCGGTGGGCCTGGAGCAGGACGTTCAGGAACGTCGAGTCGGCGAAGGTGACGGCGGAGGCGTCCAGGACGACCTTCCGGTACTGCCGCGCCGCGGTCTCCAGCGCCTCCCGCAGCGGTGTGATCGAGCCCATGTCGTACTCGCCGTCCGCGGCGACGACCCACGCCTCACCGCACGCGTACTGCCGCACCCCCGGACCGTACGGGGAGTGCCCCGCGGCCCGGCCGGGCACCGGTGACCCGCTGGTGGTGCTCGTCAGCGTCTGCAGGGCGTCCTTGTCCCAGGGCACCTTCGGGCTCCTTCTGTGGTGCTCCCGCACGGGAGCACGTCGTCGGTTACCGGAAAAGTATGTCATGTAACAGACTTCCGGCAACCACCGTCCCCTAAAATGCCGGGCATGGCCGGAGTACCTGAGTCCCACACCGGATGGACGTTCATCACCAGTCACGCGCGCGTGCTGGCAGCCATCGCCGACAACCCGAACATCCGCATCCGCGAGATCGCCGCCCACTGCCGGCTCACCGAGCGGGCCGTGTCGCGGATCATCTCCGACCTGGAGCAGGACGGGTACCTGTCGCACACCCGCGAGGGGCGTACGAACACCTACCGCATCGATCCGGACAAGGTGCTGCGCCACCCCGCCGAAGCCGGGCTCTCCGTGGCCTCACTGCTCTCCCTGCTCGTGCAGGACGAGTCCGAGCGCGCCGGCGCCCCGGCCGCGGCCCCGGAGCGCCGCCTGGTGGACGCCGACGCCTGAGCCCGGCGCCGCGGCCCGGGGCCGGGACGGCCCGGATGTGCCGTCCGGGGCTCCCGCCTGCCCTTTCGCGCAACCGGCACCCCCCGCGCACGCGTCGCCTCCCCCATGGAACGCGCTTGGCTCTTCTCCCTCGTCCCCTTCGTGATCGGCACGGCCTTCCTCGGCTTCGGCGCCCACGGCCTGCGCCGCGCCCGGGTGCTCGGCCGCGTGGGTGTGACCGCCCGCGCCCGGATCGTCCGGCACGAGATCCGGCGGGGCGAGGAAGGCGCCCGGTTCCACCACCCGGTCGCGGCCTGGACCACCCGGGACGGGACGGCCTGCGCGTACGCGTCCCGGTTCGGCCGCGGGACCGTCGGCGGCCGGTTCGGCGTGGGGGCGTACGTCACCGTCCGCTACGACCCGAAGGCCCCGCACCGCTTCGTGATCGAGGGCTGGGACTCGACGGTGGTCGACCGGCTGTTCCTCGCGCTGGGGACGGTGCTCACCGTGGGGACGGCGGCGGTGGTGCTCGGGCGGCTGCTCACCCTGTGACCATGGCACCGCGGGGCCCGTGAGGAAGACGGCGGGACCGGTCCGCCGCACCGCGCCCGCGGCCCGGTCCGCTCGGGTGCCGGAAGCGTTCTGCCTTTGTCCGTGCGCCGCGTTGTGCCCGCCGGGGGTCCGATGAGACTGGAGGGCAGCGCGTGTGGTGGGTGCTGTCTCTCAGGGGGAGGACCAGTGAGCTTCTCGGCGCTCCACAGCAGTTGCGTACCGCCCGAGCAGCGATTCGACTGGTGGTGCGACCTGATCACCCAGGATGTCGCACCCACCCGGATCACCAGCGAGGACACCGACGACTTCGTCGCGACCGCGGGCGCCATCGGGCTGGGGCGCGTCCAGGTGACCACGCTGTCCTTCCCTCCCATCAGGTCCGAGCGGACGCCCGCGCTCATCAGGCGGTCCGACCCCGACGTGTACGAGCTGGCGCTCAACACGGGCGGCGACATGTGGATCACCCAGGCCCGCGGCGAGGCCCGGCTCGGCGCCGGTGACCTGGGAGTGTGGAACACCTCGCGCCCCTTCGACGGGCGCGGGCTGAAGAGGGCGGACAACGGCTGCTCGCGCGCCGTGATGGTGCACCTGCCGAGGACGGAGCTGCCCTTCCTCGACTCCACGACGGACCGGCTCCTGGCGACCTCCACCCCGACGCACCGGGGCACCGCGGCGGTCCTCGCGCGGTTCCTGCGGCACCTGGTGGCCGAGGCGCCGGGCATGACGGACCAGCAGCGGGAGCGGCTGGGCCCGGCCGTGTGGGAGCTGGCCGTCGCCTTCCTCGCGGACCGGCTCGACGCGCACGCGTACGCGCCGCCGGAGGCCCGCACCCGGATGCTGCTGGCCCGCGTCGACGCCTTCATCGACGCCAACCTGGCCGACCCCGAGCTGACCCCCTCGGCCGTCGCCGCCCGGCACCACATCTCCGTACGCACGCTCCACACGCTCTTCCGGCAGCGGGAGCGGAGCGTCGCCGCCACGATCCACCACCGCCGCCTGGAGCGCTGCCGGGCGGACCTGGAGGACCCCGCGCTGCGCGGGTCGACGGTGCAGGCGATCGCCGCCAGGTGGGGCCTGCACAGCCCGTCGGCGTTCAGCCGTGCCTTCCTCGCCGCGTACGGGACGCCGCCCGGGCAGTGGCGCAGGGCCGCCCTGGAGCGATCGGGCCCGTCGGCGGGCGCGGGGACCGCCGGGGGCGAGGCGCGCCGCGCGGAGAGTCAAGCGACGTCGCACGCGTAGGCAACGCGCGGCCGGCGGCGCGCGGAACGATGGGGGAGCAAGGGGGGCCAGGGGCCCGGCGCCGCACGGTGCCGGGCCCGTTCCGCCCTGTCGCAGGTGTCCGTGCGCTCCCGAGGGGCGCAGGTCCCGGGTCACAGCCACAGGAAGGACTGTCATGAGATTTCGTCCGAGGATGCTCGCCAGGTCCGCGACCGTGCTGGCGGCGGCCGGTCTGATCGGGCTCGCCACCACGACGTCGGCGTCGGCCGCCACGGTCTCCCACGGGGACGACCAGGCGGAGGCGTGGGCGCACGGCGCACGCGCCTACGACGGCGAGCGCGACGGCAACGGCGTGTACGCCGAGGTCTACACCGAGGCCGGCGGGCACGCCTACGTCTGGGACGGCAACGGCAGCGACGGGAACTGGGGGCCCTGGACCGACTTCCCCAGCCGCATCAAGCAGTTCCGGGCCTGCGAGGACCACAAGGGCTGCTCCGGCTGGGTCTACTGGCCGTAGCCGCGCCGGTCACCTCGGCCCCCCGGGCCGCCTGCTCGCCTCGGCCGCCGGTCAGATGAGGGGCGGGCGGCCCAGGCGGGTCATCAGCCACACCGTCCGCCAGCGCATCGGGCGGCGCTCGCCCGCCGGGGTGCGGACGCCCTCGACGAAGCCCGCCGCCCACGCGCGCAGGCCGCCGAGGGAGCGGGTGCGGGCGACGGTGAGGAGGGTCCAGACGGCGAGGTAGACGGGGACGAGCGGGACGGGCAGGCGGCGGCGGGCGAGCCAGACGCGGTTGCGGGCCGTCATGCGGTGGTAGACGGCGTGCCGGGCCGGGGACGTCTTGGGGTGCTGGAGCAGCAGCGCCGGCTCGTAGAGGACCTTCCAGCCCGCGTCGAGGGCGCGCCAGGCCAGGTCCGTCTCCTCGTGCGTGAAGAAGAACTCGGCGGGCCAGTCGCCGGTCCGCGCCAGCATCTCCATGGAGAAGGCGTGGCCGCCGCCGAGGAAGGACGTGACCAGGCCCCGGCGCATCGGGTCCTTGGCGCGCAGCCGCGGCACGTGGCGACGCTGCGTCTCGCCGTGCTCGTCGGCGATGCGGAAGCCGACGATGCCGAGGCGCGCGTCCTCGGCGAACAGCCGCTGGATCGTACGGAACACGTCGGGGTCGACGAGCAGGCCGTCGTCGTCCAGCTCGACGGCCACGTCCACGTCGCCGAACTCGCGCAGCCGCCGCAGGGCCACGTTGCGGCCGCCGGGGCAGCCCAGGTTCTCGTCCAGCTCGATCGTGGTGACCTCGCCGGGGTAGGCGGGGAAGTCCGGCAGCTCGGTGCCGTTGCCCACGACGACCACGCGGGTGGGCGGGACGTCCTGCTTGGCCACGGACTCCAGCAGGGCGTCGACGTCCTTGGGGCGGTTGCCCATGGTCACGATGGCCACACCCAGGCGCGGTTCGGACACGGGGAGGCCTCCAGGTCGATTCGTGGTCGATTCGTGGTCGTGGTCGAGTCGTGGTCGGGTGTCGAGTCGTCGTGCTGCCGCTGCCGCCGGGGTGGTGGCGCCGTGGTGGTGCTGTGGTGGTGGCGCCGTGGTGGTGCCGTGCGGTGCGACGGAACGGGGGTCCCCGAGATCGTAGCCGTTCACCGGTGTGTTCATCGTATGACGGGGCTCGTTCATGGCACCGGCTCCGGTGTCTGCGCCGGATGGGGGAGCGGGCCTTCGCCGCCGGGCGACGCCCGTCCCGCCCGCGCGGCCCCGCGCGCACGACGTGTGCCGGCCGTGACCAGTTCCGGCCGTGACCAATTTTGGTCGTGACATGACAAAAATCATGGAGGCGGTCCTTGCGGCCTGCGGGGGGCCGTGCCTCAATGCCCCCGACCCGACTCGCTGACGTTTCGTCAGGTGGCGTTCCCTGGCGGGGCGTTGAGCGAGCCGGTACCCCACACTCCCCCCATTGAAGGCAGGCCCTCATGAGGCACGGCAGACTCGCGCTCCGTTCCGCACTCGGCACCGGCGTGCTCGCGGTGAGCGCCCTCGTCCTCGCCCCCGCCGCGGGCGCCGTGGACCCGCAGACGGCGACCCTCGACTTCGAGTGCGGCTCGTACGGTTCCGGCTCGGCGACGCTCAAGGCCGCCCAGAACGGCACCGGCGCGACCATAGAGCTCTCCACGGCCGCGATCACCGCGCCGATCCCCATCGGCGCGGGCGCCGTCAACTCCACCCTCACCCTCACCAAGAACGGCACCGGCACCACCACCTTCACCGGCAACGCCAACCCGGCCCTGCCCGCGGGCAGTCCGGTCTCCACCGGGCCGCTCAACGGCACCGTCGCCCCCGGCGACAGCCTCTCGGCGAAGTCCCTCAGGATCGTCGTCTTCGGTATCACCGTGACCTGCAACGCCACGTCGGAGCAGAAGCCGGGGCCGTTCGTCTTCTGACGCCCCCGCCCCGTACGAAATCCCGTTGCCGCCGCCGGGCGGCCCGCCTACGGTGCCGCTCATGCTGCCCCCCGTGTACACCGACGAGGAATGGGACGCCGTCGTCCCGGACGAGACCGTGATGCTCCCGGGGACGGAGGACCTGTGCGCGCGGCTCGGCCACGCCGGGGCGCCCCTGACCCGCTTCGGAGAGGGCTCACAGCCGGTGTACGCCGTCGGGGACGCCCTCGTCCTCAAGCTCTTCCCGGGCGCGGCGGCCGACGACGCCGCCACGGAGGCCCGGGTCCTCGCCCATGTGCACGGCAGGCTGCCGGTCGCCACGCCCGAGGTGCACGCCAGTGGCGCGTACGAGAACGGCTGGCGCTACGTCCTGATGTCCCGGCTGTCCGGCGAGGGGCTGCACCACGCCTGGCCGCGCGTGCCCGAGGGCGGCCGGGAGCGGCTCGTCGCGCGCGCCGGTGAGGTGCTCGCGGCGCTGCACGCCCTCGACCACGCGCCGCTCGCGGACGCCGTCGGGCCCGGCGACTGGGCCGCGTTCACCGCGCGGCAGCGGGCCGACGCGGTCGAGCGGCAGCGCGCCAAGGGGCTGCCGGAGCACTGGCTCGAGCAGATCCCGGACTTCCTGGCCTCCGTGCCGCTGCCCGCCGTCGCGGGCCGTCGCGCGCTGCTGCACACGGAGTTCATGCGGGACCACCTGCTGGCCGCGCCCGCGCCCGGCGGCGGTGGCTGGGAGCTCACCGGCCTCTTCGACTTCGAGCCCGCGATGATCGGCGACCCGGCGTACGACTTCGTCGGCGTCGGCCTCTTCGTCACCCGCGCCGACCCCCGCCTGCTCGCCCGCCTCATGGCGGCGTACGGCCGCACCTTCGAGCCGCGCCTGCTGCTCGCGTACACCCTGCTGCACGTCTACAGCAACCTGCCCTGGTACCTGCGCGAGCTGCCCGCCCCGCCCGAGCCGACGCTCGACGCGCTGGCCGAGTGCTGGTTCGGACGGGCGTAGGGCCGTTCAGGCCGCTCGATCCGATTGATCCGCTTGGTCTGCTCGGTCTGCTCGCTCCGTTCGGTCCGTTCGGTCCGGTCAGTCCACCGGTACGAGGGTCAGGTAGGCGATGCCGAGCACGCGGCGGTAGCCGTGCAGCCAGGCCGCGCGGTGCCGGTCGGCGCGCTCGCGCACCTCCGCGGCCCGGGGATGCGTGGCGTGCGTGGCCAGCCACTCCTCGGTGTCCGCCCGGTACCCGGACTCGAACTCCTCCCACTCCTCCTCGCTCGCCGTCTCCACCCACAGCGGCCGGAAGCCCGCCGCGACCGCCGCGTCGGCGAGGTCGCCCAGGCTCAGGTGCTCGCCGACGCGGGCGCCGGGCCACATCGCTCCCAACTCCTCGGGGGTGGGCGTACGTTGCCAGAAGCCCTCGCCGAGGACGACGCGGCCGTTCGGCCGTACGAGGCGGCGCAGGACGGCCAACGCCTCGGCGGTGTGCGGGGGTTCGGCGTCCGCCGGGCGCAGGGCCTGGGCGGCGCCGAGGCACAGGACGACGTCGGCGGGGCCGCGGGTGGTGTCGGTCGCGGACTCCGCGACGAGCTCCAGGCGGTCGGCGAGGCCGCGGGCGCGGGCCTCGGCGCGGCCGCGCTCCAGGTCCTCGGCGTGCAGGTCCACGCCGGTGGCGG
The DNA here is from genome assembly GCF_014656095.1 of Streptomyces longispororuber. Classification (GTDB taxonomy): domain Bacteria; phylum Actinomycetota; class Actinomycetes; order Streptomycetales; family Streptomycetaceae; genus Streptomyces; species Streptomyces longispororuber. The sequence goes on from NZ_BNBT01000036.1 coordinate 26,794, forward strand.
TGGCGGCGGGGGCCGCGGCGAGGAGGCGCAGCGTGAGTTCGGCCCAGCCGCAGCCGAGGTCCAGGACGGTGCCGCCGTGGCGCAGGGGGTGTGCTGCGCGCTGTACGAGGCGGGTGGCTCTGGCTTCGGAGAGGGGGCCGTGGAAGGTGAGGTGGGTGAGGCGGGGTGGGGCGTCTGTGGCGGTCATGGGGTGGGACGGTAGCTGCGGCGGGGGGTGGTGCGCCTTGGGTTTTTCGCCGGGGTGGCCCTCGCGGGGGGCGCCCCAGTCCCGCCCCTTTCCCGTAACCAGGGGGCTCCGCCCCCTGGACCCCCGGATCGCGCTGCGCGCTCGTCCTCAAACGCCGGACGGGCTGAAAATCTTCGCGTCTCGCCGCCGGCAGGGAATCAGCCCGTCCGGCGTTTGAGGACGAGGCGCGGAGCGCCGAAAAGAGCGGGGCCCAGGAGCGGCAGCCCCTGGTTCCGGGAAGGGGCGGGTGTGGGGAGGCCCCCGGCAGGGTCAGGCCGACGGCGGCGTCTCGCGCAGGGCCCGGGCGCGGGCGGTGAGGACGGCGGCCGTGCCCGCGGCGGTGGCGAGCAGGGCGGCCGGGGCCATCCACGGGCGGTTGAGGACGTCGCCGAGCGCGTGGTCGGCGGAGAGCCGCCCCGGCCCGGTGACCGCCAGGGCCGCCGCGGCCAGGCCGAGGACCGCGGGGTACTCGAAGCCGCCGCTCTGGTTGAAGAAGCCGTTCGGCGCGTGCACGGGCGCTGCCCCGGCCATCGCCCCCGCCGCCGCGGCCCTGGCCGCGGGCGTGGCGAGCCCGAGCGCGAGCACCGCCCCGCCGCCCGCCTCCGCGGCCCCCGCGAGCAGGGCGTTGGTCCGGCCGGGGCGGTACCCGACGGACTCGAACCACGCGCCGGTGCCCTCCAGGCCGCCGCCCCCGAACCAGCCGAACAGCTTCTGCGCCCCGTGCGCGGCGAGCACCGCGCCCACGCCCGTGCGGAGCAGCAGCAGGCCGACGTCCTGCCGGCCGCGGCAGGCGGACTGAGGGGTACGACGACGACAGGTCACGGCAGCTCCCGGGCGGACTCGGAGTCAGGAGGGTCAGCGGGGACGCGGGGGCGCGTCCCCCTCCGCCCTCAACGGTCCACCGGGCCCGGCCCGAGCACGCGGTGCGGCCCGCCGTCCGGGTGAGCGGTCACGCAGCGTGCGCGGGCCGGTGGCGGGACGGGCCCCTCGGTGTGACCGTGGAGCCATGACCGTCCCCGTCGACCAGCTCGCCGACCCCGCTGTCCGGGACTTCGTCACCGCCCTGAACGGCGGCGACCGGTCCGGCCTGCACCGTGTGCTCGCGCCGGGCGCCACCATGTCCGACGACGGCTCCGACCGGAACCTCCAGGAGTGGCTGGAGCGCGAGGTCTTGTCGTCCGGCGGCCACATGGACGTCGAGTCGGAGTCGGACGACGGCCGGACGCTGATTGCCCGGTACCGCAACGACACCTGGGGCGAGATGCGTACGCGGTGGCGGTTCACGGTGGCCGAGGGGAAGGTCACCCGCTTCGAGACCGGCCAGGCCTGAGCCCGGTCCGGCCGGACCGGGCCTCCCGGGGAGCCGGTGTGCTCACCCCGGGATGCGTACCGCCGTGCCCGAGACGCGGACCCGGGCGTCGCCCTCGCGCAGGGTGACCGTGAGCAGGCCGGGGCGGCCCATGTCCGCGCCCTGGTGCAGGGTCAGCTCCGCCGTGGCGGGGACGAGGCCCAGCTCGCGCGCGTAGGCGCCGAACGCGGCCGCCGCCGCGCCCGTCGCCGGGTCCTCGACGACGCCGCCGACCGGGAACGGGTCGCGCACGTGGAAGACGGTCCCCGACGCGTGGGAGTCGTCCCGCCACACCAACTGCACCGTCGTCAGGTCGAGGCGCAGCATCAGCGCCCTCAGCCGCTCGAAGTCGTACGACAGGTCGGCGAGCCGGGCGCGGGTCGCCGCCGCGAGGACGAGGTGGCGGGCGCCCGCGAAGGCGACGCGCGGCGGCAGCGCCGCGTCGAGGTCGGCCGCCGCCCAGTCGAGGGCGGCCAGGGCTTCGGTGACGTCGGCGGCCTCGGCCTCGGCCACGTACGGCTCCACGCTGGTCAGGGTGGCGCGCAGCGCGCCGTCGGCCTTGGTGACGGTCACCGGGACGGTCCCGGCCGGGGTGGTGAACACCAGGTCGCCGGGCCCGTCGCGCTCGGCCAGCGCGACCGCCGTCGCCACCGTGGCGTGGCCGCAGAAGGGGACCTCCGCCTTCGGGCTGAAGTACCGGACGGTGTAGGCGCGTTCGCCGGTCCCGGCCGGGCCGGGCGTGAGGAACGCCGACTCGCTGTAGCCGAGGTCGGCGGCGACGGCGAGCATCCGCGCGTCGTCGAGCCCGGTGGCGTCGAGGACGACGCCCGCCGGGTTGCCGCCCGCGGGGTCGGTGGCGAACGCGGTGTAGCGCAGGACCTCGGGCGGCGTGGCGTGCTGGTCAGCGGTGTGGGTCATGCCGGACGACAACCGCCGCGCGGCCGGGGGCATTCCCGGCGGCGCGGCGGTCGTACGGCGGCCGCACGGCGGTCACACAGCAGTGGTGCGGCCGTCGTGCGGGCGGCAGCTCAGTGGCAGTTCTTGGAGCCGCGGTCGCGGGTCGTCCACGCGCACGAGTCGAGCTGCGAGCCGTTCGGCTTGATCAGGCGGGCCTTGTCGCTGGTGTTGTTCCACACGTGCCAGGAGCGGCCCCAGTAGCGCACTCCGGAGGCGTTGGTGCCCTTGCCGGTGCGGACCTTCACGGTCTTGCCCGCGCCTATCCTGTAGCTGCCGAAGGTGTACGTGTAGCCGGTGTTGTCCTTCAGCTTGTAGCCCTTGAGCTGGATCGCGCTCCGGCCGTTGTTGTGGATGTTCACCCACTCACCGTTGACCGAGGTCCGGGAGCTGCTGTCCCGGCCCGGGCTGTCGTACTGGACGTAGCCGATGTGCAGGCCACCCTGGTGGCGCGGCGCTGCGGACGCCGGGGCGGCGGCGAGCAGCGGGGCCGTGACGGCGGTGGCGGCGAGGACGGCCGTGGCCGCGGAACGAATGCGCAACATGTGCTCCATGTGTGAAGTTCGTGTGGAGAGCTGCTGAGCATAGCCGGGCGCCACCGGCTCCGGGCGGGACTCCGGCGCATGACCGGAATTCGCCCCCGGCGCCGTACGTCATCCGTACGACGCCGGGTGGTCACGGGCCCTGCCTCCGGCCCAAGTGCGCTCCGCGGTGCGGCAGATGGTGCGCCGGAGTGGTCGTGGGGGAGCCGGGGCGCTCGTCAGGGAGACGGAGCGGCCGAGAGAGGGGGCCGGAGGCGGTCAGCCGCGTCCGATGTAAGGCATCGTCGTCGCGAGGACCGTCGCGAACTGGACGTTCGCCTCCAGCGGCAGCTCCGCCATGTGCCGCACCGTCCGGGCCACGTCCGCCACGTCCATGACCGGCTCGACCGCCGTCTCGCCGTCGGCCTGGAGGACCCCGGACCGCATCCGCGCGGTCATGTCGGTCGCCGCGTTGCCGATGTCGATCTGCCCGACGGCGATGCGGTACGGGCGCCCGTCCAGGGACAGCGACTTGGTCAGGCCCGTGAGGGCGTGCTTGGTGGCGGTGTACGCGACGGAGTGCGGGCGCGGGGCGTGGGCCGAGACGGAGCCGTTGTTGATGATCCGCCCGCCCTGCGGCTGCTGCTCCTTCATCTGCCGGAACGCGGCCTGGGCGCACAGGAAGGCGCCGTTGAGGTTCGTGTCGACGACGTGGCGCCAGGCGTCGTAGGGCAGGTCCTCGACGGGGACGCCACCGGGGCCGAACGTGCCCGCGTTGTTGAAGAGCAGCCCGAGCGGCCCGAACCGCTCGCGCACGGCGGCGAAGAGGGCGGCGACGTCGTCCGGCGCGGAGACGTCGGTACGCACGCAGAGCGTCCGCTCCCCGGCAGCGGGGCCGCCCGCAGGTCCACTGCCGGGGCCGCCCCCGCCAGGTCCACCCTCAGGCCCACCGTTAGGTCCACCCTTGGGTCCACCGCCAGGTCCGCCGCCCGGCCCCGCCTGCTCCGCGGCTCGCTCGGCCGCTTGCCGCGCGGCCAGCTCCGCGGTCTCGCGCAGGGGCTCCTCGCGGCGTCCCGCGAGCGCCACCGACCAGCCCTCGCGCAAGAGTTCGAGGGCGACGGCCCGGCCGATCCCGGAGCCCGCGCCGGTGACCACGGCCGTCCTCGTGGCGCCCCGCGCGGCCGCCTCCCCGAAGGTGCCCCGCGCGGCCGCCTCCGGGGCCGTCCGGGGGATCTCCGAGGGGGTCCCCGGGCCCGCTTCCGGGGCTGTCCCCGGGTCCCGCGGAGATGCTGTTCGCTCAGCGTTCATGGGCCCGCAGCGTACGGGAGGGTCCGCAACACGGACATCATCTGCCCGCCATGTGGCTGTTGTGTACGCGACAGTCCCACGTCGTCCCCCGCCACTCCAATGCACCGTACAGCCATCGTCCGGGGAGGGGCACATGACAGCTTCAGGACAGCACGCACCGGAACTGCGCGCCGCGGCACGCCACTTGGGCCGCCGCCGGTTCCTGACCGGGACCGGCGCGGCCGCCGCGCTCGCCTTCGCCACCAACCTGCCCACGGCGGGCGTCGCCGGCGCCGCCGAGCTCGACGCCGCCCGTGTCGCCGCCGACCCGTTCACCCTCGGTGTCGCCTCCGGCGACCCGCAGCCCACCTCCGTCCTGCTGTGGACCCGGCTCGCGCCCAGCCCGTACGAGGAGAACGGCGGCCTGCCCGCCCGGCGCGTGACCGTCCACTGGGAACTCGCCCACGACGCCCGCTTCCGCCGCGTCGCCAGACGCGGCACCGCCGTCGCCCACCCCGAGTTCAACCACGCCGTGCACGTCCAGGTCGACCACCTCGACGAGGGCCGCGTCTACTACTACCGCTTCCGCACCGGCCGGTGGACCTCCGGGACCGGCCGCACCCGCACCGCCCCGTCCGCGTACGGCCGCGTCGGCTCCCTCACCCTCGCCGCCGTGTCCTGCCAGGCGTACCACGACGGCTACTTCACCGCGCTCAAGCACCTCGCCGACGACGACGTCGACGTCGTCTTCCACCTCGGCGACTACCTCTACGAGTACGCCGTGAACTCCGCCGGCGGCGCCCGCAAGTACACCGACCGCGTGCTGCCCGACGTCTTCAACCGCGAGACGCTCACCCTCGACGACTACCGGCGCCGCTACGCGCTCTACAAGTCCGACCCCGACCTGCGCGCCGCCCACGCCGCACACCCCTTCGTCGTCACCTGGGACGACCACGAGACCGAGAACAACTACGCGGACGACATCCCCGAGAACGACGTGCCGCCGGAGGAGTTCCTGCTGCGCCGCGCCTCCGCGTACCGGGCGTACTGGGAGAACCAGCCGCTGCGCCGCCCGCAGCGCCCCTCGGGGCCCGACATGCGGCTCTACCGGCGCCTCGGCTGGGGGCGCCTCGCGCAGTTCGACATCCTCGACACCCGGCAGTACCGCTCCGACCAGGCGTACGGCGACGGGGCGCACGTGCCCGGGCCCGAGACCCTCGACCCGAAGCGGACCATCACCGGCGCCACGCAGGAGCGGTGGCTCATCGACGGCTGGCGCCGCTCGCGCGCCCTGTGGAACGTCGTCCCGCAGCAGGTCACGTTCTCGCAGCGGAAGTTCGACCTGAACCCCGTCGCCAAGGTCAGCATGGACGCCTGGGACGGCTACGTGGCCTCCCGCAACCGGGTGCTCGCCGGGGCGAAGGCCGCCGGCGTCGACAACCTCATGGTCCTCACCGGGGACGTCCACGTCGGGTACGCCTTCGACATCAAGGCCGACTTCGACGACCCCTCCTCCAGGACCGTCGGTACGGAGATCGTGGCCACGTCCGTCGCGAGCGGCAAGGACGGGGCGGAGAAGCCCGCCAACTGGGACACCTACATGCGGGCCAACCCGCACCTGAAGTTCTACAACGGGCGGCGGGGCTATGTGACCGTGCGGCTCGGGCGGGAGGAGGCGCGGGCCGACTTCAAGACCGTGGCGGCGGTGACGACGCCCGGGGCTCCGCTGCGGGTCGCGGCGTCCTTCCGTACGGCCGCGGGTGAGCCGGGCCTCCACCCGGCCTAGCCTCCTGGGCCCGGGCCCTGTCCCGCCGCTCCGCGGCGGATGCCGCCCACCCGCCCACCCGCGCGGCCCCGCCGGCCAGGCCCGCCCCGCCCCGCGGGCCGTCCGTGTCCTGCCGCTCCGCTGTGGGTGTCTCCCACCCGCCCACCCGCACGGCCCCGGCGGCCGGGCCGCGGCCCCGGCCTGGCGGCTTGCGGCGCCGTTGTCGGGTGCCGGTGATCCACCGCTTCGCGGCGGATGTTCCCCCACCCGCCCGCCCTTTCATCGGCCTGGCGGCCTCGTCCTCAAGCGCCGGACGGGCTGAGATGGTCCGCCGGGCGCCGTCGTCGGCTGGCGGGCGGCCGACGACGGCGAGTCGGGGGGAATTCAGCCCGTCCGGCGTTTGAGGACGAGGCGCGGAGCGCCAATGACGGGGGAGAGGGGCGGAGCCCCATACGGGAGCGGCGGGGGGCCGGGGGCGGCAGCCACCGGTTTCGGGGAAGGGGTGGGCCTGGGGCGCCCCCGGCGAAGGCACCCCCCAGCGCCTGCGACGATAGAGGGACATGACAACTACCGGGAGGGGCGCGATGGCCGAGCGTGGGGTCGGGACACCGACAGAGGCGGACACCGGCACGGGGGGAGCCGACCCCAAGGGCCCCGCGAACCGCGGGGCCCTGCACGTGGCGACGGGAGCCCTCGTCACCCTCGTCCTCGGCGGCCTCACCGCCATGCCCCCGCTCTCCATGGACATGTACCTCCCCGCCCTCCCGGAGGTCACCGACGCGCTGCACGCCCCCGCGGCCACCGTCCAGCTCACCCTCACCGCCTGCCTCACCGGCATGGCCCTCGGCCAGCTCGTGGTCGGCCCCATGAGCGACAAGTGGGGCCGCCGCCGCCCCCTCCTCACCGGCCTGCTCGTCTACATCCTCGCCACCGCGATCTGCGCCCTCGCCCCCACCGTCGAGCTGCTCATCGCCTTCCGCCTGCTCCAGGGCCTCGCGGGCGCCGCCGCGATCGTGATCGCCAGGGCCGTGGTGCGCGACCTGTACGACGGCGTCGAGATGGCCCGGTTCTTCTCCACGCTGATGCTGATCTCCGGCGTCGCCCCGGTCGTCGCGCCGCTCATCGGCGGCCAGGTCCTGCGCGTGACGGACTGGCGCGGCATCTTCGTCGTCCTGACGGTCGTCGGCGTCGCCCTGACGCTGCTCGTGTGGCGGCGCCTGCCGGAGACCCTGGCACCGCGGGACCGGCACGACGGCGGCACCGCGGAGGCGCTGCGCACCATGCGCGGGCTGCTCGCGGACCGCGTCTTCACCGGCTACATGGTCGCGGGCGGCTTCGCCTTCGCCGCGCTGTTCGCGTACATCTCCGCGTCCCCCTTCGTCATCCAGGAGATCTACGGGGCCTCGCCGCAGACCTTCAGCCTCCTCTTCGGCGTGAACTCCGTCGGCCTGATCGTCGTCGGCCAGATCAACGGCAAGCTGCTCGTCGGCCGGGTCAGCCTGGACAAGGCCCTCGCCTTCGGCCTCGCCGTGATCACCCTCGCCGCGACCGCGCTGCTGCTGATGACCAGCGGGGTCTTCGGCGACGACATCGGGCTCGCGCCGATCGCCGTCGCGCTGTTCGTGCTGATGTCGGCGATGGGCCTCGCCATGCCGAACACCAACGCGCTCGCCCTGATGCGCACCCGGCACGCGGCGGGCTCCGCCTCCGCGCTGCTCGGCACCTCCTCCTTCCTCATCGGCGCCGTCGCCTCGCCGCTCGTCGGCATCGCGGGCGAGGACACGGCCGTGCCGATGGCCGTCGTCCAGCTCGTCTGCGGGGTGGCGGCCCTCGCCTGCTTCGTGGGACTGTGCCGCCCGTGGCAGCGGAACACCGGCACCGAGCAGCAGGTGACGAAGAGCGGACCCGAAAGGGGAACGGAGTCGGGACCGGAAACGGAACCGGAACCGGAGTCGGGGACGGAGGCGGAGCCCGGAGCAGGACCGGTACCCGGAGCGGGACCGGTGGCCGGAACGCGACCGGTACCCGGAACGCGACCGGAGCCCCGAACGGGGCCGGAGTCGGAGGGGACGCCCCGCTGACGCCGCCACCTCGGACCCTGCGTCCGGCCACGCCCGACCGCGCCGGACTCGACGCCGACGCGCTGGCCGGCCTCGTCGACGGCGTACGGGAGGCGACGCGCGGCCCCCGCCCCTGGTGCGCGGGCGCCGTGGTCCTGGTCGGCCGGGGCCCCGTCGTGGCCGTGGCCGAGGCGGCGGGCTGGGCGGTGCGGTACGCCGCGTACGACGAGCGGGCCGACGCCGGGGTGGAGCTGCCGCCCGGGCGGCGCGTGCCGACGACCGTGGACACGCCCTTCGACCTGGCCTCGCTGACGAAGCTGTTCACGACCGTCGCGGCGGTGCAGCAACTGGAGCGCGGCACCCTCGCGCTCGACCGGCCGGTCGCGGCGTACGTCCCGGAGTTCACGGCCGCCGCCGCGCACGGCACCACCGTGCGCCAGCTCCTCACCCACACCTCCGGCCTCCGCCCCGAGCTGCCGCTGTACGACCTGCCGGACGCGGCGGCGCGGCTGCGCGCGCTGCGCACCGAGGCGCCGTCCGGCCCGCCGGGCACGTACCGCTACTCCGACCTGAACCTGCTCCTGCTCCAGCACGTGCTCCAGCGCGTCACCCGGCGGCCCCTCGACGCGCTCGTCCGCGACGGCATCACCCGGCCGCTCGGCATGACCGCCACCGGCTTCGGGCCCCGGCCGGGCGCCGCCGCAACCGAGGACCAGCGCAGGCCCTGGGCGAAGGCCGACCGGGGCATGCTGCGCGGCGAGGTCCACGACGAGAACGCGTGGGCCCTCGGGGGCGTGGCGGGCCACGCCGGGATCTTCTCCACGGCCCGGGACCTGGCCGTGTTCTGCCGGGCCCTGCTGTGCGGCGGCGCCTACGGCTCCGCCCGGGTCCTGGGCCCCGCCCACGTCGACCTGATGCTCCGGCCGCCCGGCCTCGGCTTCAACGTCGACCAGGAGTGGTTCATGGGCGAACTCGCGGGACGCGGGGCGGCCGGCCACACCGGCTTCACCGGCACGTCCCTGGTCCTCGACCGCGCCACGGACACGTTCCTGATCCTGCTGGCCAACACGGTGCACCCGCGGCGGCGCCCGCCGGACAACGGACCTCGCGCCCGGGCCGCCACGATGCTGGCGCGCGCCGTCCGCTGAGGTAGCCCAGCCCGTCCGGCGCTTGCGGACGAGGCGCGGAGCGCCGGGAGAACGGGCTCCAGGGGTGGCATCCCCCGGCCCCGGGAAAGGGGCGCCCCGCCGGAGCCCGGCCCCCGGCCGTCTAAAATCGCCAGGTGCACGACCACCCTTCCCCCGCAGACACCCTCCGCGCCGCCCTCACCGGCCTCCTGGAGGACCTGCCGCCCCGCGCCGCCGCCACCGCCGTGGACCGGCTCATCGCGAACTACCGGGGCGACACCCCGACCGGGGCCCCCATCCTGCGGGACCGCGCCGACGTCGCCGCGTACGCGGCCTACCGCATGCCCGCCACGTTCGAGGCCGTCCACGCCGCGCTGCGGGCGTTCGCCGCCGCGGCCCCGGCGGGCTGGGCCCCGGCCGCGCACACCGACATCGGCGGCGGCACGGGCGCCGCCACCTGGGCGGTCGGCGCCACCTGGCCGGGCGAGCGGCCCGTCACCGTCCTCGACTGGGCCGAACCCGCGCTCGCCCTCGGCCGCGAGCTCGCCGCACACCACCCCGGGCTGACCGGCGCCCGGTGGCAGCGGGCCCGTATCGACGCCTCGCTCACCGTGGCGCCCACCGCCCTCGTCACCATCTCGTACGTCCTCGGCGAGCTCACCGAGGACGACCGGGCCCGGGTCGTGGACGTCGCCGCGCGCGCCGCCACCGACGCCGTCGTGGTCGTCGAGCCCGGCACCCCCGACGGCTACGCCCGCGTCATCGCGGCCCGCGACCGGCTCGTCGCCGCCGGGTTCCGCGTGGCCGCGCCCTGCCCGCACAGCGACACCTGCCCGATCGTGCCGGGCACCGACTGGTGCCACTTCTCCGCCCGGGTCAGCCGCTCCTCGCTGCACCGCCGGGTCAAGGGCGGCTCCCTGGCCTACGAGGACGAGAAGTTCTCCTACGTCGCCGCCGTCCGCGACCCCGGCCCCGCCGCCGATGGCCTCGCGCCCGCCGCCCGCCGCGTCGTCCGCAGGCCCCAGATCCGCAAGGGCCAGGTCCTCCTCGACCTCTGCGACGCCGACGTGGCCCTGCGCAAGGCGACGGTGACGAAGCGGCACGGAGCCCTGTACCGGGAGGCGCGGGACGCCGACTGGGGCGATGCCTGGCCGGAGGTCTAGCGCGGCTCCACCCCGGTTGCGGGGCGGGCGTCCCGGGCCCGGCCTACGGCAGGACGACGTCCCGGCCCGGGCCGCCCTGGACGGTGTCCTTGCCGGAGCCGCCGACGATCAGGTCGTCGCCGCCCTCGCCGTGCAGCATGTCGTCGCCGGAGCCGCCGAGGAGGCCGTCGTCGCCGTCGCCGCCCATGACGTGGTCGCGGCCGGAGCCCGCGTGCACGAGGTCCTTGCCGCCGTACCCCTCGACCATGTCGTCGCCCCGGCCGCCCCACATCCGCTGGTCGCCGTCGTCGCCCATCAGGTGGTCCGCGCCGTCGCCGCCGTCCAGGACGACGCGCCCCATGACCATGTCGTCTCCCCCGTCGCCCCGGACCGTGTGGGCGGTGTGGGCGTGCAGGGTGTCGTCACCGGGCCCGCCGCTGACGGTGGCGACCCCGGCGTCGCTGGTGGCGATCTCGTCGTCGCCGTCGCCGAGGAAGACGTCGATCCGGTCCGGCCGGGCGCCGTCGGTGGGCAGTTCGCAGACGACGTACGTCTCGTCGCCCGGTTCCAGGTACGCGCAGTGGTCGTCCGGCTGGAGCGGGACCGCGTCGCGGAAGCCGATGCGCCGGACCCCGTCGCCCTGATCCATCGGGACCACGTGGAGGTCGTTGACCTGCCCCGGGGCCGCGGTGAAGGTGAGGGACTGCGTCGCCCAGTCGGCGCCGACACGAGCCTTGCCCCCGGAGGCGGCGGGAGCCGCGGCGGCAGGGCCTGCGGCGAGACCTGCGGCGAGACCGGTGGCCAGCAGGGCCACGGCGGCCGCGCGGGCGGTGACTGGGTGGCGGTTCATGGGACCTCATCTCGGTGGGGGCCGGGGGCCGGGGGGCGCCCGGAGCGGACGGTGCTCGCCCGCTCCGGGCACCGGCGGAGCCGGGTCGTGCGCATCGAACGGTGGTGCTGTGGAACGGTGGTGCGGTGGTGCGGTGGTGCTGTGATGCGGTGGAACGGTGGTGCTGTGGTGCGGTGGAACGGTGGTGCTGTGGTGCGGTGGCGGGTCAGCGCACGTTGACGTCCACGCAGGCGTAGAAGGCGTTCGGGGTGTCGGCGATGTTCCACACGGCCAGAACCTTCTGCTTGCCGGTGAGGCTGCCGAAGTTCACCTGGTGGGTGACGGTCTCGCCGGGCCGCGCCCCGCCGTCGTTGAACTCGGCGATCTTGCGGCCGCCCGCGTAGTACTGCCAGGTGCTGGTGGCGTGGCGGGCGGTCAGCCGCCAGTTGAAGCTGGTCGTCCTGCTGACTGGGGTGACCTTCCAGCCCTTGGCGTCGTTGTCGAGCTCGGCGAACGCGGCGTTGCCGCCGCTGCAACTGGTCAGGCCCTTGGGGCCCTCGACGCTCTGCGGCTCGTACTTGATGGCGCCGCACGAGACGACGCCGGAGGCGCACTGGGCCTGCCGGCTGGGCGGCGAGGAGATGTAGCCGTGCGCGCTCGCGCTGCCGGCGGGCAGGGTCACGGCCAGGAGCGGGGCGATGCCCGCACCGATGGCGACGGCCAGCGTCTTCTTGCTCTTCATGCCAACTCCTCCGTGGGGGTGGGTTCTTGTCCGTACGAAACGGACAAGCATGCACATGACAAGCGATGTCACGCATGGGAGTGGGGTCGTCATGCGTGGCGAGGGAAGCGTACCCCTCTTGGTCTAGACCATGCTGTGAATCTTCCGAGGAGGTGGCGGCCGGAAGGCGGGCCGGACACTTCGCACCTCGCCCCCGGGCGCCGGACGGGGCGGAACCACTGCCTCCTCTTATAACTCCCTTAGGGCCGGCGACTATCCACGTCACCATGCCGACCACAACCGCACCCACAACCACAGCCACCGCCACCACAGCCCTGGGCCTGGCCCTCGTGCTCCTCGCCGGCGGGGCCACCGCCCGGGCCGCCGTGCCGGAGGTGGCGCGCGGCGGCACCGTCGCGGTCGCCGTCCGTGGGGGGACCGCCCTCGTCGACACCGCCACGCTCGCCGTGCGCGCCCGCACCCGGGGCGGGCACGACCGGCTGCTCTCGGCCGCCGCGGCCACGCCGCTCGGGAAGCCGGGGCCGGTGCGCCGGGGGGCCGGCGGGCTCGTGCGCTGGAGCTACCCCGCGCGCGGGCTCGACGTCACGGCCCGCGCCGACCACGGGCGGCTCTCGCTGAGCTTCGGCGCGCGCCGCGACACCTCACTGCGCTGGCCCGTCACCGGGGTGGGCGCGCCGCGGTCGGCGAGCCTGCAACTGCCGCGCGGGGAAGGGCTCGACATTCCGGTGGCCGACCCGTTCTGGGTCACCGGCGGGGGCCGCCTCGCGGGCACGGACCTCGACGTGGGCGGCGACCTCACGCTGCCGCTGTGGGGCTGGTCCGCCGGGCGGTACGGCGTCAGCTACCTGACCCCGACCGACCTCGGCACCTCCCTCGCCCTCACCGCGGCGGGCGGGCGGCTGCGCGCCACCGCCCGGCACGACTTCCGCCGCGCCGACGGCACCGGCGCCTACACCGTCACCCTCGCCCTGACCGACGGCAACCCGGTCGCGCCCGCCGCCGACTACCGCGCGTACCTCGCCGAGCGCGGGCAACTCGGCAGCCTGCGCGAGAAGTTCCGCAGGACCCCGGCCGCCCGCAAGCTGCTCGGCGCCTTCCACGCCTATGTGTGGGGGAAGGCCCGCACCGCCGGGGGCGTCCGGCGGCTGCGGGCGCTCGGCGTCGACCGGATGTGGCTCGGGTACGACGCCGGGCCGCGCCCCATGGACGCGCGGGCCGTCGCCGCGGCGAAGGCCGCCGGGTACCTCGTCGGCCCTTACGACACGTTCGCCAACGGGCAGGACCCGAAGGGCGCCGACAGCCCCACGTCCGTGTGGCCGGACCGGGTGTACCCGGACTTCTGCGTCCGCGACGCCGACGGCCGCCCCCGCACCGGGTTCGGCGGCCGGGGCTGCTACCTGAGCTCCGCCGCGTTCGAGCGCGCCGAGCCCGCGCGCCACCACTTGGCGGACCGCACCCGTGCGATGGTGCGCAACGGCGCCGACAGCTACTTCCTGGACGTGGACGCCACCGGCGAGCTGTTCCGCGACCACTCCCCGCGCCACCCCATGACCAAGGCCGAGGACCGCGCCCACCGCCTGGCCCGGATGCGCCGCCTCACCGGCTCCGGCCTCGTGCTCGGCTCCGAGACCGCGTAGGCGTGGGCCAACCGGGTCCTCGCCTTCGACCACGGCAGCGCGACCCCGGCCGCCGACGGCCTGTGGGCACTGGAGAAGAACCGGGAGGAATGGGGCGGCTACTACCCGGAGGGCGCCCCGAAGGCCTTCTTCACGCCGGTCCGGCTCCCGGCCGCGCTCGCCACGGCGATGTACGACCCGCGCTACCGCGTCCCGTTGTACGGGACAGCCCTGCACGGCTCCACCGTCAGCGTCGAGCGCTGGGAGCTGTCGTACGGGAAGCTGCCCGCCGAGAAGACCCGCCGCGCGCTGCTCGCGATGCTCTCCAACCGGCCCCTGAACTACGTCCTGGACGGTACGGAGAGCGCGCGGCAGGGGCGGGAACTCGCGGCGCTCCAGCGGTACTTCGCGCCGCTGCACCGGGCCGCGGGCACCGAGCGCCTCACGTCCTTCCGGTGGCTGACCGCCGACCGGACCCTGCAGCGCACGGTCTTCGGCGACGGCGTCCTGACCGTCACGGCCAACTTCGGCAGCAAGGCCCGCGGGGGCCTGCCCGGGGGCTGTGTGGACGCCAGGCTGCGCGGCGACGGCCGCCCGCGCCGCCTGTGCCCGGCGGACCTGGGGTCCTGAGGGCGCCGCCGCGCCGGCCGGGCGAGGGGGAGGCGGGCGGCCGGGGGCCGCCCGCGCGGGCAAGGTCAGTGCTGCCGCAGCTCCTGCGTGCAGCACTTGACGCTGCCGCCGCCCTTGAGCAGCTCGCTCAGGTCCATGCCGATCGGCTCGTAGCCGCGGTCGCGCAGCGGCTGGAAGAGACCGACGGCGGCCTGCGGGAGCAGCACGTGCAGGCCGTCGGAGACCGCGTTCAGGCCGAGCGCCACCGCGTCCGGCTCCTCGGCGATCAGCGCGTCGGGGAACAGCCGCCGCAGCACGGCCTGGCTGCCGGGCGAGAACGCGCCCGGGTAGTACATGACGTCGTCCGTCGCGTCGTCCAGGACCGCGAGGGCGGTGTCCAGGTGGTAGTAGCGCGGGTCGACGAGGTCGAGGCCGATGACGGGGCGGCCGAAGACCTCCTGGGCCTCGCCGTGCGACAGCGGGCTGGCGCGGAAGCCGCGGCCCGCGAGGACGTACGACGACGTGACGGCGAAGTCCCCCTCGCCCTCGTTGATGTGGGTCGGCTCGTGGACGTGGCGGAAGCCGTGGGCGCGGAACCACTCCAGGTGCGCCGCGGCCTCCGGCTGCCGCTCGGGGTAGGCGAAGCTCGCGCCGAGGACCCGGCCGTCGACCACGGTGGCGCCGTTGGCCGCGAAGACCATGTCCGGCAGGTCGGGGCGGGGTTCGAGCTCCTCGACGGTATGGCCGAGCGAGCGGTAGCGGTCGCGCAGGTCTTCCCACTGGGCGACGGCCAGCGGGACGTCCACGGGCTTGGCGGGGTCCATCCACGGATTGATGGAGTACGTGACCTTGAAGTGCACGGGTGGGCACATCAGGTAGCGCCGGGGTGTGGCGCGCCGGGCGACGTGATCCAACGAAGGCTCCTCACGAACCGCAGGGGCTGTTGCTGCCCATGGTGAGGTCTGAGGAGCCTTCGCGCAGTGTTCTGTCGCTGTCCAACTGCGGTGTGGGCGGAGAATTGCTCACGAATCGAACGTTCCGGCGGACGATTGCCCGCCCGGGCGGGGACGTCCGGGGCTCACGACCCGCCGCCCGCCGCCCGGTTCTCCTGGAGTCTGCGCAGCAGTTCGCGCTTCTGCGCCTGGGGGCTGAGCCCGCCGCCGGGGCGCCCCGCGCCGCTGCCGCCGCGCAGTGCCTTGCGCGACAGGTTGCTGCGCGTGCCGCCGACGCCGAGCATGCCGGATCCGCCTCGCGCCATGGTGGTACCTCCGTGATCGTAGGGGCGTCACCGACGAGACGGGGCGTCTCGTCGTACATCGAAGATAGCCGAGACGTATCGTCTAGTCCAGTCATTTCCGAGGCGCGCGGGGCATGGTGAGACGCGGCGTCTCGTGGCGCTGCTACATTCGACGGCATGGCCCAGAAGACCGCACCTGACTCCACGCGCCGCAGCGAGCGTTCGCGCCGCGCGATCTACGACGCCGCTCTCGAACTCGTCGGCGAGGTCGGCTACGGCAAGATGACCATCGAGGCCATCGCCGCCCGCGCCGGCGTCGGCAAGCAGACCATCTACCGCTGGTGGCCCTCCAAGGGCGCCGTGCTGCTCGACGCCTTCCTCGACCTCGCCGAGCAGGCCAACGCCCAGCTCAGCGAGAAGGCCGGCCTCGCCGAGCCCGCGCAGGACATCCCGGACACCGGTGACCTGGAGGCCGACCTCAAGTACGTGCTGCGCGCCACCGTCGACGAGATGACGGACCCCAAGTTCGACGCCCCGGCCCGCGCGCTCGCCGCCGAGGGGGTCGTCAACGAGCAGCTCGGCGCCGACTTCGTCGAGAAGCTCCTCGAACCGCAGCTCCAGCACTACGTGCGGCGGCTGCGCGCCGGCCAGGAGCGCGGCGAGGTCGCCCCCCACGTCGACGTGCGCATCGCCCTCGAACTGTGGACCGGCCCGCTCGCCCAGCGCTGGATGCAGCGCACCGGCCCGCTCAGCCACGCCTACGCCGACCGGCTCGTCGAGTACGCCCTGTACGGGATCACGCCCCGCTGAGCGGACGCCGCCCGGCGCGCTCACCCGGCGGCGCGGCCCCCGCCGCGGCGGCCCTTCCCGGCGGGCGCCGCTCCGCCTTCGCCCCGCCCGCGACCGGCGTCCGGGACAGCAGCCCGGGCGCGTCCGTGATGACCCCGTCGCAGCCGAGCCGGAGCACCCGGTCGCGCTGCGCCGGGGTGGTCACCGTGTGCGCCCACACGCGCGGGATGCCGGAGTTGACCGCCCGCCGCAGGTCCTCGTCGCGCGCCTTGTAGTCCACGTCCAGGACGTCGACGAACGGCGCCCAGCGCTCCGGGCGGTCCGTGCGGAGCTGGCTGCTCGACCGCCAGAGCTGCGCGAGCAGCCCGAGCCGGTGCGCGCGCCGGGCCACCCACGGCCGGTTGGAGTTCACGAACACCGACCGGGCCAGGCCGCGCGCGTGGATCATGTCGCTCAGCCGGGACAGGCTCCGCGGGTCCTTCGCCTCCAGCATCAGCATGACCCGCCCGCCGAACCGGTCCAGGACCTCCGCCACCGTCGGCGGCCGCTCCTCACGCCACCGCCCGGGCACGTGCGCGGGCGGCCGCAGCCGTACGCGCTCCCAGTCCCGGGCGGTCAGCGCGCGGACCGGGCCCCGGGCGTACGTCGTGCGGTCCAGGGTCGCGTCGTGCATCACCACCAGCGTGCCGTCGCGCAGCATCCGCGTATCGGCGTCGATGACCTGCGCCGTGCCCCGCTCGACCGCCGCGACCAGGCCCGACATGCTGTTCTCCGGCACCTCCAGGGCGCCGCCGCGGTGGGCGGTGTAGACGAGCGGCGGCAGCGCGTCCACGGTGAGCGGGCCGCCGCCCCACTCCAGCGGGGCCAGGAACGCGGAGGGCCCGGTGAGGGCCAGGGCGGTGACGCCTGACAGCACAGTCCGTGTGACCATGGCGACCACCGTAGGAGTGGAAAACGGCTCTTCGCCCGTATTGACGCGGTATGTCACCCACCGCCTTGCATCACCCCAGCTACCCCGGATGTGGGCTACGGCCCCCCGAGGAGCAGGATGGTGCGACCATAGGTCATGCTGTTCCGCACGACGGCGAGGTGAGGGGATAGATGGGCGCAGAGTTCGGCCGGACGTCCGGCGCGCAGAGCAGGATCTCCCAGTGGCTTCGCCGGCGCTCCCGCGCGGACGCGGACGGTGAGGCCGAGGGCGCGCGCCGTGAGGACCTGCTGCTCGCCGTCGCCGCCGCGGGACTGCCGCTCGCCCCCGCCGCGCACCCGGCCGGGTACCGCTGCTCCTGCGACCGCATCGGCTGTCCCACGCCCGCCCGCCACCCCGTCTCCTTCGCCTGGCAGACGCAGTCCACGACGGACCGCGCGCAGATCGAGCGCTGGGCCCGGCACCAGCCGCAGGCCAACTTCATCACCGCCACCGGCATGGTGCACGACGTCCTCGACGTGCCCCTGGAGGCCGGGCGCGCCGCGCTGGAGCGGCTGCTCGCCCAGGGCGTCGAGGTGGGGCCCGTCGCCGAGTCCGACGGGGCGCACGACCAGGGCCGGATGCTCTTCTTCACGGCGACGCGGGGCACGCCGGAGGACGAGGACGAGTGGTGGCCGTGCGAGCTGGACTGCCACCCCGAGACGATGGACGAGCACCCGGGGCTGCGCTGGCACTGCCGCGGGTCCTACGTGCTCGTACCGCCGGCGCGGCTGCCGGGTGACCTCGGGGTCCGCTGGGTGCGGGGGCCGGAGTTCCCGCTGCCCGACCCGCTGACGCTCCTGGAGATCCTCACGGACGAGTGCGCGCGGTACGCGGGGGAGCCCCGGGAGGACGTCGCGGCCTGGCCGCTGCGGGGCTGAGCCCCCGGCGCTCCCGGGTCCGTGCGCCTACTCGCCCGTCGCGCCCACCAGGCCCTGCATGCGGCTGAGTATCTTCACCTCGCCCGACCCCTCGGGGGTCAGGGAGACCTGGTTCGAGACGCGCTCCAGCGTGACCGACTGCTTCGCCTCGCCCTTCATCAGGGCCTTGACGTCCGGCTGCACGGGCACCGTGAGGCCCTTGGACGCGGTCTGCTTCTCGTAGTGGTGGGTGGAGAAGAAGACGAGCGCGCCGCCGTCACGGGTGCGCAGCCCCACGGGCGCGAACGCGCCGGTGTTCTGCGGCTGGTCCAGGTACTGCACGGCCAGGCCGAGCCGCTTCTTGTTCCGGTCACGGGCCGCCTTCCACTGCGAGGTGTGCGGGCCCGGCGCGAACGTGTCGCCGCCCGACCGCAGATACGCCGTGTACTCCTTGCCGAGCCGCCGGGGCGCCACCGCGAGCCCGGCCCTGCCGGCGGCGACCGGCTCCGCGTACCCGTCCTCGTCCTTCTTCAGGGCGGGGATCCGCTCCGGCAGCACCAGGTTCAGGTACGCGGCCTCCCACGGCTGGTCGTTGCCGCCGCGGGTGAAGACCATCAGCCAGCGGTAGCCGTGCGGCTTGCGGTTGCCGAGCGCGTCCACGACGAAGAACCGGGGCCAGCCCGCCTTCTTGGGGATGGAGTACCGCACGTCCGTGAACGCCAGCGGCACGTGCCGGGGGTTGCCGCCCGGGTGCTGGGCCTGCCGGGCCTTCAGACCCGCCTGGTTGATGGCCCCGAGCGGACCGGTCACGCGGGCCGCGTCCAGGGCGGGGTCGTACGCCTTGTCGGCCGCGTTGTAGGCGCGCAGGAAGTCCTTGACGGCGCGGGCGGCCTCGGGCTTCGTCGCCGCGGGGACGACCTCCCGCTCGCCGTGCACCGTCACGCACCCGCTCGCCGTCACCGACAGGGCGGCCACCGCTGCCGCCGAGGTGCCGAGCCGCCTGAGCCTGCGAACCCTGATCATGGGACCCCTTCACCTACCCCTTACCGGGCCCGAACCCTACCGGTGGCCCGTCCGGCGCGAGCATGCGGGAGCGCGCCAGCACGAGCACCGGCACCAGGTACAGCGCCCACACCGCCGCCTGGAGCGCCGTCGGGCCCGGCTGGAAGCCGCAGACGCCCTGCAGCAGCGCCCCGTACCAACTGTCCGGCGGGACCGCGGCCACCACGTCGAACGCCCGGGTTTCCAGGCCCCCGACGCGCCCCGCCTCCTGGAGGTGGCGCACCCCGGAGGCCAGGCCGCCCGCCGCCACCAGGGCGAGCGGCACCCCCGCCCAGGCCCCGGGCAGGCGGGCCGCCCCGCGGGCGAGCAGCGCCGCGAGCACCGCCGCGGTCAACAGGCCGAGCAGCAGCCCCGCCGACGGCGCGCCCGTGCCCTCGCGTGCCGCCCGCACCGACTCCCACAGGGACTCGGAGGTCACCAGGCCCTCGCGGGCCACGCCCAGGAAGGCCGCCGCGGCCCACGGCGCCGCGTCCCGCCGCGCCCGCACCACCAGCCACGTCAGCGCCCCGGCCGCGAGCACCGACAGGACGCCGCCCAGGGTCTCGTGGGCGAGGTACGTCAACTCCCGCGAGCCGAAGGTGAACGCGCAGCCGAAGCCGAGGCAGAGCGCCCCCGCGGCCCCGGCCCCCGCGGCCACCGGGCCGCGCGCGTCCCGCCGCCGGGCCACCGCCGCGTACGCGAGCAGCAGGCCCACGGCCACCGCCGCTTCGAGCCCGCCGCGCAGCCCGGTCACGTACGTCCCCCACATCGCCCCGTGCCTCCCCCGTGAACAGCGCCGCCGGGAGCCGGACCGTGCGGCCCGGCGTCGAACGCGCGCACGAGGTGAATCTAGGCGGAGCGCCGGGGCGCGACCAGCGTGGCCCCCGTGCGGGGGTGCGGGAACACCTCGACGGGCTGCTGGTACACGTCGGAGAGCAGGGTCTCCTCGAAGACGTCGCCGGGCGCGCCGTCCGCCGCCACCCGGCCCGCGCACAGCACCACCGCCCGGTCCGCGTACGCCGCCGCGAGCCCCAGGTCGTGCAGGACGACGACCACGGCCACGCCCGCGGCGGCCCGCTCCCGGCAGATCCCGAGGACCAGCTCCTGGTGGCGCAGGTCGAGCGCGGCCGTCGGCTCGTCGAGCAGCAGCAGCGGCGTCCGCTGGGCGAGGACGCGGGCCAGCGCGACCCGGGCCCGCTCGCCGCCGCTGAGCGCGGAGAACGGCCGCCGGGCGAACGCGCCGGTCTCCGTGGCCGCCATCGCCGCGCGGACGGCCGCGTCGTCGTCCTCCTCGCGGCGCGTCCCGGCCCAGGGCGCGCGCCCCATCCGGACCACGTCCTCGACGGGGAAGGGGAACGACAGCGTCGCCGCCTGCGGCAGCACGGCCCGGCGCAGCGCGAGGTCGGCCGCGGACCAGTCACCGGCGGCCCGGCCGCAGATCCGTACGGCACCGGAGGCGACGGGCAGGTCGGCGGCGAGCGCGGCCAGCAGCGTGGACTTGCCCGCGCCGTTCGGGCCGACGAGGGCGAGGACCTCGCCCGCGCGAGCGGCCACCGAGGCGCCCCGGAGGGCAGCGCCGCCGCCGAGGTCGAGCCGAACGCCGGCGGCCTCGGCGAGGACGTCGCCCGGCGCGGCCGGCTCGGGCAGCGCGCGCTCCCGGGCCCCGAACAGCCGCCTGCCCGCCCGGCCGATCACGGTGGTCATGCCCAACCCCCTTGCCCGCGGCGGGTCCTGCGCAGCAGCCAGAAGAAGAACGGGCTGCCGAGCAGCGCGGTGAGCACGCCCAGCGGCAGCTCGGCGGGCGCGGCCACGGTCCGGGCCGCGAGGTCGGCGCCGACGAGCACCACGGCCCCGCCGAGCGCGCTGCCCGGCACCAGGAAGCGGTGCCCGGGCCCGGCCGCCATCCGCAGCAGGTGCGGCACGAGCAGCCCCACGAACGTGATGACCCCGGCCACCGCCACGGCGGCGGCCGTGAGCAGCGCCACCACGAGCACCAGGACCATCCGCAGCCGCTCCACGTCCACGCCCAGGTGGCGCGCGGGCCGCTCGCCGAGCGCCAGCAGGTCCAGCTTCCGCGCGGACAGCGGCGCGAGGAGCAGCCCGGCCGCCGCGCACGGCAGCACGGCGAGCACCTTCGGCCAGGTGGCCTGGGCGAGCGAACCGAGCTGCCAGAACGTGATCTGCGAGACCTGCGCGGTGTCGGCGAAGAACAGGAACAGGCCGATCAGCGCGCCCGCGAAGGCGTTCACGGCGATGCCGGTCAGGATCAGCGTCACCACGTCCGTACGGCCGCCCTCGCGGGACAGGACGTACACGAGCAGCACCGTCACCAGACCGGCCACGAAGGCGAAGACGGTGACCGTCCAGGTGCCGAGGAAGGTCAGGCCGAGCGCGATCGAGGCGACCGCGCCCACGGCCGCGCCGGAGGAGACGCCGATGACACCCGGTTCGGCGAGCGGGTTGCCGAACACGCCCTGCGTCAGCGCGCCCGCGCACCCCAGCGCGGCGCCCACCAGCAGCGCGAGCACCACCCGCGGCAGCCGCACGTTCCACAGCACGCTCTCCGGCACCCGGTCGAGGGCGTGCCCGCCGAGGCCCACGCGGTGCCGGACGGAGGCCAGGACGTCGCCGAGCGGGATGTCGTACGCGCCGAGGCCCGCGGACAGCAGGCACAGGACGGCGAGCGCGGCGGCGAGGGCGGCGGCGAGGAGCACGGGGGCCCGGCGGCGTCCGCGCGGCGCCCCGGCCGTGTCCTGCGGGGGAGCCGCATCGACGGGCCCGGCGGCGACCGTCACCTGGCGTCCTTCCCGTGGAGCTGCTCGACGAGCGAGGCGAGCACCCGGTCGGTGCGCGGGCCGTAGTTCAGCAGGACCCCGTCCTCCACGGACACCACGCGGCGGTCCATGCCCGCGGGCGTCTCGGCGACGCCCGGGATCTTCACCAGGCCGTCGACACCGCCGACGGAGTCGAGCCCCTTGGACATCACCAGGATCGCGTCGGGCGCGGCCTTCGCGAGGGCCTCGCTGGTGAGGGGCGTGAAGTCCTTGCGCAGGCCGGACGCCTCGCCCGCGTCGACGGCGCCCGCCGCCTCCAGGAGCGAGCTCGCGCCGGAGTCCCGGCCGCCGAGCAGGTAGACGGAGGCCGAGCCGCGCAGATAGAGGAAGGCCACGCGCGGCTTCTTCCCCCGGCTCGGCGCGGACGCGCGCACCGTGGCGATCCGCTGTTCCGTACGGGCCGTCAGGGCCCGGCCCGCCTTCGGTACGCCGAGGGCCTCGGCGACGGCTTCGATGCGCGGGCCGACGTCTTTCAGGCCCTTGGCCGGGGCGAGGACGACGACGGGGACGCCCGCGTCGCGGATCTGGTCGAGGGCCTCGGCGGGGCCTGTGGTGGTCTCGGCGAGGACGACGCCCGGCTTCAGCGAGAGCACGCTCTCCGCCGACACGTCGTGCGCGCGGGTCACCACCGGCAGGTGCCTGGCCTGGTCGAAGGTGGCGGTGATGTCGCGCGCCACCACGCGCCCGCCGAGGCCGAGGGTGAACACGATCTCGTTCAGGCCGCCGCTGAGCGGCACCACGCGGCGCGTGTCCTCGACCGTGACCCTCCTGCCGTCGGCGGAGTCCACGGTCACCGGGAGCCGCGCCGTCGGCGGCCGGTCCGCGAGGGGTTCGACACGGTCGGCGCGGACGCCTTCCGCCCGTGGCCCGGCGTTCCCTGAACCCCCGTCACCGGAGGTTCCGCACCCGGTGAGGGTGAGGGCGAGGGTGAGGGCGAGCAGGGCCGCCGAAGTGCCGGCCGTCCGGAGTGAGCGCGGTCTGCGCGGGCTGCGCACCGAAGTCCACCGTCCTGTCGTGTGGTTGCCGTGG
Organism: Streptomyces longispororuber; assembly: GCF_014656095.1. Taxonomy (GTDB): domain Bacteria; phylum Actinomycetota; class Actinomycetes; order Streptomycetales; family Streptomycetaceae; genus Streptomyces; species Streptomyces longispororuber. The sequence continues at coordinate 49,777 of NZ_BNBT01000036.1, forward strand.
TTCCCCCTGAGGCAAGGGTAGTTTAGGTTAGCCTTACCTAAGGATCTAGCCCGCCAGCACTGGAGGATCCCCATGCCGTCGTCCAGACCGTCGCGTCCGCGCCACCGCGGCGCCCGCGCCGGAACCGGCGCACGCGGTCTCCTGGCCGTCGTCGCCGCCCTCGCCGGAGTCGCCGGGGCCCTGCTCCCGGCGGCCGCGGCCCGCGCCGACGCCCGGGACGTCCAGGGCGGCAGGCTCGACTGGGGCATCAGGTCCTCCTTCCAGAGCTATGTCACCGGGCCGGTGGCGCGCGGCAGTTGGAGCCTGCAGGGCGGCGCCGCGACCGTCGGCGGCAGCCAGTTCCGCTTCCACTCGGCGACGGGCTCCTACGACCCGGAGAGCGGCGCCTTCCGCGCCGCCTTCTCGGGCGGGGTCCACTTCACCGGGCACAAGAAGGGCTCGGCGTACCAGCTCGACCTGACGGTCAGCCGGCCCACGGTCGCCGTCTCCGGCGGTTCCGGCACGCTCTACGCCGACATGGTCAGCAAGGAGAAGGCCACCGGGAAGCTCACCTCGGCCCGGCAGGTGCCGCTCGCCTCGCTCGACCTGTCCGGCATCGCCATGAAGGGCGGCACGGGACCGATCGCCCTGACGAACGTCCCCGCCACGCTCACCGCGCGCGGCGCCGAGGCCTTCGCGGGCTACTACCCGGCCGGCACGAAGCTCGACCCGGTGAGCCTGTCGACGGACCTCGCGGCCCGCGCCGCCACGGAGCCGCGCGCCGAGCCGTCCGGGAAGCCCGGGAACCCCGGGAAGTCCGCGGGGGAGAAGCGCGACGGCACCGACGGCACCGAGGGGCGGCGGACCGGGGCGGCCGGGCGCTTCGAGGACGCCGCCGTCGTCGACTGGGGCGTGCGCCGCACGTTCCGCGAGTACGACTCCGGCTCCCTCGCCAAGGGCGGGTGGACGCTGTCCGGCGGCGCCCAGGACGGCGGCGCGCTCTTCCGCTTCCCGCGCGGCGAGGGCACGTACGACACGAAGAGGCGCACCCTCGACGCGCGCTTCGCCGGAGCCGTCCGCTTCACCGGCCGCCACGGGCTCGACCTCCGCATCGACCGGGTCGCCGTCGGCGTGAAGGACGGCAAGGGCACCCTCTACGCCGACGTCACCAGCGCGGACTTCACGCGGAAGAAGGCCCCGCTCGTCACCTTCACCGGCCCGGCACTCGCCCGGCTCACGCCCCGCGACGGCCTGATCGCCGTCACCGAGGCGCCCGCGAAGCTCACCGCCGACGGGTCCAGGGCCTTCGGCTCCCTTTACAAGGCGGGCACCGCGATGGACCCCGTCTCGCTGGCCGTCGCCGTCGACGAGAAGGCGGAGCTGCCCGCGCTGCCGGACCTCGGCTCGTCCGCGCGGGCCGGATCCGGGCAGGCCGCGCCCGACAAGGCCGGGCAGCCGCGGTCGGAGGAGGCCGCCGCCGGGGAGGCCTCCGCCGACGACGCGTCACCCGCCCTCCCGATCACGCTCACGGCCGTCGCCGCCCTGCTGGTGGCGGGCGCGCTCGGCTTCGGCGTCACGCGGCGCCGGGGCGCGGGCCGGGCCGACGCCGGGGCCGGGGCCGGGGCTGGCGTTGACGGGGCGGCTGTGGCGGGCGGGGTGGCTGAGCCCGGCGACGGGGCTCCGGCTCCGCCACGGGAGTAGCGGCCCCCTCGCGGGGGCGGCCGCGCGGGACGGGGCTGTCTCCGCCCGGCGACGCCCGCGGCCCGCGCCTCCGCCCCGCACACCCTCGCGCACCCGCACCCGCACCCGTACTCCTGCACCCGCATCCGCACCCGCACTCGTACTCGCGCCCCCACCCCCACCCCCACCCCATCCCTCCGTCCCCCGAGGAGAAGACCGACCATGGCAGCCATCCGCCGCCCCCTCATCCGCGCCGCCGCCATAGCGACGGCCGCCACGCTCGGCGCGAGCGCCCTCGCGCTGCCCGCGTTCGCGGCCGATGAGCCCACCGCCGGAGCGACCCCCGACACGTCCGCGGCCGACAAGTCCGCACGCGAGAAGCCCGCGGCCCACAAGTCCGCGGCCGACGAGCCCGCCGCCCGCGCCCCGCAGGCGCCGACCGTGTTCAGCCTCGCGGGCGGCACCCTGGACTGGGGGCTGAAGAAGTCGTTCCGCACGTACGTGAAGAGGGTGGCCGCGGGTGAGATCACCACCAGCGGCGGTGCCACGCAGGCCCCGGGCAACGGCGCGTTCACCTTCGGCGGCGCCAAGGGCACGTACGACCTCGGCAGCCACGCCCTGACGGCCGCCTTCCAGGGCGGTGTCCGCTTCACCTCCACCGCGCACCGCTTCGACATCACCCTCGCGGACGTGAAGGTGCGCACCCGCGGCACGACCGGGGCCATCCAGGCGGACGTGGCGCTCAACGGCGCCCGGCAGAACGACATCGACCTCGCCACGCTCGACCTGACCGGCGTCCGCCCCGGCCAGGGCGAGGGCGGCACGACCGTACTCAAGGACATCCCGGCGAAGCTGACCGCCGCCGGGGCGAAGGCCTTCGACGGCATGTACCAGGAGGGCGAGGTGCTCGACCCGGCCACCCTCACCGTGAAGCCCGGCGCGCCCGTCCCCGACCCCGACCCGAAGCCGTCGCCGAGCACCCCGGCGAAGCCGCGCCCCACCAAGACCCCGACCGCGAAGCCCACCCCGACGGCCGGGCCGACCACGGCACCGGCCAGGCCGAAGAAGGTCGTCGGCGGCACCCTGTCCTGGGGCCTGAAGGAGAGCTTCCGCCGGTACATCGCCGCCGGGGGCACGGTCACCACGGCCGGCGGCGCCAAGAAGAAGGCCAACGGCTACGTCTTCCCGTACGCCAAGGCCACGTGGAACGCGCGCGCGAAGACGGTGGACGCCTCCTTCGGCGGCAGCGTGCGGTTCCGGTACCGGGCGCACGGCATCGACATGACCTTCAGCGACCTCAGGATCAAGGCCAGGGGCGCCAAGGGCACGCTGTACGCCGACGTCAAGGCGCAGGGCCGGACCGCGGGCGACGTGAAGTTCGCGACGCTCGACCTCTCCCGGGTGTCGTACGCGGCGAAGAACGACGTGGTGCTGCTGAGCAAGGTGCCCGCGAAGTTCACGGCGGCCGGTGCCGAGCAGTTCGCCAACGACACCATGGGCTCCCCCTACCGCGCGGGCGACCGGATCGACCCGGTGACGGTCGAGCTCAAGCTGTCCGCGGGGGCGCGCACCGCGTCCGCCCCGGACGACGCGGGCTCCGGCGGCGCCGGTGCGGCGTCGACCGGCACCGGCGGAACCACCGGCGGCACCGCTCCGGCGGGGTCCGTGGGCGGCGGCGCCGGGTCCCTGGCGCGGACCGGTACCGGGGCGCCCTCGGGCGCGCTGCTCGGGGTCGCGGGCGCGGTCGTCGCGACGGGCGCGGGCGCCGTGTACGCGGCGCGGCGGTGGGGCCCGGGCCACGCGGCCCGGGTGTGACACCCCTTACTCCCCACCTGGCGCCGCGGGTCCACGCGGCGCCAGGTGCTTGAATGCCCGCGTGACCGAACGCGCACCTGATGTCCCCGGCACCTCCGGCGGCCCCGGCGTTCCCGAGGCCCCCGGCGTCCCCGACGTGCACCAAGGGGTCGACGTCCTGCGGGTCTTCCGCGGGCCCGACGGGCGGTACGGCAACGAGCTCGGCGTCGTCCGCGACGGCGGCCGCGTGCCCGGCCGCGCGGCCCGGCAGGCCCTCGCCGGGAAACTCGGCTTCAGCGAGACGGTGTTCGTCGACGACCCCGAGCGCGGGCACATCGACATCTACACCCCCACCACGCGGCTGCCCTTCGCCGGGCACCCGTGCGTCGGCGCCGCGTGGCTCCTGGACCTGCCGGAGCTCGTCACCCCGGCAGGGGTCGTCGCGGCGCGCCACGACGGGGAGTTCACCTGGATCGCCGCGCGGGCGCGGTGGGCCCCGGCGCGGACGCTGCGCGCGTACGCCTCCGCGGCCGAGGTGGAGGCGCTCGCGGTGCCGCCCGCCGGGGAGTGGGTCTACGCCTGGGCGTGGGAGGACGAGGCGGCCGGGCGGGTGCGGGCGCGCGGCTTCCCCGGGCGGAACGACGGCGTCGCCGAGGACGAGGCCACGGGGGCGGCGGCCCTGCTCCTCACCCACCAGTTGGGCCGCGCCCTCAACATCACGCAGGGCCGCGGTTCGCAGATCCTCACGGCGCCCGGGCCGGGCGGGCTCATCGAGGTGGGCGGCCGCGTGGCCCTGCCCGGGCATCCGGCCCTGTGAACGGGGGCCCGGCCCGGGGCGGCCGGTCCTAGGCGGCCCGGGGGAACTCCTCGCCCAGGGCGCGGAAGACGGCCGTGTTCAGGGCGAACGCGCGCTTGCACTCGTCCACGATCCGGTGCCGCTCCAGTTCGTCGGGGACCACCACGTCCAGGCGGTCGAGGAGCTCCCGGTAACTCCGCTTGAACGCCGCCGGGTTGGCGATCCCCTTGAAGACGTAGAACCGCACGCCGTCCCCCTTGCGCGCGAAGCCCCACGCCTTCTCGGCCCGGCCCCGGATGATCTGCCCGCCGGAGAGGTCGCCGAGGTAGCGGGTGTAGTGGTGCGCGACGTAGCCGCCGGGCCAGGTCCGCACGCACTCCTCGATCCGCGCCGCGTACGCGGCCGTCGCGGGCAGCGGGGTGGCCCGCTCGCGCCACCCCGCGCCGCGCAGGTGGGCGAGGTCCCGCTCCAGCTCGGCGACGCGCTCCAGCTCGGCCTTGAGGAACGGCCCGGCGACGGGGTCCTCCCGCAGGGCCTCGACGCCGTCCTCGAGCGCCCGGTACACGAACCAGAGCTGTTCGGTGTACCGCGCGTACGCCTCCACGCCGAGGTGGCCGCCCAGCAGATCGCTCATGAACGTCGAGGTCTCCGCCTCCGTGTGCTGCTCGTGGGAGGCGGTACGGATGACGGCCGAGAACGGCGACGGGACCGACGAGGACGACGAGGCCGGGGAGGACGGGGAGGACGGGGAGGGGGACGGTGCGGTGGGCTGGGGGATCGCCGAGTCCATGCGGACCTCCGGGTGCCGAGAAGGGCGGGGAACCAGTGTGGCCGTACCGATCATCCGAGTTAGGCTTACCTAAGTCAACTGGTTCCCGACACCCTGTCGGCAAAAACGTTACCCGCCCCGCGGGCTCACGGCAGCGTGAGGATCTCCGCCCCGCTCTCCGTCACCACCAGCGTGTGCTCGAACTGCGCGGTGCGCTTGCGGTCCTTCGTCACGACGGTCCAGCCGTCGTCCCACATGTCGTACTCGTGCGTCCCGAGCGTCAGCATCGGCTCGATCGTGAAGGTCATGCCCGGCTGCATGACCGTCGTCGCGTGCGGGCTGTCGTAGTGCGGGATGATCAACCCGGAGTGGAAGGACGTGTTGATGCCGTGGCCGGTGAAGTCGCGGACCACGCCGTAGCCGAAGCGCTTGGCGTACGACTCGATGACGCGGCCGATGATGTTGACCTGGCGGCCCGGCTTGACGGCCTTGATGGCGCGGTTCAGGGACTCGCGGGTGCGCTCCACGAGCAGCCGCGACTCCTCGTCCACGTCGCCGACCAGGTACGTCGCGTTGTTGTCGCCGTGCACGCCGCCGATGTACGCCGTCACGTCGAGGTTCACGATGTCGCCGTCGCGCAGCACGGTCGAGTCGGGGATGCCGTGGCAGATGACCTCGTTGACCGAGGCGCACAGCGACTTGGGGAAGCCGCGGTAGCCCAGCGTCGAGGGGTAGGCGCCGTGGTCGCACATGTACTCGTGCGCGATCCGGTCGAGCTCGTCGGTGGTCACGCCGGGCGCGATGGCCTTCGCCGCCTCCTCCATCGCCCGCGCGGCGATGCGGCCCGCCGTGCGCATCAGCTCGACGGTCTCCGGGGTCTGCACCTCCGGCCCGGTGTACGGCGTCGGCGCGGGCTTGCCGACGTACTCCGGACGCCGGATGTTCCCGGGCACGGAACGGGTGGGAGAGAGCTCCCCTGGTACGAGCAGTGACTGGCCAGACATGCCAGCGAGTCTAACGAGCGGGGACGGGGCAGCATGGCGGGGAAGGAAGGAGCCGACATGCCCCTGTTCAAGCGGCGGACCACCGGCAAGCCGGGCGAGTGGTACTACTGCCTGGAGCACCGGAAGGTCGAGGAAGGGCCCGACTGCCCCGGCAAGGACCGGTTCGGTCCGTACGCCTCCCGCGAGGAGGCGGCGCATGCGATGGAGATCGCGGCGGAGCGGAACCTGGAGTGGGAGGGGGACCCACGCTGGCACGACGCGGCCGCGCCACGGCGCGACGGCGAGGCTTAGCGCGGCCACCCCTGGCCGCGCACCCTCGGCGGGGCCTGCCCAGCCGGGCCTGCCGCCGAGCGCGGGCCCTTGGCGGGGCCGGGCCGCGCCGCCGCTGGGCGGGGCCGCGCCGCCGCTGCGCGGCAATGCTTGCCCACCCCCCGCCCGTCTCACCCCGCCTCCAGGCGCGGCCCCGACGCGGAGCGCTGTCCCGCCGTCGTCGGCTGTCCGCCGCTGCGCGGCGGATGCTTCCCGCCCGCCCACCCGTGACGCCCTGCCTCCAGGCGCGGCCCGGACGCGGAGCGCTCTCCCGTCGTCGTCGGCTGTCCGCCGCTGCGCGGCGGATGCTTCCCGCCCTCCCACCCGTCACACCGCACCCTCTGGCGCGGCCCCGACGCGGAGCGCTGTCCCGCCGCGTTCGGCTGCCCGCCGCTCGCTGTCTGCTGCTCGGCATCAAGGCACGCGAGGCTGTGCCCAGCGGGACGATTGCCACCGGCCCTGACAAGCCGAGGTGACACGGGTGGGCGGGTGGGAGAAAGCGCACGACGGCGGGGAAAGCGCTCTGCGTCGGGGCCGGGCGGGCGCAGCCGGGGTGGTACGGGTGGGTGGGTGGGAGAGAACCCGCGACGGCGGGACAGCGCTACGCGTCGGGGTCCGGCAGGCGCAGCCGGGGTGGTACGGGTGGGTGGGTGGGAAGGGACGTACGACAGCAGGGTCGCGCACTGCCTCCAGGGCCGGTCCCAGCGGAGGGCCGGGCGCGGCGCAGCAGCCCCGGTGCCAGGGACGAGCGTGCACCTCCCCGGTGCCAGGGTCGAGCGTGCACCTCCCCGGTGCCGGGGTCGAGCGTGCACCCCGGTGCCGGGGGGCGGCCCGGCCGGGGCAGGGGGTCACCAGCGTGGGGGTGGGGGAGACGTCAGGTGGTCCGCGAGGCGGGAGAGGCGGTCGCGTAGGCGGTGGCGGGGCCGGGGCGCGGGCAGGCCGTTCTCGCCCGCCGCGGCGCTCACCAGGTGCTGGACGGTGTCCAGGTCGAGATCGCCGGCCCGCGGCACGGCGAGGGCCTCGTGGGCCAGCGCCCCGAGCTCGTCCGCCGCCGCGCCGTCCGCCCCGAGCGCGAACACCGTCGCCCCCGCGCGCCGCGCGTCGTGGACGCGGGAGAGCAGCTCCGGCGCGGGCGCGCCGGGCGCCACCACCAGCAGCGTCTCCCCGCGCCGCGCCGCCTCCACGCGCCCGAGCCCCGCCGACAGGTGCGCGGGCGCGCCGGGGCGCGGCCGGTAGCTGATCAGGGTCGGCGTCAGCTCCGGCGTGCCGGACCAGGCGGCCTCGTCGGTGAGGTGCGCGGCCAGGTGCCACGGCTCGTACTCGGGCGTGCCCACGAGGAGCAGGCCGCCGCCGTGCGGCAGCACGCTGGCGCGCAGCGCCCCGGCGAAGCGGCGCGTGGCGCCCGGCCACTCGGTCCCGTCGAGAACGTCGCGCAGCAGCGCGACCCGTACCGCGTCCATGCGGCGCATCCTGCAGCACGAAGCCATACGTACAGCGGGAGTTCACCCCGAATTCCCCCGGGATGGGGAAGGGGCGGGAATGGCAGTGGAGACAGTTGAGACGTCCGTCCCGTTCCGGGCGGGCCGCGAAGGGTACGCCAGCTTCCGCATCCCGGCGGTCGTCGTCACGCACGACGGCACCGTCCTCGCCTTCTGTGAGGGCCGCGTCGGCTCGCAGGAGGACCACGGCAACATCGACATCGTGCTGAAGCGGTCCGCCGACGGCGGCCGCACCTGGGGCCCGCTCCAGGTCGTCGGCGCCAACGGCACCGACCTCGCCGGGAACCCGGCGCCCGTCGTCCTGGACACGGGCCGCATCCTGCTGGTGCAGGTCAGGAACGCCGCCAAGGCCACCGAGGAGGCCATCCGGCGCGGCCAGGTCGCCGCGGCCGACGGGCGCCGCGTCTGGGTGCAGCACAGCGACGACGACGGCCTCACCTGGTCCACGCCCCGTGAGATCACCAAGCAGGTGAAGCGGTCGCACTGGCGCTGGTACGCGACCACGCCGGGTCACGCCCTCCAGCTCACCGGGGGCCGGGTCGTCGTCCCCGCCAACCACTCGCTGCCGCCGACCGGTGGCGACACCGGCACCGAGGGCCGCTACAACGGCGGCCACAGCCTGCTCAGCGACGACCGCGGCGAGAGCTGGCGCATCGGCTACGTCGACGACAACGTCAACGGCTACATCAACGTCAACGAGACCACCGCCGCCGAACTCCCCGACGGCCGCGTCTACTTCAACACCCGCAACGACTCCCCGGCCCCCGGCAACCGCGCCGACGCCCACTCCCGCGACGGCGGCGCCGGCCTCGTCAAGCCGTTCCGCCCGCAGGCCTGCCTGGCCGGGCCGGTCGTCGAGTGCAGCGTGCTCCAGCTCCGCGACCCGGACCTGCTGCTCTTCTCCGGCCCCGCCGACCCCGCCGCCCGCGCCCGGATGAGCATCCACAGGAGCGACGACGACGGCACCACCTGGTACCCCGTGCGCACCGTCGACGGGCTGCCCGCCGCCTACTCCGACCTGGCGCGCCTCGACGCGTCGACCCTCGGACTGCTGTACGAGACCGGGGACTTCGGCCCGTACGAGACGATCACCTTCCGGCGCGTGCCGCTCGACCTGCTCCGCCGCCCCCCGGCCGACCCGCTGCCCTGACCGTTCGGCCCGCTGCCGCGACCGTTCGGCCCGTTCCGCTGACCGGGGACTCGGGCCCCGGTACACGCGGGGCTCCAGCCGCGCCGACCGGCACCGGCCGTCGTACGCGCGGACGTAAGGTCTGACCATGACTTCCACGGAAAGTGTGCAGAAGGCCCCCGCCAAGGACCCCTGGGACCTGCCCGACGTGTCCGGGCTCGTCGTCGGCGTCCTCGGCGGCACCGGGGACCAGGGGCGCGGGCTCGCCTACCGGTTCGCCCGCGCCGGGCAGAAGGTGATCATCGGCTCCCGGGCCGCCGAGCGCGCCGAGGCCGCCGCCGCGGAGATCGGCCTCGGCGTCGAGGGCCTGGACAACGCCGAGTGCGCGCGGCGCAGCGACGTCGTGATCGTCGCCGTGCCCTGGGACGGCCACGCCAAGACCCTCGAAGCGCTGCGCGAGCCGCTCGCCGGCAAGCTCGTCGTCGACTGCGTGAACCCGCTCGGCTTCGACAAGAAGGGCGCCTACGCCCTCACCCCGGAGGAGGGCAGCGCCGCCGAGCAGGCCGCCGCCCTGCTGCCGGAGTCCCGGGTCACGGCCGCCTTCCACCACCTGTCGGCCGTGCTCCTGCAGGACGCCTCGGTCGAGGAGATCGACACGGACGTCATGGTGCTCGGTGAGAGCCGCGCCGACACGGACGTGGTGCAGGCGCTCGCCGCCCGGATCCCCGGCATGCGCGGCGTCTTCGCCGGGCGGCTGCGCAACGCCCACCAGGTCGAGTCCCTCGTGGCCAACCTGATCTCCGTCAACCGGCGCTACAAGGCGCACGCGGGGCTGCGCGTCACCGACGTGTAGCCGGGTGCGGGCGGCGGGCCGGGCATGGGGGACACTGGTGCGGTACGTCCGCCCGGAATGCCCCGCGCTGTGAACAGGAGCCGCACCCCATGCCCCGCCTCGCCCTGTACGCCCTCGTCGTCTGCGTCCTGTCCGTCGCCGCCGCCGTGGTCTCCTTCGCCAAGGGCAGCATGCTCGGCATCGTGTGGGTGCTGCTCGCGGGCCTGTCGTCCAACATGACCTGGTACTACTTCCGCCGCGCCCGGGCCGGGCGGACGGCGGGGGAGGCCACCGCTAGCCGGTGATCTCCGGGACGTCGGGGGTGCCCTGCCAGAAGCGGTAGAGGCGCTGCCCCCAGTACGTGTCCCACTCCTCGACGCCCAGGCCGCGCAGGATCGCGTCCACCGCGTCGAAGAACGCCTCGTTGACCTCCGGGATCCACAGGATGCCGAACACCGCGAGCAGGCCGAACGGCGCGAACGGCTCCACCTGGCGACGAATCGAGTACGACAGCCACGGCTCGATGACGCCGTAGCCGTCCAGGCCCGGCACCGGCAGGAAGTTCAGGATCGCCGCCGTCACCTGGAGCAGCGCGAGGAACGCCAGCGCGTACCGGAACGTGTCCGGGACGCCGTCCAGCGCGTCCAGCCAGAACGGCGCCGTGCACACGACCGCGAACAGGGCGTTCGTCAGCGGGCCCGCCGCCGAGATCAGACTGTGCCGCCAGCGGCCCCGGATCCGCTCCCGCTCGATGAACACCGCGCCGCCGGGCAGGCCGATCCCGCCCATCACGACGAAGAGGACCGGCAGCACGATGCTGAGCAGCGCGTGGGTGTACTTCAGCGGGTTCAGCGTGAGGTAGCCCTTCGCGCCGACGGAGATGTCGCCGCCGTGCAGGGCCGTGCGGGCGTGCGCGTACTCGTGCAGGCACAGGGACACCACCCACGCCGCCGTCACGAACAGGAAGACGGCGAAGCCCGGGTTGTCCGCGAACCCGGTCCAGGCGGCCCAGCCGCTCACCGCGGTGACGGCGGCGATGCCGAGGAAGACGGGGCTGACCCGGCGGTCGCCGTGGGTGTGGCCGGTCATCGTGCGGAACTCCCGGGGTCGTGCGGTGCCGTACGCCCGGCGCGGGCGTCCCAGGCCACACCACCCGGCGCGGCCTGCCCGACCGTACAGCAGGAGTACGGGAACGTCCGGGGACGGTGCCGCGGTTCCCCGGCGGCGGCCGGGCGCGGCCCGGGTCGGGCGCCGCGCGGGCGGAGCCCGAACTCGGGTGCGGGGCGCGAGCGGTGACAATGGGAGCGTGCGCTACCGCGTTCTAGGCGTCACCCGGGCCCTGCGCCCCGACGGCACCCTCGTGCCCGTCGGCGGCGCCCGGCTGCGTGCCCTGCTCGCGGCGCTCGCCCGGCGGCCCGGGCGGACCGTGCCGGCCGCCGTCCTGGTCGACGACGTGTGGGGCGACGCGCCCCCGGCCGACGCGCCCGGCGCCCTCCAGGCCCTGGTCGGCCGGTTGCGGCGGGCGCTCGGCGCCGCCGCCATCGCCGCGGCCGAGGGCGGCGCGTGGGTCCGCGCCGCCCCCGACGACGTGGACGCCTACCGCTTCGAGCGCCTCGTCGGCGAGGGCACCCGCGCCCTCGCCGACGGGGACCCGGCCAAGGCCGCCGCCGCGCTGGACGACGCGCTCGCCCTCTGGCAGGGCGAGGCCTTCGCCGACCTGCCGGAGCGCGCCGCCGAGGCGTCCCGGTGGGCGGCCCGGCGCCTGGAGGCCCGGCGCGCCCGGCTCGCGGCGGCC
>NZ_BNBT01000037.1 GCF_014656095.1 Streptomyces longispororuber
GCCGTGCGCACCCCCATGCAGTGGACCCCCGACCGCAACGCCGGCTTCTCCTCCTGCGACCCCGGCCGCCTCTACCTGGCCGCGATCATGGACCCGGTCTACGGTTACCAGGTCACCAACGTCGAGGCCGCCATGTCCTCGCCGTCCTCCCTGCTGCACTGGACCCGGCGCATGATCGAGATCCGCAAGCAGAACCCCGCCTTCGGCCTCGGCTCCTACACCGAACTGCCCTCGTCCAACCCGGCGGTGCTCGCCTTCCTGCGGGAGCACGGGAACGACCTGGTCCTGTGCGTCAACAACTTCTCCCGCTTCGCGCAGCCGACGGAGCTGAACCTCGGTGCCCACCGGGGTCGCCACCCGGTGGAGCTGCTCGGCGGGGTCTCCTTCCCCGCCATCGGCGACCTGCCCTATCTGCTGACCCTGGCGGGTCACGGTTTCTACTGGTTCCGCCTGACCGAGCCCCCACGACGTCCGGCCGCGCCCCCCGTGCGACTTTGAAGGGACGTGTCGCATGCTGAACACCACCCTCCCGTCACCCGACGGCCTCAGCCCTCCGTCGCTGCTGACCTCGCTGGCCGGACTCCTCCGGGAGTGGCTGCCGCGGCAGCGGTGGTTCGCGGGCAAGGACCAGCCCCTCACCGACCTGGCCGTGGTGTCGATGACCGAGCTGCACCCGGGGTGCCTGCACGTGCTGGTGTGCACCGGGCGCACCGGCCCGCGCGAGGACTGCTACCAGCTCGTCCTCGGTGTCGGCGACCAGGTGCCGGCGCGGCTGCACCACGCCGTCATCGGCCGCCCCGGCGCGGGACCGCTGGCGGGACTCGTGGTGTACGACGCGCTGCTGGACCCCCGTTCGGCGGGGCTGCTCCTGGAGCGGCTACGGGTCCCGGGCTCGGCGGGCCCGCTGCGCTTCGCCCGGGACACGCGCACCAGGGTGCCGTCCGGACTCGCGCCGCGGCTCCTCGAGGGGGAGCAGTCCAACACCTCGCTGGTGTACGGGGAGTCCTTCATCCTCAAGCTGTTCCGCCGCATCCAGTTCGGGGTCAACCCCGACCTGGAGGTGACCCAGGCCCTGGCCCGGGAGGGCTGCCGCCGCGTGCCCGCCCCCGTCGCCTGGTTCTGGACCACGGAGCCGCGCGGCGCCACGCTCGGGGTGCTCCAGCCGTTCCTGGGCGGCGCGACGGACGGCTGGACGCTCGCCCTGCGCGCCCTCGACTCCGGTGAGGACTTCACCGACGAGTCGTACGAACTGGGCCGGGCCACCGCGGAGGTGCACCTGGCCCTGGCCCAGGCCTTCGAGCCCGGCCCCCCGGACCCGGACGAGGGCGGCCGGCTCGCCGCCGCCATGACCGAACGCCTGTGCGCCACCGCACGCCAGGTCACCGCGCTCGGCCCGTACGTGTCCCGGCTGATGGCCGCGTACGGCACGGTCGCCGAACGCGGACTGCGGCGGCCGCCCCAGCGGGTCCACGGCGACCTGCACCTCGGCCAGGTGCTCCAGGCCGGGGACCGCTGGTTCCTCATCGACTTCGAGGGCGAACCGGCCCGGCTGCTCGCCGAGCGGCGCTGCACCCAGAGCCCCGTGCGCGACGTCGCGGGCATGCTCCGGTCCTTCGACTACGCCGTGCACACCCGCCGCCCGGGGCGGCCCCAGTGGGTGCGGCCGTGGCGCGACGCCTACTGCGCGGGGTACGCCGCGGCCTCCGGGTGGGACCCGCGCGACGAGGCCGAACTCCTGCGCGCCTACGAGACCGACCGCGCGGTGTACGAAGCGCTCTACGAAGCCCGGCACCGCCCCGAGTGGCTGCCGGTCCCGATGGCGGCCATCGCCCGCCTCGCCGAAGGGGCGGAGGGCCGCTAGGCCCGCCACCGCCATCCCGACCCGCGAAGGAGAGCCGCACCCGTGGACGCCACCGAAGCACCCGACGCCGCGCCCGTCACCACCCTGCGGGCCCCGCCCGCCACCGCCCGGACCGCCACCCGCCACCGGCCCACCGCCCGCGAGGGGGCCGTGCCCGCGGCCCCCCTCGACGAGCGGGACCGCGGGCGCCTGCTGGCGGGCACCCACCACGACCCGCACGCCGTGCTCGGCGCCCACCCGGTGCCCGGCGGGGTCGCCTTCACCGCCCTGCGCCCGCACGCCCAGGCGGTGACGGTCCTCACCGAGGGGCGCGCCGTGCGGCTGCGGGACACGGGCGACGGCCTGTTCTCCGGCGTGCTGCCGCTCGCCGCCGTCCCCGCCTACGAGCTGCGCGTCACGTACGACGGACAGGACCTCACCGTCGAGGACCCCTACCGCTTCCTGCCCGCCCTCGGCGAGTTCGACCTGCACCTCATCGGCGAGGGCCGGCACGAGCGGCTCTGGGAGGCGCTGGGCGCGCACCCGATGACCCACCAGGGCGTCGCCGGGACCCGGTTCACGGTGTGGGCGCCCAACGCGCTCGGGGTGCGGGTCGCCTGCGACCACACCTACTGGGACGGCACCGCCCACCCCATGCGGTCGCTGGGCTCCAGCGGTGTCTGGGAGCTGTTCGTGCCCGGCGTCGGCGAGGGCACGCTCTACAAGTTCGACATCGCCCGCCGCGACGGCACCCGCACCCTGCGCGCGGACCCGATGGCACGCGCCACGGAGGTGCCGCCCGCGACCGCCTCCGTCGTCGCCGCGTCCTCGTCCTACGCGTGGGGCGACACCGAGTGGATGGCCCACCGCGGGGACCGCCCCGTGACGCGGGCGCCCTTCTCGGTGTACGAGGTCCACCTCGCCTCCTGGCGGCCCGGCCTGACCTACCGCGAACTCGCCGAGCAGCTCACCGACTACGTCCGCGGCGCGGGCTTCACCCACGTGGAGTTCCTGCCGGTGGCCGAGCACCCCTTCGGCGGCTCCTGGGGCTACCAGGTCACCGGCTTCTACGCGCCGACCGCGCGGCTCGGCACCCCCGACGACTTCCGCCACCTCGTCGACACGCTGCACCAGGCGGGCATCGGCGTGCTCCTGGACTGGGTCCCGGCGCACTTCCCCAAGGACGACTGGGCGCTCGCCGCCTTCGACGCGGAGCACCTGTACGAGCCGCAGGACCCCCGGCGGGCCGAGCACCCCGACTGGGGCACCCTCACCTTCGACTACGGACGCCGCGAGGTGCGCAACTTCCTCGTCGCCAACGCCCTGTACTGGTGCGAGGAGTTCCACGTCGACGGGCTGCGCGTGGACGCGGTCGCCTCCATGCTGTACCTCGACTACTCGCGCGACGAGGGCCGGTGGGCGCCCAACGCCTCCGGCGGCCGGGAGAACCTGGACGCCGTGGCGTTCCTCCAGGAGATGAACGCCACCGTCTACCGGCGCTGCCCCGGCGTGGTCACCATCGCCGAGGAGTCGACCGCCTGGGACGGCGTCACCCGGCCCACCCACCACGTCGGCCACGGCGGCTTCGGCGGCCTCGGCTTCGGCCTGAAGTGGAACATGGGCTGGTCCCACGACACCCTGGAGTACATCGCGCGGGACCCGGTGCACCGCGCGTACCACCACAACGAACTGACCTTCGCCATGGTGTACGCGTACAGCGAGAACTACGTGCTGCCCCTGTCGCACGACGAAGTGGTCCACGGCAAGCAGTCGCTGGTCTCCAAGACGCCCGGCGACTGGTGGCAGCGGCGTGCCAACCACCGCGCCTACCTCGGCTTCATGTGGGCCCACCCCGGCAAGCAACTCCTGTTCATGGGCCAGGAGTTCGCCCAGGGCGCGGAGTGGTCGCCGGAGGAGGGCCTGCACTGGGGGCTCCTCGACCCGTCCTACCCGGCCCGGGGGGACCACGAGGGCGTGCTGCGGCTGGTGCAGGACCTCAACCACCGGTACCGCGACACGCCCGCCCTGTGGGAGCAGGACACCGTACCGGCGGGCTTCTCCTGGATCACGCCGGACGCGGCCGGGGACAACATGGTGGCGTTCCTGCGCTTCGCCGCCGACGGCACCCCCCTGCTCGCCGTCTGCAACTTCTCCCCGGTGGTGCGCCACGGCTACCGGATCGGCGTGCCGGAGACCGTGCCCGCCTGGGTGGAGGCGCTCAACACCGACGCGGCCCGCTACGGCGGCAGCAACGTGCGCAACCCGGGCCGCCTCGCACCGGAACCCGAGGGCGCGCACGGCCGCCCGGTGAGCCTGCGCCTGACCCTGCCGCCGCTGGCGACGGTGTGGCTGCGCCCGGGGTGAGCCGCCGCGGCGGCCCGCCCCGGGGCGGGCTCACTCCCCGGGCAGGTGCCGGGGCTCCAGGGGACGCGTCGCCGGACCCTGGAGCACCGAGCCGTCGGGGGCGAACCGGGAGCCGTGGCAGGGGCACTCCCACGTCTCCTCCGCGTCGTTGAAGGCGACCAGGCAGCCCAGGTGCGTACAGCGCGCGGAGACCGCGTGCAGCGCGCCGGACTTGTCGCGGTGGACCGCGCAGCGACGGCCCTCGACGCGCACCACCGCCCCCGACCCCGGGGCGATCTCGTCCACGGAGTCGACGTGCGAGGGGCGCAGCCGGTCCCCGACGAAGTGCTTGGCGACCTCGGCCTGCACGCCGAGCAGCGACGGCACCTCCTTCACGGTCTTCAGCAGCCGGCGCGGGTCGTACAGCTCGGCCCACTCGGGCTTCTCGCCCTGGACCAGCCCGGCGAGCAGCGTCCCGGACATCACGCCGCCGCTCATGCCCCAGCCGCCGAACCCCGTGGCCACGTACGTGTGGCGGGCGCCCGGGTGGAAGGGGCCGACGAAGGGCACGTCGTCGGTCACGCTGTTGTCCTGCGCCGCCCAGCGGTAGGCCGTCCCGCCGACGTCGAACCGCTCGCGCATCCACGCGTCGAGGGACCGGAACCCGGCGGCGGGGTCGCCCGTGCCCGGCGTGAAGCTCTCGCCGGTGACGATCAGGAGCCGCTCGCCGTCGCCGTACGGGGCGGTGCGCACCGAGCGCTTGCCCTCGTCCTGCGTGATGTACATCCCGCGCGGGTCCTGGCCCGGGGCGAGCGGGGCGGCGACGACCAGCTCCCGGTTCGGCGACAGGCGCGCGAACAGCAGGGCGCGGTCGAAGACGGGGTAGTGCGTGGCCACGACGACGTCCCCGGCGGTGACCGTGCGCCCGGACTCGGTGGTCACCCGGCAGGGGGTGCCCTCCTTCAGGCCGGTCACCCGCGTGCGCTCGTGCACGAGGCCGCCCCGGGCCACGAGGTCCTCGACGAGGGCCAGCAGATAGGCGCGCGGGTGGAACTGCGCCTGGTCCTCCACGCGGACCGCGCCCGCCACGGCGAAGGGCAGGTCGGTCGTCTCGGTGTACGCGGCGGGGAGTCCGGCCTCGCGGGCGGCCTCGGCCTCGGCGCGCAGCTCGTCGGTGCCCTCGGCGCGGGTGGTGAAGGTGTAGGCGGGCACCCGCTCCAGGTCGCAGTCGATGCCGAGTTCGGCGCTGACGGCCGCCACGCGCTCGACGGCCCCCTGCTGGGACCGGGCGTACAGGCGGGCGGCTTCCGGCCCGCGGGTGCGGCGCAGCCTGTCGTACACGAGCATGTGCAGCGACGACACCTTGGCGGTGGTGTAGCCCGTCACGCCCGCGGCGACGCGGTCGGCCTCCAGGACGGCCACGCTGCGCCCGGCGCGGGCCAGTTCCCACGCCGTGCTGAGCCCGGCGATGCCGCCGCCGACCACGGCGACGTCCACCTCGACGTCCTCGGTCAGCGGCGGGTACGACGTCGCCTCGGTGGTGTCCATCCAGTACGACTCGGGGCGGCCCGGCAGCGGGCCGGGTGTCGTCGTCATGCCGGTTCCACGGCGGTGTCCGGGGCCGTCCGGGTACGGGGTGCGGCAGCCATGGCGGTCTCCCTGGTCTCGACGTTCATGGACGTGCGGGTTCCCCCGGCCCCTCCGGTTAACCGGCGGCGGTGGCGCCGGGGGCGGGGGAGCGGGCCAGGGGCGGCCCCACACGTGATCTTTCCCTCAGGGTATGCAAAAGCGGCACAACGGGCAGGGCGGGACTGATGTCCCGAAGGCGGACACCCGGACGCGGTCAGGTTAGGAACAGACATTCGTGGTGATACGGGAGGGGTGGAGGAGGCGCCGTCAGGCCAGAGCGGCACCTGTAGCACGTGTACCAGAGGCAGGAGCACCACGGCCATGGAAGACCAGAGGACCGCGCCCACCCCGCGGAGCGGCGGCACGACCACCGCCGGGCCCATACGCGTGGCCTCGGTGCCCGCCGGCCACGTCTACGTCCGGCACTGCGCCGACGAGCGGGTCGCGCCCGACGTCGTCCGGCTCACCGACCCGCGGCCCAACGGGGCGCCGAGCACGTCCCAGCGGTGGTGGCCACCGGTCATGCTCGACCCCGGTTGGGTGGACGCGCACCACGAGGACTTCGACGTGTTCCACCTGCACTTCGGGTTCGACGCCCAGGGCCCGCGGGACCTTGAGGCGCTCGTCGCCGGCCTGCGGCGGCACGGCAAGCCGCTCGTGTACACCGTCCACGACCTGCGGAACCCCCACCAGGCCGACCCCCGCCCCCACGACGCGGCCCTCGACGTCCTCGTCCCTGCGGCGGACCGCCTCCTCACGCTGACCCCCGGCGCCGCCAGGGAGATCGGGCGCCGCTGGAACCGCACGGCCACGGTCCTGCCGCACCCCCACGTCGTGGAGCGGCCCCGCCTGCTGCGCCCACGCCCGCCGCACCCGGGCTTCCGCGTGGGCGTGCACGCCAAGAGTCTGCGCCCGAACATGTCGCTCCTGCCGGTCGTGCGCGTCCTCGCCAAGACCGTGGCCGACCTCCCCGACGCCGAGCTGCACGTCAACATCCACCACGAGGTGGGCGACCCCGACGCGCACGCCTACGCCCCGGACGTCCTCGCGGAACTGCGGTCCTTCGCCGACAGCGGGCTGCTGCGCCTGCGCGAGCACGACTACTTCGACGACGACGAGCTGTGGGACTACCTGTCCGGGCTCGACCTGTCCGTGCTCCCCTACACCTTCGGCACCCACTCCGGGTGGCTGGAGGCCTGCCACGACCTCGGCACCGCCGTCGCCGCCCCGTCCTGCGGCTTCTACGCCGAGCAGCGCCCCTGCCTGACCTACGGCCACACCCAGCGGGACGGCCTGGACGAGGAGTCCCTGAGCGACGCCGTCCGCGAGGCCCACCGCACCCGGCCGCACCGGCGCGCCGATCCGGCGGACCGCGCCGCCGAGCGCGCCCGGGTCGCCACGGCCCACCAGACGCTGTACCGCGAGCTCATGGCATGACGGGGCCGCTGCGCATCGCCCTCGTCGCATCCGCCCGCTTCCCGGTACGGGAGCCGTTCGCCGGGGGACTGGAAGCCCACACCTGGACCCTCGCCCGCGCGCTCAAGGAGCGCGGCCACCACGTCGAGCTGTTCGCCGCGCCCGGCTCCGACCCGGACCTGGACGTCGTCGAACTGCCCGTGCGCCGCCCCGCCCTGAGCGCCGCCGCCCGCTCCGACGTCTCCATGCCGGACGCCACCTGGATGCAGGAGCACCACGCCTACCTGCGCCTCATGCTGGACCTCGCGGACGGCGGCGGGCGCCGCTTCGACGTCGTCCACAACAACAGCCTCCACTACCTGCCCGTCGCCATGGCCCCGGCGGTCCCGACCCCGGTCGTGACGACCCTGCACACCCCGCCCACCCCGTGGCTGGAGTCGGCCATACAGGCGCACGACACCTGCCCGGTGACGTTCACCGCCGTCAGCGCGCACACCGCCACCGCCTGGAGCCACCTCGTACCCGCCGCCCGCGTCGTCCACAACGGCGTCGACACCGAGCGGTGGCCCGAGGGCCCCGGCGGCAGGCACCTGGTGTGGTTCGGCCGCATCGTGCCGGAGAAGGGGACCCACCTGGCCATCGAGGCGGCCCGCAAGGCCGGCCGCCCGCTGCGCCTGGCCGGACCGGTCGGCGACCGCGCGTACTTCGCCGAGCGCGTGGCCCCGCTCCTCGACGAGGACATCACCTACGTCGGCCACCTCGGCTGCCGCGACCTGGCCCGCCTCGTGGGCAGCGCCGCGGCGGCCCTGGTCACGCCCTGCTGGGACGAGCCGTACGGGCTGACCGTCGCCGAGGCGCTGTCCTGCGGCACCCCCGTGTGCGGCACCGACCGCGGCGCCCTGGGCGAGATCCTCACGCCGGAGTGCGGCGCGCTCGCCCCGCCGGAGGACGTCGGCGCCCTGGCCGACCTCGTCGAACCCGTCACCCGGCTCGACCGCCGCGCCGCCCGGCGCCGCGCCGAGCGGTTCTGCTCCGTGGACGCCATGGCCGACCGCTACGTCTCCCTGTACCGGGAGGTGGTCGCGTGATCGGCTACTACGTGCACCACCAGGGGCGCGGCCATCTGCACCGCGCCGTCTGCGTGGCCCGCCACCTCCGCCTGCCCGTCACCGGCTTCTCCTCCCTTCCCCGCCCGGCCGGCTGGCCGGGCGACTGGGTCCGGCTGCCGCTGGACACGGGCGAGGAGGCGTACGGGGGCGTGGACGCCCCGGCCGCGGCGTCCGCCGCCGACCCGACCGCGCGCGGCAGGCTGCACTGGGCGCCCCGCCACCACCCCGGCCTGCGCGACCGCATGGGAGCGATCGCCGCCTGGATCACGCGGACCGGGCCGCGGCTGTTCGTCAGCGACGTCTCCGTCGAAGTCGCCCTCCTGGCACGCCTGATGGGGGTCCCGGTGGCCGTCGCCGCGATGCGCGGCGACCGCTCCGACCCCGCCCACCGCCTCGGCTACGACACGGCCGACGCGCTGCTCGCGCCCTGGCCCGAAGCGGCGCCCGAGCCGGACTGGCCGGGCCACTGGCGCGAGAAGACCCTGCACACCGGCGCGTTCTCGCGCTACGACGACCGCGCCCGCACCCCCGCGGCCCGCCCCGCCGACGGCCGCCGCGAGGTCGTCGTGCTGCTCGGCGCGGGCGGCACCGACGTCGACGCCGCCGCGCTCCGCAAGGCCGCGGAGTCCACCACCGGCTGGACCTGGACGTTCCTGGGCGGACCGGAAGGCCGGTGGACCGACGACCCGTGGCCGCTGCTGTGCCGGGCCGACGCCGTCGTCACACACGCCGGGCAGAACGCGATCGCCGAGTGCGCCGCCGCCCGCACCCCCGCCGTCGTCGTCCCGCAGGACCGCCCCCACGGCGAACAGCACGCCACCGCCCGGGCGTTGGCGGCCGCCGGGCTCGCGACCGTACGGACGCACTGGCCCGCGCCGGAGGAGTGGCAGACGCTCCTCGACCGGACGGCACGCCGCCCCGGCGACCGCTGGGCCCTGTGGGCACCCGGCGACGGGGCCCGCCGCGCCGCCCGCCACCTGGAGCGGCTCGCGGCGGCCCCGCACGGACGGGAGACGGTATGCGCGTCGCGGTGATCACCCTGGTCGCGGGCCGCCACCGCCACCTCCGGCTCCAGCGGGACGGTCTGGCCGCAGGGACCCGGCAGCCCGACCACTACGTGGTGGTGACCATGGACGACCCGGGCGCGCGGAGCGTGCTCGCGGGCAGGCGGCCCGCCGCCGACACGGTGTCCGTCCCCACCGGCGCCGACGGGCGTCTGCCCCTGGCCGCCGCGCGCAACGCGGGCGCGCGACGCGCCCTGGACGCCGGAGCGGACCTCCTGGTCTTCCTCGACGTCGACTGCGTCCCCGGCCCGGACCTGCTCGCCCGCTACGCCCGGACCGCCGCCGACGGCGCGCTGCTGTGCGGCACGGTGGCCTATCTGCCGCCTCCGCCGCCGGACGGCTACCGGCTGAGCACCCTGCCCGCCCTCGCGCCCCCGCACCCGGGCCGTCCGGTCCCCGGCGACACGGAGGTGGTCCGGGACGGCGACCACCGGCTGTTCTGGTCCCTCTCGTTCGCGCTGACCGCCGCCACCTGGCGGGCCGTCGGCGGGTTCTGCGAGGACTACACCGGATACGGCGGCGAGGACACCGACTTCGCCCGCACCGCCGCCGCCCACGGGGTGGAGCTGTGGTGGGTCGGGGGCGCGCCCGCGTACCACCAGCACCACCCGGTGAGCAGGCCCCCGGTGGAGCACCTCGACGACATCCTGCGCAACGGGCGGACCTTCAGGGACCGCTGGGGCACCTGGCCCATGGAGGGCTGGCTGCACGAGTTCGCCCGCCGCGGCCTCGTCACGCACGACCCGCGCACCGACACCTGGCGCCGCACCGGCGACGTGCCCCAGGGAGTTCCGGGCGGCCGGTGACCGTGGCCGCGCGGCCCGCCGTTGGGCACGGCGGGCCGGTGGTCAGCCGTTCGGCAGTGTGGGCCGGGGGCTCGCCGTTCGGTCACGTGGCCCGGTGGTCGACCGTTCGGCCACGCGGGCCGGTGGCCGGCCGTGACGCCGCCGCCCGCCGGGGTGCCCACCCAGCGGGTCACCGCGCCCGGGCGGCGCGCCGGTCCGCCTCCCGCGCCGCGCGACGTGCTTCCTCCCCGGCCCGGTCGAGGGCCTCCGCGGCGGTCCGCTGCCGCTCCTCGGCCTCCCGCCGCTCCGCCTCGGCCCGGTGCAGTTCGGCGCGCAGGTGCTCAAGGCGCTCCTCGGCGGCGGAGACGTCCTCGGTGACCTCGGCGTGGCGCGCCCGGGCCCGGTCCGCGGCCTCCTCGGCGTCGGCGTGTTCCGCCCGGCGGTCGCGCAGCCGCCGGTCCGCCTCCCGCGCGGCGTGCCGCACCCGGGCGAGTTCCTCCTGGCGGGCCCGGCGCCGTTCGGCCAGCTCGTCCTTCGCGGGCTCGGGCCGCCGCGTCCCCGGGCGCCGCGCGGGCTCCGGCCGAGGGGGAGTGCCGCCCGCCTGGTCCAGGCCCGTGGGGAACTCCGACGGCGGCGTGAGCGCGGTGTGCAGGCGCCCGGTGGCCCACCGCTCGGCCGCGTCCGGATCGGCGAGCACGGCGTGCAGCGTGGCCTCGACGTCCTGCCGTGCCGCGCCCGAGAGTCGGTGACCGGCCTCCTGCGCCAGCTCCGCCGCCTGCCGGGCCAGCGCGGCGACCAGCCGCCGCCGCTGGGCGGAGAGCTCCCTCAACCCGGCGGCGTCCAGGGCGCGGTACGCCTCCCGCAGTTGCCGCCCCAGGTCCAGGAACTGCCGGCTCTCCTCGGGGCGGGAGCGCAGCAGGAGGTTCGCCGCCCAGGCCGCGAGGGTGGGGCCCAGGGCGCCACGGACGCGCCGGGCGTCCTCGGCCCGCCCGGCCGCCCTGGCCGCGGCGGCCACCTCGTCCCGCCGGGCCACGAAGCCGGGCGGCGGGGTCGCGTACAGCTCGTCGAGCAGGGCCTCCACATCGGGTTCCGTGCCGCGCCCCGCGCCCCTACGCCCCATCGTCCTCAAGCCTCACCGAACCGAACCGGCCTTTCCCGCCCGCGACACGGCGTACGGCGCTCATCGCCCAGCCTCACCGGCGCACGGGCGCGCGGCATCCCGGAGAGCCGCCGGCCTGCGCCGACCGGGTGGGGCGTGGTTGCCCCTGGGCCCGGCCCCGGGGGCAGCGGAGCCGGAGGCGGACGCGTGCCAGGGAGGGCGCCGGGCCGCGCCCGAAGCATTCGAGTTGTACCGGCCCTGCCTCGTTACCACGTGCGATCACAGGGAACACGTGACCACGTCCACCGAACAGCGAGCCCGCCACCGGCGAGACGGCTCGCGTCCGTACCGAGTGAGAGGACTCTGGGATGACCAAGGCACGCGACATCATGACCGGCGGGGCGCAGTGCATCGGCGCGGAGGAGACGGTGCTCGACGCCGCCCGGAAGATGAAGGACCTCGGAGTCGGCGCGCTGCCCATCTGCGGCACCGACAACAAGCTCAAGGGCGTGCTGACCGACCGCGACGTCGTGGTGAAGGTCCTCGGCGCGGGCAAGGACCCGGCGTCCTGTCCGGCGGGCGACCTCGCGCAGGGCGAGGCCGTCACCATCGGCGCCGACGACGACGCGGAGGAGATCCTGCGCACGATGACCGCGCACAAGGTCCGGCGGCTGCCCGTGATCGACGGGCACGACCTGGTCGGCATGGTGGCCCTGGCCGACGTCGCCCGCTCCCTGCCCGACCCCAAGGTCGGCGACCTGGTCCAGGCCCTGTCGACCGACTGAGGACGCCACCCCGCCACGCGGCCGTGCCGGAACACCCGGCACGGCCGCGGCATGCTGTCCCCCGCCAGGCCGCCGGAACGCGTACGAGCCCGTCCCCGGCAGGCCGTCGGCCGCGCCCACGGCCCGGCGCGGCCCGCACCGCGGGCGGCCGGGGCGTCCGCCCTGGCCTACGCTGAACCCCATGCGGCTGCTGCTCACCTCCGACACGCACGTGCCCGCCCGGGCGAAGCGCCTGCCGGACGCCCTCCTGGCCGCCATGGACGAGGCGGACGTGGTCTTCCACGCGGGCGACTGGATCGACGAGGCCACGCTCGACCTGTTCGAGGCCCGGTCGCGCAGGCTGGTCGCGGTGTACGGCAACAACGACGGCCCGGGGCTGCGCCGCCGGCTCCCCGAGGTCGCCCGGGTGGAGCTGGCCGGGCTGCGGTTCGGCACGGTGCACGAGACCGGGGCGGCCACCGGGCGCGAACGGCGGTGCGCCGCGCGCTTCCCCGACCTGGACGTGCTCGTCTTCGGCCACAGCCACATCCCCTGGGACACACGGGCCCCCGGCGGGCTGCGGCTGCTCAACCCCGGCTCGCCCACCGACCGCAGGCGCCAGCCCTTCTGCACCTACCTCACCCTCACCGCCGACGCCGGCGCGCTGCGCGACGTCACGCTCCACCGGCTGCCGCCGCGGCGCTGACCGGCGACGACCGGCGGCGACCGGCGCGTTCCGGCAAGCGGAGCACGGGCGGTGTGGCTCCGGGCCGACCGGGGAACGCGGGCTGTATGCCGATTCTCAGGAAGATCGCCCGTCCCCTGCTCGCATCCGTGTTCGTCACGAGCGGCATCAAGCATCTCCAGGCGCCGGAGCACGTGGCACCGGCGGCCGAACCCGTCGTGGTGCCCCTGGCCCAACGCGTGCCGGGGCTGCCCGAGGATCCGGTGGAGCTGGTGCGCCTCAACGCGGCGGTGCAGGTGGGGGCCGGGCTGCTGCTGTCGCTGGGACGCTTCCCCCGGCTCTCGGCCCTGGCCCTCGCCGGGACGCTGGTGCCGACCACGCTGGCCGGGCACGCCTGGTGGAAGGAGGAGGACAAGGAGCAGCGCGCCGCGCAGCGCACGCAGTTCCTGAAGAACCTGTCCCTCTTCGGCGGCCTGCTCATCGCCGCGGCCGACACGCACGGCAAGCCCTCCGTGGCCTACCGGACCCGCCACGCCGCGCGGGACGCCCGCCGCTCCGCCGGCAAGCGGGCCCAGGCGTCGGTGTCCGCGGCCCGCTCCGCCGCCGGCACCGTGCGCGACCGGCTGCCCGCCGCCTGACCCCCGGGCCCAGCCCGGTCGCCGGGGCCACCGACGACCGGGGCCATCGACGACCGGGACCGCCGACGACCGGGACCGCCGACAACGGAGGCTGTCGACAACCGGGGCCGCCGCGCCCCGCCACAGCGGAGACGCCCAGGTGAGCCGTGTCTCACCTGGGCGTCTCCGCTTGTCTATGCAACGAGTTGCATACCAGGATGCGGGCATGGCGCTCGACCACGCGATCCTCGTCTCCCTGCTGGAGAAGCCCGGCTCGGGCTACGAGCTGGCCCGGCGGTTCGACCGGTCCATCGGCTACTTCTGGGCCGCCACGCACCAGCAGATCTACCGCGTCCTCAAGCGCATGGAGGGCGACGGCTGGATCGACGTCCGCGAGGTCGCGCAGGACGACCGGCCGGACAAGAAGGAGTACTCCGTCGCCGCGCCCGGCCGGGCCGCGCTCACCGCGTGGCTGCACGAGCCGATCGAGCCCGAGACCGTCCGGCACGAACTCGCCGTGAAGATCCGCGCCGCGGCCTTCGACGACCCCGCCGCCCTCGTCCACGAGGTCGAGCGGTACCGCCGGGCGCACGCCGACCGGCTCACGCGCTACCTCGCGGGGGAGCGGCGCGACTTCACCGGGCCCGAGGCGCCCGGCACCCTCGACGCCGGACAGGAGCTCCAGCACGTCGTCCTGCGCGGCGGCATCGCGTACGAGCGGATGACGCTCGACTGGCTCGACGACGTGCTGGCCACCCTCCGGCGGCTCGGCTCCCCGCGCTGACCCGGCGCGCGCGTCCCCGGAGCCGCCCGGCAGGCAGGCCCCCGGCCGGACCCCGGCGGCGCGCCGCTCCCGCGTACCCGAGCCCCCCAAGCCTTCTCCCACCCCAGCCCCACCTCCCGAGCCGGAAAGGCACACCACCGTGGCGGACCCGCTGCTGTTCCACCCGCACACCTACGACCCGACGCACTTCGACCCCGAGACCCGCAGGCTGCTGCGCGCGACCGTCGACTGGTTCGAGGCGCGCGGCAAGCGCAAGCTGATCGAGGACTACCGCTCCCGCGCCTGGCTCGCCGACTTCCTCGCGTTCTCCGCGAAGGAGGGCCTGTTCGCGACCTTCCTCACCCCGGCGGCACAGGCCGCGGACGGGCAGACGGACAAGCGCTGGGACACCGCCCGCATCGCCGCGCTCAACGAGATCTTCGGCTTCTACGGGCTCGACTACTGGTACGCCTGGCAGGTCACCATCCTCGGCCTCGGACCCGTCTGGCAGAGTGACAACGCCGCCGCGCGCGCCCGCGCCGCCGAACTCCTCGACCAGGGCGAGGTGTTCGCCTTCGGCCTGTCCGAGAAGACCCACGGCGCCGACATCTACTCCACCGACATGCTGCTCGAACCCGACGGCGACGGCGGTTTCCGCGCCACCGGCTCGAAGTACTACATCGGCAACGGCAACGCCGCAGGACTCGTCTCCGTCTTCGGCCGCCGCACCGACGTCGAGGGCCCCGACGGCTACGTCTTCTTCGCCGCCGACAGCCGCCACGAGGCGTACCACCTCGTCAAGAACGTCGTGGACTCCTCCAAGTACGTCAGCGAGTTCCGCCTGGAGAACTACCCGGTGGCCGCACGGGACGTCCTGCACACCGGCCGTGCCGCCTTCGACGCCGCCCTGAACACCGTCAACGTCGGCAAGTTCAACCTCTGCACCGCCTCCATCGGCATCTGCGAGCACGCGATGTACGAGGCCGTCACCCACGCCCATCAGCGCATCCTCTACGGCCGCCCCGTCACCGCCTTCCCGCACGTGCGGCGCGAGCTGACCGACGCCTACGTCCGCCTCGTCGGGATGAAGCTGTTCAGCGACCGCGCCGTGGACTACTTCCGCTCCGCGGGGCCCGACGACCGGCGCTACCTCCTCTTCAACCCCATGACGAAGATGAAGGTCACCACCGAGGGCGAGAAGGTCATCGACCTCATGTGGGACGTCATCGCGGCCAAGGGCTTCGAGAAGGACACCTACTTCGCCCAGGCCGCCACCGAGATCCGCAGCCTGCCCAAGCTGGAGGGCACGGTCCACGTCAACCTCGCCCTCATCCTGAAGTTCATGGGCAACCACCTGCTGCACCCGGCCGAGTACGCGCCCGTGCCGCCCCGCCCCGACGCGGCCGACGACACCTTCCTCTTCCGGCAGGGACCGGCCCGGGGCCTCGGCTCCATCCGCTTCCACGACTGGCGCACCGCCTACGACGCCTACGCCGGGGTGCCCAACGTCGCCCGCTTCCGCGAACAGGCCGACGCCCTCTGCGCGTTCGTCACCACGGCAGCACCCGACGAGGAGCAGAGCCGCGACCTCGACCTCCTCCTCGCCGTCGGCCAGCTCTTCGCCCTGGTGGTGCACGGCCAGCTCATCCTGGAGCAGGCACGCCTGACCGGCCTGGACGAGGACGTGCTCGACGAGCTCTTCGCCGTCCTCGTCCGCGACTTCTCCGCGTCCGCCGTCGAACTGCACGGCAAGGACTCCGCCACCACGGAGCAGCAGAGCTGGGCGCTCGGCGCGGTGCGCCGCCCCGTCGTCGACGAGGCCCGCTCCGCGCGCGTCTGGGAGCGCGTGGAGGCGCTGGCCGGCGCGTACGAGATGACGCCGTGAGCCCGCGCCGCCGGACGCCCTGATCGCGCGCCGGCACGGTGAACGCCCGGGCCCCGCGGCAGGGCGAAGACCGCGGGGCCCGGGTCGGCCGGGCGGGGTGGAGGCGTGGAGCGGTCCCGCCCGGCGGTCGGTGTCCGGCGCCCCGCCGACAGGCCGTTCCTGGCTGTCGGCGAGGCGCCCTGGAAGGGCCGGGTGTCCCCCGGCCCGGGCCGCCCGCTCAGCGGTCGGGAGGAGAGACCGACCACGGGTCGGGCAGCCGTCGTGAGTCCGCGCGGAACGCGGACGGGAGCGCTGGAGACCGGCGGCGGGCCGCGGGCGGAGGCCCGCGGAAGGACACGGGGAGGAACGGCTCAGGCCCGCGGCGCGCACCCGTGCGGCGGATCCGGCGAACACCGCCGCGCGCCGCTCCCCATGAGGCCGGTACCGAGGCGTGGCCGCCCCCGTACGGCCGCGCTCCGTCCCCCGTCACCCGGCCGAGCAGCGCCGGTGCGCAACGACACATGACCGTCCCCCGTTCCCCCCGGCTCGCGGAACCCCTCCGGCCTTCGGACAGGCCCGCCGCCGATCGCCCTCAGAGTGTTCTGCGTCCGGGCCCCGCCGCGGCACCCGGTCAGCCCCCGAACCCACTGGAGGTTTTCCGCCAGTCGCGGCGGAGGATTACTTCTCTGGACGCCCGTCGCGGCGGCCCTCGATAATGCGGCCGTGGCTGGGAGAAGCGGGGGGATGCACCTCGTCGCCGCGGGTGGCGGAGCGTGCTTGCTGTGGGCAACGCTGATCGGGACGACGCAGTTGGAGAACCGCTACGTCTCGCCGTGGATACTCGGATCCGTCGTGCCGTGCTTCTTCGCGGGCCTCTTCATCTGGTGGCACGCCCCGAACAGCCCCGTCGCCCGCAGGCTGCTGCTCCTCGGCGTCTGGCTGTCCGTCGCCGCCGCCGTCCGCCACACCACCACGCTGCTGAGCCAGGAGCTGGGCTGGGACCTGCGTCCCCAGCCCGCCGGCGTCCTCGTACCGCTGGACCAGGTCCTCCTGATGATCAGCCGGGTGTGCAACCTGACCGTGAGCATCCTCGTCGTACGGCTGCTCGCCCTGCTGCCGGACGGCCACGTCCTGTTCCGCCACGAGCGCCGCGTCCTGAACGCCCTGTGGGGCCTGCTCGCGCTGCCGGTCCTGCTGCCCTGCGTCGGCATGTCGGACCTCACCGTCTACTACGTCGTCGCCTACCACTCCGAGGCCTGGCTGCCCGGCGTCGGCGCCGCCCTCCTCGTCGTGCGCTGTCTGCGCGCCCGGGCCGCGGACCGGCCCGACATCACCGCGCTGCTGCCGTTCGCCGCCCTCGGCGCCGCCGTGTTCCTGGCCCGCGGCTCCGCCCGCCTCTTCCGCGCCTGGCACGGCGAACACGGCGCCCTCTACTTCGTCGGCGCCCTCCTCGGAGCCCTGCCCTACGTGTCGATCTCCGTCACGCTCCTCTACGCCGCCTTCTGCCACCGGCTCCTCGGCGTCGACATCGTCCTGCGCCGCTCCGCCGTCTACGGCTCCCTGTGGCTCATCATCAACAGTTGGTACGTCGGCATGGCCCTGGCCCTCGGGCTCACCGCCGGCCTGTACTTCCCCGTCGGCCTGTCCCTGCTGGTCGCCGTCGTCGCCGCCGCCCTGTTCCAGCCGGTGCGCGCACGCCTCAACACCCTGGCGGAGCGACGGGCGTTCGGCCGCCGCCTGAGCAGATTCGGGCTCCTCGTGCAGTTCAGCGCCGCCCTGGAGCACGCCTACGACCTCGACCGGCTCGCCCCGCGGCTGGCCACCGGCCTGCGCGACGGCCTCAACCTGCGGTGGGTGCGCGTCCGGCTCGGCGGCGCCGGACTGCCCGTGTCCACCGCCGAGGCGGGCCGCCCGCCGCCCGGCGAACGGCCCTCGGCGCAGTACCCGCTCCTCTACGGGGACGACGCCCTCGGCGTCATCGAGTACGGTCCCAAGGCCGCGGGCCGGCGCACCCCGGAGGACGACGACATCGGGCAGACCCTCGCCCGGTCCGCGGCCCTGGCCGTGCACAACGTCCGCCTCGCCGCCGAACTGTCCGCGCACGCCCGCGAGACCCAGCGCCAGGCCGTCGAACTCGCCGCCTCCCGCGCCCGTATCGTGCACGCGCAGGACACCGAGCGCCGCCGCATCGAACGCCGTCTGCACGACGGCATCCAGCAGGAACTCGTCGCCCTCGTCGCCAAGCTCGCCCTCGCCCGCAACCGGCTGCACCGCGGCGGCGACATCGACGCCGCCCTCACCGAGGTGCAGGACGACGCCTACCACGTCATCGACGATCTGCGGGAGCTCGCCCACGGCATCCACCCGCCGATCCTCACCGACCAGGGACTCGTCGCCGCCGTGACCTCCTGCGCCCGCCGCATGCCCATCCCCGTCACCGTCCACAGCGCGGAGCCGCTGACCGACGAGCGCTTCGCCCTCGACATCGAGGAGTCCGCCTTCTACCTGGTCTCCGAGGCCCTGACCAACGTGCTCAAGCACGCGGGCGCCGGCCACGTCACCGTCCGCATGACCCACGCCGACGGCCGCCTCCAGGTGGAGGTCGCCGACGACGGCAAGGGCTTCCCCACGGCCACCACCCACGGCTCCGGCCTCACCGGCATGCGCGACCGCACCGAGGCCGTCGGCGGCGAGCTCACCATCACCAGCCGCGCAGGCCACGGCACCGTCATCCGCGCCCGGCTCCCCGAGCGCGCCAGGGAGGAGACCCGTGCCTGAACCCCCCGGCACCGCCCCGCTGCGCCTCGTCATCGCCGAGGACCACTACCTGGTGCGCGAAGGCACCCGCAGGCTCCTGGAGGACACCGGCGAGGTACGCGTCCTCGCCGCCGTCGGCACGGCCACCGAGCTGCTTGACGCCGTCGGGCGCCTGCTGCCGGACGTCGTGATCGCCGACATCCGCATGCCGCCCGGCCACCACACCGAGGGCATCACCGCCGCCCACGCCATCCGCGCCGCCCACCCCGGCATCGGGGTCGTCGTCCTGTCCCAGCACGCCAACGAGAACTACGCCTTCGACCTGTTCCGGTGCGGCACCAACGGCCTCGCCTACCTGCTCAAGGAGCGCATCGGGGAGGTCGACGAACTGCTCCGCGCCCTGCACGAGGTGACCGCCGGGCGCTCCGTCGTCGACCCGCGCATCGTGGAGGTGCTCATCGGCAGCCACGCGCGCGCCGCCGACGCGCCGCTGTCCCACCTCACCCGCAGGGAACTGGACGTGCTGCGGCAGATGGCCGAGGGCAAGACCAACCGCGCCATCGCCGCGTGTTTGAACCTGTCCGAGTCGACGGTCGAGAAGCACGTCAACTCCACCTTCGCCAAGCTCGGCCTCGCCGAGATACCACAGCTCCACCGCCGGGTCAGCGCCGTCCTCGCCTACCTGCGCCACACCCCGGCCGGACCCGTCTGAGACGCGCGGCCCGGCCGGGGAGAGCGCCACCGACGCGGCGGCGCGACGGCCGGGCCTCACGGCGACTGCGGCCTCGCGGCGGTCACGGCGGTCACCGCCTCACGGCGGTCACGGCCTCACGGCGGTCACGGCCTCACTGCGGTCACCGCCTCACTGCGGTCACCGCCTCACGGCCCGATCGGCAGCCGGCGCTTGTGGTCGGTGAGGCGGTAGCGGCGGACGATCGTCTCGAAGACGTCCTCGTCGACCGGCTTGCCCTCCAGGAAGTCGTCGATCTCGTCGTAGGTGACGCCCAGCGCGTCCTCGTCAGTCTTGCCCGGGTCGAGGGTCTCCAGGTCCGCCGTCGGCACCTTCCACACCAGCTCGGCGGGCGCGCCCAGGGCGTCCGCCACGGCACGCACCCGGCGCTTGGTCAGACCGGTCAGCGGCACCAGGTCAGCGGCGCCGTCGCCGAACTTGGTGAAGAAGCCGGAGACCGCCTCGGCGGCGTGGTCGGTGCCCACGACCAGGCCGTCGTACGCGCCGGCCACCGCGTACTGGGCGATCATGCGCTGCCGGGCCTTGATGTTGCCCTGCACGAAGTCCTGGTGGCGGGCGTCGCGGAAGGTCACACCGCCGGCCAGCGCGGCCTCCAGGGCGGCGTCGCTCGCGGGCTTGACGTCCACCGTCAGCACGTCGTCGGGCCGGATGAAGGAGAGCGCGAGTTGCGCGTCGTGCTCGTCGGCCTGCACCCCGTACGGCAGCCGCATCGCGTGGAACCGCGCCTCGTGCCCGGCGGCCCGCGCCCGCTCCACGGCGAGCTGGCACAGCCGGCCCGCCGTCGTGGAGTCGACGCCGCCGCTGATGCCGAGCACCAGGGAGCGCAGACCGGTGGTGGTCAGCCGCTCGGTGAGGAAGGCCACCCGGCGCTCGATCTCCCGCTCGGCGTCGAAGACCTCCGCCACCTGGAGTTCCCTGGCTATCTCCTGCTGCTGGGCGATGGCCGCCGGCTGGCTCACGTCAGCTCCTGTCGTCTGGGTTCGTGCTCGTACGGTCGCGGGCGGTCCTCGTACCCGCCCTCCCGTCCACCCTACCCAGACACCCCGCGGCCGACCCCCGCCGAGCCGCCCGCCGCCCCGGCCCCGCCCCAGGTCAGGGCGGTGCCCCCGGGCCGGGCATGACCGCGCCGGGGCCGGGTACGCGGCAGGTCCTGCGTTGCGCCGCCGCGCGTGACGCGCCAAGGTCGGAAGAGGTGCACAAGGAGGCGGACGCATGCCCATCGCGACGGTGAACCCGGCGACCGGCGAGACCGAGCGGACCTTCGAGCCGCTCGGCGCCGACGAGGTCGAGGCGCGGCTGCACCGCGCCACCGAGGCCTTCGACCGCTACCGCACCACCGGCTTCGACGAGCGCGCGGCCCTGCTGCGCCGCGCGGCCGACCTCCTCGACGAGGACACCGAAGCGGTCGCCCGCACCATCACCACGGAGATGGGCAAGCCCGTCACGGCCGCCCGGGCCGAGGCCGCCAAGTGCGCCAAGACCATGCGCTGGTACGCCGAGCACGCCGAGGCCCTGCTCGCCGACGAGCACCCGGGACAGGACGACGTACGGGACTCCGGCGCGGCCCGCGCCTACGTCCGCCACCGCCCCCTCGGCGTGGTCCTCGCCGTGATGCCGTGGAACTTCCCGCTCTGGCAGGTGGTGCGGTTCGCCGCGCCCGCCCTGATGGCGGGCAACGTCGGCCTGCTCAAGCACGCCTCGAACGTGCCGCAGACCGCCCTGTACCTGCAGGACCTGTTCCGCCGCGCGGGCTACGACGAGGGCTGCTTCCAGACCCTGCTCGTCGGCTCCGGCGCCATCGAGGACATCCTGCGCGACGAGCGGGTCGCCGCCGCCACGCTCACCGGCAGCGAGGGCGCGGGCCGCTCCGTCGCCGCGATCGCCGGCGACGAGATCAAGAAGACCGTCCTCGAACTGGGCGGCAGCGACCCCTTCGTGGTGATGCCGTCGGCCGACGTGGACGCGGCCGCGCGCACCGCCGTCACCGCCAGGACGCAGAACGCCGGGCAGTCCTGCATCGCCGCCAAGCGGTTCATCGTGCACGGCGAGGTGTACGACGCCTTCCTGGAGCGCTTCGCCGCGGGCATGCGGGAGCTGACCGTCGGCGACCCGACGGAC
Source organism: Streptomyces longispororuber (assembly GCF_014656095.1). Classification (GTDB taxonomy): domain Bacteria; phylum Actinomycetota; class Actinomycetes; order Streptomycetales; family Streptomycetaceae; genus Streptomyces; species Streptomyces longispororuber. The sequence goes on from NZ_BNBT01000037.1 coordinate 21,605, forward strand.
GAGGCCACCGACGTCGGCCCGCTCTCCAGCGAGCAGGGCCGCGCCGACCTGGAGGAGCTCGTCGACGACGCCGTACGCAAGGGAGCCACCGCCGTCTGCGGCGGACAGCGGCCCAAGGGCCTGGAGCGGGGCTTCTACTACGAGCCGACCGTCCTGACGGGCATCACGCGCGAGATGCGCATCCACCGCGAGGAGACCTTCGGCCCGGTGGCCACGGTGTACCGCGCCGCGGACCTCGACGAGGCCCTCGCCCTCGCCAACGACACCTCGTTCGGCCTGAGTTCCAACGTCTGGACGCGCGACACGGCCGAGCAGGAGCGCTGCGTACGCGACCTCCAGGCGGGCGGCGTCTACTTCAACGGCATGACCGCCTCGCACCCCGCCTTCCCCTTCGGCGGCGTCAAGCGCTCCGGCTACGGCCGCGAGCTGTCGGGCCACGGCATCAAGGAGTTCTGCAACGCCACCACCGTGTGGCACGGCGCGTGAACGCCCCCGGGAACGGCAGGTGGCACCCATGGAGCCGGTCGAGGCGCTGAACCGCATCGCCTTCCTGCTGGAGCGCGGCCGGGCCCCCACCTACCGGGTGCGCGCCTTCCGCACCGCGGCCGCCGCCGTCGCCGCGCTGCCCGCGGACGAGCTGGCCGAGCGCGTCCGGGCGGGCACCCTGGAGACCCTCAAGGGCATCGGCCCCAAGACGGGCCAGGTCGTGCGCGAGGCCCTCGACGGCGGCGTGCCCGGCTACCTCGCCCACCTGGAGGAGGAGGACGGGAAGCCGCTGGTGTCCGGGGGCGAGGAGCTGCGCGCCCTGCTGCGCGGCGACTGCCACCTGCACTCCGACTGGTCCGACGGCGGCAGCCCCATCGAGGAGATGGGCCGGGCCGCCGCCGACATCGGCCACGAGTGGGCGGTCCTCACCGACCACTCGCCCCGCCTCACCATCGCGCGCGGCCTGTCGCCCGAGCGGCTGCGCGAACAACTGCGCGTGGTGGCCGGACTCAACGAGACCTGGGCGCCGTTCCGGCTGCTCACCGGCATCGAGTGCGACATCCTGGAGGACGGCGGCCTGGACCAGGAGCCCGAACTCCTCGCGCAACTCGACGTCGTGGTCGTCTCCGTCCACTCCAAGCTGCGCATGGACGCCCGCGCCATGACCCGCCGCATGATCAAGGCCGTCCGCAACCCGCACGCCGACGTCCTCGGCCACTGCACCGGCCGCCTGGTCACCGGCCGGGGCCGCCCCGAGTCCACCTTCGACGCCGACGCGGTCTTCGCCGCCTGCGCCGAGTCCGGCACCGCCGTGGAGATCAACAGCAGGCCCGAGCGGAAGGACCCGCCCCGGCGGCTGCTGCGCCGGGCGGTCGAGGCCGGTGTCCTGTTCGCCGTCGACACCGACGCCCACGCGCCCGGCCAGCTCTCCTGGCAGGACATCGGCTGCGCCCGCGCCGAGGAGTGCGGCGTACCGGCGGAGCGCGTCGTCACCACCTGGACCGTCGAGGACCTCCTGGCCTGGACGCGCGGGGAGCGCCGCCCCTGACGCCGACCAGGCGGGCGCACCGGCCGCGGGACCGGGTCAGGAGGGGTCCGCGAAGCGGCGTACGAAGGCCAGGGCGGTGTCGGCCACCTCACGCCAGCCGTGGTCGATCGTCAGCGAGTGCCCCCGGCCGGGGATCTCCGCGAACTCGGTGACGGCGTGCCGGTTGCGGAGCTGCCTCTTGTACGCGGCGTGCGCGAGGGCGAAGGGCACGGTGTGGTCCCTCTCGCCCGACACGACCAGCAGCGGCCCCCGCCCGGCCGCCTCGGTGTCCACCTTGACCTCGGTCCACGGGTTGAGGTTGGCGACGGCGGCCTGGAACAGCGGCTCGCCGGGCGCGGGCACGGCGTGGGCCGCGTACAGCGCGCGGGCCTCCTCCTCGCCGACGGCGTTGGCGAAGGAGTAGCGGAACTGCGCGTACGTCAGCGGGACCGCGCGGTGGTAGTTCGCCGGGTTGCCCAGGACCGGGCGCGCGGCCCGCAGGGACGACAGGGGCAGCGGCAGCACGCCCCGGAACGGGGCCGGGTCGATGGCCACCGAGGCCCGGGACAGCTCACGGCCCGCGATGATCTGCGCGACCAGGCCGCCGAAGGAGTGGCCGACGACGACCGGCGCGCGGTCCAGCGACCGGACGAGGCCGCAGAAGTGGTCGGCGACCTGGCCGACGCTCTTCCCGGCGAAGACCTCGGGGTGCTCCCTGGCCTCCTCGACCGTCTCCGGGTCGTCCGGCCAGCCCGGGGTGACGGCGGTGTAACCGGCCTCCTCGAAGACGGCGGCCCAGCGGTCCCAGCTCGTCGGCAGCAGCCACAGGCCGTGGACGAAGACGACCGGGACGCGGCCGGAGGCGTTGGCCCGCTCCACCTGCGCGAGGTCACGGGCGCGCGCGGCGTCCGGAGTGGTCGATGACATGGTGATGCCTTCCCTGAGGCCCCCGCAGGGGCGGAGGTGCGGACATGGGGGCCGTGAGGCGGCCCGGTCGGGGAGGTGGCGGCGTCCGGCCGGCCGCGGCGCGGCGGACGGGACGGGCGGACCTCCGGGGTGTGCGCGCCCGCGCCCCGGCCCGCGAGGGCACGTGCGGGGGCGGGCACGGGACCGCCACCCGCCGCCGTGGCACGGCGGCGGGCGGCTGAGCGGGGTGCTACGCGACGGCCTCCGGGCCGGGGGACAGGCGCGTCAGCGGGGTGTCCACCAGGTGCTCCGCGAGGAACCAGGCCTGGGCCTCGCCGCCGCGGACCACCTCGGAGACGACGAGGTCGCTGCTGCCGTCGTCACCGAGGTCCGCGAGGCGCCGCGCGGCCGTACGCGCCTCGACCAGGATGGTCTCGTGCGCATCGAGGAGCCGGGACAGCATCGCGGGCACCTCCTCGGTGCCGTCCGGCGGCCGGGGCACGGAGGTGATCTCCGCGGCGTGCCGCGGGTCGCCCACCGCCACGCCGCCGAGGCTCTGCACGCGCTCGGCCAGCGCGTCGACCAGGGCGAGCTGGGCCTCGGCGTGCTGGTCGAGCAGCAGGTGCAACTGGTGGAACGTGGCGCCCCGCATGAGCCAGTGGTGCTTCTTGTACAGGGCGTACAGCATCTGCGTGTCCGCCAGGATCTGGTTGAGCACCTGGCAGGCGTACATCCGGGTGTCGTGGGACAGGCCGAGCGGCACCTGCTTGACGGTGCCGAAGCGCTGCACCTCCCGGCCCTTCTGGTGCAGCAGCGGCTGGGCCGCGGCGGGTGCCGTCGTGCCGGCCGATGTGGGGGTCATGCGGTACTCCTGAGGTCAGTGGTGGAAGAGGGAGTGGAGGGGGCGGGCCGGTGCAGCAGGACGCGCACCGCGAGTCCGCTGCCCACGCCGACGGCCACCGCGGCGCCCGCCGCCCAGGCGGGCCACGGCAGCAGGCCGAGCACCTGGTCGGCGGAGTAGCGGCCGGGGCCGGTCAGGGCGAGCGCGGAGGCGACGACGACGAGGAAGAGCGGGTACTCGTAGCCGTCCTTCTGCACCCACAGGCCGTGCGGCCACTTGACGGTCAGCGCGACCGTCATCACGCCGACCGCCCCGGCCGCGGCCAGCGGGGTGAGCGCGCCGCCGGCGAGCAGCAGGCCGGAGCCGATCTGGCCGGCCCCCGCGGCGAGGGCGGTGAGCCGCCCGCCGCGGAAGCCGTCGTGCCGGAACTCCTCGGCCCCGCCCGCGAGTCCCTCGCCCCCGAGGCGGAAGCTGATCTTCTGTACGCCGTGACCGGCGATGAGCAGCCCCGTCAGGAGACGCAGGACGAGCAGTCCGAAGTCCATGGTCGAGCGGTCCGTCAGCCGGCCGCGTGCGGGTTGATCATGGACTGGGCGTAGAAGACGCCGAGGCCGTAGGCGCCGCCGTGCTCCTTGACGACGTCGGTGGTGGCCACGTACGTCTCGGTGCGGGCCCAGTCGCGCTGGAGCTCGAGGAGCACCTGGAGCCAGGTCACGGGCACCGCGCCCGCGGCCGCCATGCGCTGCATGGCGTGCTCGTGGGCGGCGGGGGTGACCCCGGCGGAGGCGTCGGCGACCACGTACACCTCGTAGCCCTGGCTGAGGGCGGACAGCGCGGGCAGCACGAGGCACACCTCGGTCCACAGGCCGGACAGGACGATCTTGCGGCGCCCGGTCGCCTTCACGGCCTCCACCAGGGCGGTGTCCTCCCAGGCGTTCATCGAGGTGCGGTCGACGACCTCGTGGTCGGGGAAGACCTCGCGCAACTGCGGCAGGATCGGGCCGGAGAACGACTCGGCCGCGACGGTGGACAGCACCACCGGCACGTCGAAGACCCGGGCGGCCTTGGCCAGGCCGACGGTGGCGTTGATGACCCCGGCCCGGTCGGCGCTGGCCGCGCCGAAGAACATCTGCGGCTGGTGGTCGACGAACAGCATCATCGCGTTGTCGGGCGTCAGCAGATCCGGGCTCGGGGCGGCGGAGACGGCGTCCAGGGAGAACTCGGTCATGGTCAGTTCCTCGTGTTCGTAATCGTGATGGTGATGAGTGATCGTGATGAGGGATGAGGGATGAGGGATGAGGGATGAGGGACGAGGGACGAGGGACGAGGGATAAGGGATGAGGGATGGGAGAAGAGGGGTGAGGGATGGGAGAAGAGGGTCTTCAGGGGTGGGGCGGGCGCGGGTCAGAGCACGTAGCAGGGGTCGAAGACCTCGGGACCGCCCCGGCCGGGCGTGAAGCCGCGGTCGACGCGCCACTGCCGGTGCTGCTCGGACGCGGCGACGGCCTCGGCGACCCGGTCGGCCTGGCGCGCGCCGGTCGCCGACGGCGGCGGGGAGGCCTGGTAGCCGCCGAAGCGCGCCACGGGGCTCCAGGACGGGCTGACGGGCTCGATCGCCTCGTCGACGCCCTCGTACTCGCCCGCGGCGTACACCACGCGGCCGCCCACGACGGTGAGCAGGGACTCGATGTGCGCGATGTCGTCGTCGGGCACGGTGAAGTAGTCGTGCGACAGGACGGCGAAGTCGGCGTAACAGCCTTCCTTGAGGACGCCCTTGACGTCCTCCTCGCCGGTGATGCGGGCCCCGCCGCGCGTGTACATCTCCAGTGCCGTCTCGCGCGGCACCCGCCGCTGGGCCGGGTACAGGCCAAGGCCGCCGACCGTGCGCCCGGTCACCAGCCAGTGCAGGGCCACCCACGGGTTGTACGACGACACGCGGGTGGCGTCCGTGCCCGCGGCCACCGGGATGCCCGAGGTGAGCATCTCGCGCAGCGGAGGGGTGCGGGCGGCGACGTCGGCACCGTAGCGCTCGGTGAACGCCGCGCCCTGGAAGGACATTCGGTTCTGCACGCTCAGGCTGCCGCCGAGGGCGGCGATCCGCTCCAGGCTCGCCGGTGAGACGGTCTCGGCGTGGTCGAACAGCCAGCGGTTCCCGGCGGGGAAGAGTCCGTCGGCGGCGAGCTTCTCGAAGACGGCGAGGTCGCGGCGGATCGTCTCGTCGTACGTCGCGTGCAGCCGAAAGCCCCAGCCGTTCTCCATGAGCAGCCGCACAGCCTGCTCGAACTCCGCCTCGTACGGCCCGAGTTCGGGCCGCGGCTCGGAGAAGTTCTCGAAGTCGGCCGCCGCCCAGGTGAGGTTCTCACCGGCCCCGTTGAGGCGCAGCCAGGCGTCGCCGTCCTCGGGCCGCACGGTGTCGATCCACCGGCGCAGGTCGGCGAGTTCCTGGCCCGCGGTCTGCGGGAACAGGTGGTAGGCGATGCGCAGGCTGAGCTGTCCGGCGCGCGCCAGCTCCACGACCGTGGCGTAGTTGTCGGGGAAGTTCTGGAAGCCGCCCGCCGCGTCCACGGCGGAGGTGAGGCCGAACCGGTTGAGCTCGCGCAGGAAGTGCCGGGTCGAGGTCTTCTTGCCGGCGTCGTCGAGCGTCGGCGCCTTGGCCAGCGTCGAGTACAGGATGAGCGCGCTCGGCGCGGCCAGCAGCACGCCGTTGGGGTGCCCCTCGCGGTCGCGGACGATCTGGCCGCCGCGCGGGTCGGGCGTGTCCCGGGTGAAGCCGGCCGCGCGGACGGCGGCCCGGTTGAGGATCGCGGACTGGTAGAGGTGGAGCACGAACACGGGGGTGTCGGGCGCCGCCTCGGTCAGCTCGGCGGGCGTCGGCAGCCGGCGCTCGGCGAACTGGTCGGCGCTCCAGCCGCCGACGACGCGGATCCACTGCCCCTTGGGGGTGCGCCCCGCCTGCTCCCGCAGCATCGCCAGGGCCTGGCGCAGCGAGCGTACGCCGTCCCAGCGCAGCTCCAGGACGTAGTTGAGCCCGCCCCGGATGACGTGCAGGTGGGAGTCGTTGAGCCCGGGGACGACGCGGCGCCCGAGGGCGTCCAGGACGCGGGTGCCGGGACCGAGGAGCGCGGCCACGTCGCCGTCGTCGCCGACCGCGACGACGTCACCGTCGCGGACCGCGAGCGCGGAGGCGGCGGGCCGGGCCGGATCACCGGTGTGGATCTTCGCGTTGCGCAGGACGAGGTCCGCCGGGCCGTCCGGCGGTGGAGCGGCGGGCGGCGTGAGGCCGCCGACCGGCATGGTGGTCATGAGGGTGCCGTCGCTTTCGTGAGGGGTGGGCAAGGGTCCGTTACGGGGCCGGGGGGCTCGCCGGTCACAGCGTGCGGCGCACGCCGGCCTGGCGCTCGACGTCGCGCAACTGCACGGTCAGGCCGCCCTCGACCGCGTGGTGCGCGGGGCCGCTGCGCCCGATGGGCAGCACTTCTTGGCCGCGCATGTCCTCCAGCATCAGCGCGAAGGCCGTGTACATCGCGGTCAGGGCGAGCAGCAGCCCCAGCGCGCCGGAGAGGATGACCACCCAGTGCACGCCGGTGAGGTTGGCCAGCGCGGCCACCGCGAACCGGGGCACCGCCGTGCACAGCACGAGCCACAGGGCCCGCTTGCGCCCGGCGACGCTCGCCATGAGCAGGGCGAACAGGGAGAACATCAGGTTCAGTACGCCGAGCACGCGGGCGCCGCCGGGCGGCTCCACGACGAGGACGAGCGAACTGGCCAGCCACATGCCGGAGAAGCAGGTCATCAGGGTGGCCGCGAGCACGTCACGGGCGCCGAACGCCAGGATGCCGACCAGGAGTTGCAGGACGAAGGCGGGCAGGACGGCCAGTGCGACCGCCCGGGCGGCGCCGTCCGGGAAGGCGCCGAGCTGGAGGCAGCCGACGAGGACCGAGGCGATGGCCACGGCGTAGAAGCCGAGCGGCATCGGCGAGGCGATCGGCCGCAGGTTGATGCGGGTCATCCGGCGCAGGTCCGGTTCGAAGTGCCGCCCCTCGGGCGGCGCGGCGGGGGAGGGTCCGCTCGCGGTCATGGGTGTGGCTCCAGCGGGGTGTGGCTCGTCTCTGTGGCGGCACCGGGAGCGGTGTCCGCCCCGAGCGGAAGGGGAGCGGCGCCGTCCGTGTGCGGGACGGCGCGGTCCCGGGGAGGGGCGGCCGCGTCTCAGGCCCGGGCGAAGGCCCGGCGCAGCGTGGTCGTGGCCAGTTCGATGGCCGACTGCGCGGCGTTCGTGCCGCGCAGCGCGTCGAGCATCACGAAGTCGTGGATGACCCCCTGGTAGCGGACGGCGGCGACCGCCACCCCGGCCTGGCGCAGCTTGTTCGCGTACGCCTCGCCCTCGTCGCGCAGCACGTCGGCCTCCGCGGTGATCACGAGGGCGGGCGGCAGGCCGGTGAGCTGCTCGGGCGTGGCGCGCAGCGGCGACGCGGTGATCCGCGCGCGCTCCGCCTCGTCGGTCGTGTACTGGTCCCAGAACCACTGCATGCCGTCGCGGCGCAGGAAGTACCCCTCGGCGAACTGGTGGTACGAGGCGGTGTCGAAGGAGGCGTCCGTGACCGGGTAGAACAGCACCTGCTGGCGCAGCGGGAGGCCGCCGCGCTCCTTGGCGAGCAGGGTGAGCGCCGCGCTCATGTTGCCGCCGACCGAGTCGCCCGCCACCGCGATCCTGGCGGTGTCGAGCCCCTTCGCGGCGCCGTCGGTGACGACCCAGCGGGCGACGGTCCAGCTCTGCTCCAGGGCGACCGGGTAGCGGTGCTCGGGCGACAGGTCGTACTCGGGGAAGACGACCGCGGCCCCGGCGCCGACGGCCAGTTCGCGCACGAGCCGGTCGTGGGTGTGGGCGTTGCCGAAGACCCAGCCCGCGCCGTGGATGTAGACGATCACCGGCAGCGGCCCCGCGGCCCCCTCGGGCCTGACGATCCGGGCCCGCACGGACCCGGTCGGGCCGCCGGTGACCGTGACCCACTCCTCGTCCACGGGCAGCTTGTCGACCGGGCCGCCCTGCACCTCGTCGACCGCCTTGCGGCCCTCGGCGGGCGGGATCTGGAAGAGGTACGGCGGCTCGGCGGTGGCCTGGGCGAACGCCGCGGCGGCGGGTTCGAGGACGGGGACAGCGGGGGTCTGGTCGGTCATGTTCGGCCCGTTCGTCTGGGAGGGGATGCGGAACGCCTGTGCGGCGCGGCCCTGTTCATGGCAGGACAGGCGGCACGCTATGCGGGGGCGCGGGCCCGTAGCCGCCGCTGAGTGCACAGCTCTTGCACGGGGGTGCACGGCGGCGCATGCGCCTGCGTCGGGCGGGTGCTGGGTCGCGCATTTGCCTGAGCTGGGTGGATGCAGGGCCGCGCGCTCGCCTGCGCTGGGCGGATGCAGGGATGTGGATGCGCCAGGGCTGGGTGGATGCAGGGCCGCGCATTCGCCTGCGCCGGGCGGACGCCGGGCTGCGGATGCGCCTGTGACCTGCGCGACGTCGCCCGGGCGCGCATTCCGCCGCGTGGGGAGGTCTGGGCTACTGTGCGCTGGCCAGGGACGGCGGTACACCCTGACGGAGGGGCGGGAGGCGTAGGGGCGTGGACGTGGACAGCGGGGGCGGGGGCGCCCCGAGAGGCGGTGCGGGTGCCCCGCACGGGCGTGTGGCGGAGGCGGGTGCCCTGCGCGGGCGTTCGGCGGGGGCCGGGGACGTCGAGGCCGGTCGTGAGCCGAGGGCCGCGGACGCCCTGCCCGGCCAGGAGGCGGAGCACGCGGACGTCCTGCCCGGCCGTGCGGACGAAGAGGCTGTGCTGCGCGCGGCGCTCGACGGCATCCGTGCCTCCGGTGCGGCCGTGCTGCTGCGAGGCGACCCGGGGCTCGGGAAGACCGCGCTGCTCGACCGGGCCGCCCGGTGGGCCGAGCGCGCCGGGCTGCGGGTGCTGCGCATGGCGGGTGTCGTCGCCGAGGCCACGTGTCCCTTCGCGGCCCTGCACCAGGTGCTGTGGCCCCTGCTCGACGACCTGCGGGTCGCCCCGGAGCCCGAACGGGAGCTGCTCGAGCGGGCGTTGGGCCTGCGGGACGGCACCCCTCCCGCACCGGCCGACGCCGCTCGGGCGACGCTCGGACTGCTCACCCGCGCCGCCGCCGCACGCCCGCTGGTGCTGCTCCTGGACGACCTCCAATGGGCCGACCCGGAGAGCGCCTTCGTGCTCACGGCCGTACGGCGCCAACTGGCTACGGAGCCCGGGGCGTCGAGCGCGCCCGGCGTGTCCGAGGGGGTCGGCGTGTCCGAGGGGCCTGGTGTGCCCGCGGGGCCCGGCGCGTCTGCGGGGCAGGGCATGTCCGCGGGGCTGGGCATGCTCGCGGGGCTCATCGGGCCTGCGGCAGCGACCGGGCCCAGCACACCCTCGGAGCCCATCGGGCCTGCGGCGTCCACCGGGTCCACGGCACGCCCGGCGCTCGCTGCACCCAGCGAGCCCACCGCGTCCGCGGTGCCCGCCGTATCCAGCACATCCGCGGGGCCTGGCATACCTGCGGGGCTCATCAGCCCTGCGGCACCGGCGGGGTCCACCGCGTCCGCGGCGCCCACAAGCCCCAGCACACCCCCAGCGCCCGCCGAGCCCACCGCATACCCGGCCCCCACCACCCCCGCCCCACCCCCCACCGTCGTCATCACAGCCACCCGCCACCAACACGCCCCGGCCGTGGGCCCGGCCGAGCGCGTGATCGACCTGGGGCCGTTGTCCGATGCCGTGGCCGGGCGCCTGCTGGACGTGCTGCACCCGGGGCTCGACGTCCCCGCGCGGCAGCGGGTGCTGCGCCTGGCCGGGGGGAATCCGCTCGCCCTGCGGGAGCTGCCCCGCGAGCTTCGGCGGGCCGGTGACTTCGCCGACCCGGAGAGCACCGGGCCGCTCGCCGTGCCGCCGCTCGGGCAGAGGCTCGGCGGCCTGTACGAGGACCGCGTCCGGGCCCTGCCGGACGCCGCACGCCAGGCGCTGCTGCTCGCCGCCCTCGGGGGAGCGGCCGCGGCGGACGAGGACACCCTCGCCGAACTCGCCCGCCGGAGCGGCTCCGCGCCCTGGGACGTGAGCGCACGGGACGTGTTGCGCTCCGGGCTCGCCCACGTGGAGCCGGAGTCGCGGCGGCTGCTGTTCCGGCACCCCCTGGTCCGCGCCGGAGTGGTGCACCTGGCCACGGCGGCGGAGCGCCGCGCCGCCCACCGGCTCCTCGCGGACGCGCTGCCCCCGCACGACACCCGGCGGGCCCTGCACCTGGCGGCCGCCACCATCGGCTTCGACGACCCCCTCGCGCGGCGCCTGCACGAGGAGGCGGACCTGCTGACGGAGGCGGCCGACGAGGCCGGGGCGGCGACCCTGATGGCACGGGCCGCGGGCCTCACCACCGACGGCCCCGCCCGCGCCTCGCGCCTGGTCCAGGCAGCGGGCCTCGCGGCCAGGGGCGGGCGGCTGCGCTTCGCGGCCCACCTCCTCGACCAGGCCGAGCACACCACGGGCACGGCGCGGCCGGAGCCCGCCGCGCTGTACGCCCTGGTCGTCGCCTACATCCGCTTCCAGCGCGAGGGCACCCCCGAGCCCGCGCTCCGGCTGCTGCCCGAGGCCCTGGACCTGCTGCGCGCGCCCGGCCGCGAGGAGCAGCGGGCCACGCTCCTGGAGCCCATCCTGTTCGTGCTGCTCGTCGTCGCCGCGCACGCCTCGGACGAGCGGGCCTGGCAGGCCGTGGACCGGCACGCCCCGGACGCCACCGCCCCGACCGCCCTGTGCCGCGCGGCGTGGACCGCGACACCGGACGACCCCGCCGACCTCCCCGGGCGCGTGCGCGAGGCCGTCACGGCGCTGCCCGAGGCCCACGACCCCGCGACGTTCCGGGCCCTGGTCTGGGCCGCGACGGCCGTCGACACCGTCGGCGACCACGCCGCCCTGTGGCACCGCGCCGCTCCCCGGCACTCGTACGCCACCCGCACGCTGGCCGAACTCTCCGGTTCCCAGGACCGGATCCTGCGCGGGGACTGGGACGCGGTCCTCGACGGCGCCCGCCGCGGCGCCGGGACCGCCGCCGCCCGCGGCTACGCGTTCCACGAGATGATGTTCCTGATGCACACCGCCCAGGTCCTCGCGGGACGCGGCGACCGCGCCGGGCTCCAGGAGTGCCTGCGCGTCCTGGAGCCGTGGGCCGAGGAACGGCGCCTGCGCGGGGTCGGCGACCGGCTGCGCGGGCTGAAGGCGCTGTGCGCGCTCGCCCACCGCGCCCCCGGCGAGGCCTGGCAGCACGTCCGGACCTCGGTCTCGCCCGCCGCCCTCGGGCGCCGCACCCCCTGGTCCCACCTGTCGCTCCTCGACATCGCTCAGGCCGCGGCGGACACCGGGCACCTGGACGAGGCACGCGACCACCTCCGCGCGGTGCGCGCCTCCGGGCTCGCCCGGGTCTCGCCCCACCACGCCTTCCTCGTGGCCGCCACCGAGGCGCTCCTGGCCGACGACGCCGACGAGGGCCCCTACGAGGCCGCGTACGCGGTGCCCGGCGCCCGGCAGTGGCCCTTCGAACTCGCCCGGCTGCGCCTCGCCCACGGGGCCCGGCTGCGCCGCCGCTCCCGCCGCACCGAGGCCGTGGCCCATCTGCGCGCGGCGCACGAGGTGTTCACCGGCCTGCGGGCCGGGCCCTGGGCCGGGCAGGCCGCGTGCGAACTCGGCGCGGCGGGCGCGGGCGTCCCGGAGGCCGGGGCCGCGCGGGGCCACCCGCTGCTGTCCGTACAGGAGTCGAGGATCGCCGACCTGGCCGCGCAGGGACTCAGCAACCGCGAGATCGGCGAGCGGCTGCGGCTGTCACCGCGCACCGTCGGCGCGCACCTGTACCGCGTCTTCCCCAAGCTCGGCATCAGCACCCGCGCCGGGATCGCCCGGGCCCTGGCCGAGACACGGGGGCGGCGGGGACCGGACGCCGAAGGCTGACAGGGCCTCAGGAGCGGCCGCCCCCCAGGGCCCCGCCCCGCCGGGTCACCTCTCCGCCAGCGCCCGCCCCAGCGCCGCCCGCGAGGCGATCCCCAGCTTGGGGAAGATCTTGTAGAGGTGGGAGGCGACGGAGCGCGGTGACAGGTTGAGCTCGGCGCCGATCTGCTTGTTCGTCAGCCCGGCGGCGACCAGCCGGGCGACGCGCAGCTCCTGCGCCGTGAGCAGCTCGACGCGGGCCGCGGGCACCTCCGCCGAGAGGCCCGCGGCCCGCAGCTCCCGGCAGCACTGGTCCGCCCAGGGACCGGCGCCCAGCTCACGGAAGGCGTGCCGCGCCATGTGCAGCACGTCCTCGGCCTCGGCGCGGCGGCCCCCGAGCCGCAGCCGGGCGCCGTGCTCCAGCCGCAGCCGCGCCAGCGCGAAGACCCACGGCCCGGTCCCCGCCAGGGCGTACGCCGCCGCGAACGCCTCGTCCTGCTCGTCCTCGCCGGCCGTCAGCGCGGCGGCGGCGGCCAGCAGGAACGCGTGGTGGTCGGAGATCTCCTCCATCCGCGCGGCCCGCCCCGCGGCCACGTGCGCGCGGGCCGCCGCGTGGTGCCCGGAGCGCACCGCGGCCTGCACGAGGTCGAAGAACGGCAGGTGGAACCAGGAGAGCCCGCTCGGCAACCGCCCCGGAGGCAGCAGCGCGCACAGCCGTTCGTACGCCTCCTCGTCACGCCCGTGCGCCAGGTCGACCAGCGCCCGCAGGCGGCCGAGGTGGTCGGTGACGAACCGCATCCCGGCGGCGCGGGCGGCGGGCTCGACGCGCGCCCGCAGCTCGTCGAACCCCGGCCCGTCGCCGCGGCCCGCGAGCACATGGGCGTAGTAGTGGCGGAAGAGCAACGCGTTGCAGTGGTAGCCCAGCTCCTCCGCGCTGTCCGCCTCGCGCAGCCAGTCGTCGGCCGCGTCCCAGCGCCCCAGCAGGAAGTCCTGACGGCACCTGACCTTCGCGACGGAGCCCTGGGTGGCGTACGCGTGCTGTCCGCCGAGCAGCAGGCCAGGACCGGCGTCGGTGCCGTCGACGCCCAGGGCGGCCCACAGGAGCAGCCAGGCGTGGCCGGCGCCGTCGCCCGCCGCGCCCTCGGCGGCGGCCCGCAGCTCGCGCCCGGTGCCGTGCGCGGTGCGCGGGGGGTCGGCCCAGACGCGGTGGCACAGCCGGGCGGCGGGGGAGACGTCGCCGAGGTGCCGGGCCAGCGCCCGCCACCCCCGGGCGTCCCCCGTGTACGACGAGGCGAGCAGCAGCTTGAAGAACACCTGCTCCACCAGGTCTCCGCGGCCGGGGACGTCCGGGGCGCCGGGCGCGGTCAGCGCGGCCAGGGCCCGCGGCAGCAGCGTGAACGACGAGGCGAAGTCGACGTGGTGGCTCTGGTCGACGTACACGACCGCGTACGCGAACACCGGCGCGACGTCGTCGGGCAGCGACCGCGTCCTGAGCTGCTCCACCAGCCGCGCCGCGTACGCCAGGCGACCGCCGCGCGCCGACATCACCGCCGCCCACGCCAGGCGCCGCGTCCGGTCGTCGGCGTCGGGGCTCAGGCCCGCGGCCCGGTCGAGCAGCAGCGCCGCCTCCGCGTCACCGCCGCGCAGCGCGATCCGCGTCCCGGCCTCCTGCAGCCGCGCCGCCAGCTCCTCGTCGGGTCCGCGCACCGCTTGCGCCTCGTGCAGCAGGCCGCGCGGCTCGTCCTCGGGCAGCCGTGCCGCCAGCAGTCGGTGGGCGGCGCGCCGGTCCGCCTCCGGGGCCAGCGCGATCACCGCGCTGCGCACCAGCGGGTGCCGGAAGACGAGCCTGCCCGTGTGGTCCAGGCGGGCCAGGCCGCTCGCCTCCACGTCGTCGAGGAGCCGCTCGGCCCGGTCGCCGTGGCGGTCGCCCACCGACGACCACCAGGTGCCGCCGTCCCCGTCGCCGCCCAGGGCCACGGGCAGCAGCGCCCGCAGCGCCTCCGGCGACAGCGCCCGCAGCCGGGAGGCGAACAGCCGCTCGAGGCGCCGCCCCCACGGCAGCCGCTCCGGGAGCGGGACGACGCCGCTGCGGTGCTCCGCCCGGAGCTGGCGCGGGAGTTCGGTCAGCGCCAGGGGGTTGCCCGCGGCCTCGCGCCGCACCCGCTCGGCGACCACGGCGGTCAGGTCCGGGTGCCAGCGGCGCAGCACCGCGTCGGCGTCCGCGTCCGGCAGGGGCTCCACGTCGACCGGGTGGACGTGCCAGCCCTCCGGCGCCGACCCCTCCGCCCGGGTCGCCACCACGAGCACCACGGGCAGGTCGTCGATCCGCCGGTGCAGGAAGGCGAAGACCGCGGCGCTGGAGGAGTCCACCCAGTGCAGGTCGTCCACCACGATGAGCAGCGGCCGCCGCCGGGCGGCGTCCGTGAGCAGGGCGAGCGCCGCCGCGCCCACCGCGAAGCCGCCCGGGGGGATCGCGTCCCGCAGCCCGAGCGCGCTCTCCAGGGCCTGACGCTGGTACGGCGGCAGAGCGTCCCGGGCGCTCTCCAGGAGCGGGCGCAGGACCTGGTGCAGCGCCCCGAAGGCGACGGCGACCTCGGCCTCGGCGCCCGCGGCCCGGACGACGGCGTACCCGGCCCGGTCCGCGCGGTCCGCCGCCCAGTCGAGCAGCGCGGTCTTCCCGATGCCCGCCTCGCCGCGCAGCACCGTCACCGAGCCCCCGGCCCCGGCCCGCGCGTCGTCGAGTGCCCGCTCCAGCAGCGCGCGCTCGCGCCGCCGGCCGACCAGGCCCTCCGTGTCCGCACACCCGGCCGCCTCCGCCATCGCCGCCACCGCCGCCTCTCCCGCCCTTCCCGGCCGACGGAGCCTCCCCGGCGGCGCCGGTCCAGTATCCGCCACGCGCGGCGTTGTCCCAGAGCGCAGCGGTGTTGCCCCTGTGTGCAGAAAACCCCTGGAGGCTCGCCGCTCACACGGGTAAAACCGCAGGCTGGAGGGGTGAAGGGGCGCACGCGCAGCACACCGCCCCCGTTCTGAGAGGGGCTTCGGCGGGCTTCGGCGGCCGCGGCCCCGCACGCACACCCCGGGGGAGCCGTATGAGCCCGATGTCCGTCGCACCGTCCGTCACCGCGAGGCCCGGCGGCGCGCACTTCCCCCGGCCGTCCGGGGCGGCCGACGCGCTCGCCGGGGCGTTCCGGCCCGCCCCGGTCGCGGCCGGCTCCCGCACCGGGTTCACCGGGCAGGTCACCACCCGGCCGCTGGGCTTTTTGGAAGTGAGCACCGTGCGCGGCGCGGAGTGCTCCCTCACCCTCGGCCCCGCCGCCGCCGCCGCCGCCCGCGCCGACCTGCTGCTGGTGCTGCACACCGCCGGGGACGGGCGTCTCCTGCGGCACGGGGCGGACGTCCCCTGCCCGGAGGGCGGCCTGTTCGTGCACGACCCGGCCGAGCCGCTGACCCTGCGTGAGCCCGGCCCCTTCACCCTGTGCGTGGTGCGCGTCCCCCGCGAGGCGCCGGCCCTCACCGACGCCCGGCTGCGCGCCCTGACCCGCGCGCACCCGCGCCCCGGCGGCCCCCTCGCCGCCGTGCTCGCCCCGCTGGCGGCCGCCCTCGCCACGGCCGACACCCCCTACTCACCGGGGACCGCCCTGCACCTGGCGGGCACCGTCACCGCGCTCACGGCCCTGCTGGCCGTGGAGCCCGAGGGCCCGGGGCCTGCGGGGCCCGGCACGGAGCGCCGCGCCCTGCGGCACCGGCTGCTGGCCCACATCAACGACCACCTGGGCGAGCGGGACCTGGCGCCCGCGGGCGTCGCCGCCGCGCACCACATCTCGATCCGCTATCTGCACAAGCTCTTCGCCGACCACGGCTCCACGATGGCCCGGTGGATCCAGCACCGTCGCCTGGAGGAGGCGCGCCGGGAGCTCGCCCGGCCCCGGGGCGGCGCGTCCGGCGTCGCCGCGGTCGCGAGCCGCTGGGGCTTCGCCGGCGCGGCGCACTTCAGCCGCAGCTTCCGTACGGCCTACGGGATGTCGCCCTCGGACTGGCGTGCGCGCCACTGCCGCGGCGAGTGGCCGTAGACCGCCTTGAAGGCCCGGCTGAAGTGCGCCGGGCTGCGGAACCCCCAGCGCAGCGCCACCGCCGCGATGGACCGGCCCACCCGCTCGCGGCGCTCCAGCTCCTGAGCGCACCGCTCCACCCGGGACTGCTGGATCAGCCGGCTCACCGTGACGCCCTCGGCCTCGAAGAGCCGGTGGAGGTAGCGCACCGAGATGCGGTGCTCCGCCGCGATGCGCTCCGGCGCCAGGTCGGGGTCGTGCAGGTTCCGCTCGATGTACGCGCGGACGGCGCGGACGAGTTCGTCGCGCCCCGCGCCACGGGACTCCTCGTCCTCGGTGAGCTCGTGCACCAGTGCGGCGACGAACTCCGTGACGACCCCGCCGAGGCCGTCGCCCGCCGCGTCCGGGATCGGGGCGGCGGGCTCGTCCAGGCTCAGCAGCAGCGGGGCGAGGAGCGCGGCCACGCCCTCGGCGGCGGGCACGGCGCGCCCCGTGACGGAGCGCACCGCCGTCTGCGGGACGTTCAGGGCGTGCGCCGGCACCCGGTAGATCAGCACGCGGGCGCCTTCGGCCTGTTCGTACGTGAAGGCCGCGCGCAGGTCGATCAGCGCCAGCTCCCCGGGCGCCAGGGACGCGGCGCGGCCGTCCTGCGTCAGGCGCGCGGTGCCCGCGCGCGGCAGCACGAGCGCGACGGCGTCCCCGGACTGCCGGGCGAGCATCCGGGCGTTGCGCGTCAGCCGCAGCGGACCGGCCTCCTGGGTGATGAGCCGGAGGTAGCCGAACCGGCGCAGGTGCGCGGACCCGCGGAGCGGGCCGTCGCCGCGGGCGCTGACCACCACCGGAGCGAGCCAGCCGGAGAGGGTGTCCCGCAGCAGGGTGGCGCGGTCGTCGCTGGACGCGGCCGTCTCGGAAGCTGCGCGCATGAGGGGCTCCTCATCGGCGCCGACGGGACCGGCACGGTGCGCAGGAGAGGAGTCGGCGGCCTCTCCACGGCTCTCGCGTCCAGCCTGCGCGGACCCGGCCGCGGGCCGTTAGGTCATATGACTGCTCTTTCGCCGGGCGGGTAGGCGGGGCGGGAAGTGTGCACGGAGCGGCATGTGTGGTTCCGCGGCCGCCGTTCCCGTGGCCCGCCGGGGTCCGTAGGGTAGCTCTGCTGTCGGGACGAGCCGGTGCGGGTGCGGGCTCCGCCGCCCGGCCGCCGGGCGCCCGTGACGTGCGGCCCGTGGCGATCCCCCTTTTGCAGGAGTCCGTGTGCAAGACGACGTACAGGCCCATGAGCCGGCGCCTGTCCTCGAACCGCAGGCGCGTGCCTTTGTGCGCCGGTACCGCTGCCCCACGACGTGCGAGGGCGCCGAGGCGGCGGAGTTCAGGGCCCGGATGACCGACCTCTGGGGCGGCGACGGCGACGACCCGGACGTCGAGGAGGAATGGCTGGCGGTGCGCGGCGCGGGCAGCACCCGTATCCGCGTACGGCTGCTGCGGCCCGCGGGCAGCGAGGGACCGCTGCCGGTGATCCTCTACCTGCACGGCCTCGGCTCCATGCCGAACGAGGTGTGCCCCCATCTGAGCCTGGTGCGCGACCTGGTCCTCGGCGCGGACGCCGTGGTGGTCGTCCCCGAGTGCGACGGGCCGGAGGACGGGCGCCACCCCGCGGCCGTCGAGCGGGCGCACACCGTGCTGCGCTGGATCGCGGACGGCGGGCGGGAGGCCGGCCTCGACGGCCGCCGGATCGCGGTCGTCGGCGTCGGCGCGGGCGCCCACCACGCCTCCCTGACCCTGCAGGCCCGCCACCACGGCGAGCCGCGCCTGGTCCAGCAGGTGCTGGTCTGCCCGGTGACCGACGGCGCGATGGACACCGGCTCCTACCGGCGGTTCGCGGAGGGCTACTTCCTCGGCAGCGAGGCCATGCGCGGCTACTGGCAGCGCTACGCCCCCGACCCCGGCGTCCGGCGGCAGGGCACCGTCTCACCCCTGCGGGCGCCGCGGGGCCGACTGTGCGACATGCCGCCCGCGCTCGTCCTCACCGCCGAGGCCGACGTGCTCCGCGACGAGGGCGAGGCGTACGCCACGCGGCTGCGGGAGGCGGGCGTGCCCGTGGTGTCGGTCCGCTACCACGGCACGATCCACGGTTTCGTGCTCCTGGACCCGCTGCGCGGCACGCCCCCGGCCAGAGCGGCCCGGATGCAGATCACGGACACGCTGCACATCGCCCTGCGGGAACAGCCGGAGCAGTGGGAGCAGCCGGAGTAGCCGGAACCGTTGGAACAGGACGACTGAACAGGGCGACTGACGTCCCGCCGACGCGGCACGGCACGGGGCGGGCGCGTGGCGCGGGCGCGGCGCGTCAGGCGTGGGCGCCGCCGCCCGCACCGCGGGCGCGTTCGTGGCGCCGCCACTCCTGCGGCGTCGCCCCGAAGGCGGCCCGGAAGCGGCGGCTGAAGTGGCTCGGGCTCGTGAATCCGCAGCGGGCCGCGACCGCCGCGACGGTGAGGCCGTCGTGACGGGGGGAGGCCAGCATCCGCCGCGCCTTCGTGAGCCGTTCGGAGATGAGCCACTGCTCCAGGCTGATGCCCGCGTCGTTGAGCACGAGGTAGAGCCTGCGGACGGACACGGCGTGCTCCGCGGCGATCCGCTCCGGTGTCAGGTCGCGGTCGGCGAGGTGGCGGCGCGCGTACGCGAGGACCCGCGTGAGCAGCGTGTCGTCGAGGGCGTCACGGGCGGCCGGCGCCGCCTCGCCGTGGGCGGCGGAGAGCAGCAGCGCCCGGACGAGCTCGGTGGTGGCGCCGGCCAGCGCGGCCGCGCCGGGGTCGGCGGCCAGCCGGGCCGGGTCGCGCCACAGGCCGCGCAGGTGGTTCAGCACCAGGTCGTGCAGCGGGCTCGCGCGGAGCTGGAGGGAGGCCTTGACCACGGTCTCCAGCGGCACACCGAGCCGTTCCACGTCGAAGAGCATGGCCTGGGACGAGCCGTCGCCGGACCAGCCGTAGGCGCGGGGCGTCAACTCGTGGAAGACGCAGATGTCGTCGGGCCCGTACGTCAGCCGCTGCCCGGCGACCTCGCCCCGGTGCAGCCCGCGGGGCTGGAGCGACACCGAGACCACGGGGTTGCTCCGCTGCCGCCGCACGTGCCCCACCGTGCGGCGCACCGTGAAGCCCGTGTTGCGGGTGGCGAACATCGGCACGTCGCCGATCCGCCACGCCTCCATCCGCGCGCGGATGCCCGTGGCGGGTTCCTCGTGGACGACGTGGTTGGGCACCGACTCGTTGGTCAGGGCGTGGTGGAACGCCTCCACCCGTTGTCCCGGCGCCACGTCGTCCAGGTCGACCAGCAGCACTCCGCCCCCTCATGTCACGCCGTGTTCGCACATTGTGCCTCATCTGTGCATGAGCATGACGAGGCGTCGATCACAGGAGCGCGCCGCGGGGGCGGAGTGTGCTTGCCGGTCAGGCCGTGGCGCGCACCGCCTCACGGATCACCGCGGCGACCTCCTCGGGCCGGGACAGCGCCACCGCGTGCGAGGCGCCCTCGACCTCGACGGCCTTCGCCCCGGCGCGTTCGGCGCCGAAGCGCTGCACGTCGGGGTTGATGGCCCGGTCCGCGCCCGCCACCAGGACCCAGGACGGCTTGGTCCGCCACGCGGCGGCCGTGGCCGCCTCCGTGAACGCGCCCGCCGCCAGCGGGCGCTGCGTCACCGCCAGCACCTGGGTGACCTCGGCCGGGACGTCGGCGGCGAAGATGCCGGGGAACGCCTCGGCGGCGATGGTCACCTCGACCGCGGGCTCACCGCCCTGCACCGGGTACGTCGTCTCCTTGAGGTTGCTGACCAGGGCGGACAGCGGGAAGCGGCCCTGGAGCTCGCCGAGGCTCTCGCCCTCGTCGGGCAGGTAGGCGGCGACGTACACGAGGCCGACGACGTTCTCCGCGGTGCCGGCCACGGAGATCAGCGCACCGCCGTAGGAGTGGCCGACCAGGACGACCGGCCCCTCGATCTGCGCGGCCACCGACGCGATGTAGGCGGCGTCGGCCGCCAGGCCGCGCAGCGGGTTCGGCGGGGCCACCACGGGGATGCTGTCGCGCTGCAGCTCCGCGACGACTCCGGACCAGCTACCGGCGTCCGCGAAGGCGCCGTGGACGAGAAGGACGGTGGGGGTGGCGCTCATGACGGGTGGTTCTCCTAGCTGTCGGCGCGGGCCTGCCGGTGGTCCGGCGGCCTCGACTGATCGCCACGCTAGAGCCGCGCATACGCCGGAAGTTGCCCCCGAGCGCACCGGCTCTGGCCCCGTGGTGCACGACACGGCGCGACACCGCAATGACATGGCACGGCATGGCACGGCATGGCGCGGCACGGCACGCAACAGCACGACACGGCAGACACCACACGGAACGGCGCGGCACGGCGCGGCACGGAGGGCCCGCCACCGCCCGGCCCCGCTGTGATCAAGGTCCTACGGCGCCCCGCGGTCCTCTGCGACCATGCGCCGGTGACGACACGAGGTGAGCACGCACGGCTGTGGGCCGCGCCCGGCAGCCCTCAGGTGGAGCTGCTGGCGGCCCGGTTCGAGCGGTTCGCCTTCGACCGGCACAGCCACGAACAGCTCTCCGTCGGCGTCATCGAGGACGGCGCCGAGGGACTGCACCTGTCCGGCGGCACGGTCGTGGTCCCCGCCGGACAGCTCGTCGTGCTCAACCCCGGTCAGGTGCACACCGGTTACGCCGCCGAGGAGTCCGGCTGGCGCTACCGCATGTTCTACTTCGACACCGCGCTGGTGGCGGAACTGGCCCGCGCGCACCTGGGTGTCGGGGACGTCTGGTTCGCGCAGACCGCGGTGCGCGACCCCGGCCTGTTCGCCGCGCTGCGCCGCGTCCACCGCGCGCAGGAACACATCCGCGACCCCCTCACCGCCGAGTCCCTGCTGCTCGGCGCCCTGACCACCGTCCTGCGCCGGCACGCCCGCACCGGCCGGGCCCCCGCGACGGCACCGCCGCGGCGCGGCGGCCGGGGCGTGGACCTGGCCCGGCAGGTGCTCCACGACCGGTGGACCGAGCCCGTCACCGTCGCGGACCTCTGCGCCGCCGCGGGCATGCCCCGGGCCTCGCTCATCGCCGCCTTCCGCCGGACGTACGGGCTGCCGCCGCACGCCTACCTGCTGCGGCTGCGCGCCAACCGGGCCCGCCGGCTGCTGCTCTCCGGGCGGCGGCCCGCCGAGGTCGCCGCCGCCACGGGCTTCGCCGACCAGGCCCACCTCACCCGGGTGTGCAAGCGCTACTTCGGGGTGACGCCGGGCACCGTCGGACCGGCCCGCGGCCGATCAGGTGCCCGGGAGGCCGCCCGGCCCGAAACGCCCTGAGGTGCCGGTGGGCGGCGGCGGGTGCGCGTAGCGTGTGCGGCCGCGGCCAGGGGGCCGACATGCCGTGACGTCGCCGTACGCACGCCACCGACCACACGAGGAACCTCGGATGACCACAGGGACCGACCGCGCCGGACGGCGCCCGCGGCTGCGCTTCGACGGCTGGATCGCGGGCACCGGTACGGCGTCGGGGACGCGGATCGTGCTCGGCCACTGGCAGCGGTCGCCGTTCGGACCGTTCAGTGATGTGATGCTGGAAGACGCCGGCGGAGGACGGCGGCTGCTGGCCCCCACGCGGGAGACGGCGGACTTCGTCAGCGACACCTACACCTTCGATGCCGTCGACGTCGTCCCCGTCGAGGTGGACGTCGCCGGTGACACCTGGACCGTCATGACGGAGCCGCTGGAACTGCGCTTCACCACCGGTGGGCGAGGACTGCTGGGACGCGCGCTGCGCACCGTGCCCACCGCGCTCGCCCGCCGGCCGGCGTGGAGCACCCTGACCTACTGGCCGGCCCGTGCCCTGATGCCCGGGGTGCGGACCCGCGGCAGCGCGGGCAGGGGCCGCACGGAGTGGTACGGGGCGCGGGACCTGCGCCCCATCCGCGCGGTCTCGGCCGTGCTCGACGGCACCGACCTCGGGCCCATGGCCCCGGTCGCGCCACCGGTGCGCTTCGGCTTCGGCTCGGTGCCGCGCCGGCCCGCCCTCACCCGGGTCACGACGACGGTGGCACTGCCTCCGCTTGGAGCCGGGCCGGCCGGGGCACCCGAGTGAGCAGACGAGCAGGCCCGGCCGGGGCAGCCGAGTGAGCAGAGGAAGGGGGCAGCATGGACAGGACGGCGAAGCGGCCCGTGCCCGGGCCCGGGCAGGCGCTCGCGCTCGCCCACGGTGCCTTCAACGTCGTGGGCGGACTGTGGCCGCTGGCGCACCTGCGCAGCTTCACCTGGGTGTTCGGGCCGAAGACGGACGTATGGCTGCAGCGGACGACGGGCGGGCTGCTGGTCTCCGCGGGCCTCGCCCAGCTCGCGGCCGCCACCGAACCCCACGGCTCCGCGCACGCCCGCCGCGTCGGCCTCGGCACCGCCCTGACCCTGCTGGCGGTCGACCTGGCTTACGTGTCCCGCGGCCGCATCCGCCCCACGTACCTCCTCGACGCCGCGATGGAGGCGGCCTGGATCGCCGCCTGGCTGCGCGCCCCGCGCCCCCGGGGCCCGGCACGCGCCCGGCGCGCCCGACGCACCCGCCGTACCGCCCGGCACACGCGGACACACCCCTGAGCCGGGACACCCGGACGCACCCCGGCATCACCGACGACACGTCGACAGCACATCCACGAAACACAGGTCTGCGAAACACAGGCCCACGGAACACAGGCCCACGAGACACAGGCCCACGAGACACACGTCCACAAGACACACATCCACGAGACATCGACACGGAGGACCGACATGAGCGAGCACACACCGTCGCAGGCCGAGGGCGAGCGACCGGAGGACGGCGCGACGGACGGGGAGCCGCAGACGTCCGAGGGCCGCGACGCGCCCCGGACCACCCCGTCGCAGGCGGAGGGCGAGGACACGCCGGAGGCCACCGAGGACGACGGCACCGCGTAACCCGCGCCAGGACGACGACGCCGAGTGACCCGCGCCGGAAGAGGCGCCGAGTGACCGTGCCGGGAGAGAACATGATCACAGTCGGTGTCGAAGAGGAGTACCTGCTGCTCGACCCGGCTACCGGGCTGCCCCTGCCCCGCGCCGACGAGGTACGCGCCGCCGCCGACCTGGCGCCGCTGGCGGAGGAGAAGGAAGTGCAGTCCGAGCTCCTCCAGGCGCAGCTCGAGGTCGCCACCCCGGTGTGCGAGGAGCTGGAGGAGGTCGGCGGGCACCTGCTGCGCCTGCGCCTCGCGCTCGCGGCCGCCGCCGAGAGCGTCGGCTGCCGCCTCGCCGCCTGCGCCACGGCGCCCGCGAGGAGCCGCGCACCGGTGCCCGTCACCGACGAGCCCCGCTACCGCGCCATCTACGCCCAGGCCCCGCAGCTCGTGGACGAACAGCTCATCAACGGGATGCACGTCCACGTGGCCGTGCCCTCGCCGGAGGTGGGCGTGGCCGTGCTGAACCGCATCCGGCTCTGGCTGCCCGTCCTCAGCGCCATGTCGGCGAACTCGCCCCTGTGGGAGGGGCAGGACACCGGCTTCGCGAGCTGGCGCACGGTCGTCTTCGGCCGCTGGCCCGTCAGCGGCCCGCCGCCCCGCTTCGCTGACCTGGCGGACTTCGAGGACCGCGTCCGCGGGCTGCTGGCCTCCGGCGTGATCCAGGACATCGGCCAGCTCTACTGGCAGGCCCGCCCGTCCCGCCGCTACCCGACCGTCGAGGTGCGGTGCCCGGACGTGCAACTGCGCGCCGACGAGGCGGTCATGCTCGCCGGGATCGTCCGCGGCCTGGTCAGCACCGCCGTCACCGACATCAAGAACGGCACCGAGGAGCCCGACTGCCTGCCGGAGCTCCTGCAGGCGGCCCACTGGCAGGCCGCCCGGCACGGCCTGAGCGGCTCCCTCCTCGACCCGGCAGGGAGGCGCCTGAGCGCCGGTGACGCGGTGGCCCGGCTCATGGAGCACATCGAGCCCGCGCTGGAGGCGGCGGGCGACTTCCGCCAGGTCACCTCCCTCGTCCACCGGCTGCTGCGCCAGGGCACCCCCGCCGACCGGCAGCGCCAGGCCTTCGCCGAGGGCGGGGTGGCGGCGGTCACCGCCCTCGTCACCGGCGAGACGGCGGCGCCGTGAGCGGCGGGCACCCCCACGTGCGACGGGACCGCGTCCGCCCCGCGCGACGGGATCACCGCCGCCCCGCGCGACGCGACCCCGTTCGCCCCACCCGACGGGATCGCGTCCGCCCGTCACCGCCGGACCACCCGGATGGCGGTACGGGGGCCGACGAGGCCCTGGCGCGCGCCACAGGGCACGCCTGTCGCACCACCAGGGCGCTGATGTCGCGTTCCGAGCCCGCTCGGCCGTTTCCCCGGCCGCCCGGCGGATACCCGGCGCCCATGACCGCCACGACCGTCTCCTCGGGGAGTCTCCCGGGAGCTTCCCCGGGAACGGAGCGCGACGGCTGCCTACGCTGGTACCGGCGCGGTGGCCCGCGCCGCTGCCGGACGGGTCGGGACGGTCTCTCAGGACGACAGCACGCGCGGAACCCCGCGCGCCCCGCGGACGTACGCCTCCGCACCGGTGCCGCCGGCACCCACGGAGGAACGGACGCACCAGGGGCGCGCACGGCCGAACCGTCGTACGAAGCGGCTCGCGGCGCCGGACAGCGAGCGCGACGACGACGGCACGCGGCGGGACCGCCGTGGACCACGACGTGTGAAGGGAAGACACCCCTGTGCAACGGGTGAAAGATGTGCTCCGGCAGGTGGGCAGGGCCTACTCCCCGCAGGAGAACCGCGGACTGCGCGGACACCTGGCGGCCGTCGCCGCCTTCGGCGCCTACACGGCAGCCTGGGGCGTGGCCGTCGGCGCGCGCAAGGCGAAACTGCCGGACCGCCACGACCCCCTGGACGTCCTGTTCACGGCGGCCGCCACCTTCCGGCTCAGCCGACTGCTCAGCAAGGGCTCCGTCACCAGCCCGCTGCGGGCGCCGTTCACCCGCTACGAGGAGGCGACGGGCCCCGCCGAGGTCAGCGAGGACGCCCGGGGCGGCACCGTGAGGTCGACCGTGGGCGAACTCGTCACCTGCCCGTTCTGCCTCAGCGTCTGGATGACGGCGACCCTCACCGGCGCCCATCTGCTGTGGCCGCGCGCCACCCGGGCCGTGACGGGAGGCGTCACCGCCCTGGCGGCCGCCGACGTCATGCAACTGAGCTACGACAACCTCATCCAGAAGAACAGCGCGTGACCCGGCCCGTCCCCACCGCGCACGACCGGAAGGAGCGGCCCATGCCGCCCGACGAGACCGTGCCGCCCGACGAGACCACGGACACACGCACCCACCGACCCACGGACGCCCGCACCCACCCGCCCGCGGGCGCGGGACTCGCGGCCCGCGTGGCCCACCGCGTCGCGCGTCGGCGCCACGCCCCGGCCCTGCACCCGTACGGCGTCATCTGCGACGGCCTGCTCACCGTCCGGCCTGCCGGGCGCCCCTGGGGCGAGCCGTGGCTCGACGAGCCCGGCGAGTACGCGGTCAGGCTGCGCTGGTCACGCGCCGTCGGCCTGCCCGGCCGACTGCCGGACGCCCTGGGGCTCGCGGTACGCGTGTACGACGCGGGCGGACCGGGGAGCCTCCTGGACCTGCTGCTCACCAGCAGCGGCAGCGGGCGGCGGACACGGCACCTGCCGCTGCCGCGCCTCGACGCCCTGGCCGGTCCGTACTCCACCCTGCTGCCCTACCGGATCGGCAGCCAGGAGGCACTGCTGGCCGTCCACCCTGCCGTCACCTCGCCCCTCGTCCCCAACACGCTGACGCGGCTGCGCGCGGCCGTGGAGGCCGAGCCTCTGGCCTTCCATCTGTGCGCCGCGCCGCCCGGCCGGGGCTGGCGGGCCCTGGGCACCCTCACCACCGGCCCCGTGCACGACCGGCCGCCCGACGACCGCGTCGCGTACGACCCCTACCTCAACCGCCTTCCCCACCTGCGGCCGACCCCCCGGTTCGGCGGGCTCCGGGAGGCCGCGTACGCCGCCTCGCGCCAGGGGCGCGGGGCCGCCGACCCCACCGAGCCGTGACCCGCGCCGCGGTCCGGTCGCCCGTGCGCGGCCGGACCGCGGTGCCGCGACTTTCGTTCAAGACCGCCGGCCCCCGCGCCGCCAGGCTTGCTCCCGCCGGGTGACGAACCAAGGAAGGCGGCCTGAGCGGGATGGTGTGGGCGATAGCGGTGTCACCGATCGTGGTGGTCCTCGGGATGATCACCGGGCTGCGCCGGGCGGCGCACTGGGCGGCGGTCGCGGGGGTCGTCGTCGCGGCCGCGCTGATCCGGTGGGTGCCGGACTTCGCGCTGCCGCGCGACGCGCTCGCCGGGACCGGGGCGGGAGCGGCCCTCCTCGTCCTCAACGCCGCCGCGGTGATGCTGCCCGGCGTCTACCTCAGCCAGGTCCTCACCCGCCGCGCGGTGCACCGGTCGCTCCAGGAGTGGGTGCGCGCCCTGCCGCTGTCGGGGCCCGCGACGACCGCGCTCGTCGTGGCGGGCATCG
Source organism: Streptomyces longispororuber (assembly GCF_014656095.1). GTDB lineage: Bacteria > Actinomycetota > Actinomycetes > Streptomycetales > Streptomycetaceae > Streptomyces > Streptomyces longispororuber. The sequence continues at coordinate 48,396 of NZ_BNBT01000037.1, forward strand.
CGCCGACGGTGGAGTCCCTCACCGGGTTCGGCGTCTCGCTGCTCGTGACCGTGCCGGTGCTGCTCGCCCTCGCGCCCCCGGCGACCGCGCTGCGGCAGGCCATGCTGGGCCTGAACATCATGCCGTGGGGCACCCTCGGTCTGGCCACCGTCATCGGCGCCGCCCTCGTCTCCACCGGCACGGCCGCGCTCGGCACCGCGACCGCGGTCACCAGCGCCCTCGTCTTCCCCCTGGTGACCACCTGGGCCGCGCTGCTCGCCCGGCCGCGGCGCCGGCTCCGTACCGCCGTGGCGGCCGCGGGCGCGGTCGCCGTGCTCGCGCTCGGGTTCCTCGCCCTCAACCGGGCGGGCGCCGTCCAGCCCGCGGGCGTCCTCGCGGGCCTGGTGACCACCGCCGTCGGCCTCCTGCTCACCGCCGTCCGCGCGCGCCGCGCCGGCGGCCGGCACGGCGCTCGGACAGGCGGCCGGCTGCTGCCGCCGCGGCCAGTCCTGTCGGCCTACGGCCTGGTCCTGGGCGGCATCGCCCTGACCCGTCTCGCCAAGGCTGCGGGCGTCCCGCCGCTGGAGCTGCGCGCGGGCGACGTCGGCTTCGCGCTGCTCACCTCGCCCGGGCTGCCGCTCCTCGCCGCCGCCCTGGTGCTGGACCGCGGCAGGCCGCACGGCCCGGACGCGCGCGCCGCGCTCAGCCGCGTGGCCCGGCCGCTGCTCGCGCTGACGGGCTTCGTCACCCTCGGGCGGCTGATGGCGGACAGCGGCATGATCGAGGAGCTCGGCGCGGCGGTCGCCGGGGCCCCGCCCCTCGTGATCGCCCTGGCCGCCCCCGCCCTCGGCATGCTCAGCGGCTTCCTCACCGGCTCCAACGTCGGCGGCAACGCGCTGATGATGCCGCTCCAGGAGCGCCTGGCGCCGAGCGGCGCGGACCTCGGCACGTGGTTCGCCGCCGTGCAGAACAGCGCCGCGGGCCACGCCGTCTTCACCTCACTCCCGATGATCATGCTGATCCTGGCGGTGGCGGGGGACCGCGCCGGACAGGCGGGCGTCACCGAGCACACCCTGCTCCGCTTCGGCCTGCGGGTGGCGGCCGCGGTGTACGCCGCCCTGGCCGTGACGACACTCGCCCTGGTGGCCCTCGCGGGCGCGGCGTGAGCTTGTTCCTCATCCTCGGCGGTCACGTTCGGTGAGGGTCGCGGAGCGTTTGAGGGTCTTGCCGACGTCGTAACGGGTGGCGGGGTGCCGGTTCCTGGAGCCGGGCGGGCGTCCGGGGCCGGGGCGGCTGGGTCTCGGGGCACGGGCCGGACACGCGAGGTGCGGACGGATGTGCCGGAACCCGCGCCGGACGCGAGTCGGCGTCAACGTCTCGCAGGGTCGCGTGGCCCTCTCCCGGGGCTTGCGTCGGTCGGCCGCGAGCGGTGCGGCGAGGCGGAGTTGGGTGTGCGCGACGACCACGAGCCAGGTCCAGCGGGCCGCAGCCTGCGGGGCACGAAGCCGGGGCCGTGTCCAGCCGAGGGACTGCTCGAACAGGCGAAACGTGTGCTCCAGATCGAATCCGCGCAGGTAGCACGACCAGACGAAGTCGACGTCGTCCGGGGTGGCATCGGTGGCGGAGGACCACAGCCAGACCGGTGGCGCGTCCCGGTCGCCAGGTAGGTGATCGACGTTGAACCGGACCAACGTCCCTGTCGCCGACCGGGAGTTCACCGTCATGGTCAATCCACGCGGACCGCTGCTGTAGCCGGGGATGCAGCCGGTCCCAGGCATGGGCCTCGGCCTTGCCGTAGCGGGCTGTGTCGTTCACCGTGACCACGGACGGCTCGGGCCGGGAGGCGGGCCTGGCCAAGCTGAACTCCTTGCCGTGCCGGGGCGGCCGGCCGCCCCTGGGATCGTAGAGGCGCGGTGGCTTCGGCAGCCGGAGAACGCGGTCCGAGCGCAGACGCCCGACCAGCTCGACGGGCAGGTCACGCAGGACCCAGGTGCCAGCCCGTTACCACATGGTCCGATGAGCGGCCGTTGCGGCCGTGGACCAGGCAGAACAGTCGCTCCGGCGAGCAGGCGGCGTCCGAGCGCAGCCACGGCGAGACGTCCACGGTGAGCACGATCCGCCCGTCGAATCGCGGAAGCGGCAGGGAAACCAGCAGGTCCCGCAGGGCGCTCGTGTCGAGTCGACCATGGTTCAGGGCGCCGCACAGCGAGCCGTAGCCGCGCTGGTGCTCGGCCAACAGCGGCAGTTCGACGGGTGTCCTGGTCGGGCCATCGGCACACAACAACGCGTCGTCCAGCTCGAAGAACGCGTCCGCTCGCGCGGACAGACACTGCGGCGCGCCGCTCTACGCGGCCCTGCGCGGACTCCTGTGCCAGCACGGCGACACCCTCATCGAGGAGATCGGATCGGGCACCTGCATGCTCATGCGCTAGGTTCTGTCCGCTCCGCCGGTGACGCCCAGCCGCACCCGGTGATGCCGGAGGTCGACCTCGGTGACCTCAACCGTGATCAGCTCGCCTTCATCGACAAGCTGATCCGGGGTTTCCACCGGCTCGTCAGCAGCCAGCTCCGAGAGGTGAAGGAATCCCACAACGTCGGGAGCGAGCTGCACGAACACGCCAAACGGAACGATCTTGGTGATCGGCCCGGTGAGAATCCGACCGACCTGATCCGCGAACCGAATGAGTGGATCTTCCTGCAGAGCCTTCAACGAGAGGGTGACCTGCCCGGAGCGCGTCTCGGCAATGATCACCTCAGCGGTGATCCGCTGGCCGGCTTCGACTGCCTCGGAGGGGTGGCTGATCCAGTCCCACGTCAGGTCCGGCACCCGGATGAAGCCGGTGCGGAGGCCGTCCGGTTCGCCGTCGACGTGGACGAAGACCCCGAAGTTGTGAACCTCGGAGACCGTCCCAGTGACGACCTGCCCTGGTTCGCACGCGAGGAGAAAGGACCTCAAGGCCGGAATCTCGCATGCCCTGGCGGAGAGGTGGAGCCGGCCTTCGTGCCAACGCCCGATCTCCTCGGCGTTGATCTCCTGGCCGACCTCAAACAGCTCGGATGGATGCTCCATCCGACGCATCGACGCCTCCTGTGAAGGAATCAGGCCGATCTCCATCCCTCCGTCGGCATCCACAAGCTCCACCAGGACGTCCGCTCCGTCGAACCCGATGACCTTCACCGTTCTCACAGCCCCCGGCAGGAGGAGCTGGTTGATCAAGGACTGCATGCGAGGGTCAGGGGCTGGCTCGGACATGGTGGTGAGCCTAGTCGGCATCGGCCGCACTGGTTCCCACCTTGGCAGCGCGACCTCGCACGTCCTTGCCCACAGCGGAGAGGGGCCGCCACCCGGGAGGGGTGGCGGCCCTCGTCGGTTCAGTTACGCGTCGCCATGGTTCCGGAACCACTGCGCGACCTGGTCGGCATGGGTGTCCGGTGGGAAGACGGGGTAGAAGACGTGCTCGATCGTGGCGCCGCGCAGGACGAGGGTGAGACGCCGGTAGAGCGTCTGGCCGTTGGCCTCGAACGTCGGGAGCTTCAGCTCGTCCGCGAGCGTGAGCCGGGGGTCGGAGAGCATCGGATAAGGCAGGTGCAGGCGGTCCACGAGCGCCTGCTGGTACTCGACTCGGTCCGAGGACAGGGCGAGAACACGGTCGACGCCTTCCGCCCTGAGGGCGTCCAGGTTGTCGCGGAAGCTGCACGCTTCCTGGCTGCATCCGCGGGCGCCGGGGATCTCGTTCCAGCCCTCGGGGATGTCGGCGGCCGGGTCCCCGGTGAGCGGGTAGAGGAAGAGCACCCAACGGCCGTCGGGGACCGTGTCCAGGCGGATGTCGCTGCCGTCCGTGCCGTGGAACGACAGGGCGGGGAGCGTTCGGCCCGGCAGATGGGCCGCGGCGCCGTCGTCCACCGGGACCGGCAGGTCGGAGGGCAGGGGGTCGGCCTTGGACAGCATCTCGTCGGGCTCCTTCGATGGGTCGGTGGCGGAGGGGAAACCTCTCCGGGCCGCCGCGTCCCGGCGGCTGATCAACTGTTCCCGGGTGTGCGTCAGCCGGGCGACGAGGAGGTCAAGTGCCTCGATCTTCTGCTGGTAGGCCGCCAGGGACTCCGCGCAGTGGTCGCCCGTATCGTGTCCCGCGCGAAGGCAGGCAAGAAATGGCCCTGTCTCCTTGGGGGTGAGACCGAGCGCCCCGAGGCTGCGGATCTCCTCCGCCAGCCGGACGTCTTCCCCGGTGTAGTCGCGGTAGCCGTTGGCCGCACGGCCGGGGCTGAGCAGCCCGCAATCCTCGTAGTAGCGCAGCGCCTTGATCGTCACGCCGGCGGCGGCCGCCGCCTCACCTGCACGCATGTGCACCTCCTCGCTTCGTCCAGAACGCTAAACCCGGACCTTGGGGGACGGGTCAAGGGCGGGCTGTCAGGCTCTCTGCGCCGAACTCGATTTCTGGTGCGAGGCGGTCACCGACAGGCATCGCCGCCGCCGAAAGCTCAGGTCATCACCATCGCGTGCCAGACACACGCCTCAGGCCAACGCTGTGGGAGCGACGGACCGTGTGCTGCTGCGCGCGCGTCCGGATACGGATGGACACAAGCTCGGCCGCCCGGTCGGCCCGCCCCGGAGGATGGGATGCGGTGGGGAGGTGCCCCTATGTCTTTGGTCAAGACATCTCAGAGGGCTAAGAAGTCAAGCGGCCCCTCGACAGTCGGTACGTGGGTCAGGAAGATGTGATCTTTCGGTCACGCGATGAATCCAGTGCCGCACTGAGCGGGACGGAAGGGCGCCCCGATCGGTAGGGTCCCGGCCATGGACAGCGACGCTCGGCGTCGCGCGTACGAGGGTCACTTCCCCTAACGTCCAGTTCGTCCAGGCCGACCTGTTCACCTGGCGGCCCCCGCGCCGCTACGACACCGTGTTCTTCGCCTTCTGGCTCTCCCACATCCCGCCGTCCCGCCTGCCAGGGTTCTGGGACACCGTCGCCAGCGCACTCGCGCCAAACGGCAAAGCGGTCTTTATCGACGATGGCCCCGCAGAGGCCGCCCGCGAGGAGGTTCTCGCTCAGCAGCCCATCCCTGCGGCGCTGCGCCGACTCGACGACGGTCAGCCGTATCGCATCGTGAAGGTCTTTCACGACCCCAGCGAGCTCACGGGCGCGCTCGCAACGCTGGGGTGGTCAGCCGATGTCCGGACTGTGGGCGGCAGCTTCATCATGGGCACCGCGGAACCGCCGACGACCGCTAGCTGACAGGTCACAGAGGCGGCTACTGGCTCCCTACGTTCACCCGTACCTACCTCCAGGTCACGCAGATGCTTGAACGAACGGTTCGAACGCGCGTTGTTCGTCGAACGGCTGCCGGGTTTTGAGGCAGTGGTGGAGCTGGCCGAGGAAGCGGTTCAGCAAGTGCCGTTGCGCGGCGGCGTGCCAGTCTCCGTGCTCGCGTCGGCGCCGGTAGTGCGCGTTCGCACCCGGTGAGGCGGTGAGGGCGGCGAAGGCCCAGAGGAAGCCGGCGTTGATGAGGCGGTTGTTCTTGACGAAGCGGCGGCCGACGAAGCGCTTCTTGCCGGAGGCCCGGGTGACGGGGGCAGATCCGGCGTACGACTTCAGCGCCCGGGCGTCGGCGAATCGTGTCCGGTCGTCGCCCAACTCGGCGAGGACGCGGGCGCCGAGCATGGGGCCCAGGCCGGGGAAGCTGAGCAGGATCTCGCTGTCGGCGTGCTGGTGGAAGGCGGCGGTGGTCGCTTCCGCGAGGTCGTCCGCGGCCTGGCAGGTCGCGTCCAGACTGCTTGAGTAGGGCCAGGAGCTGGTGGCCGAAGGCGTCGTCGACGCTGGGGAGCTGGTGCGCGTACTCGGCGCGGAAGATCGTCCGCAGCCGCTCCGCTTCGGCGTCGGAGCCGCGGAGGCGGCCGCTGCGTTTGAGAGCGGCCCGCAACTGGGTGACGGTGAGCTTCGTGGCCTTGGCCGGGGTCGGCGCGAGGGTGAGGACGACGCGGGCATCCGCCCTGGTCAAGCCACCTTGTTTGCCCTGGAAGGCCGGCAGGGCGGCGGGGTAGTACTCGCGCAGGAGGGAGCGGACCTGATTGGCGAGCTGTTGCCGGGCCCAGACGGCGTCCTGCTGAGCTCGGGCCAGGACCGTGATGTCCTGGGCGGGTTCTGAGTCGGCAGGCAAGGGCCGGTGGGCGTGCATGTCGGTGCGCAGGATGTTCGCCAGGACCAGGGCGTCGCCGGGGTGGGCCTTCTTGCGGCTGACGCCGTGCCGGTCGCGGTAACGGGCGGCGGCGAGCGGGTCGATCGCGAAGACTGGGCGGCTGCCGGTGCGGAGGTTCCGTCGCGGAGCATCGCGAAGAGGACGTCGGCCCTGCGGCGGGCGAGGCAGAGCAGGGCCTGGGTGTGGTGCTTGCCCTGGGCGATCTTCTTGTCGTAGTAGGTCCGGGACGCGGGGTCGCCAAGGGCGGCGAACGCGGAGAGGAAGAAGGCCCGTTTGAGCTGCTTGTTTCCCCTCCGGGAGGGCTGTTCACCGCGGATCGAGGAGCCCGAGCTCCGGGTCGCCGGGGCGAGTCCGGCGTAGGCGGCGAGGTGGCCGGCGGTCGGGAAAGTGCTGCCGTCACCGACCTCGATCAGAGTCCTGGCTCCGGTCCTGACGCCGACGCCCGGCATGGACGTCAGGACCTTCGAAAGAGGGTGGCCCTCCAGCAATTCCTCGATCCGCCTGGCCAACAGCTTGCGCTGGTCGAGCTCGGACGTGAGCGACGCGGCCAGGCTCGGGACGATCAGCGCGGCCGCCTCCGTGCCCGGGACCGTCACGGTCTGCTCGTCCAGGGCGTCGAAGATCTCTTCGACCAGCCGCTCGGCCATCCGCGGGGCCGTCGGCCGCAGCAGCGTGACCAGGCGCCGCCTGCCGGCCTTGCGTATCTGTGCCGGGGAGCCGAACCGTTCCAGCACGGCGAGGACGGCTGGGTGCTGCAACCGCGGCCCCAGCACCCGCTCCAGCGAAGGATGGGTCTGGGTCAGCAGGCCGTGGAGCCGGTTCGCGACCCGGGTGGCTTCGCCGACCAGGTCGTCGTCGAAGCCGACGATCATCTCCAGCTCGGCGATCGTTTCGTCCTCGCCGTCGATGGCCCGCAGCGTGTGCGGCATCGCGCGGGCCGCGTCGGCGATGATGAACGCGTCCTTCGCGTCGGTCTTGGCCTCGCCGGGGTAGAGGTCGGCGATCCGGTGCATCGTCAGGCCCGGCAGGTAGGCGACCGGGCAGCCCATGTCCCTGGCGACCGCCAGCGGCAGGGCCCCGATCGAGGCCGGCTGGTCGACCACGACAAGTACCGTCCCGTGCTTGGCCTGGAGTTTGCGAAAAGTTCGCGGAGCTTGGGTTCGGTGTTGGGCATGCGCTTGTCGAACGCTTTCTTCCCGGCCGGGGTGACGGCGGTGGCGTGGTGTTCGCCCTTTCCGACGTCCAGGCCGAGGAAGACGTCGATGTCGCCGGTGTCGATCACGTGCAGGCCCCTCCATCACGCTTTCATCCGGCCTTGCCTCGGCACCGAGCTGCCACATCCACGTCACGGAGAGCTGTTCCGGCTCGGTGAAGCCGGTGCTCAAGGCCCTCATCAGCGGTCCGTCGATGCCTCCGGGCCCGGTGACACCACCCCCCGGATCATCAACCGCAATAAGGGGGGAAGCCATGCCGGACCCGAAGGCCGGTGGCCCCACTGCGGAGCCACGAAGAAGGTAACGGGGGGCGGGGCGGCCGGGTGAGACGGCGGGCCATGAGGGTGAGCCTGGACCAGGTGAGGTGGGCCTCGTTGTGGGAGATGAGCCGTTCGTGGTCCCGCACGTTTCGGCGGGGCCGCATGCTCCACGAGGTGGCGCGTTCCATCCGCCACCGTTTGGCCACGGCGAAGCCGTCCTGGCTCTTGCGCGCGGGACGGTGTGCAGGGTGATGCCGAGGAAGGACCTGGCCCACGGGACGAGGTCGCCGCCGTAGGCCGAGTCGGCCCAGGCGACCGTGACTTCGGGGTGGCGAGGCGGAGGCGGACGAGGAGGTCGCGGGCCGGTACACGCACGGCCACGGCGACGCACCCCGGCGTGCCCGCCGGTCCGGGCCGCCGACGGGGTCACCCGGCCAGGCGCTCCACGAGGAGGAACGCGCCGATGCCGATCATCATGACGCCGCTGGCGCGGGTCACCGCGCGGGCCGCCGAGGGCCTGGCCTTCAGGACGACCCCCGCCAGCACGCCGACCCCCAGGTAGACCACGGCGCAGCTCGCCATGTGCAGGATGCCGAGCACCCCGCTCTGCGCGGCCACCGGCCAGGCCGCGTCGGGGTGGATGAACTGCGGGAACAGCGAGAAGTACAGCAGCAGCGCCTTCGGGTTGAGGCCGCTGGTCCCGACGCCCTTCCACGCGATCCGCCAACGGGACGCGGCCAGGGGCTCGGCGGCCGCCTGCGGGCTCACCGGGCCCGCCAGGACGCTCCAGCCGAGCCACACCAGGTACACCGAGCCGAGGACGGTCAGCGCCGTCAGCAGCGTCGTCGAGCCGGCCACGATCACGACCAGGCCCGCCACCGCGAGCAGCGTGTACCCGGCGTACCCGAGGACGAGGCCCGCGACCGCGGGGACCACCGACCGCTCCCGCATCCCCGCGGCGATCGCGTACGCCCAGTCCGCCCCCGGCGTGACGACCAGCAGGAGGTCCACCGCCAGGAACGCCGCCACCGTACCCGTGTCCATGCTGAACCGATCCCTCTTTCCTCTCGGTGCCCCGGGTGGCCCCGAGACTTCGTGATCAGGTGTTTTCCGAGAGGGAAGGTTAGGAGCCGACGGCCCGAAAGTGTTTCTGTTCTTACCGCGCCAGGCCGGGGGTCGGGGGATAATCTTCTTCATGGACGCCCTTGACCGGAAGATTCTGACCGAGCTCCAGCGGGATGGCCGTCTCACGGTGACCGAGCTGGCCGCCCGCGTGCGGCTGAGCGTCTCCCCGTGCCACCGCCGCGTACGGGACCTGGAGAGGAGCGGCGCGATCCGCGGCTACCGCGCGGTGGTCGACCCGGCGGCGCTCGGCCTGCACTTCGAGGCGCTCGTCTTCGTCACGCTGCGCTGGGAGGACCGCGACACGGTGATCGAGTTCGAGAAGGCCGTGGCGGAGGTGGCGCAGGTGATCCAGGCGCAGCGCCTGTTCGGCGAACCGGACTACCTGCTGCGGGTCGCCACCGCCGACCTCGCGGCCTTCCAGCGGCTGTACGACGAGCAGCTCGCCATACTCCCCGGGGTGCACCGCCTGACCTCCACGCTGGTCATGAAGCATGTGGTGGACGACCGCCCCCTGCCCCAGTGACGGCCGCCGCACCGGAACCGGCACCCGGGACGGGCACGACCCGGCCCCGGTCGAGGGTCACGACCGCGTCGGCGGCGGCGAGTCCCGCGCGCTCGTGGGTGACCAGGAGCGTGGTGCGGCCGCGGGTGGCGTCGAGGACGTCGGCGAGCACCGCGGCGGCGGTGGCCGGGTCGAGCCCCTCGGTGGGCTCGTCGAGAACGAGGACGGGCGGGTCGGCGAGCAGCGCGCGGGCCAGCAGCAGGCGGCGGCGCTGACCGCCCGACAGGGTGGCGCCGTCCCCGCCGACGAGGGTGTCCCAGCCCGCGGGCAGCGCCTCGATCCACTCCAGGAGCCGGGCCCGGCGCGCCGCCTCGCGCAGCTCGGCGTCCGTGGCGCCGGGCCTGGCCAGGAGCAGGTTCGCGCGGATCGTGGTGTGGAAGAGGTGCGCGTCCTGGGTCATGCCGGTGATCACCCGGCGTACGTCGGCCGCCGCGCAGGCGCGCAGCTCCCGCCCGCCCAGGCGGACGCTCCCGGCCTCGTACGGCACGAACCGCATGAGGGCCGCGAGCAGTGTCGACTTGCCCGAGCCGCTGGCCCCCACGAGGACGACCCGGTGGCCGGGCGGCAGCCGCAGGTCCACCCCGTCCAGGGCCGGGGGCCCGCCCGGCCGGTGCCGCACCCGCAGGCCGGTGATCTCCACGCCGAGCGGCCCGGCGGCCGGCAGGGGCACCGGGGCGGGCGGGTCCGTCACCGGCGGCGGCGTGTCGAAGAGGGCGGCGAGCCGGCGCGCGGAGGCCCGTACGTCTCCGAGGCGGCGGGCGGCCGCGGGCAGCGGCGCGAGCGCCTCGAAGGACACCAGGGCGAGCACCGCGAGGACGGTCAGGTGCACGGCGGGCAGCGTGCCCGCGGCGTGCGCCCGCAGGCCGAGCGCCACGACACCGGCCGTGGCCGCACCTTGGAGCAGCAGCACCACGGCCGCGGCCGCTGAGGTGGTCGCCGCCTTGCGGCGCTCGCACGCGGCGATCCGCGCCGACACCTGGTGCAGCCGTTCCTGGGCGTGGTCCTGGGCCCCGTACGCGGCCAGGTCCGCCGCGCCCCGGGTCAGGTCCAGGGTGAGCGCCGCCAGTTCGGCGCGGGCCGCCTTCTCCGTGCGGCCCGCCCGGCGGGACAGCCCGAGCACGGCCGCGGGCACGAGGAGCCCCGTCCCGGCCAGCAGCACGCCGAGCAGGAGGCCCGCCCCGGGCAGCAGCACCAGGGCGGTCCCGGTGGCGGCCGCGGCGACGGCGCAGGCGGCCGTGGCGGGCAGGAGGATCCGCAGGAGCAGGTCCTGGGCCGCGTCGACGTCGTCGACCAGGCGGGTCAGCAGGTCGCCGTCGCGGAACGCGGGGGTGCCCGCCGGAGCGAGCGGCACCAGCGCCTCGTACACCCGCGTGCGGAAGCCCGCGACGGCCCGCAGGACGCCGTCGTGGCCGAGCAGCCGGTCGGCGTAGCGCAGCACCCCGCGCCCCAGGGCCAGGGCGCGGACCGCGACGATCGCGAGGCTCACCGAGGCGAGCGGCGGCTGCTCGGCGGCGCGGGTGATCAGCCAGGCGGCGGTGGCGGTCAGCGCGGCCCCGGCCAGCTCGGTGCCGGCCGCGGCGAGCGCGGCGGGCAGCAGGACACGCCGGTACGGCAGCAGGTGACGCAGCAGCCGCACGGTGGGGCGGGGAGCACGGGCGGCTGCGACGGGGAGGGCCATGACGCCATCGGCCTTTCTTGCGGGGCCCGGTGCGGGCGCGGGGGCGGGGTGCGGGACGGGTACGTCGGTCATGGGGCGGCCAGGTCTTTGCGCGGTTGCGCGGGGTCGAGGTGGCCTTCGGGGGCGGTGACGGCCCGGTCGGTGTGCGGGGGCAGGCTCGGGTGGTGGGCGGTTGCCAGGGGTGCGTGGGCGGAGGCGGGTGCGTCGGTCACGGGGCGGCCGGGTCTTCCTGCCGCTGCGCGGTGTCAGGTGGCCCTCGTGGGCGGTGACGACTTGATCGGTTCATGGGGCGACCAGGTCTTTGCGCGGTCGCGCGGGGTCGAGGTGGCCTTCGTGGACGGTCACGATGCGGTCGGCGTGCGGGAGCAGGCCCGTGCGGTGGGCGACCACCAGGGACGTGCGGCCGCGCATGAGGTCCACCGCGGCGCGGGTGACGGCGGCCTCGCTCTCCGGGTCGAGGTGGGCGGTCGGTTCGTCGAGGAGGAGCACGGGGGCGTCCTTGAGGAACGCCCGGGCCAGTGCGATCCGCTGCCGCTGCCCGGCGGAGAGCCCGGCACCGCGCTCGCCGAGCACGGTGTCGTACGCCTGCGGCAGCTCCTCGACGAAGCCGTCGGCCGCGGCGGCGCGGGCCGCCCGGCGCACCTCGGCATCGCTCGCGTCCGGCCGCCCGAGGCGGATGTTGTCCGCGACGGACGCCGCGAACAGGTGCGGCCGCTGCGGCACCCACGCCACCTGGGCGCGCCACGCGTCGAGGTCCAGGTCCGCCAGGTCGACGCCGTCGGCCGTGACCCGCCCCGACGTGGGCGGCACGAAGCCGAGGAGCAGCGCGAGCAGCGTGGACTTGCCCGCGCCGCTCGGGCCGACGAGGGCCACGTGCTCCCCGGGCCGGACGTGCAGCGACGCCCCGCACAGGGCGGGCGCGGCCCGGCCAGGGTGGCGGACCGTGACGTCCTCCAGGCACAGGGGGGCCGTGCGGGCGGCGGGCGCCCGCTTCCGCGCACCCCGTGGCGTCTGCCCGGGTGTCGGCCCGGGCCGCCCCTCCGGCTGCCGCGGCGGCTCCTCCTCGTCGAGGAGCGCGAAGACCCGTTCGGCCACCGCGACGCCCTCGGCACTCTCGTGGAAGGCCGCGCCCGCGGCACGCAGCGGCAGGTACGCCTCGGGCGCGAGGAACAGCACGGTCAGCGCCGTCCGCAGGTCCACCCCGCCGTGGAGCAGCCGCAGCCCGACCGGCACGGCCACCAGGGCCACGGACAGGGTGGCGACCGTCTCCAGGACGAAGGACGAAAGGAACGCCACCCGCAGCGTGCGCACGGTGGCCCGCCGGTGGGCGTCCGCCATCTCGCCCACCACCCGCGCCTGGTGCCGCTCGCGGCCGAACGCGCGCAGCGTCGGCAGCCCGGCCACGACGTCGAGGAAGTGGCCGCCGAGCCGCGCCAGCAACCGCCACTGCCGGGCCGTGCGCCGGGCGGTGTGCAGGCCGACCAGCGCGCCGAACACGGGGATGAGCGGCAGCGTCACCACGACGACCAGCGCCGAGGTCCAGTCGGTCCACCACAGCCAGGCCACGACCGCCAGGGGCACCACCGCGGTGGCCGCCGTCGCGGGCAGCCGGCCCACCACGTACGGGTCCAGGGCGTCGAGGCCGCGGGTGAGCAGCGTGGCCGTCCCGCCGTGGCGCCCGGCCGCGAGCCGCGGCGGACCGGTCCGCCGCAGCCGCTGGGCGACCCGGTCCCGCAGC
>NZ_BNBT01000038.1 GCF_014656095.1 Streptomyces longispororuber
CACGCTGGGCCTCGGCGCCCTGCCGCGGGCGCCCCGCGCCCCGCCCCCGGCCGGCCCAGCCGGCGCGGTGCTCGGCGGCGGCGTCGCCGGCCTGACCGCCGCGCACGAGCTCGCCGAGCGCGGTTTCGCCGTCACCGTCTACGAGCGCCGCGCGCTCGGCGGCAAGGCCCGCAGCTTCGGCGTGCCGGACAGCGCGAAGGGCACCCGCGCCCCGCTGCCGGGCGAGCACGGCTTCCGCTTCATCCCGGGGATCTACCACAACCTGCCGGACACGATGCGCCGCATCCCCTTCCCCGGGAACCGCAACGGCGTCTGGGACAACCTGGTCGCGCCGCCCGAGATGAGCTTCGCCCGCTCCGGGGGCCGCGAGGACATCCGGATGCCCATCCCGGGCCGGGACGGCACCCCGGCCGACCTCACCCCGGACGACATCGCCCGCGCGCTGACCGCGTTCCTCGACACGGCGTTCAGCATCCCCGCGCACGAGGTCGCGTACTTCGTGAACCGCGCCCTGGTCTTCCTCACGAGCTGCGACGAGCGCCGTGACGACCAGTGGGAGGCCGAGCCCTGGTGGGACTTCGTACGGGCCGAACGGATGAGCTACGACTACCGGCGCATCCTCGCGATCGGCGTGACCCGCAACATCGTGGCGACCAAGGCGGAGGTGGCCAGCACCCGCACCGTCGGCACGCTCGGCGAGGCCTTCGTGTTCAACGCGCTCGGCCGGGGCGCGGACGGCCCGCCCGACCGCATCCTGAACGCGCCGACCAACGAGGCCTGGATCGACCCCTGGGTGGAGCACCTGAGATCGCTCGGCGTCGACTTCCGCGTCGGCTGGACCGTGCGCGAGGTGGCGTACGGCGGCGGACGCGTCACCAAGGCGGTCATCGAGGACCCCCGGGGCGCCCGCCAGGACGTCACGGCCGACCACTACGTGCAGGCCATGCCGGTGGAGCACGCCCGCAGGACCTGGGGCGCGGCGCTGCGCGCGGCCGATCCGCAGCTCGCGCGCTGCGACAAGCTGCGGACGGACTGGATGACGGGCATTCAGTTCTATCTGACGGAGCGGCCGAAGATCGTCGAGGGGCACTTCAACTGCGTCGACTCGGCGTGGTCGCTGACGGGCATCGCGCAGGCCGCGCACTGGAAGGGCCGCGACTTCCCCGCCGACTACGGCGACGGCACCGTCCTCGACTGCCTGTCCGTGGACATCTCCGAGTGGGACAAGCCGGGCATCCTGTATGGCAAGACGGCGAAGAAGTGCACGCGCGAGGAGGTGGCGCGCGAGGTGTGGGCGCAGTTGAAGGCCCACCTCAACGACACCGGCAAACAGGTCCTGAGCGACAGCAAGCTGCACTCCTGGTACCTGGACCCGGGCGTCGACGGCATCGGCGGCCCGAACCCCACGAACGAGGACGAGCTGCTCATCCACCCCGTGGGCACCCTGCACAACCGCCCCTCGGCCGCCACGAAGGTCCCCAACCTCTTCCTGGCGGGCGACTACGTGGCCGTGGACATCGACCTGGCCACCATGGAGGGCGCCAACGCCGCCGCCCGCCAGGCCGTCAACGCCCTCCTCGACCGGGTGGGCTCGGACGCGAAGCGGTGCACGGTGAAGCCCCTCTACCGCGCCCCGGAGCTGGAAGGACTCAAGCGCGCCGACCGCGCCCGCTACCGCCTCGGCCTGCCGAACGCCTTCGACCTGGGCTGAGAGCTAGGCCGACATGGGGCGGAAATTGGGTCGAAAAGGGGTAATTGCTGATAGATCTCCCGGTCGGTTCGGGTAGACCCCCGGCATGACATGGCGAACACGCGTGGCACACACCACGGCGCGAGGAGCGCGAGTGCGGCGGGCGGCGGTCCTGGTGACGGCGCTCGCCGCACTCGCGCCCGCCTGCACACTGGCGGAGCAGGCCGAGAATCCCGAGAAGCCGAGGAAGGAAGCCGTACGGCAGGGTCCGCCCGGCAAGCCGGCCGACGGCCGGGTTCTCGCCGTGAAGATCGACAACGTCCAGCCGGCCCGCCCGGGGACCGGTCTGGAGGCGGCCGACATCGTCTACGTGGAGCAGGTGGAGTCCGGGCTCAGCCGGCTGATGGCGGTGTACGCCCGCAAGCTGCCGCCGGTGGTCGGCCCGGTGCGCAGCGCGCGTGAGACGGACCTGGAGCTGCTGCGCCAGTTCGACGGCCCGGCGCTGGCATTCTCCGGGGCACAGTCCAAGCTGCTCCCGCTGATCGACGCGGCCCCGCTGCGCGCCCTGCCGCCGGAGGACAGCACCGAGAAGGCGTACCACCGGGACGAGTCGCGGCCCTCGCCGCACAACCTCTACGTCCGGCCGAAGGCCCTGGGGGCGCGGGTCGACGAGGCCGGCCTGAAGAGCACGGGGTTCCGCTTCGGGGCGGCACCGGCGGGCGGCACCCCGGCGACGCGGCACACGGTCGACTTCCCCTCGGCGAACTTCGCGTTCACCTGGGTCGAGTACGAGGGCCGCTGGCACATCGCGATGGACGGCACGCCCGCCCGGACGCCGTCGGGCAAGGCCTTGTCGGCGGCCACGGTGGTGGAGCAGCGCGTCGACATCCGCGACTCGCGCTTCCGCGACGGCTGGGGCAACTCCTCGCCCTTCAGCCGCACCGTGGGCGCGGGCACCGCGCGGGTGCTGCGGGACGGCCGCGCCTACGAGGCGCGCTGGCGGCGGACGTCGCCCCAGGACGGCACGGAGTTCACCACGGCGGACGGCAGGCCGCTGGCCTTCGCGCCGGGGCCGGTGTGGGTGGTGTTCACGAAGGCGTGAGGGGCGCGGACGGCGGGTCGCGGTGTTCCTGTCGTTCCGGTGAGCTGTCGTTCCAGGGAGCTGTCGTTCCAGTGAGCGGGTCGGCGGGCCCGTGGGCGTCGCGGGCGAGGGCGGCCAGGTCAGCGCGCTCCGTACACCGGCTGGGGCGGTTCGGCCCTGGAGAGCAGTTCCAGGGCCGTGTCGCCCGCCTCGGCGGGGCTGCGGCGGGTGCCCTTGTCGGCGCTGGGGCCGGGGCGCCAGCCCTCCATGACGGTGATGCGACCGCCCTCGGCCGCGAAGACGCGGCCCGTGACCCCGGCGGAGGCGGCCGAGCCCAGCCAGACGACCAGCGGGGACACGTTTTCCGGGGCCATCGCGTCGAACCCGCCCTCCCTGGGTGCGGCCATGGCCTCGGCGAAGGTCCGCTCGGTCATCCGGGTGCGCGCGGCGGGCGCGATGGCGTTCACACGTACCCCGTAGGGCGCGAGTTCGGCGGCGGCGACCGCCGTGAGCCCCAGGATGCCCGCCTTGGCGGCGCTGTAGTTGCCCTGACCCACGCTGCCCGCCAGGCCCGCTCCCGAGCTGGTGTTGACCACGCACGCGTGCGGCGCGCCTCCGGCCTTGGCGGCGGCCCGCCAGTGCCGGGCCGCGTGCTTCAGGGGCAGGAAGTGCCCCTTCAGGTGCACGCGCAGGACGGCGTCCCAGTCGTCCTCGTCCAGGTTGACGAGCATGCGGTCGCGCAGGAAGCCCGCGTTGTTGACGAGCGTGTCGAGGCGTCCGTACGCCTCCACGGCGGCCCGCACCAGGGACTCCGCCCCCTCGGGCGTCGCGACGTCGCCGCCGTGGGCGACGGCGTCGCCGCCCGCGGCGCGGATCTCCGCCACGGTGTCCTGGGCGGGGTCCCCGGAGGCCCCCGAGCCGTCCAGGGCGGCCCCCAGGTCGTTGACGACGACCCGCGCGCCCTCGGCGGCGAACGCGCGCGCGTGGGCGCGGCCGAGGCCCCGGCCCGCGCCGGTGACGATCACGACGCGGCCCGCACAGATCCCGGATGCGGCGGTGGTGGTCATACAGACTCTCCTTCGTACGGGACGGCTGGCGTATGGGGGGGGCGACGTGCCTCGGGGGCCGGGCTGCTCCTGGCGGGGGCGGCGGGCCGCGGGGTCAGTGGTTGACGGTCGCGGCGTCCAGGAACGCGGGCCGCTCGCCGCCGCCGTGCAGGTGGAGCGCGGCGCCGCTGATGTAGCGCGCGGCGTCGGAGGCGAGGAAGAGGCAGGCGTCGGCGGCGTCCGCGGGCTCGGCGAGGCGGGCCAGGGGGATGGTGCGGGCCACGGCGGCGACGCCGTCCTCGTCGCCGTAGTGCAGATGGGCGCTCTCGGTGCGCACCAGGCCGAGCACGACGGTGTTCACGCGTACGTGCGGCGCCCACTCCACCGCCATCGTGCGGGCCAGGTTCTCCAGGCCCGCCTTGGCGGCGCCGTAGGCCGCGGAGCCGGGTGAGGGACGGGTGCCGCTGACACTGCCGATCATGATGACGGCGCCGCCCTTCCCCTGACGGCTCATCACCTCATGGGCGGCCAGGGAGGCGTAGAGCGGCGCGAGCAGGTTCAACTGCACGATCTTCGCCTGGCGGGCGGCGGGGGTGTCGGCGAGCAGGCCGAAGGGGGTGCCTCCGGCGTTGTTCACCAGGACGTCGATCCGGCCGTGGTCGGCGGCGACGCCGAGGCAGAAGGCGCGAGCGGCGTCGGGGTCGCGCAGGTCGACCGGGCGGAACTCGGCGGTGGCGGGCGGGCCTTCGCGGCGGGCTCCCCGGCGCGGGGCCCGGACCGGCTCGGCGGGCGGGTTGCGGGCGCAGACGACGACGCGCGCGCCGGCGGCGAGGAAGCCGCGGGCGATCCCGGCGCCGACGCCACGCGTACCGCCGGTGACCACGACCACCTGTCGATTGTCAGTCATCGCTGCTACCTTCCTGAGGAACTAACAAATGTTTGGTTGAAGGCGCTGGTCGAAAGGTAGCGGATCCTCTGATGCCTGTCTCCACTTCGCCCCCGAGGGAGGGCGTGGCCGTGGTCACGGTGGACCACGCCCCGGTCAACGCCCTGCCGGTGCGGGGCTGGTTCGCGCTGGCGGACGCGGTGCGCGCCGCGGGCCGCGACCCGGCGGTGCGCTGCGTGGTCCTCACCGCCGAGGGCCGGGGGTTCAGCGCGGGCGTGGACGTCAAGGAGCTGCGCGACGACCCCGGCCACGACGCGCTGATCGGTGTCAACCACGGCTGCGCCGAGGCCTTCGCCGCGGTGTACGACTGCGCGGTGCCGGTCGTCGCGGCCGTGCAGGGCTTCTGCCTGGGCGGCGGCATCGGCCTCGTGGGCAACGCGGACGCGGTCGTGGCGAGCGACGACGCCACGTTCGGCCTGCCGGAGCTGGACCGGGGCGCGCTCGGCGCCGCCACGCACCTGGCCCGCCTGGTCCCCCAGCACCTGATGCGCGCGCTGTACTACACGGGGCGTACGGTCACCGCCGCCGAGCTGCACGCGCACGGCTCGGTGTGGCGGGTGGTGCCACGCGCCGAACTGCCCGCGGCGGCCCTGGAGCTGGCCCGCGAGATAGCCGGCAAGGACGGCACGCTGCTGCGCCTGGCGAAGGCCGCGATCAACGGCATCGACCCGGTGGACGTGCGCCGGAGCTACCGCTTCGAGCAGGGCTTCACCTTCGAGGCGGGCCTGAGCGGGGTGGCCGCCCGCGTCCGCGCCGGCTTCGGCGAGCGGGGCGTACGGGGTCCGCAGGGCGCCCAGGGTGAGGAGGGCACGGCATGACGGACGCGATGGGCGCTCCTGGCACCCCGGACACCCGGGACACGGCGGGCACCGCGCGACGGACGGACGCCCAGGAGAAGACGGACCCCCTGGACAAGACGATGACGCCCGAGGAGATCGTGGGGCGCTTGGAGAGCGGGATGACGCTGGGGATCGGCGGGTGGGGCTCGCGCCGCAAGCCGATGGCGCTGGTGCGCGCGCTGCTGCGCTCCCCCGTCACCGACCTGACGGTGGTGGCGTACGGCGGCCCGGACGTGGGGCTGCTCGCCGCCGCGGGGAAGATCCGCACATTGGTCACGGCCTTCGTGACGCTCGACTCGATCCCCCTGGAGCCGCACTTCCGGGCGGCCCGCGAGCGCGGCGGCATCGACCTGGTCGAGCTGGACGAGGCGATGTTCCTGCAGGGCCTGACCGCCGCCGCCCAGCGGCTGCCGTTCCTGCCCGTGCGCGCGGGCCCCGGCTCGGACGTGCTGCGCGTCAACCCCGGCCTGCGCACCGTCACGTCGCCGTACGAGGACGGCGAGGAACTGGTCGCGGTCCCCGCCCTGCGCCTGGACGCGGCCCTGGTGCACCTGAACCGCGCCGACCACCGCGGCAACGGCCAGTACCTGGGGCCCGACCCGTACTTCGACGACCTGTTCTGCGAGGCCGCCGACGCGGCGTACGTGTCCTGCGAGCGGCTCGTCGCCCCCGGCGAGCCGGCCCGGCACGCCGCGCCCCAGACCCTGCTCGTCTCCCGGCACAGCGTCACGGGCGTGACCCAGACACCCAAGGGAGCGCACTTCACCTCCTGCGCCCCGGACTACGGCCGCGACGAGCCGTTCCAGAAGGCCTACGCCACCGCCGCGGCCGACCCGGCGGCCTGGGCGGCGTTCCACCGCCGCTTCCTGTCCGGCGACGAGGAGGACTACCACCTCGCCGTCCGGGCCTGGCACAAGGAGCAGCGATGACGCTTCCCGCGACTCCCCCGGGCGCCACCCGCGCCGAGTACTGCGTCGTGGCGTGCGCCGAGGCCTGGCGCGGCGACGGGGAGGTCCTGGCCTCCCCCATGGGCACGGTCCCGGCCCTCGGCGCCCGCCTCGCCAAGCTGACGTTCGCGCCCGGTCTGCTGCTCACGGACGGCGAGGCGCTCCTGATGGGCGACGTGCCCGCGCTGGGGGCGCGCCCGGAGGTCACGGAGGGCTGGCTGCCGTACCGCCGCCATCTGACGATGGTGCTGGGCGGGCGGCGGCACGTCATGATGGGCGCGAGCCAGATCGACCGCTTCGGCAACCAGAACATCTCCTGCGTGGGCGACTGGCACCGCCCCGCCCGGCAGCTCATCGGCGTGCGCGGCGCGCCCGCCAACACCCTCAACCACCCCGTCAGTTACTGGATCCCGAAGCACGCGAGGCGGGTGTTCGTCGCACGGGTCGACATGGTCAGCGGCGTCGGGTACGACCGCGCCGCGGCGGCGGGCCCGTCGGCGACCCGCTTCCACGAGCTGCGCCGCGTCGTGTCGAACCTGGGCGTGTTCGACTTCGCGACCCCCGACCGCTCGATGCGGCTGGTGTCCGCGCACCCGGGCGTGACCCCGCGTCAGATCCGCGAGGCGACCGCCTTCGACCTGCGCGTCCCCGACGACCCGGACGTCACCCGCGCGCCCACCCCGGCCGAGCTCCACCTGATCCGCGACGTCCTGGACCCCACCGGCCTGCGCGAGCGCGAGGTTCCCTCATGACGGCCGTGCCGCTGCTGCGGACGCCCCTGACCCGGCTCGTCGGGGTGCGGCACCCGATCGTGCAGACCGGCATGGGCTGGGTCGCGGGCCCCCGCCTGGTGTCCGCGACGGCCGCGGCGGGGGCGCTGGGCATCCTGGCCTCCGCCACGATGACCCTGGAGCAACTGCGCGCGGCGGTACGGGAGGTGAAGTCCCGCACGGACGCCCCGTTCGGGGTGAACCTGCGCGCGGACGCGGTCGACGCGCGCGACCGCGTCCGGCTGCTCGCCGCCGAAGGGGTACGCGTGGCGTCCTTCGCCCTGGCCCCGTCCCGGGACCTCGTCGCCGAGCTCAAGGACGCCGGTGTCCTCGTCATCCCGTCCGTGGGCGCCCGCCGGCACGCGGAGAAGGTCGCGGCGTGGGGCGCGGACGCCGTCCTCGTCCAGGGCGGCGAGGGCGGCGGCCACACCGGTGACGTAGCCACGACCGTGCTGCTGCCGCAGGTCGTGGACGCCGTGGACATCCCCGTGATCGCGGCGGGCGGCTTCCACGACGGCCGCGGCCTGGTGGCGGCCCTCGCCTACGGCGCGGCGGGCGTGGCCATGGGCACCCGCTTCCTGCTCACCGCGGACTCGCCGGTCCCCGACGCGGTGAAGGCCCGCTATCTGGCGGCCACGGCCAAGGACGTCACCCTCACCACCCGGGTGGACGGCCTGCCCCACCGGATGCTCCGCACGGACCTGGTGACGGCCCTGGAGCGCGCCGGCCGCCTCCGCACCCTCCGCCACGCCCTCCGGCACGCCGCCGCGTTCCGCCGCCTCTCCGGCCGCACCTGGCCCGACCTGCTCCGCGAGGGCCGCGCCCTGCGCCGCACCAAGCACCTCACCTGGACTCAGACGCTCCTGGCCGCGAACACCCCCATGCTCCTCAAGTCGGCGCTGGTGAACGGCGACCCCGACCACGGCATCATGGCCGCCGGCCAGGTAGCAGCCCTCATCGACGACCTCCCGACCTGCGAAACCCTCATCACCCGCATCATGCAAGAAACCCACGAAACCCTCACACGCCTACTCCCCCCACACCCGAACGCCCCACCCAACACATGAGCACGAGCACAAACTTTCAGCCCGCCCAGCACATGAGCACGAGCGCGAAGTTTCAGCCCGTCCGGCGCTTGAGGACGAGCGCGCAGCGCGAAGATCCAGCCCGTCCGGCGCTTGAGGACGAGCGCGAAGCGCGAAGATCCAGCCCGTCCGGCGCTTGAGGACGAGGCCGAAGGCCGATGCCCCCGCTCAAGGCGCCCCCGCCAGCCCCCGTTCGGCACGAGCCGCCAACCCGTCCGCCCCACAGCTCCGCGCCAGCGCGAGCCCCCGCTGCAGCTCCTCCACGCTGCCCGCGGCCAACCCGTACTCGACGCGTGCGACGGCGTGCTCGTACGCACAGGGCGAGGCCTCCAGATAGGCCACGGCCTTGGCGTACAGGGCGGTGGAGCGCGCGCCGGACGCCAGCGCGGCCTCGCACCGCAGGGCCTCGCCGATGGCCGTGTCCGTGCCGAAGCGCTCGGCCTGGACGCGGGCGTCGGCGGCGATGTCGGCGGCGCGCCGCGGGTCCTCGGCGGCGAGCGCCCGCGCCAGGTCGTACGCCCACGGCGCGAGCACCGTGTTGTACTGGCCACGCGCGGTCAGCGCCTTCGCCGTGGCCTCCAGTTCGTTCAGCCCCTCCTCCCGGCGGCCGAGCGCGAGGAGCAGCCGGCCGCGGACGGACATCGCGTCGGGGACGTAGATCGTGGACGCGGAGGGCGGCGCGAAGCCGTAGCGCTCGGCGACGGTCTCGGCCTGCTCGGCGTGGCCGCGGGCGAGCAGGGTGTCGATGAGCATGCTGGCCGCCTCCCAGTGCATCGGGAGCTGGCCCTGGCCGACGCGGTCGGCAAGGCGCAGGCTCTCGCGGAGCGACTTCTCGGCGTCCCTGAGCCGTCCGCGGCGGCGGTACACGTAGCCGAGGAAGGCGTGCGCGAGCGCGAGGTGGCCGCCGCCCCAGCCCGCCGTCTCGCAGGCCTTGACCGCCTCGGTGAACAGGCTCTCGGCGCGGTCGAGCCGGTCGGCGAACGCGTACGAGCCGCCGAGCATGAGGCGCAGCTCGAAGCTCCACTCGGCGTCGGTCCAGCCGAGGCCGGGCGCGAGGCGGCCGTTGACGAGGGCGCGGTCGCACAGCTCGACGACCTCCTCGGCGTTCTCGCCGCGGGTCATCGCGTCGAAGGCGCGCAGGATGAGCAGGGCCCGCTCGGCGTTGTCGCGGCCGGTCAGGGGGCCGGCGAGCGCGGCGAGGCGGCGGGAGCGCCCGGGTGAGTCCTCCTCGCCCGCGTGGATGCCCTCCCACATGAAGTGCACGGCCTGGAGGCGGAGCCGGGCGGGCCCCTCGGGCAGCCGGGCCGCCTCCTCGGCGATGGCGTGCAGGCCCTCGCCGAGCTGGTCGTTGTGGACCAGTGCCTGGGAGAGGCGGCACACGGCGTCGACGCGCAGCTCCTGGCTCAGGCCGCGCGTCGCCAGGGCCTGGCGCAGATGGCGGATGGTGGTGGCGGGCGAGGTGAGCAGGGTGGCGCAGCCGAGTTCGTAGAGCACGTGGGCGTGCACGTCGGGCCGGGGCGGCTCGTCCAGGGCCCGCTCCAGGCAGCGCCGGGCGGCGTCGGGCGCGCCGACGGCGAGGTGTTCGGTGGCGGCCTGGCGCAGTTGCTCCACGAGTTCGGGATCGTCGTCGGGGATGACTTCGAGCAGGTGCCGGGAGGCGGCCGCCGCGCCGAGGCCGGAGCGGGTGACGGCCCAGGCGGCCCGGCCGTGCATGGCGGTGCGGGTGGCGAGCGGGATGGAGTCGTACACGGCCGAGGCGATCAGCGGGTGCACGAACTCCAGGCCCTCCTCGCCGCCGGTCACGATGCGCGCGGCGCGCAGCCGCTCCGCGCACCGCTCGGCCTCGTCGCGGCGCATCCCGGCGAGGGACGCGGCGAGGTCGACGGAGATCGCGGAGCCGAGGATCGCGGCGGCCCAGGCGAGGCGGACGACGTCGGTGCCGAGCTCCTCCAGGCGGGCGACGAGGCCGCGGCCGCGCGCGGTGCGGTTCAGGGCGCGCAGTTCGGCGGCGGAGCTCTCGGCCGGCTCCAGCTCGCTGTCCTGCACCTTGGCGAGGAGCTCCACGGACTCGTACGGGTTGCCGCCGGTGACGGCCCACACCTCGCGGCAGAAGGGGTCGTCGGCGTGCTCCCCGAGCGTGGCGCGGGTCAGGCCCGCCGTGGCGTCCGGGGTGAGGGCGCGCAGCACGGTCGCGGGCCGGGCCGCCTCGCCGATGCGGTCGAGGAGGCGGGCGCGCTCGCCCTCGGCGTCGCCGGGCCGGTGGGCCACCACGACGAGGACGGGGAGGTCGTCGAGGCGCTCCGCGAACGCGGCGAGCCAGGCCAGCGTCTCCTGGTCGGCCCAGTGCGCGTCGTCGACGAGCAGGACGAGCGGCCAGTGCAGTCGGGCGAGCCGGGAGACCACGGCGACCAGGCCGTCGCACACGGCCTGCGGGTCCGGCCTGCCGCTGCCGGGCTCGGCTATGCCGAGGGCGGGGCCCGCGATCTCGTACCAGTCGCCGAGGTAGGCCCGGGCCTCGTCGGGCGAGAAGGCGACGAGCGCGGGCTGGAGGAGCTGGCGCACCACGTTGAAGGGCACGGACTGGAGGGTCTCGCCGCCGCGCGCGGCCCAGACGGTGGCCCGGTCGTGGGCGATGCGGCGCACTTCGGCCATGAGCGCGGTCTTGCCGATGCCGGCCTCGCCGCTGAAGACGAGGAGGCCGCCCTCGGTGGTCCGGTCGGAGCACAGGGCGGACACGGCCCGCTCGGCAGCGCGGGTCTCCTCGTCGCGCTCCCACAGCGGGGACCAGGCGCCACCTCCGGGCCGTCCCTGCGTCATCGCGCTACCTCCCGGGGTCGCTCAATCGACGTACAGAACTTGAGACTAGCCGGGTCGGGCCCGTCACGGAGCGAGGTCCGGCCAGCTCCTCCCGCACGGGTGACACCCGGTCATATGCCGGGCCACCCGCGGGGTACGGGCCGCGGGCGGCGGCGCCCGGCCCGGGACGGCGCACCGGGGCGGGGGCGCGGGTCACAGGCGTTCGACGAGCGTGACGTTGGCCTGGCCCCCTCCTTCGCACATGGTCTGGAGGCCGAACCGGCCGCCGGTGCGCTCCAGTTCGTGCAGGAGCGTCGTCATCAGCCGGGCACCGGTGGCACCGAGGGGGTGGCCCAGGGCGATGGCGCCGCCGTTGACGTTGACCCGCCCGGGGTCGGCGCCGGTCTCCCGCAGCCAGGCGAGGACGACCGGCGCGAAGGCCTCGTTGATCTCGACGAGGTCGATGGCGTCGAGCGTCAGGCCGGTCCTCCGCAAGGCGTGCGCGGTGGCCGGTATGGGCGCGGTGAGCATGCGGATGGGGTCCTCGCCGCGCACGGAGAGGTGGTGGACGCGGGCGCGGGGCGTCAAGCCGTGGTCGCGCACCGCGCGTTCACCGGCGATGAGGAGGGCGGCGGCGCCGTCGGAGACCTGGGAGGAGCAGGCGGCGGTGATCCGGCCGCCGTCGAGGACGGGCTTGAGGGCCGCCATCTTCTCCAGGGTCGTGTCGCGGCGCGGCCCCTCGTCGGCGGTCACGTCCCCGTACGGCACGACCTCGCGGTCGAAGCGGCCCTCGTCGAGCGCCCGCAGCGCGCGCCGGTGGGAGCCGAGCGCGTACTCCTCCATCTCCCGCCGTGAGATGCCCCGTTCCTCGGCGATCAGCTCGGCGCCGTGGAACTGGTTGACGGGCTTGTCCCCGTACCGGGCGCGCCAGCCCGCGCTGCCCGCGAAGGGGCCCTCGGTGAGGCCGAGGGGCTCGGCGGCCCGCCGGGAGGCGAAGGCGATGGGGACCATCGACATGTTCTGCGTGCCGCCCGCGACGACGAGGTCCTGGGTGCCGGAGAGGACGGCCTGGGCGGCGAAGTGCACGGCCTGCTGCGAGGAGCCGCACTGCCGGTCGACGGTGACGCCCGGCACCTCTTCGGGCAGCCCGGCGGCGAGCCAGCTCGTACGGGCGATGTCACCGGCCTGCGGGCCGACCGCGTCCAGGCAGCCGAACACGACGTCGTCGACGGCGGCGGGGTCCACGCCGCTGCGCTCCATGAGCGCGGTGAGCACGTGGGCGCCGAGGTCGGCGGGGTGCGCGGCGGCGAGTCCGCCGCCGCGCCTGCCGACGGGCGTACGGACCGCTTCGACGATGTAGGCCTCGGCCATGGCTGCGTACTCCTCGCGTGACGGGCGCCGCGCGGCGGCGCCGGGCTAGGCGCGGACGGCGATGCCGTCCAGCACCATCGACAGGTACTGGCGGGCGATCTCCTCGGGGCTGTGGCCGCCGCCCGGCCGGTACCAGGACGCGGCGACCCAGACGGTGTCGCGGACGAACCGGTAGGTGAGCCGGACGTCCAGGTCGGCGCGGAAGACGCCGTCGGCGACGCCCCGTTCGAGCGTCGTGAGCCAGGTCTTCTCGAAGCGCCGCTGGGACTCCAGGAGGTACTCGAAGCGGGTCTGGGCGACCAGGTGCCGGGACTCCTTCTGGTAGATCGCCACGGCCGCGCGGTGCCGGTCGATCTCCCGGAAGGACTCGGTGACGAGCGCCTCCAGCGTCTCGCGCGGGCCGAGCGGCGCGGCGAGGACGGCCTCGTACCCGTCCCACAGCTCGGTTAGGAAGGTGCGCAGGATCTCCTCGAGCATCGACTCCTTGGAGTCGAAGTGGTAATAGAGACTGCCCGCGAGCATGCCCGCGGCGTCCGCGATCTTGCGGACGGTGGTGGCCTTGTAGCCCTGCTCGGCGAAGACGTCCGCGGCGATGCGCAGGAGCTCGGAGCGGCGCTCGCCCTGGTCCTTGGCCGGGCTGGTGGTGGCCGGGCTGGTCGGGTTGGCCCGGTTGCTCTGGTCTGTCCGCTTGCGGCTCGGTTTCCGGTCCGGGGCCTGCCGCTGGTCCTGGCGGCTCTGCTGGTCCTGACGGCTCTCCTGGTCCTGGCGGCTCTGCTGGTTCGGGGTCTGCTTCTGGGTCGGCACGCGCTCATTCTCCGCCTAGGGGTGCCTGCTGCTGACGGAGACCGTCTCACCCGTCATGTACGAGGAGTAGCCGCTGGCGAGGAAGACGATCACGTTGGCTATCTCCCAGGGCTCGGCGGGCCGCCCGAAGGCCTCACGCGCGGTGAGCTCGTCCAGCACCTCCGCCGAGGTGACCTTGGCGAGGTGGGGGTGGAGGGCGAGGCTCGGCGCGACCGCGTTGACCCGGATGCCGTGCGGGGCGGCCTCCAGGGCGGCGCACCGGGTGAGGGCCATGACACCGGCCTTCGCCGCGGCGTAGTGCGCCTGGCCCGCCTGGGCGCGCCAGCCGAGCACCGAGGCGTTGTTCACCACGACCCCCTGGCCGCCGGTGGCGCGCAGGCGGCGCAGGGCGGCGCGGGTGCAGCGGAACGTGCCGGTCAGGGTGGTGTCGACGACTCGGTGCCACTCCTCGTCGGTCATCTCCGTGAGGGCCGCCGTCCCGCCGAGGCCCGCGTTGTTCACCACGATGTCCAGGCCGCCGTGGCTCCGCTCGGCCAGGTCGAACAGCGCGGCCACCTCGGACTCGTCCGTCACGTCGCAGCGCACGCCGTCGACGCGGGCGGCACCGAACTCGGCGGCCAGCGCGGCCACCGCCTCCTTCGTGCGGCGCGCGTGCGCGTCGCCGATGACGACGCGGGCGCCCTCCTCCAGGAAGCGGCGGACCGTGGCGCCGCCGATGCCCGCGCCGGCGCCCGCGGTGACGACGGCGGCGCGGCCGGTGAGCAGGCCGTGTCCGGGCACGTACGTCGGTGCTGCCATGGCGTCCCCCGATCGAGTGCTCGACGTCCGACCCTCCACACGATAATCTACCAAACACTTGTTAGGGAAGAGTCGGTACCGACGGGCGGCGGGCGGTGGGTGCTGCGCGGCGGAGCGGACGGAAGCGGCGAGTGGCCGCGTGTGCGGCGAGAGACGGGAGCAGGGGATGGACCTCGACTTCACCCCGTGGGAAGAGGAGTTCCGGCTGCGGGCGCGCGCCTGGCTCGCGGCGCACGTGCCCCGCTCTCCCCTGCCGTCCCTGGAGACCGAGGAGGGCTTCGCCGCCCACCGCGCGTGGGAGGGCGAGCTGGCGGCGGACCGCTGGTCCGTGGTGGCCTGGCCCGAGGAGTACGGCGGGCAGGGCGTTGACCTCGTCTCCTGGCTCCTCTTCGAGGAGGAGTACTACGCCGCGGGCGCCCCCGCCCGCGTCTCGCAGAACGGCATCAGCCTGCTGGCGCCGACGCTCTTCGACCACGGCACCGCGGAGCAGCGCGCCCGGGTGCTGCCCCCGATGGCGCGGGGCGAGGTCGTCTGGGCGCAGGCCTGGTCGGAGCCGGAGGCCGGGTCGGACCTGGCGTCGCTGCGGGCCACCGCCCGGCCGGTGGCGGGCGGCTGGCGGCTGAGCGGGCAGAAGACCTGGTCGTCGCGGGCCGCGTTCGCCGACCGCGCGTTCGGTCTCTTCCGCAGCGGCCCGCGCGCGGAGCGGCCGCACCAGGGCCTGACGTACGTGATGTTCCCGCTGGACGCCGAGGGCGTGACGATCCGCCCGATCGGCAGGCTCGACGGCAAGCCCGCCTTCGCCGAGGTCTTCCTGGACGACGTCTTCGTCCCGGACGAGGACGTGATCGGGGCGCCCGGCGACGGCTGGCGCATCGCCATGTCGACGGCCCGCGCCGAGCGCGGCCTGACGCTGCGCTCCCCCGGCCGCTTCCTCGCCACGGCGGACCGCCTGGTGCGGCTGTGGCACGCGTACGGCGACCCGGCCGACACGGCGCTGCGCGACCGGGTGGCCGACGCGGTGATCGGCGCCCGCGCGTACCAGCTCTTCACCTGGGCCGGCGCCTCGCGCATCCGGGCGGGCGGCACGCTCGGCGCGGAGTCCAGCCTGAACAAGGTGTTCTGGTCGGAGTACGACATCGCGGTGCACGAGGCGGCGCTGGACCTGCTGGGTGCGGAGGGGGAGTTGACGGGGGCGGAAGCCGGGGCCGCGGCCCCGGGCACGGAGGGGCAGGGAGTGGGGGACCGAGACGCGAAGGCCCAAGACAGGGGGGATCGAGGCGCGGAGGGCCAAGGCGCGGGGGATCAAGGCGCGAAGGGCCAGGGCGCGGAGGGCCAGGGCGCGGAGGGCCAGGGCGCGGAGGGTGGCTGTGGGGATCCTTCGGCGTGGACCGAGGGGTACGTCTTCTCCCTCGCGGGGCCGATCTACGCGGGCACCAACGAGATCCAGCGCGACATCGTCGCCGAGCGGCTGCTCGGCCTGCCCAGGGGGCGGCGCTGATGAGGTTCCTCCTGGACGACGAGCGGCGGGCGTTCGCGCGCTCCCTCGACGGCCTGCTGACGGCCGCGGACACCCCGGCGGTGGCACGCGCCTGGGCCGCCGGCGACCACGCGCCGGGCGCGGCGGTGTGGCGGCGGCTCGCGGACACCGGGGTGTTCACGCTGGTGGCGGGCGAGGAGTACGAGGGCGTGGGACCGCTGCCCGTCGACGTGGCCGTCGCCTTCGTGGAGCTGGGGCGGCACGCGGTGCCCGGGCCGCTGGTGGAGACCGCGGCCGCGGCGGCGCTCCTCACCCGGCTCGCCGAGCGGGGCGTGACCGCGCCCGCGAAGCGACTGCTGCCCTCCCTGGTGGCGGGCGAGACCAGGGCGACGCTCGCGCTGCCCGGGACCGGGCCGTACGTGCTCGACGCGGACGCCGCGTCGCTCGTCCTCGCCGTCGAGGCCGGGCAGGTGCGGCTCGCGCCCGGCACCGTGCGCGTGCGGGCGTCCCGCGACCCGCCGCGGCGCCTCGCCAAGCCCCTGCCCGGCGGGGAGGTGCTGGCCTCCGGGCCCGCGGTGGCCGGGGCGGCGCGGTGGGCCCTGCGGTGGGCGGCCCTCGCCACGGCCGCGCAGTGCCTCGGCGTGGGGGCGGCGCTGCTCGACCGGACCGTGGCGTACGTGAAGCAGCGGACGCAGTTCGGGGTGCCGGTCGGCTCCTTCCAGGCCGTCAAGCACCGCCTCGCGGACGTGCTGGTGGGGCTGGAGTTCGCGCGGCCGCTGGTGTTCGGGGCGGCGGTGACGCTCCACGAGGAAGGGTGGGGGGACGTGGCGGCCGCCAAGGTCGCGGCGGCGGAGGCGGCGTACCGCTCGGCGCGGGCCGCGCTCCAGTTGCACGGCGCGATCGGCTACAGCTCCGCGTACGACCTGTCCCTGTGGCTGCTCAAGGCGCGTGCCCTGCGGGGAGCCTGGGGCAGTGTCAGCCACTGGCGCGGCCTGTCCCTGCCCCCCGCCCCGACGGGTTCGAGGAGACCGGTGAGCCCCGGCCACCCCGGGTGAGCGCCCCGCTCGACGCCCCCGTACGGACGAGCCCGGGGCGGCGGGGGCGCACGCGGCGCTCGCGCGGGCGTCAAGGGGGTGGCACCGGGCTGTAGGCGTGACGGTACCGGGCCCGCGGAGGCGCTGTGCCGGGTCTGGCGCGCGCGCCCGGTGGCAGTGCGGCGCCGTAAGGGGCGCGTGGGGAAAGCGCATTGATCCGGGGCCGAGGGGGCGCTTCCGTGAGGGGCCGCGGTGTGGGGGCATAGTGGGAAGGGCCGTGCCCGGCGCGCGGGCTGGCGGAACCGGAAGACCGGAAAGAGGAGACTCCGTGCGTGTGATCGGCCTGATGTCCGGCACCTCCTACGACGCCATCGACGCCGGCGCCGTCGACCTCGACCTCGACGGCGACCGCCTGGTCCTGACCCCCTTGGGCCTCATCAGCCGCGGCTACGACGACGCGCTCCGCTCGGCCCTGGCGACCGCCCTGCCCCCGGCGGCCACCACGCTGGCCGACGTGTGCCGCCTCGACACGCTCATCGGGCAGGCCTTCGCCGCCGCGGCCGTGGAGGCGGACAGGGAACTGTGCGACGGGCGCGCCGAGTTGGTCGCCTCGCACGGGCAGACCGTCTACCACTGGGTGGCCGACGGGCAGGTCCGCGGCACCCTGCAGATCGGCCAGCCCGCGTGGATCGCGGAGGCCACGGGCCTGCCGGTGGTCGCGGACTTCCGGCCGCGGGACGTCGCGGCGGGCGGCCAGGGCGCGCCGCTGGTGAGCCTGGTGGACCAGATGTGGCTGCGCGGCCGGCCCGGCACCCCGGTGGCGCTTAACCTGGGTGGCATCGCCAACATCACCGCCCCGGACGGCACCGCCTACGACACGGGCCCGGCCAACGCGCTCATCGACGCGGCGGTGCGGGAGCTGACCCCCGAGGGCCGGGCCGCGCACCTGGCGTACGACCGGGAGGGCGAGCTCGCCGCGCGCGGCACCGTGCACGGGGAGCTGCTCGCCCGGCTGCTCGACGAGCCGTACTACGCGCTGCCCGCGCCCAAGACGACGGGCAAGGAGCTGTTCCACCCGGCCTATCTGCGCCAGGCGCTGCGCGGGTTCGAGGGGCTGGCGGCCGAGGACGTGGTGGCGACGCTGACGCGGTTGACGGCGCTGACGGTCGCGGCGGCGGTGCGCGCGGCCGGGGCGACGGAGGTGCTCGCCTCCGGCGGCGGCGTCCGCAACCCCGCGCTCATGGCGATGCTGCGCGAGGAGCTGGGCCCCTCAGTGCCGGTGCGCCGCTCCGACGACCTGGGGCTGCCGTCGGCGGCGAAGGAGTCGTACGCCTTCGCCGTCCTGGGGTTCCTGACGGCCCACGGCCTGCCCGGCACCGTACCGGCGAGCACCGGGGCGCGGCACCCGAGCGTCCTCGGTTCCCTCACCCCCGGCCGCGCGGGCCTGCGCCTGCCGGGCCTGACCGACACGGACCGGGAGACTCCGGTGCCGATGCCGACCCGCCTCGTGGTGGACGGCCAACGCGGCTGAGCGGACCATGGTTGGGCCGGTCGGGGCTGGTGCGGCCAGCGGTGGACGGCCCCTCCGGCGAAGCGAACAACGGCCGGGGCGGACGAGGCAGGTGTGACCGAGCGCCGGTGCAGTCGAGCGGGCCGCGCCCGATGGGGCCGAGCGGATGAGGACCAGTTCGGCGGAGCGGGCGATGGCCGGTTCGGTCGGACGGACGGCCCGCTGTCCTCTGTGGGGCCGCGTCGGCTGCCCTCCGCCGGGCGCAGCGGTTGCCGCCGCCGGCCGCGCTGGTGGTCGTCCGCCGGCCGCGCTGGTGGTCGTCCGCTGGCCGCGCCGGTCGGCGTACGTTCAGCCGCGTCTGCCGTTCGCCCCTGGGGAAGTCCGCCGTCCGCCCCTTGGCGAAGGGCCGTCCCGGTGTCGACCGGCACCGCGTCGGGGCGGCTGGGTCGCCGCCGTGCGGGACGGGCTCGTGGGATCGGACGCGTTCGCCGTGCCCGAACCGGTGCGGGCCGCGTGGATGTGGGCCGGTGGGGGGGCGCGGGGACAGCGGTCGGTCCGGGACGGGTCCGCGTATCCGGGGCGGGTCCGCGGATGCAGGGCAGGTCCGCATATGGGTCCGACCGGGACGAACCCGTGCCGACGCGCGGGAGTTGGCCGGAACCCGCGGGCCCCTCTCATCGGGCTTTCAGGCGGGGGTCCTACCCTGACGGCCATGACGCACGCGACTCCACCCGGCTGGTACCCCGACCCCGGGCAGATCCCTGGCGCCCCGCCCTCCGAGCGGTGGTGGGACGGGACCACGTGGACCGATCACGTCCGCGCCCCGGGCGCCGTCGGCCACCCCGGCCCGGGCTACCCCCCGCAGCCGCCGGACCCGCGGCGGCGCCGTGTCCGTACGGCGATCGGCGTGGGCGTCGCGCTGGTCCTGCTCGCGGGCATCGGCGGCGGTGTCTACGCGCTGACCGCCGGTGACGAGGACGACGACAAGGACAGCGCCAAGCCCCCGGCCCCGTCCGCGCCCGAGAAGCCGGGCCCCGACGACGACGGCGGGAGCGAGTCGCCCGACGGTTCGCCGGGCCCGTCCGAGGGGCCCGGGACGGAGAAGGGGTACGCCACCGACACCGCGAGCGGGATCAGCATGCCCGTGCCCGACGGCTGGAAGGGCGAGTCGAGCGGTGTCGGCGCGGGCGTGAAGACCGGCGAGTACCCCTGCCCCGGCGACTCCGGCAAGCAGTGCGTGCGCGGCGGCGCCTTCTCGGCGCCCGCGGTCCGGCTGAAGGTCACCGCGTCGACGCCGGAGGCGGCGGCCAAGGCGGACATCGAGAAGAACGCGGAGGAGTCCTACGGCGGCACGATCTACGGCGGCTCGCTGAAGTCGCACAAGGAGCTGCTCTCGAAGCCGGTCACGGTGGCCGGGCAGAAGGGTTACCTCGTGCGCTGGAAGGCCGAGACCCGTAAGGGGCCCGACGGCTACGTGCAGTCGCTCGCGTTCAAGTCCCCCGCCGACGACATGACGATGGTGCTGGTCCGCTTCGGCGTCGACGACCACGAGGACGCGCCGCCCGTGTCGTCCATGGACACGATCACCAAGGGGATCAAGGAGGCCCGCGGCGGGGGCGGCGGCGACGGGCAGCAGGTCTAGCGCGGGGTGGCCGCGGGCCCCGGAGAGCCGGGGGGAAACCGCCGTCGGGTGGGCCGAGCGCACTCGGCCCACCCGACGGTGGGAGCGCCGCCCCCGTCCCCACGGTGCGGCGCGGGCGGGCCCCGGTCCGCGCATCCCACGGACCGGGGCCCACGTCTCAGTCGGCCGGAGCCGTCCCCTGGGCCGGGGCCGCGCCTTCGGCCGGGGCCGTGCCCTGGGCCACGACCTTCCGGGCCGCAGCCCGCTCGGCCGCGGTCTCGGGGCTCGCGATCCCACAGCCCGGGCCGTCGTGCGTCACGGCGTCCCAGCCGCAGCCGGCGGGCGCCCCGCCGCCCGGGCCGCCACCGACGGCGTCCGCGCTTCCCCGACCGCGGCCGTCGGCCGCCGCGCTTCCCGGACCACCGCAGTCGATCGCCACGCCTCCCGGTCCGCCGCCGTCGGCCGCCGCGGCATCCGGCCCGCCGCCCGTCACGGCCCCGGGCCCGCTCTCGGCAGCTCCCACGGGCGCCCTGGACCCCCCGCCCTCCGCCACGCCGAGGACCGGCAGCAGCACCGCGTCCACGAACCGCGTCAGGTACTCCGCGTCCGCGTTCCTGCCCTCCAGCATGGGGCGGACCCGCAGCACGCCGAAGAGCTGCGCCGCGACGAACTCCCTGGCCGGGTGGTCCGCAGGCAGCTCGCCGCGCTCCACGCCGCGCCGCAGGATCACGTCGACCGCCTGGACCTCCGGCTCCACCAGCGCCTCGCGCAGCGCCCGCCGCAGGTCCTCGTCCTGCTGCACCGCGTGGCTGAGCGCCTGGACCAGCATCGTGTCCCGCTCGCTCCACGCGGCGGCCGCGCGGGCCGCCGCGCGCAGGTCACCGGCGACCGAACCGGTGTCGATGCCCGCGAACCGCACACAGCGATTGGCGCGCAGCGCGGCCGCCACGAACTGGGGCTTCGACTTCCACTGCCGGTAGAGCGTGGACTTGCTGCACCGGGTGGCGGCGGCGACGCCCTCCATGGTCACGGCCTCGTACCCGCACTCACGGAGCTGCTCGAGGACGGCGTCGTAGAACTCCTGCTCGCGCTCCGGAGTGATCTTGGAGCGGCGCGCGCCGACCGCCCGGCCGTGCGCGCACTCCCGTGCCGGTTCCCGCGACGTCATGACTCCTCATCCCCTCGGTGCGGCGGTGCGCCGACACCTTATCGATACGCCAGTGTACCGGTACGCCACCGTTTCGGTACACTGGCGTATCGGTACATCACCGTATCGATGTGAGCGCGGCGCCAGCAGCACCGCGTCACCGCACCACCCAGTCGTCATGTAAAGGGGCGGGGCATGAAAGCCCGCGAATCCCGCACCGCGCCCGCCGGGCCCGATCCCGCGATACCGTCCGGGCGGCCCCGGAAGGCCGGCGCACCGCCGCACCCGGCCGCCCACGGCGCCGTCGCCCGGCCGCCGCTCGTCCGCGAGCTGCTGCTCGTGGTCGGTCTCTTCCTCGTGTACAAGTTCGGCAGGCAGCTCGCCAACGGCCACACCGGCGAGGCGTTCCGCAACGCGCACCGCGTGTGGGACGCCGAGCGGGCCGTCCGGCTGCCGGGCGAGGGCCTCGTCCAGGACGCGCTGCTGCACGGCGACGGCCTGGTGCACGTGGCGAACACGTACTACGCGACCGTGCACTTCCCGGCGACGCTGCTGTTCCTGGTGTGGCTCTACGCGCGCCGCCCCCGGCACTACGTGTGGGCGCGGCGCGTCCTCGCCGTGCTCACCACCGCGGCCCTCGCGCTGCACCTCGCCTTCCCGCTCGCCCCGCCGCGCCTGCTGGCGGCGACGCACCTGGTGGACACCGCGCGGGTGTACGGGCCTTCGGTGTACGCCGCGAAGCCGTCGAGCGACTCGATGGCCAACCAGTTCGCGGCCATGCCGTCGCTGCACTTCGGCTGGGCGCTGATGCTGGCCGTCGGGCTGATCGCCGCGACCCGTTCCCGGCTGCGCTGGCTGTGGCTGCTGCACCCGCTGGTCACGCTGCTGGTGATCGTCGGCACCGCGAACCACTACTGGCTCGACGCGCTCGTGGCCACCGCGCTGCTGGGCATCGCCCTGGCCGTGCTGCGACCGCCGCGCCCGGCCCCGTCGCGGGTGGTGCGCCGCTCGCTCCCCGGGCGCCCGACCCCACCGGACCTGGCCTCGACCGAGGCCGGGGCGGGTCGCGCGGAAACGGAAGCCGCAGCGGGGGCCGGAGGTGGCGCCACAGCCGGGCCCGGAGCGGGAACCGGCGCCGGAGCGCACACCTGGGCCGGCGCCGGAGCCGGAGCGAAGACCGAAGCCGGAGCCGTGGCGAAGGCCGAAGTCGGCGCCGGAGTCGGCGCCGGAGCGGAAACCGGAGCCGGAGTCGTGGCGAAGGCTGGAGTCGGAGCCGTGGCGAAGGCCGAAGTCGGTGCCGGAGTCGGTGCCGGAGCCGCACGGTGAGCGCCCCGCTGCTGGCCGTCGTGCTCTCCCTGGTCTCGGCCGCCGCGTACGCCGCCGCGGCCGTCGCCCAGGAGCGCCTGGCCACGCGCCTGGCGGACTCCGGCCCCCGGCTGCTGCGGCTGCTGGGCAGCGGGGCGTGGTGGTCGGCCGTCGGGCTGAACGCCGCCGCCGCGCTGCTGCACGTCGCGGCCCTCAAGTACGGGCCCCTCACCCTGGTGCAGCCGCTCGGCGCGCTCACTCTCGTCGCGGCCGTGCCGCTGGGCGCGCGGCTCGCCGGGCGGCGCGTCACGCGGCTCGAGTGGCGGGGTACGGGGCTCACGCTGATCGGCCTGGGCGCGCTGCTGCTCACCGCGTCCGGGCCCGCGCCCGAGGACACGCTGACCCTGCCGGAGGCGGTCACGGTCGCCGCGGTGACGGCCGCCGTGATCGGCCTGCTGTCGCGGCCCGGTACGCGTCCGGGGCTGCGGCACGCCACCGCGTCCGGCTTCGCCTCGGGCGTGGCCTCGGCGCTCACGCAGACCGTGACGGTCGCGGCGACGGACACCTCGGGCCCGCTGCTCAGCGGGCGGGTCGTGGTCGTGGCGCTGCTCGTGGCGGCGTTCGCCGTCGGCGGCCTCCTGCTGTCGCAGACCGCCTACCGGGGCGGCCTCGGCGCGCCGCTCGCCGTCGTCACCCTCGCCAACCCGGTGGCCGCGTCCGTCATCGGCGTGGCCCTGCTCGGCGAACGGCTGCGGGGCGGCGCGGGCGGCATCTCCCTCGCGGTGGCGGGCGCCGCCCTCGCCGCGTACGGGGTGGTGCTCCTGACCCGCTCGCCCCGCGCGGCCGCAGCCGGGCCCGGGCCCGTGGCGGCTCCCCCGGCCGTGGCGGAGTACCTGCCCTCGATCCCCGGCCAGCCCGAGCCCGCCGAGGTGCTGGCCGCGCACCGCGGATAGCACGGGCACCTCGCACGTACGGATGCGGCCGCACGCCCCCAGGGAGTGCGGCCGCATCCGTACGCCGGGTGCCCGTGCCCGCTAGCCCAGGCCGCGGGAGTCCTGCTTGAGGGCCGTGTCGACCGTCAGGGCCGTGGCCACGACCAGGCTCAGGAGCGGCTCCGGGAGCTGGAAGTGGATCTGGAGGACGTAGTTGTCCGCCGTCGTGAACATCGTCTTGGCGAGGCCTTCCCAGGTCTTGGTGATCCGGGCGACCTCGGTGTCGCTGTGGTCGACGATCGAGAAGTTCCAGGCGCGCCAGTTCTCCGCCTTGATGGCGCCGACCTGCTGGCCGTTCGCCATCATCGCGAAGTTGATCTTCCCGAAGACGTTCTGCTGGACGATCTCGCCGACCGGCTGACCGTCCGGGCGCGCCACGAGCACCCGCGACTTCATGAACTTGCGCGGCCGCGTCAGCCGGAGCTGCGGCTGGCCGTGCACGTCGCGGATCTCCAGCGTGTGCGTCATGAACTGGTCGAGGCTGGAGACGAACCGGGCGACCTTCTTGAGCGCGCTCTGGTCGACCTGGGTGACCGAGCCGAGCTGGTTGCCCGACTGGTCCATGACCTTGTACTCGTTGGTCAGCTCGATGAGCTTGGCCTTCTGGTTCACCACGAGGACGGGCTCGGTGAACAGGGTGCCGCCGCCGTGCGCGTGCGGCGTGATGCCCGCCTGCTGCTGGACCTGGCGCTGGACCTTCGCCGGGTCGGCCGCCGGGGCCGCCTGCTGCTGCGGCGCGGCGAACGGCGCCTGCGCGGGGGCGGCCTGCGGCGGAACCTGCTGGGCCGGGGCGCCCTGCTGGGCGGGAGTGCCCTGCTGGGCGGGAGTGCCCTGCTGGTCCGCGGTGGTGTGGTCGGTCCACTGGGAACCGTCCCACCAGCGGAGGAGCTGGGAAGCGCCCTTGGGGTCGGGGTACCAGCCTGCAGGTGTGTTCGATTGCGTTGTCACCCGGGCACAGTACCGCGACCCCCTGTGGGCTCCGCCAGTCCCGCGTTCCGCTCAGTGGAACGCCGTGAGCAGCACCTCCACGCGCAGCTCCCCGCCGGCCTCCCGCGCCGACACCGTTCCCACCCGCCCCGCCGCCCGGACGTCCGGCTCGGCGAGGGCGAAGCGCCCGAGGACCGCGCTCGGCCCGTGCAGCTCCAGCGTGGCGACCTCGGCGCGCATGGACACCTGGGCGAGGGACTTGGCCTTGCGGACCCGGGCGATGACCTCGGCGGCCGTCGTGAGGACCGCCGGGTCCGCGTCCCCGGCGCGTGCCCGCAGCGCCGCGGCCGACGGCCAGGCCGCCCGGTGCACGGAGTCCGCCGCGTACCAGGACCGGACCTCCTCGGTCACGAAGGGCAGGACCGGCGCGAACAGGCACAGGACCGTGTCGAGGGCGGTGCGCAACGTGGCGCGCGCCGACTCCCGCCCGGCCGCGCCGCCGTGGTCGCCGTAGGCGCGGGCCTTGACCAGTTCCACGTAGTCGTCGCAGAAGCGCCGGAAGAACCGCTCGGCGCGCTCCAGGGCACGGGCGTGGTCGAAGGCCTCGAACGCGGCGGTCGCCTCCTCGACGGCCGTGGCGAGCTCGGCGAGCAGGGCGCGGTCGAGCGGCTCGGTGACCCCGGCCGGCGAAGCCCCGGCTCCGCCCCCGGCATCGGAGGCGTCGCCGAGGCCGAGGACGAACTTCCCGACGTTCAGCAGCTTCGTCGCGAGCCGCCGCCCGATCCGCATCTGGCCGACGTCGAAGGCGGTGTCCGTGCCGGGACGGCCGCTCGCCGCCCAGTAGCGGACCGCGTCCGCGCCGTGCCGGTCGAGGAGGTCCACGGGTGTGACGGCGTTGCCCTTGGACTTCGACATCTTCTTGCGGTCCGGGTCGAGGATCCACCCGGAGATCGCGGCGTGCCGCCACGGCAGGCTGCCGTGCCCGGTGTGGGCGCGCACGACCGTGGCGAACAGCCAGGTGCGGATGATCTCGTGGGCCTGCGGGCGCAGGTCCATCGGGAAGACCACGGCGAAGAGCCCGGGGTCCGTCAGCCACCGCCCGGCGATCTGCGGGGTCAGGGACGAGGTGGCCCAGGTGTCCATGACGTCGGGGTCGCCGGTGAAGCCGTACGGCTGGTCGCGCTGGTGCTCCGCGTAGCCGGGCGGCGTCTGCGCGCGGGGGTCGACGGGCAGCGCCGCCGCCTCCGGGACGATCGGGCGCGTGTGGTCCGGGGTGCCGTCGCCGTCGAGCGGGTACCACAGCGGGACGGGAACCCCGAAGAAGCGCTGCCGGCTGATCAGCCAGTCGCCGCTCAGGCCCTCGACCCAGGCGTCGTAGCGGGCCCGCATGTGCGGCGGGTGCCAGCGGAGTTCGGCGCCGCGGGCGAGGAGCGCGGCGCGCAGCCGCTCGTCCCGGCCGCCGTTGCGCACGTACCACTGGCGGGTGGTGACGATCTCCAGGGGCGCGTCGCCCTTCTCGAAGTACTTCACGGTGTGCGTGACGGGGCGCGGTTCGCCGTGCAGCGTCCCGTCGGCGCGCAGCAGCTCGACGACGCGTTCGCGTGCCGTGTGCGCGGTGGCACCCGCCAGCGCGGCGTACGCGGACCGGGCCGCGGGCGTGGTGAGACCGGTCGGCGGCTCGGCGCGGAAGCGGCCGTCCCAGCCGATGACGGGCCGGGTGGCGAGCCGCAGTTCGCGCCACCAGGTGACGTCCGTGGTGTCGCCGAAGGTGCACACCATCGCGATGCCCGTGCCCTTCCCGGGCTCCGCGAGGTGGTGGGCGGCGACCGGCACCTCGACGCCGAACAGCGGGGTGCGGACGGTGGTGCCGACGAGGTCGCGGTACCGCTCGTCGTCCGGGTGCGCGACCAGGGCGACGCAGGCGGGCAGCAGTTCGGGCCGGGTGGTGTCGACGAGGACGGTGCGGCCGTCGGGGCCGGAGAAGCGGAGCGTGTGGTAGGCGCCCTGCCGCTCCCTGTCCTCCAGTTCGGCCTGGGCGACGGCCGTGCGGAAGGTGACGTCCCACAGGGTGGGCGCCTGTGCGAGGTAGGCGTCGCCGCGGGCCAGGTCGTCGAGGAAGGCCCGCTGGGAGGTGGCGCGGGCCCGGGTGCCGATGGTCCGGTACGTCAGTGACCAGTCCACGGACAGACCGAGCGTGCGCCACAGGTCCTCGAAGGCCCGCTCGTCCTCGGCGGTGAGGCGCCCGCACAGCTCGATGAAGTTGCGCCGTGATATGGGCAGTTGACGCTTGCCGGGCCGGTCGGGCGGGGTGAAGTCGGGGTCGTGGGGCAGGGAGGGGTCGCAGCGCACGCCGTAGTGGTTCTGGACGCGGCGCTCCGTGGGCAGGCCGTTGTCGTCCCAGCCCATGGGGTGGAAGACGTTCTTGCCGCGCATGCGCTGGTAGCGGGCGACGGCGTCGGTGTGCGTGTACGAGAAGACGTGGCCGACGTGCAGGGAGCCGCTCACCGTGGGCGGCGGGGTGTCGATGGAGAAGACGGCGTCGCGCGGCCCGGTGCGGGCGGCGTCCGCGTCGAAGGCGTATACGCCGCTGTCCTCCCACCGCCGGGACCACTTCTTCTCCAGGCCGTCGAGGACGGGCCTGTCGGGGGCGCCGCTGGGGCGGTGGGGTGGGGTCATGCCCCGGCATGCTAACGACGGCGGGCCTCGCGGCTCACCCGGTTTTCCCGTCGGCGACGCGCGGCGGGCGGCGGGCGGCGGGTGCGGCGAGGGCCCGTGGCGCTCCCCGCGCGCGGGGGCACGTGTCGCTCCCCCGCGCGGGGGCGCGTGTCGCTCCCGCCCGCGCGGCACCCCGCGGCGCAACGGCCCGCGCCGCACCCCGTGTTGCGCCCGCGTGAACAGTGCGGCCGTCCAGGAATGCCGGGCGGTCCGGCCGCCTTGTCACCGTCGGAAGTCGATCGACGGGAGCGAGGAACACATGGCCAAGGCGTACGTCTTCGTCCGGCACGGCGGGCCCGAGGTGGAGGCCCTCGTCGACCGGGAGCCGCCGCGGCCCGGCCCGGGCGAACTGCTCGTCGCCGTCCGGGCGGCGGGCGTCAACCCCGTCGACCACAAGCTGCGCGGCGGCTACCGCAGGCCCGGCCAGGCGCCCGCCGTGCTGCCGGAGGTGTTCGGCAGCGAGGCGGCGGGCGTGGTCCTGGAGGCGGGCCCGGGCGTCACCGGTTTCGCCGTCGGGGACGCGGTGTTCGGGTCCACGCTCACCGGCGGGTACGCCACGCACACCCTGCTGCCGGCGGCGGTCGCCGCGCACAAGCCGGAGGGCCTGTCGTTCGCGGAGGCCGCCGTGCTGCCGGTGGCCGCCGCGACCGCGTACGACGGCATCCGCCAGCTCGCGCTGCCCGCCGGGGCCACGCTCCTGGTCACGGGCGTCGGCGGCGGGGTCGGCGGCAACGCGGCGCGGCTCGCGCGCCACGAGGGGCTGCGCGTCCTCGGCACGGCGAGCGAGGGCAAGCGGGAGTACGTCGAGTCGCTCGGCGTGACGCACGTGGCGCCCGGGCCGGGCCTCGCGGAGCGCGTCCGCGCGGTGGCGCCCGAGGGCGTGGACGGGGTCCTCGACCTGGTCGGCGGCGAGCACCTGCGGGCCGTCGCGGAGCTGGTGGCGGACCGTACGAAGCTGGTCACCGCGGGCGGCAAGCAGATCGTCGCCGAGCTGGGCGGCTCGCCCGTGGCCCGGGCCCGCACCGCCGAGGTCCTGGACGCGGTGGCCGCGCTCGCCGCGGCGGACGTGCTGCGGCCGCACATCACGGCGGTGTACCCGCTGGAGCGGGCGGGCGAGGCGCTGCGGGCCGTCGAGTCCGGGCACGCGCGGGGCAAGGTCGTCATCGAGGTCGCGCCGTGACGGCCGGCGGGGCCGCGCACCCGCTGGACAACCCCGGGTACGCGTCCCTGACCGGCCCGCACGCCCCGCTCGCCGAGCGGTACGGGCGCGTGGTGCGCTACCCCGTGGACGTCTCGCCCTGGCTGGGCCTGCCCGACCGGCCGGACGCGGCGGACTGGGCGGACCTGGCCGCCTTCGCCGGGGGCGACGGGGTGGTGCCGCTGCCGGGCGTCGGGGCGGAGGTGCCGGAGGGCTGGCAGCTCACCGCCGACCTGCCGGGCGTGCAGCTCGTCGACGGCGGTCTCGCCGCCGTGCCGGACCCCGAGGCGGTACGGCTCGGGCCCGACGACGTACCGGAGATGCTGGACCTGGTCGCGCGCACGCGGCCGGGCCCGTTCCTGCCCCGGACCGTCGAACTCGGCACCTACCTGGGCCTGCGCCACCGGGGGGTGCTCGTCGCGATGGCCGGGGAGCGGCTGCGGCCGCCGGGCTTCACCGAGATCAGCGCGGTGTGCACGGATCCGGCGTACCGGGGGCGCGGATTCGCGGCGCGGCTCGTACGGGCCGTCGCGTACGGCATCCGCGAGCGCGGCGAGACGCCGTTCCTGCACACCGCGGCGCGCAACACGGGGGCGGTCCGGCTGTACGAGTCCCTCGGCTTCCGGGTGCGGCGCGCGATCCCGTTCCGGGCGGGGCGGCCGCCGGTGGGCGGGGCCGTGGGCGGGGCCGTGGGCGGGGTTGTGGCCGGGACCGTGGCCGGTGTGTCCGGTGGGGCGGCGGAAAAGGGGAGGACGGGCGTCCGGGCCGGTTGATAACTTCCGGATCATGGAACCTCTCGGCGAGAAAGACATCCGCGCGTCCTTCGTGAACTGCTCCAAGGGCGAGGCGCGGCGGCTCACCCTGCCCCCGGGGTTCGCCGAGACCCCCTGGGACGACCTGGACTTCCTCGGCTGGCGCGACCCCAAGGCGCCGGAACGGGGGTACGTCGTGGCGGTACGGGACGGCGCCCCCGTCGGGGTCGCGCTCCGCGCCTCCGGCGGGGGGCAGCGGAGCCTGCTCAAGTCCAGCATCTGCTCGGTGTGCGTGACGCCCCAGTCGGGGTCGGGGATCACGCTGTTCGTCGCCCCGCGCGCGGGGGAGGCGGGGCGGCAGGGGAACTCGGTCGGCGCGTACATGTGCGCGGACCTGGCCTGCTCGCTGTACGTGCGGGGGAAGAAGACGTCTGTGCTGGTGCGGAGGTTCGAGGAGAGCCTCGGTGTCGCGGAGCGGAACGAGCGGACCTTGCGGAACCTGTACGGGTTCCTGGACCAGGTCCAGTCCTGACCTGTTCTGGCGGGGGCGCCCCGACCGGGCCCCCCTCCCT
This sequence comes from Streptomyces longispororuber, assembly GCF_014656095.1. Lineage (GTDB taxonomy): Bacteria > Actinomycetota > Actinomycetes > Streptomycetales > Streptomycetaceae > Streptomyces > Streptomyces longispororuber. The sequence goes on from NZ_BNBT01000038.1 coordinate 29,424, forward strand.
CCCACCCACCCGTGCCACCCCAGTCCCCGGCCCGGCACGGCCCACCAACGCGCGGCGACACAGCCACCTCGGCCACCGCTTACGCGCCAGCCACGCACCCCAGCCCCGGCCACCGGCACGCGGCCCCGCCCTGCCTCTGCCGCCGCTCCGCGGCGATTCACCCGCCCGCCCACCCGTGCTGCCTCGCTCCCAGGCCCGGCCCCGACCTACCGGCTTGCGGGTGCGTTGTCCTTTCACCGCCGCACGACAAAGCACCCACCCGCCCGTAACGCCTGCGTCTCAGGCCGGTGCGTCCGTCCACCGTGTACGCCGCCTCGGCGCGTGGGCAGCGGGTGCCGGTGTACCGCATGGCCTCCTCCGCGTTCGGCAGGAAGGCCTCGCAGTGCCGCAGGTCGGGCAGGCGGGCGAGGTCCCAGTGGCCGGACTCGTCCCAGCCCACGTCGGCGAAGATCGTCGTACCGCGGCGGGCGGCGGACTCGATCCACGGCGCGCTGCTGCCGGGGACGAGGGAGGCCACCGCGGCCCGCGCGCGGGGCGGGCAGGCGGGGGCGGCGGCGTCGGGGCAGTCCGCGTCGGGCGGCGGCTCGTGCCCGTGGCTGACCATGGTCCGCTCCCCCTCGTACGCATGGCTTGACCTACCGGCCCGCGGCGACGCCCTTCACCCTCCGCCGCTCCTACCGGCTCTACGGATCCGCTCCGTCTTCCCGCGCCGCTGCACGACGGCTTCCGACCCGTACCGCCAAGGCCCCAGGACAGGCCGTGACCTAAGGGAATGCGGCTCCGCCCCCCTGTTCCGAGCGCAGCCCCCGTGCAGCCGGTGCTTCTCGTATGGGCAGTTGGGCGGGGGCCGGGGCTGCGTGGGGTGGGGGCCCTTTCGTACGGTTCCAGCCCTACCGGCTCGTGCCTCGTCTCCATGGGTGGCAGCCACCAACCCCTCGCGGGGGCGGGCGGGTGGGAGCGGGGCCGCACGGGTCGGCGTGCCCGGGACGGGGAGGGCGGGTGGGTGGGTGGGAGCGGGGCCGCGCGGGTCGGTGTGCCCGGGACGGGGAGGGTGGGTGGGTGGGGGAAGGGCCGCGCGGGTCGGTGTGCCGGGTGGGGAAGGGCCCTGCCCGGGGTGGCTGCCGCCGTGGCGCCATACCCGGGCGCGGGGTGGTTACCTCAGGTAGGCCAGGGTCGGGTGGGCCTCCTGGTAGGACGTGGTGAGGCGGTGGGCGACCGTGACCGAGTCGACCAGGGGGTGCAGGGCGAAGGCCCTGACCGCGGCCGCGCGGGAGCGGGCCTCCACCGCGGCAAGCACCTCGCGCTCCACCGCCTTCACCGCACACACCAGCCCCAGCTCGTGCCCGGTCAGCGGGCTCACGGACACCGGGTGCGCCCCGTCGGAGTCCACCAGGCAGGGGACCTCCACCACCGCGTCCGCGTCCAGCGCGGCCAGCGTCGTACGGTTGCGGACGTTGAGGATCAGGGTGGAGCGCTCGTCGTGGGAGATGGCCCGCATCAGGGCCAGGGCCACCTGTTCGTAGCCGCCGGACTCCAGGTCCTCCGGGGCCCGCTCCCCCGCCCCGGCGGCCGCCCGGCTCGCCGCCATGTACGTGGCCTCGCGCTCCGCGCGGGTGGCGTCCCAGGCCTTGAAGGCGGGCACGCCGGGGTCGCGCACGGCGTCGTAGAACTGGGCCTGCTGGTCGCGCAGGAACGCGCCGCGCGTCCGCTCGGCCCGCTGGTAGGCGGCGACCGCCTCGCGGTTGAAGTAGTAGTAGTGCAGGTACTCGTTGGGGACGGCGCCCAGCGACCGGAGCCAGTCGGGGCCGAAGAGCTTGCCCTCCTCGAAGGAGCCGAGCAGCTCCCGGTCGGCGAGCAGGCGCGGCAGTTCGTCGCGGCCGTCGACGCGCAGGGAGCGCAGCCACCCCAGGTGGTTCAGGCCGACGTAGTCGATCCAGGCGCGGGCGGGGTCCACGCCGAGCAGCCGGGCGACGCGGCGGCCGAGGCCCACCGGGGAGTCGCAGATGCCGATGACGCGGTCGCCGAGGTGGCGGGACATGGCCTCGGTGACGAGCCCGGCCGGATTGGTGAAGTTGATGACCCACGCGTCGGGCGCGAGCCGCGCCACCCGGCGCGCGATGTCCACGGCGACGGGCACGGTCCGCAGGCCGTAGGCGATGCCGCCCGCGCCCACGGTCTCCTGCCCGAGCACGCCTTCGGCGAGCGCGACCCGCTCGTCGGCGGCGCGCCCCTCCAGGCCGCCGACACGGATCGCGGAGAACACGAAGTCGGTGCCGCGCAGCGCCTCGTCGAGGTCGGTGGTGACCCGCACGGCCGGCGCGTCCGGCACCCCGGCGGCCTGCTCGGCGAGGACCCGCGCGATCGCGTCGAGGCGCGCGGCGTCCACGTCGTGCAGGACGACGTCGGTGACGCGGCCCTCCTCGTGGTCGTCGAGCAGCGCCCGGTACACGAGCGGTACGCGGAATCCGCCGCCGCCGAGAATCGTCAGCCTCACCACTGCACCACCTTGCACTCGCCCCACGGGTACGTACGGAACGTACCCCGGAACGCCTACCGCCCGGGCCGGGGGGTGCCTCGACCGCCCTGCCCCCGCCGCCCCGCGCGGGCCCCGCGGGCGCGGCGCGCCGCCGTGGGCACCGTCACCAGCGTGAGGGCCGCGATCAGGCCGCACACCCCGGGCCAGCCGCACGTCGTGTACGCGAGGGCCCCCAGGGAGGACCCGGCGGCGCCGCCGATGAAGGCGCAGGTCATGTAGGCCGTGTTGAGGCGGCTGCGGGCCTCGTCGCTGAGGGCGAAGATCCGTACCTGGTTGGCGATCATGCCGGTCTGCATGGCCACGTCCAGGAGCAGCGACCCCGCCGCGAGCGCCACCAGGCCCGTGGCGCCGCCGAGGCCGGCGAGCGCGAGGACGGCCGCCGCCGCCAGCACGGCGGCCATGCACACCGCGTTGACCACGTCCGGGCCGCGCCGGTCGATCTGGCGGCCCGCCATCGGCGTGGCCAGCATCGTGCCCGCGTTGACCAGGGCGAGCACGCCGACCGCCGAGGCGCCCGCGGCGTACGTGTCGCTGGTCAGCAGGAGCGCGGCGCCCGTCCACAGCGCCTGGAAGCCGCCGAAGACGGCCGCCTGGTAGAAGCAGGACAGGCGCAGCAGCGGTTCCGCGCGCAGCAGCCGTACGGACTCGGCGAGCAGCGCGGGGTAGCGCCCGCGCGAGGGCGGTTCGGTGCGCGGCAGGGTGCGGGCGAGGACCAGCGCGATGACCAGGGCGGCGGCGGCCGTGACGAGGTACGGGGCCCGCCAGCCGAGCCATTCGCCGAGCGCGCCGCCGAACGCGCGGGACAGCAGCATGCCGCCGATCGACCCGCTCAGGAGGGTGCCGGTGACGGCGCCGCGCCGCTCGGGCGGGACGAGGCCCGCCGCCATGGGCGCCACGACCGGGGCGATGACGGTGGTGACGCCGACGAGGACGCTCGCGCCGAGCAGCGCGGGCAGGCCGGGCGCGGCGCTCGCCCCGAGCAGGCCGAGGCCGGTGAGCGTGAACAGGGTGGTGATGAGCGTCCGGTACGGGACGCGGTCGCCGAGCGGCACCAGGAGGAAGATGCCCACGGCGTAGCCGAACTGGGCGGCGGTCACCACGAACGCCGCCGTGTCGGCGGACACGCCGAGCCCGGAGGCGACGAGCGGGCTGACGGCCTGCGGGAAGTACAGGTTGCCGACGGCGACCCCGCACGCCACGGCGAGCAGCAGGACCATGCGGCGGCTGAGGGCGGGCGCCGCCGCGGCCGGCGGGGATGCGGTGTCGGTACGGGTCTCGGTCACGGTGGCTCACCCTCACCCGCGGCGGCCTCCCCGCACAAGGGATGTGATCAACTCCTCTGCCGTCCCCCTGTCCCCCTGTCCCCCCGCGCCCCGCCCCGCCTGCCGTCCCCGGAGGGCCCGGAGAAGCGCCCCGCTCCACACGGGCGTTCGAGGCGCGCCGCGCCTTTCCGCTCTCCGTATCACGCGATGGTGTGACCGCGTGCCGGGCACCGCATCGGACGGGGTGGGGAGGGTAGTGGCTGGCTGCCCATACGCCCCCCGTGTGAGGAGACCCCGCATGCCCCAGCCGACGCGCCCCTTCGACCTGCCGGACTTCTACATGGTGCATCCGGCGCGCCTCAACCCCCATGTGGAACAGGCACGTGCGCACGCGCGGAAGTGGGCCCGCGGGATGGGCATGCTGGAGGGGTCGGGGGTGTGGGAGCAGGCGGACCTGGACGCGCACGACTACGCGTTGCTGTGCGCGTACACCCACCCGGACTGCGACGGCCCCACCCTGTCGCTGGTCACGGACTGGTACGTGTGGGTCTTCTTCTTCGACGACCACTTCCTGGAGTTGTTCAAGCGCACCCAGGACCGCGAGGGCGGCAAGGCCTACCTCGACCGGCTGCCCGCGTTCATGCCGGCGGACCCGGCGGCGCCCGTGCCCGCTCCCGCCAACCCGGTGGAGGCGGGCCTCGCGGACCTGTGGCGGCGCACGGTGCCCCGGATGTCCGCCGCCTGGCGCGCCCGCTTCGCGGAGAGCACCCGCAACCTCCTGAACGAGTCGCTGTGGGAGCTGTCCAACATCCACGCCGGGCGCGTGGCGAACCCGGTCGAGTACATCGAGATGCGCCGCAAGGTGGGCGGCGCGCCGTGGTCGGCGGGGCTCGTGGAGCTCGCGGCGGGGGCCGAGGTGCCGGCCGCCGTCGCGGACACGCGCCCGCTGCGGGTCCTGAGGGACACGTTCGCCGACGCCGTGCACCTGCGCAACGACCTGTTCTCGTACCAGCGCGAGGTCGAGGACGAGGGCGAGCTGAGCAACGGGGTGCTCGTCCTGGAGACGTTCCTCGGCTGTTCGACGCAGGAGGCGGCGGACACCGTCAACGAGCTGCTGACCTCGCGCATGCAGCAGTTCGAGGACACGTTCGCCACGGAGCTCGCGCCGCTGTTCGCCGAGAAGGCCCTGGCGCCGTCCCGGTGCCGGGACGTCCTCGCGTACGCCAAGGGCCTCCAGGACTGGCAGTCGGGCGGCCACGAGTGGCACCTGCGCTCCAGCCGGTACATGAACGAGGGCGCCGTCGCGGCGTCGGTGCCGGGCCCCGCCGGGGTCGGCACCTCCGCGACGGGCGTACGGGCGCTGATCTCCGCGACCGGCGCGCGGGCGCGCCGCCGGGCGCACGTGCCGTTCCAGCGCGTGGGCCCGTCCCTGATCCCGGAGTTCGACCTGCCGTTCACCGCGACGCTCAGCCCGCACCTGGACCGCGCACGGCGCGAGGTCCAGGACTGGGCCCGCCGCACGGGCATGCTGGAGCCGCAGCCGGGCGTCCCGGCCTCCCACGTGTGGGACGCGCACAAGCTCGACCGGTACGACCTCGCGCTGTGCGCCGCGGGCCTGCACCCGGACGCGACGCCCGAGCAGCTCGACCTGGGCGCGTGCTGGCTGACGTGGGGCACGTACGGCGACGACTACTACCCCGCGGTGTTCGGCAGGCAGCGCGACCTGCTCGGCGCGAAGGTGTGCACGGACCGCCTCGGCCTGTTCATGCCGCTCACCGGCAGTCCGCCGCCGCCCCCGGTCAACGCCCTGGAGCGGGGCCTGGGGGACCTGTGGGCGCGCACCACGGCCACCGCGGACGAGGAGGGCCGGGTCGTGCTGCGCCAGTCCGTGGTGGCGATGCTGGACAGTTGGCTGTGGGAGCTGGCCAACCAGGCGCAGCACCGCGTCCCCGAGCCGGTCGACTACCTGGAGATGCGCCGCCTCACCTTCGGCTCGGACCTGACGATGAGCCTCAGCCGCCTCGCCCACGGCGGGCGGCTGCCCCGCGAGGTCCGCGACAGCGGCACGCTGCGCGCCCTGGAGAACGCCGCGGCGGACTACGCCTGCCTGATGAACGACGTGTTCTCGTACCAGAAGGAGATCGAGTACGAGGGCGAGGTGCACAACGCCCTGCTCGTCGTGCAGGACTTCTTCGACTGCGACTACCCCACGGCGCTGCACGTCGTGGACGACCTGATGCGGTCGCGGCTGCGCCAGTTCCAGCACGTGGTGGAGCACGAACTGCCCGTGCTGTGCGCGGACCTCGGCCTCGACGCGAAGGCGCGCGAGGCGCTCGACGCCCATGTGCGCGAGCTGCGGAACTGGCTGGCGGGCATCCACGTCTGGCACCGCGACTGCCGCCGCTACCGGGCGGAGTACCTCTCCCACGGGCCTGCGGGGGCGCCCACGGGCCCGGGCACGGAGGTCGTGCGCCCCGCCTGGCTGCGGGAGTTCGCCGCGACGCCCGGCGCGCCCCCTGCATGAGCACGGCAGGCGCCGGGAGTGCCGGTCAGTGGTGTCCGTCGCCGCCGCTGCGCACCTGCCGGTACTCCTCCGCCGTGGGCTTCGGCACGTACGTGCCGGGGCCGTACATGGCGCGGGAGAGCCGGGCCCGCAGCCGGTCGGAGCGCCGGACCTTGCGGGCCACGCCGTGCCCGTCGACCAGCGGCCCGATCTCGTACGTCGGCGGCTGCTCGTGCGCGGTGAGGGTGTACCGCTCGGCCTGGGTGAGCGGCTCGTGGACCTCCACGTACTCGCCGTGCGGGAGGCGCTTGATGATGCCGCTCTCCCGGCCGTGCAGCACCTTGTCGCGGTCGCGCCGCTGAAGTCCGAGACAGACGCGGTACGTGACGACGTAGGCGAGCACCGGCGCGACGAAGAAGGCGACGCGCACGAACCAGGTGATGGCGTTGATGGACAGGTGGAAGTGCGTGGCCCAGATGTCGTTGCCGCCGCCCACCATGAGCACGCCGAACAGCGTCAGCCAGGCCACGCCGAACGAGGTGCGCGCGGGCGCGTTGCGCGGCCGGTCCGCGATGTGGTGCTCGCGCCGGTCCTTGGTGACCCAGGCCTCCACGAACGGGTACACCGCGATGGCCACCATGATGAGCGGGAAGAGCATGAAGGGGATGAAGACGCCGGGCGCCAGCGTGTGACCCCAGAGGTTGATCTCCCAGCCGGGCATCACCCGGATCAGCCCCTCGGAGAAGCCGAGGTACCAGTCCGGCTGGGCCCCGGTGCTGACGAGGTCGGGCCGGTAGGGGCCGAGGACCCACACCGGGTTGACGGTGGCGACGGCGCCCATGAACGCGAGGACGCCGAAGACGAGGAAGAAGAACCCGCCCGCCTTGGCGACGTAGACGGGGAAGAAGGGCGCGCCGACGACGTTCCGCTCGCTGCGGCCCGGGCCCGCGAACTGGGTGTGCTTGTGGTAGAAGACGAGGATCAGATGGGCCACGATCAGGCCCAGCATGATCCCGGGCAGCAGCAGGACGTGCACCGCGAACAGCCGCGGGATGATGTCGTGGCCCGGGAACTCCCCGCCGAAGAGGAAGAAGGACAGGTACGTCCCCACCACGGGCAGGGAGAGGATGGCGCCCTGCGCGAACCGCACGCCGGTGCCGGACAGCAGGTCGTCGGGGAGCGAGTAGCCGGTCAGGCCGGTGATCATGCCGAGCAGCAGCAGGGTCCAGCCGAACAGCCAGTTGATCTCGCGCGGCTTGCGGAAGGCGCCGGTGAAGAACACCCGCATCATGTGCACGAGCATGCCCGCGACGAACACCAGCGCCGCCCAGTGGTGGATCTGCCGGATGAGCAGCCCGCCGCGCACCTCCATGCTGATGTCGACGGTCGACTCGTACGCCCGGGTCACCAGGACGCCCTTGAGCGGCTCGTACGTGCCGTTGTACTCGACCTCCATGCCGCTCGGCTCGAAGAACAGGGTCAGCCAGACGCCGGTGAGGATGAGGATCAGGAAGCTGTAGAGGCAGATCTCCCCGAACATGAACGACCAGTGGTCCGGGAAGACCTTGCGGAGCTGGGACTTGGCGACGGTGTGGATGCCGAGGCGGCTGTCCGCCCAGTCGGCGACGCGCTCGCCCTTCGCGGGCGGTGTGGCCCGCCGGTCCGGTCCGTGGTCCTGGGTGCGTTCGCTCATGCGGCTCCCCCCTCGGGCGGCTATCCAGCGTAGGGGCGGGCCGGGCGGGGGCCAACCGTCGCGACGCGCCGCCGCGGCTACCGGAGGGAGCCCGTCCGTCCCGGGGCGGGGGCGGGGGCGGCCGCCGGGACCGGGACACCCGGGGCCTCACGCTCCGGTTCCGCGGCGCGGGCGGGTGCCCGGCGGTCGATCAGGGACAGGGCCGGGCCGGTCATGGCGGTGGTGACCAGCGCCATGACGACCATGAGGGAGTACAACCCCTGGTCGAGCAGGCCCAGTTGGAGGCCGACGCCCAGGATCACCAGCTCGGTGAGTCCCCGGGTGTTCATCAGGGCGGCCAGGCGGCCGGCCGCGGGCGGGGCGAGGCCCTGGGAGCGGGCGCCCGCGTACGTGCCGCAGAACTTGCCGAGGACGGCCACGAGCAGGATCGCGGCCAGGTCGGCCAGGCCGCCCGGGCCCACGCCGCGCAGGTCGACCTTGAGGCCCGCCACGACGAAGTACACGGGCAGCAGCAGTGAGGTGACGTGGCCGGTGCGCTCGCAGATCTCGTCGCGCACCGGGGCCACGGCGTCCCGCGGCAGCACGGCGCCGAACAGGAAGGCGCCGAAGATGTAGTGCATGCCCATGGCCTCGGTGGCCGCGGCGCACAGCAGCGCGCCGATGACCAGGGCGCCGAGCCGGTGCGCGCCGGGTCCGGCGGCGCCCGTGCCCGCCGCCGGGGCGAGCAGGCGCCGCAGCGGCGGCCGCGCGGCCACGAGCAGCGCGGTGAACGGCACGATCAGCGCCACCCGCCAGTAGTCCCCGGCGCCGCCGACCACGGCCTGCACCCCGGCGAGCGCCGTCCAGGCGACGACGTCGACGAGCGCGGCCGCGGCGAGCGCGACGGCGCCGAGCTCCGTGCGGGACAGGCCCCGGTCGGCGAGGATCCGGGCCAGCACGGGGAAGGCGGTGACGGACACCGCGAGCCCCATGAAGACGACGAACGGGGCGCGCTGGTCGGTCCCGTGGCCGCGCAGCAGGTACAGGGCGAGGCCGGTGCCGAATGCGAACGGCACGAGCGTGGAGCCGACCGCGGCGCCCGCGCTGACCCGGGCGCGGCCGCGCAGCAGCCGGTGTTCGAGTTCGAGGCCGACGACGAACATGAACAGCGCCACGCCGATGTCCGCGAGCGCGGTGAGCAGGGGGCGCACGTCGGCGGGGAAGAGGTGGCCGGTGAGCAGGTCGCCGAAGAGCGTCGGGCCGAGCAGGACGCCCGCGAGGATCTCGCCGACGACCGGCGGCTGGCCGATCCGCCGGGCCAGGGTGCCGAGGCCGCGGGCGAGGGCGATGATCAGGGCCAGGTCGAGGAAGAGGAGCTGTGTCTGGTGGCTCGTCACGAGGGGACCGCCTCCCCGTCACGGTGCCGCTCCCCCGCCCCCGGGCCGCGCCGCACCGCCCCGTGGCGCGCCCCTCGGTGCGGGGCCGTCCGGCGGTGGGCCGCCCGGCGCAGGGTCGCCCGTCGCGTGGCGCGCCCTGCCGTACCGCTTCGTACCACGTGCCCCATGGTGCCTCCCCGTCACGTGCCTCCATCGGTGCTCAGGAGGCACAGGCTTCACGGGGGCGGCTGACAGGGTGCTGACGCGCCCGCTAGCGGCCCGGGGCCGTGGCGGGCGCGGGCAGTATCTGCCGCAGCTTCGGGGAGGGGTGCCACTCGCGCTTCCACTCGCGCGGGTAGCCGACGGACACCTCCTCGTGCCGGATGCCGTCGTGCCAGGTGGTACGGGGGATGTGCAGATGGCCGTAGACCACGGCCGCGGCCCGGTAGCGCACCGGCCAGTCGGCGGTCGCCTCGGTGCCGCACCACAGCGCGAACTCGGGGTAGCGCAGGATGCGGGTGGGTTCGCGCACGACCGGCCAGTGGTTGACCAGGATCGTCGGCAGGGCGGGGTCGAGCCCGTCGAGCCGCTCCCGCGTCAGCTCCACGCGCGCCCGGCACCAGTCCTCGCGGGTCGGGTACGGATCCGGGTGCAGCAGCACCTCGTCCGTGCAGACGATCCCGGTCTCGTACGCGTACTCCAGCGCGTCGCTCTTCGCGTACGTCCCGGTGGGCCGGAAGGTGTAGTCGTACAGGAGGAACAGCGGGGCGACGACCGCCGGGCCGCCCTCGCCGTGCCACACCGGGAAGGGGTCCTCCGGCGTGAGCACGCCCAACCCGCGGCACATCTCGACGAGGTGGCGGTAGCGGGCGTCGCCGCGGAGCTGGTTCGGGTCGTCGCCCGGCGTCCACAGCTCGTGGTTGCCCGGCGACCAGATCACGGTGTCGAACCGCTCGGCCAGCGTCCGCAGCGACCACTCGATGTCGGCCGCCATCTCCGCGGTGTCACCCGCGACAATGAGCCAGTCGCCCTCGTGTTCCGGCCAGAGCTCGTCGACGAACTTCCTGTTCTCGGAGTACGCCACGTGCAGGTCACTGATGGCGAACAGCCTCGGTGCCCGGCGCGATGCAGCAGATGTCGTCACCACGCGAGGCTAACCGAAGGGGCTGGATCTGCCGTAGCCGAGCCGAGATAGTGGGCGGCGGGCTTCCGGCGGGCCCGGGCGGGGCGGCGGGGCGTCCCGGCCGTCCGGTGTGCGTGGGTGGGGCCCCGGGGGGCCGGTGCGGCCCCGTCGGGCGGGTGCGCGGGGGGAACGGGGTGGAGCCCGGCCGGGCCTCGCGGACCGCGAAGTGACGAAGGGGGCTGGGCTGTTGGACGCCGGCACGACGGCGGGCCTGCGCATCGCGGCGTCGGTCCTTGTGCCCCTGGTGAAGCGCCTGCTGCTGCCGCCCCGTGGCCCCGGCGCGGAGTTCGGCGACCGCCCGGTGCGCCTGGGCCGCCTGCTCTCCTTCACCGGCGACCGCCGCACCCTCAGCGAGGCCGACCTCTACCAGCTCGCCCGGGAGCTGGTGCGCCGCGCGGTCCGCGCCGCGGGCCCGCACGACCCACCGATCGCGCCCGACGAGCAGAACGCCGTCGGCTACGCCCTCGGCCACACCCTGCGCGCGCTCGGCGACCTGGACATGGACGACGTCCAGGCCTTCGACCTCGGCCCGCAGAAGCTCGCCGAGGCCCTGGTCCGGGCGAGCGCCCCGGAGACCCGCGCGCTGCTCAGCGCCGACGCCGCGCACCTGCACGACCGGCTGCTCGTCACCGCCTGCCTGCACCTGGTCCACGAGTTCAGCAAGCGGCCCGGGTTCGAGGCGCGCACCCAGGTCGAGCTGCGCCGCTCCCTGAGCGAGCAGAAGGAGCAGCTCCGGCTGCTCCTGGAACGGCTGCCCACGACCCGCGCCGAGGACACCGACTTCGAGCGCCGCTACGCCCGCTACGTGGCCGGCCAGCACGCCACGCTGACCATCCACGGCGTCGACCTGCACGACCCGCGGAGCCACGCCTGGCCCCTGGAGACCGCCTACTTGAGCCTGGAGGCGGTGCCCGCCCGCGACCCGGCCGAACCCGTGCCCGGGTACGGCAACGGCGACGCCGACACCGAGGCGGACGCGCGCGGCGCCGACCCGGACCCCGACTCCGAGCGCACCGCGGGCCCCGTCGAGGCGGCGCTGGCCGGGCACGACCGGGTGCTGCTGCGCGGTGTCGCGGGCACCGGCAAGACGACCCTCGTGCAGTGGCTCGCCCTCACCACGGCCCAGCAGGACCGGGTGCCCGGACATCTGCCCCAGCTCCTGGGCCGGGTGCCGTTCGTGCTGCCGCTGCGCACCCTCGCCCGCGAGGACGCCGACCTGCCGATGCCCGAGGGCTTCCTGCGCTGGATCGGCTGCCCGCTGGCCGGCAGCGAGCCCGCGGGCTGGGCGGTGCGCGTGCTCCAGGCCGGGCGCGGCATGCTCCTGATCGACGGCGTGGACGAGATCCCGGAGGCGGAGCGCCACCGCGCGCGGGCCTGGCTCGTCACCCTGCACGCCACCTTCCCGGGCAACCTGTGGCTGGTCACCACCCGGCCCTCCGCGCTGCCCCGGGACTGGCTCGGCCGCGAGGGGTTCCGCGAGTTCACGCTGACGCCGCTCAGGCCCGGCGACGTACGGCGGTTCGTACGGCGCTGGCACGAGGCGGCGGGCGCCGGCGAGGACCTCGCCACCACCCTGCTGCGCTCGCTGCGCACCAGCCCGGAGCTGAGCCGCCTCGCCACCAACCCGCTGCTGTGCGCGCTGATCTGCGCCCTGCACCGCGAGCGCCGCGGCTTCCTGCCGCAGGGCCGGGTCGCCCTCTACGAAGCCGCGCTGTCGATGCTCCTGGAGCGCCGGGACCGCGAGCGCGACCTGTACGGCAGGCGCGCCCCGAAGCTCGACGAGAGGTCCGCGACGGAGCCGCTGAAGCGGCTGGCGTACTGGCTGATCCGCAACGAGCGCACCTGGCTGGAGCGGCGGACCGCCGTCGACCTGGTGGAGCGGCTGCGCCCCTCGGTGCCGCGGCTCGACCGGGCCGGGAGCGCCGAGGACGTCCTGCGGCTGCTCCTGGACCGCTCCGGGGTGCTGCGCGAACTCACCGAGGACGCGGTGGCGTTCATCCACCGGACCTTCCAGGACTTCCTCGGCGCGAAGGCGGCCCTGGAGGAGCACGACATCGGGGCGCTCGTCGGCCACGCCCACCTGGACCCGTGGGAGGACGTGCTGCAGATGGCCGTCGCCCAGGCCCGCCCCGACGAGCGCGCCGAGCTCCTGACGCGGCTGACCGGCCGGGCCGACCGCGAGGAGGACGACACCGTGCGCACCCGGCTGCGGCTGCTCGCCCTCGCCTCGCTCGACCACGCGACCCGGCTCGACCCCGGCGTGCGCGCCACCGTCGAGGAGCGGGCCGCCGAACTGCTGCCGCCGCGCAGTCTGCGCGAGGCCCGGGCCCTGGCCGAGACCGGCACGCTGCTGCTCGGCCTGCTGCCCGCCGCGGACACCCTCAGCGGCGACGCCGAGGTGACCACGGTGCACGCCATCTGCCGCATCGGCGGCGACGCGGCGCTCGCCCGGCTGCGCGAGTTCCTCGGCACCCGGCAGTCCGCGGTGCGCGCCCAGCTCCTCGCCCACTGGGACCGCTTCGACACCGACGCCTACGCCGAGGAGATCGTCAAACCGCTCCTCGCGGCGGGCGCGGGCGAGGCCGTCACCGTGCGCTCCCCCGCCGAGCTGAAGGCCCTCAGCGCGCTGTCCGGGTACGCCCGCGTCGCCCTGCAGGGCGACTTCTCCGCGGAGGACGTCCTCGGCGCGCTCGACCCGTCCGGCCTGCGCGAGCTGCGCCTGCGCGGCAACCTGCGGCTCACCCGGCTCGACTTCCTCGCCGCGTTCTCCTCGCTGGAGTCGCTCTCCCTGTCCGGCTGCCGCGCCGTCAGCGACACCGCGCCGCTGACCCGGCTGCCGCTGCTCCAGCGGCTCGCCCTGGCCGACCTGCCGCAACTGGAGCCGCTGGCCCGGCTCTCGGCGTGCCCGCGCCTCGACGCGCTGCTGCTCGGTGCGGCCGTGCCGTGGCGGGGCCTGCGCGACCTGCCGCGGCCCGAGGCGCTCCGGCTGCTCGCGCTGCCGCCCGACGCGGTGGAGCTGGCCGCGATCACGGCCCTGACCGAGCTGCGCGAACTGCGCCTGCACAACGCCAGCGACCGGCTGCGGCCCGACGACTGGGACGCCCTGCTCGCCCAGTTGCCCGCCCTGCGTACGCTGCGCCTGTCGCACGAGCAGCTCAGCATCATGCTGTTCCCGCCCGGCACCCGCATCCCGCAGCTCACCCGCCTGGAGGTGCGGGCGCGCCCCGGCGCCACGGTGTCGCTGCGGCGGATCGCCCGCCGCCTGCCGGGCCTGGAGGAGGTGCACCTGACGCTGTTCGACACCGTGGACCTGGTGCACCTGGCCGGGCTGCTCGCGCTGCGCCGGGTCCGCCTCGACTACCCCGGCGAGGTGACCGGGGAGCTGCCCGCGGGGGTGGAGCTGCTGCTCCGGCCCCGGCACTGAGGCCGTGCCGGGTGGGCGTACGGGGTGTGGCCGTACGGGGTGTGGTCGTACGGGGTGACCGTCCCGGGTGGCCGTGCGAGCTGGCCGGTCCGGGTGGCCGTACGGGGGTGGGGTCCGGGTGGCCGTGCGGGGGCGGGTCCGGGACCGCCGCCCCGGCCGTGACCCCGCGTATACCTGACGCCGGACGCGTTCCGCCGTGATATGCCCGATCCACTGCCCCGAAAGGCCTGGCCAGGGGAGGGTGGTGGGTGTAACTTCTGGGGCCTTCCCGGCAGTTGACACGCGCCGGGTGACACCGGCAAGGAGGGCGCGGGGCCCGGGTGCGGCCCGGCAGGGACGGCGGCGGCAGGCAGCGACGGACGGGAGCGGTATCCGGCGAGATGCACACATCCGAAACGCCTCGGCTGTACGCACGCGATCCGCTTCTGCACCACCTCGTACCGCGCCTCACCGGCCTCGCCTACGCCGAACGCGCCCGGGTGCCCTGGGAGCACGCCAAGGACCTGCCGGTCGTCCTGCTCACCGGACGCCACGGCATGGGGCGCACCGCGGTCCTGGAGGCCCTGGAGCGGCACTACGCGGGGCGGCTGCCGCTCGCGCGCGTGGACACCGCCGCCTCCGGGCTCGTGGTCGAGCTCCTGGAGGAGCTGGTGCGCTCGCTCGCGCCCGGCCTGAGCCGGCGCTTCCCCCTGCTCCTGCCCGGTCTGGTCGCCGTCTTCGGCGGCTACCACGACGGCCGCGACGAACGGGGCCGGGCCACCGCCCGGATCGCGCGGCTGCTCATCGCCTGCCGCCTGGAGTCGGGCACGGAGGCGGCCGTCGGACAGGCCTGGGACACCCGGGTACGGGCCCGGCTCGCCGGGGCGGACACCGGGGGGCGGGACGGCGGAGCCGGGCAGGGGCCGGGCGGGCCGGACGTGAGCGGTACGGGAGCCGTCGGGCCGGACGGGGGCGGACGGGGCTTCGGCGGGCCGGGCCCCGGGCCGGAGCACGGCGGCGGCCCAGGGCAGGGTACTGGGCCGGAGCGAGGCGGCGGGCCGGGGCAAGGCTGGGGGCCGGGGCAGGGCGGCGGGTTCGGCGTCGGCGGGCTCGGGCAGGGCGGCGGGCCGGGCGTCGGCGGGCTCGGGCAGGGCGGCGGGCCGGGGCCGGAGCGGCGGGCCGTCGTGCGCGCCGTGCTCACCGAGTACTTCGAGCGGTACACGCGCGGCCGCACCGCCGCACCGCTGCGCCAGTGGTACCAGGACCGCTACGCCGAGACCCCGGCATCCGCGCCCGGCGACGGCCCCGGCGGCCCCAGCAGCTCCGGGGGCTCCGGCGGGTCCGGTGGCCTGGAGGGCCTGGTGCGGCTCACCGACTGGTTCCACCGGGGCGGCGACTACCGGCACGCCGCCGAGCAGACGCTCGTCCACGCCTTCCTGGAGGACGTGGCCGCCGCCCGCACCAAGTGGCAGCGCCTGAACCGCGACCCGCGCCCGCTCGCGCTGCTCGACAACACGCACTCCCCCGCCGGGGCGCGCCTGGTCGACCTGGTCCTGGAGTACCGCGCCCGGCCGGGCCTGACCCGCCACGACCCGCTCGTCGTCGTCGCGACCCGGCTCGGCGACGCGCCCCCCGAGGCGGCCGAGGCCGTCCACCGCGAGCTGCCCGACCTGGTGACCTCCACGGGCTGGCGGCGCACGGGGCACGCGCCCTTCGCCGGTCTGGTCGTCGTACCGCTCACCCCGCTCAGCCGGGCCGACATCCTGCTGATGCTGGACGCCGCCTCCGCTCCCCTGCACCCCTACCTGGCGTCCGCCCTGCACACCCTGACCGGCGGCCACCCGCTGGCGAGCCGGGTGCTCTGCGACGCCGTCCTCGCCCACGCCGCCGTCTCCCGCGAGCGGCCCGGGTCGCCTCCGCTGTCCCCGCGCCGGCTGCTCGACCTGACCACCGAGGACGGCCACCCCGTCAGCCGGGCCATCCTGGAGCGGCTGCTGCCCTCGCCGCACCAGCGCGCCCGGCTCGTACCGCTGTCGCTCGCCCGGGACAGCACGGCCGCGCAGGCGCTCGCCGCGCACCTGCGCCTGGAGGGGCCGGAGCAACTGCCCGCGAACGCCGCCGCCGACTACCTGGAGGCCGAGCACTGGCAGCGGGACACCCCGCAGGACCGGCCGCTCGCCGCCGACCCGCTGCTGCACACGCTGCTCGTGCACGAGGCCCGGCGCACCTCGCAGGGCGCCGACTCGCGCCGCGGCTGGCAGGAGATCCACGGCTTCCTGCGCCGCCACCACACCACGCGCGGCGAGGACAGCGAGGCCGACGCGCTGCGCCACACGCTCGCCGCGGGTGACGCGCGGACGGTGGTGGCCGCGCTCTCCGAGGAGTTCCAGTCGGAGCAGGACCGGCAGAGCGCGCTGCGCTGGCTGACGTGCCTGAAGTACGCGGCCACGGCCCCGCCCCCGCCCGCCGCCGACTGGGCCGACGAGCGCGCCGCGATGGCCGCGGGCGCGCACGACGACCGCTACCGCGACATAGACGAGATCGACCGCTGCATCAACAGGCTGCTGCACGGCCTGTGGTACCTGTCCGACGCGGCCGCGGAACCGGAAGCCGACCTGTGCGCCGACATCGGCGCCGAGCTCGCGTTCCTCTCGCTGCGCCACCGGACCTGGCGGGCCGTGCTCGGCCAGGCCGCCCGCACCTGGCCGGCCGCCGCCCGCGACAAGCGTCCCCTGCCGCTGCCGGAACTGTGAGGAACCATGCGTCTGAGCCGCCGCCGCAACGGGTTCGGCCCCCTCGACAAGGCCGTCGCCGTCCTGGTGCCGCTGGTGCTCGTCGCCGTCGGCGTGGTCGTCTACCTGGCGCTGCGCCCCGACGACTGCGCGGGCGGCCTGGTGCAGCGCGACGGGGAGTGCGTGGGCGTCACGGACGGCGCCTTCGACGCCGACGACGGCCTGGAGGAGCTGATCCGGGCCGTCGCGGACGAGAACGCGCGCGTCCGGCGCGCCTGGGAGGACCCCGAGCAGGGGCAGGCCCCCATGCCGTACGGGCGGATCGCGCTGATGATGCCCTTCACGTCGGACGACGCGAGCGCCATGACCGCGGACATGATCCGCCGCGCCCTGGCGGGCGCGCACGCCGCCCAGATACGGGCCAACAGCGGCAGCGGGCCGCACTATCAGCTCCTGCTGGCGCCCGACGGCAAGGACCTCGACCAGTGGCGGCCGGTCGTCGACGACCTCGTGGACCTCGCGGACGACCGCCGCTCGCCGCTGGTCGGCGTGACGGGGCTGCCGAGCAGCACGCCCGAGACCCGGGACGCGATGAAGGCGCTGAGCGCCCGGCGCATCGCGACCGTGGGCCCGGTCATCACGTCCGCCGACATGAACGCCCCCTATTTCTTCAAGACCTCACCGAACAACAGCATGTTCGTGGACGCGCTCGATCACTATCTGAAGAAGAACAAGGGCGCCGAAAAGGGGTTCCTCGTCTACGACAGCCGCCCCGACGACGTGTACTCGCGCAATCTCCACCGGCTCCTGGAGAAGAAATTCGGCACGGCCTACGGGCTGCGCCAGCGGTCCGCCTCCTTCCTCGGTTCGACCGGGCCCGCCGCCGGTATCCCGCAGCGATTCCAGTCCGCCGCGCAGAAGATCTGCCTCACCCAGTCCGACACGGTTTTCTTCGCAGGTCGCGATCAGGATCTCCCGGCACTGGTGAAACGCCTGTCACAGGAGCCTTCTTGTGACCGCAGCCGCCCCGTGCGCATCCTGAAAGTCGGCATCGGCCTTGAGCCGACCCTGACCACGGACGAACTCACGCAGATGCTGCGGGAAACGAGGACGCGTATCGTCGCGGCCTCCTCGGTGACGCCCGCCTGGTGGACGCGCGGTCTGCGGCCCGCCCCGGGCGCGCCCGCGGGCCTCGGCGGCTTCCTGCGGGTCTTCAAGGACCTCGACGAGCGGTACGGCATCGGCGAGAAGGCCCTCGACGACGGTTACGCGATCATGTACCACGACGCGTTCACCCTGCTGGCCGACGCCTACGACAAGTCGTACTCCGAAGCGAACGAGAAGCAGGGCGGCGACGACAGGACCCCGGAACCGGCGCGCACGCCCACCAAGGACGACGTCTACAACACCCTTATCAATGCGGGCCTCGTCGAGCGGGACGGGCGGCTGCTGTGCACCAACTGCCTCCAGGGCGCCGCCGGCACGTACGCCTTCGAGCAGTCGGCCGAAACCCGGCAGTGGCCGATGTGCAAACCGGTGCCGGTCGTCGAGCACCCGGCCCCGCGGGGCACCCGCGCGGCGCCGACGTACCGGACCTTCGAGGACACCTTCCGCCACCCCTGCCCCTGAGGCCGGGCGGCCCGTGCGCCGCACCGCGCTCTCCGCCCTCCCCTCACCTGCGCCGCGACCCCCCGGCACATGACAACCACACGTGCCGATCACATTTGGCCGGAATCCACCGCGCGTTGGATGTTTACTCAACTTCTTAGTTGTCTAGACCCGTTGACACTTCTGGAAGCGCTCTCCTACCGTCACGAAGGTCGCTCGGACAACGCTAAACACCGCCAAAAGCGTGTGGAGGGGTTCGTGAACAGCACTGAAGGTGCCCGCGATATCGAAATGGCCGCCCCCCGGAACCGCGAAGGTCTCCCCGAGGTGAGTCTCGACCAGGCGCACTCCCCCCAGAAAGTCCTGGCCCACGGCGACCTGCTGCGCCGATTCGTGGCCGACGAGGAGATCAAACCGGTCCACATGCGGATCGGCATCATGGGCGCCTGCAATATGCGTTGCAATTTCTGCAACTTCCATTCGCCGAACGAGGAGCAGTTCTACGACCTGTTCTCGTTCAAGGACTCCATCACCACCGACAAGGCGATCACCCTGCTCAAGGAGTTCGCCGAGAACGACGGCCGCGCGGTGACCTTCTGCGGCAGCGGCGAGTGCACCATCCACCCGGGCTACGCGGACATCTGCGCCGCCGGGCACGGCGTGGGCCTGCGCATCGGCCTGATCACCAACGGCTCCCGGCTCGGCCGCCCGAAGGTCGCCGACGCCGTCGTCAACACCCACACCTGGGTGCGGGTCGGCATGAACGCGGGCACCGAGGCCACGTTCAACGACATCACGCGCGACCGCGAGCAGACGTTCTCGAAGTTCATCGACAACATCGGCCACCTGCGCGAGCACGCCGTCGCCCCCGACTTCCGCATCGGGTTCAACTACGTGATCACGATGCAGAACTACCGCGAGATCGTGGCGGCGGCGCGGATCGCCCAGGCCTCCGGGGCGCACTACGTCCGCTTCGAGCCGGAGTTCTACAGCGCGATGGGGCACGAGACGATCGAGACGGTCATGGAGGAGATCTCCGCGTCCCTCGTCGAGGCCGCCGCGCTGTCCACGGACTCCTTCGAGGTCTCGGTGCCCAAGCTGGACCGCGGCCCGATGGACCAGGTCGAGGCCGTCGAGGGCGACTTCGAGCGCTGCCACTACAGCCGCTTCGTGACGGCCGTCGGCGCCGACGGCCATCTGTACCCCTGCCCGCAGGTGCACCTCAACAGCCGGTACCGCATCGGCGACGTCGTCGACCTCGGCTACCCGCAGGTCCTGGAGGGCGGTCCGCGCGCCGAGTGGGAGGCCACCAACCCGCGCCGCACCGACCTGTGCAAGTCCTGCTTCTACCGGCCGCAGAACGAGCTGCTCGAACTGCTCAAGCGGGGGCAGATCAAACTGGACGACGCCCTGACGCAGTACGCCCTCGAAGTCCCCGAAACCCTCCACGCCGACTTCGTCTGAGCCCCCTTCCCACCCACCCGCCCCATCCACCCACTCCGCCCCTGGGCCCCCCGTGATCGGCCTTCGGCCTCGTCCTCAAACGCCGGACGGGCTGAATTACCTGCCGCTCGGCGAACAATCCAGCCCGTCCGGCGTTTGAGGACGAGCGCGCAGCGCGATATCCGGGGGTCCAGGGGGCGGAGCCCCCTGGTTCGGGAAGGGGCGGGTCTGGGGCGCCCCGCGCAGGCACACACCACCCGCACCCACAGGAGCGAGCCCCACCCTCATGCAGAGCACCCACGCCCACCACCTGCTCACCACCGAGCCCACGCTCCGCTTCACCCCGGCCACCCCCCACCCCGCCTGGTCCCGCACCGTACGCGGCGTCGTCGCCCGCCTCGCCCGCGCCGAGCACGCCCCGCTGGCCACCAAGGCCGCCGCCACGACCACCGCCGACGGCCTGCACCGCGAGCGCCTGACCTTCGAA
Organism: Streptomyces longispororuber; assembly: GCF_014656095.1. GTDB lineage: Bacteria > Actinomycetota > Actinomycetes > Streptomycetales > Streptomycetaceae > Streptomyces > Streptomyces longispororuber. The sequence goes on from NZ_BNBT01000038.1 coordinate 49,629, forward strand.
TCGCCGCTGCGCGGCACCTTCCACGGCACGGTCACCGCGCCGCAGGAAGCCACGGGGCCGCGCCCCGCCGTGCTGGTCCTCGGCGGCAAGAACGCCCGCATGGAGCAGCTCACCGGTGAGACCACCCCGGACTTCCCCGACCGCAACGTGGCCGAGCACCTGGCCCGCGCCGGCTTCGTCACGCTGTCCTTCGAGCACGGCATCGGCGGCGGGCTCGACGAGGGGCGCCGCGCGGGCCGCGACGAGGGGGCCCTGCTCGCGCACGCGTTCGCGCTGACCGGCCGCTCGCTCCTGGGCGCGCTCGTCGGCGACGCGCTGGGCGCCCTCGACGTCCTCGCCGCGCACCCGCTGGCCGACCCGGACCGCGTCGGCCTGTTCGGGCACAGCCTGGGCGCGGCGGTCGCGCTGCACACCGCGCTGCTCGCGCCCCGCCCCCTGCCGGTGTGCGCGGCAAGCCACCTGGGCAGCTACCCGGCGCTGTACCACCGCCTGCTCACCGGCTACGAGGGCGCCGTGCTGCCCGGCGTCCTGGAGTACGCCGACCTGCCCGACCTGTACGGCGCGCTCGCCCCGGCCCCGCTCCAGCTCCAGTACGGCACCGCCGACCCCTACCTCGAACCGGCCGACGCGCGCGCCGCCGCCGAGGCCGTCCGCCGCGCCCACACGGCGGCCGGGGGCGACCTGGAGGTGCACGAGCTGGCGATGGGCCACGGCACGCACGTCCGGTACGCCACCGAGTTCTTCGCCCGGACGCTGGCCGGGCCGCCGCCCGCCCCCGCCGACGTACCCGCGCAGCGCGTCCACTTCGACGTCTCCGACCGGCGCGCGGTCCTGGACCGGGTGGACGCCGCGCTCGCCTCCGGGCACCTCACCCAGGGCCCCGAACTGGTCCGCTTCGAGGGGCTCGCGCGGACCTGGACCGGTGCCGAGAGCGTGGCCGTGGCGTCCGGTGCCGCGGCGCTGGAGATCGCCCTGCGCGTCATCGGCGTGGCGGGCCGCACCGTGCTCGCCCCGGTGAACACGTTCTTCGCCACGGCGGCGGCCGCGGTGCGGGCGGGCGCCGCCGTGGCGTTCGTGGACATCGAGCCGGACGGGCTCGGCCTGGACCCGGACGCCCTGCGCGCCGCCCTCGACCGGCATCCGGACACGGCGGCGGTGCTGCCCGTGCACATCGGCGGCATCGTCTCGCCCGCCCTGGACGAGGTCCTCGCGCTGTGCGCGGAGCGCGGCGTACCGGTCGTGGAGGACGCGGCGCACGCGCTCGGCGCCACCCTGCGCGGCCGGTTCGCGGGCTCCTTCGGCCGGTTCGGCGCGTTCTCCTTCTTCCCCACCAAGGTGGCGGTCAGCGGCGAGGGCGGCCTGGTCACCTGCCCCGGCGGGGACGCGGCGGCCGACGCCGAACACGTACGGCGCTGGCGCGACCACGGCAAGAGCGCGCAGGGCTCCACGCTGCACGACCGGCCGGGCGGCAACTGGCGCATGAGCGAGCTGCACGCCGCCGTCGGCGCGGTCGACCTGGAGCGCTTCGGCCGCACCCTGGCCACCCGCCGCGAACTGGCGCACACCTACGACGCCTTGCTGGCCGACGTGCCCGGCCTGCGGGCGCACGTGGTGCCCTCCGAGGCGCGCAGCAACTACTACAAGTACCTCGCCCACCTGGACGTGTCCGTCGACCGTGCCGCGCTGAAGCAGCGGCTGCGGGAGCGCCACGGCGTGGCCCTCGCGGGCGAGGTGTACGACCACCTCCTGTGCGACCAGCCGTACTTCGCCGAGGCCGCACCGCCCCCCGGCGGCGGAACCACGGCATCCGCTCCGGCCGAGGACCCGTACCCCCGGGCCCGCCTCTTCGCGCGCCACCACATCGCGCTGCCGCTGTACCCGACGCTCACCCACGACGAGCAGACGCGGGTGGTCGCGGCCCTGCGCGCCGAGCTGTCGTGACCGCCGCGCCGGAGGTCCCCGTCGTCCCCGCCTTCCGGCAGGGGGCGTGGCGGGACTCGCTGGACACCGCGCCCCTGCCGGGCTCCCCCGCCCGCCGCCTGGCGCTGGTCCCGGAGATCGTGGCGCACGCCGACCGCCGCCGGTGGGAGGCGACCCGCGCGACGCTGCCGCCGCTCACCGGCCGCCGCGCGCGGATCCTCGCCGCGCTGGACCTGTTCGCGCACGGCACGGTGACCGTCGGCGGCCTCGGCCCGCAGAGCGCGGCGGAGTTCCGTACGGCGCTGTGGCAGAGCGCGGGCCTCCCGGGGCCGCTGGTGGAGCGCTGGTGCGGCATGCTGCGCGAGGGCGCCGCCCGCCGTGAACCGCCGGACGCCGACGGGGCGCTGGCCCTGGTGGCGCTGCCCGGCAACACCTTCACCTGCCTGGACTCCGTCCTCGACCAGGCCGAGCGTTCTGCCGCGGTGTGGGTGCGCCCGAGCCGCCGCGAGCCGCTGTCGGCGGCCCGCCTGGTCGCCGCGCTGCTCGCGGCGGACTGGCCCCCGGAGCGGATCGGCTTCTACCCCGGCGAACAGCGCGCCCTGCACGGCCTGGTCAAGCTCACCGACCGGCACGTCGTGTACGGCGGCGCGGGCCTCGCCGCCTCGGTGCGCGGCGCGCCCACGCTCACCCTGCGCGGTCCCGGCCGCGGCTGCGCCCTGCTGCCACCGGGCCTCGCGACGGCGGACGCGGTGGCCTGGCTGCTGCCGCTGGTCGCCGCCGACTCGGGCCGGTTCTGCAGCAACGTCCGTACCGTGGTCTGCCTGGACCCCGCCGACGCCGAGCCGGTGGCGAAGGCCCTGGCCACCGCGCTCGACGGCCTGCACCCGGGCCCGGCCCCCGACCCCGCCGCCCGCGACTGGCCGCTCACCGCCTTCCGCGGCCCCGCCGAGGCCGAGCGGGCCGCCGCCTCCGTGCGCACCCGGCTGCGCCCCGGCGACCGGCTGCTCACCCGCGAACCGGCGGTCGTGCCCGGCCGCGACGGCGAGCTGTACGTCCGGCCGCACCTCGTCCTCCTCGACAGCTCCTGGGGCACGGCCGACACCGCGCACCCGCTCGTCGGGCACGAGGTGCCCTTCCCCTTCGCCGCCGTGCTCGGCGCCACCGCCGACGCCGCGCGCGGGATAGCCGACGGCTCCCTGTTCGTCCACCGCCCGCCGGGCACGCACCCGCCGGGGCCCTCGCATCCGCCGGGGCCCACGCAGGGACCGCCTGGGTCCGCGCAGGGACCGCCTGGGCCCGCGCAGGGACCGCCGGGTTCCGCACGGCCGCCCTGGGGCCGCCCGCACCCGCCGCCGTGAGCCGCACACCCGCTCCGCCGGGCCCCGCACGTCCGCGCCCCGGCCCGTGACACCGCACCCCAGGAGGAGGCCCATGATCGACACGGCCCGCGACGGGCACGCCCCGCAGGTCACGTTCGCCACCCTGTACGACACGCTGCGTGGGCGTGTGCCCGAGCTCGCCGTGGACCTCGACGCGTGGACGCGGCGCATGATGCGCTGGCACTTCTCGCCCGACACCGGTTCGCGGTTCTGGGTCTCCCGGCTGCCCCGGCTCGGCTTCGACCCGCTGAAGGACGTCGACGGCTTCGCCGCCCTGGAGCTCTTCGGCCTCTTCGACAAGGCCGAGCTGCGCGCCGCGAGCGCCCTCGACCTGCGCCCGCGCGGCTACCGCGACCGGCCGTTCCGCGTCTTCGAGACGGGCGGCACCACCGGCGCGCCCTGCCGGATCGTCAACGTCACGCGTCTCGCGTACGACGTGGAGGTCTACCGCACCGTCCTGGAGGCGCGCGGCGTCGCGGGCGGCGACGTCCTCGCGATGACGCCGAGCGGCCCGCACGCGTACGGCCACTTCGTGGAGGGCCTCGCGGACAGTTGGCGCGGCGCGGTGTTCGCCATCGACTTCGACCCGCGCTGGGTGAAGGCGTCCCTGCGCGCGGGCGGCGAGGCCGACGCGTACACCTCCCACCTGGTGGAGCAGACCCTGACGCTGCTGACCGCCGAGCGCGTCTCGCTGCTCTTCACGACCTCGCGGCTGCTCCTCGAACTCGCCATGCGGCTGCCGCGTCCGCTGCACACGTACGGCGTCCGCGCGGTGTGCACGGGCGGCACCACGTGCAGCGCGGCGGAGGCCGCGTTCCTGCGCCAGGAGCACCTCGACGGGGTCCAGTGGATCGACACGTACGGCAACACGCTGGCGGGCCACGCGCTGCAGGCCGACGCGGTGCCGGGCGCCCCCACGCTGCCCGGGGGCACCGGCCACTCCTACCACCTGCCGCCGCCCTTCGCGGTGTTGCAGGTCGTCGACCCGCAGGACCCGTGGCGCGAGGTGGCGCGCGGGGAGCGCGGCCGGGTGCGGGTCACCACCCTCCTCGAAGACCTCTTCCTGCCCAACCTCCTCGAACGGGACAGCGCCATCAGGACGGGGCCCCACCCGTGGTTCCCCTGGGACGGCGTGGCGGCCGTCCAACCCTTCCGCGACGGACCGACCGGCGGCGGGGAGGCGGTCGAAGGCGTCTACTGAACCGCCCGGGGCCCGGGTGCCACCCCGCCGTCGACGTCTGCCGCCCCACTGTCGACGGCCCCTCGCCCGGGTGCCCCCCTCAGGCGCCGGTCCCCGTCGGTTTCTCGACCACCCCTGACGTAAGGACTTCTCGTGCTTCTCTCGTCGAACGGTGTGCCCATACCCTTCTCGCCGGAGCTCTTCGGGCCGCTGCGCGCCACCGGCACCTCCCCGCTGCCGGACCCCGCCGCCCTGCGGGAGCGGCTGCGCGCGGACGGCTACCTGTACCTGCCGGGGTTCCTGGACCGCGAGGAGGTCCTGCGGCTGCGCGCCGCCTACTTCGCGCGGCTGCCCCGCGCCTACCTCGCGCCGGGCACCACCCCCAGGGAGGGCGTGTTCTCCGGCCACGTGCCACCGGAGCTGCCCGAGCACGGCGTGGCCGGGCACCCCGCGCACGCCTTCGTGCGCTCGCGGACCTTCGACCGGTTCGTCGGCGACCCCCGCCTCGCCCGGCTCGCCGCCGACCTGCTGGGCGGCGACGCCCGGATGCTGCCGCGCCGCATCCTGCGCCACTTCCACCGGGGCACCCGCCGGGCCTCGCGCGCCCACGTCGACTTCGACTACATGGACCGGGGCTCCCCCCGGGTCGTCACGATGTGGATCCCCGTGGGCGACTGCCCGCCGCGGTCGGGCGCCCTGGTGTACCTGGAGGGCTCGCACACGCTGCCCCCGGAGGCCTACGAGCCGCTGCGCGACACCACCGACCGGCCCGGTGACCGGCGCCAGATCTGCCACGACCTGGAGTTCACCGCGCGCAGCCTGGGCCGCCGCTGGCTGTGCGCGGACTTCGCGGCGGGTGATCTGATGGTGCACGTACCGAGCGTCATCCACGCGTCCCTGGACACCACCACGGAGGCGATGCGCCTCTCCGTCGACACCCGCTTCGTCCGCCGGGACGACACCCCGGACCCGCGCTGGCTGCGCCCTTGGTCGGCGGACGACGGGGCGTGAAGGGCGCGCGGGACGCCGCGCGAGGGGCGCGGGTGCCCCGCGTGAGGAGCGCGTACCATCCCGCGCGAGGCGGGGAGCGCCCCGCGTGAGGAGCGCGTCGTACGCCGCCTGAGGAGCACGCGGTACTGGGCGTGAGGAGCGCACGGTACTGGGCGTGAGGAGCGCCCGTCGCCCCGCGCGCGGAGCGTCCGGTACGCCGTTACGGGGCTGCGTGTCCGACCGGCCGGGCCCCTGCCCGAACAGCCGTGGCGGCGCTATCTCCGGGAGGTCGCGGCCGGGTCCCCGGCGGCCACGATGACCTCGTCGACGACACGGGCGTCCGCCACCGGGCACACCGGCGGCCGCCCGGTTCCGACCGCGTCGACGAAGTCGGCGACGAGGGGTTCGTGCGGGTTGGCCGCCGGCGGCAGGGTCGCCTCCCACGAACCGTCCGGGCCCCGGGACCGCAGCCGGCCGCTGTCGAGCGGGTCGAGCGTCAGGGTGCGGCCACCGCCGCTGAACTCCATCCGGTCCACGGGCGGTTCGTCGCTCCACTCCGCGAGGAGGCGCGCCCGCACCCCGGAGGCCCAGCGCAGCTCGACCTCGGCCCGGCGCTCGGCGCCCAGCGGGAAGCGGTGCGTCAGGGACCCCCGTACGGCGGCCGGGCGCCCGAAGAGCAGCACGAGCAGGTCGATCCGGTGGCTGCCCGCGTCCGCGAGCACCCCGCCGCCCGAGACGGCCGGGTCGGTGCGCCAGCGCATCGGATGGTCCGGCCCCGGGTCGAAGGCGCAGCGGAACCGCACGTCCACGCGCGCGGGCGTCCACCCGTCCAGCTCCGCCCGCAGCCGGCGGACGGCCGGGGCGAGCCTGCGGTAGTACGCGACCCCGGCGCACGGCCCGTCCAGCGCGCCGGTGCGTGCGTCGACGGCCGCGGCCAGGGCTCCGGCGAGCGGCTTCTCGACGAGCACCGGCAGCCCGGCCGCCGCGGCGGCGCGCGCCAGCGGCACATGGCGTACCACGGGGGTCGCCACGTACACCGCGTCCACCCCGCGCAGCAGGGCGCGCTCGTCGCCGCCCGCAGCGGGCACGCCGTGCCGGGCGGCGACGCGGGCCGCCCGCTCCGAGTCGCGCCCCCACAGGTACGCCACTTCCTCGTCGAGGGCCCGCAGCGCGGGCAGCACCCGCCGCTCGACGACGTCGCCGTACCCGGCGACGCCCCACCTCATCGCTCCGCCGCCGTCACGGGACGACGACCACCTTCAGGGTCTTCGGCGGCGGCCCGTCGTACGGCGCGCGCTCCGCGTCCGGGTACAGCGACCTGCTGGCGGAGAGCTGCTCCATCGCCTTGGGCAGCTCGTCGAGGGCGTACGTGTGGGTGTGCAGGTCGGGCAGGCGCAGCAGGTCCGTACGGCGGTGGGCGAGGCGTTCGGCGACGGCCAGCGCCTCGGCGCGCGCGGTGTCCACGGGCTCGGCCGAGCTGTGCACGCGCAGGCCCTTGCGCTCCCACGTCACCAGGTCGACGGTGACGTGCGTGTCGACGTGGTGGGTGCCGAGCATGACGACGAGGCCGTTCTGCCGGACCAGTCCGACGCAGGCGTTGAGCGTCGTGGGCGTGCCGACGGCGTCGACCGCCACGTCGTACTCCTCCCCCTCGGCCGCGAACTCCTCCTTCAGTGCCGCCAGTTGCGCCGCGCTGCCGTCGACCCGGCGCACGGCGTCGGCGCCCGCCCGCGTGGAGCGCTCCAGGCGCCACGCGTCGAGGTCGACGGCGGTGACGTGCGCGGCGCCGCGCCACACCGCCATGCGCAACGCCATCTGGCCGACCGGCCCCTGCCCGATCACCACGACCCGGTCGCCGAGCGTGACCCCGCGCGTGGCGTGCACCGCGAGCGGCAGCAGTTGCAGCATGGAGCCCTGCTCGAAGGGCACGGAGTCGGGCAGCGCGCCGACGGCTATCTCCCGCGCCAGGGCGAACTCGGCGTACCCGGAGGTCAGCGGGGTGCGCACGAACACGCGCCGCCCCGGCGCGACCCGGGTGACGCCGGGTCCGACGGCCTCGACGACCCCGGCGATCTCGTGGCCGTAGCAGCCGGTCGCGCAGTGGTCCCTGAGGCCGTAGTAGTGGTAGTAGGCGAGGTCGCTGCGGTTGCAGACGCTGCACGCCCGGACGCGGACGAGCACCTGCCCCGGTCCGGGCTCCGGCACGGGGGCGTCCGTGACCAGCCTGATGTCGCGCCGTCCGACAAGTTCGTACCGCCGCAAGGGTCCTCCTCGGCTCGCTCGAGCCCGGCCCGGGTCCGTCGGAAGGAATTCCACCGCGCGCACGGGTGTCCGACAAGGTCGCCTTGTGGCGACGGGCCGCGGAACGAAGCGGAGAGCTGAGCGAGAGCTGAGCGGAGAGTGAAGCGGAGTGGGAGCGTCCACCGCCGGTGGGCCGGGCACCCCCGCCGGTCGCCGGTTCACCTGCCGTTTTCTGGCAGTTGCATGCCTTGACAGCCTCAAACGGGCTGAGTCAACATCCGATTGGCCTGTACCAAGTCGCTCCGGGGCGGAGACATGCGGGGTGCGTCCGCGTCACCGGGTCGCCGCGGCACCACGGCGCAGGGCACGGCACCGACGCACCGGCTCACTGGCACTGGCTCACTGGCACTGGCTCACTGGCTCACTGGCTCACTGGCTCACGCGACTCCCCGAGTTCCGCAGCTCTCCCGTCTCTCTCGTCTCTCCCGTCTTCCCCGGAGGTCCCGGCATGGTCCCGAGCAGTCACCCGGCGCTGGAGCGACTCGCCAACTCCGTGCTCCAGCCGGGGTTCGTGGGGACGACCGCGCCCCCCGACTGGCTGCGCCGCAGGATCGCCGAAGGGCTGGGCGCCGTGGTCCTCTTCGGCCGGAACATCGTCACCCCGGAGCAGGTCGCCGTGCTCACCGCCGCGCTGCGCGCCGAGAACCCGGACCTGATCATCGCCGTCGACGAGGAGGCGGGCGACGTGACCCGCATGGAGGCGTGGACCGGCGCCTCCAGACCGGGCAACCTCGCCCTCGGCGCCGTCGACGACATCGACCTCACCGAGCGCGTGGCCCACGACATCGGCCGCGAGCTCCACGCGGCGGGCGTCACGCTGAACTACGCGCCCAGCGCCGACGTGAACTCCAACCCCCTCAACCCGGTGATCGGCGTGCGCTCCTTCGGCGCCCGCACGGACGTCGTCTCCCGCCACACCGCCGCCTGGATCCGCGGCCTGCAGTCCGCCGGGGTCGCCGCCTGTGCCAAGCACTTCCCCGGCCACGGCGACACCGTCGTGGATCCGCACTTCGGCCTGCCGCAGGTCGGCGGCGGGGCCGAGGAGATCGCGCGTACCGCGCTGCCGCCGTTCATCGCCGCGATGGAGTCGGGCGTACGGGCCGTCATGACGGCGCACCTCCTGGTGCCGGCGTACGACCCCGCGCTGCCCGCGACGCTCAGCCCCCGCATCCTGGAGGACCTGCTCCGCGGCGAGCTGGGCTTCGACGGCATGGTGGTCACGGACGGCATCGAGATGGGCGCGGTCACCGACCGGTACGGCATCGACGGGGCCGCGGTCATGGCCGTCGCGGGCGGTGTGGACGCGGTCTGCGTGGGCGGCGAGAACGCCGACCGGTCGACCGTGGAGCTGCTCACGAACGCGCTCGTGCGGGCCGTGCTGGAGGGTGCCCTGCCGGAGGACCGGCTCGCGGAGGCGAGTACGCGGGTACGGACGTTCGCGGCCTGGTCGGGGGCGTGGTCGCGGACCGTGGCGCGAGGGCCGGGGACGGGCGGCGGCTCCGAGGTCGGCCTGGAGGCGGCGCGGCGGGCGGTACGCCTCAGCCGACGGGGGTTCCCGGCCACCGGCCCGGCCCCGGAGGCCGGCGCGGAGCCGCTGCTGCCGCTCGGCGCGGGCACGCACGTCGTGGAGCTCTCCCCGGTGATGAACCCGGCCGTGGACGGGGGCACCCCCTGGGGGGTGGCGGACCCGCTGCGCGCCCTGCGCCCGGACACGACCTCCGTACGGCTGACGGAACCCGAGGCCAGCGGCTCCGACGACGTGCTGGACCGGTCGGCCCTCGCACCGGCGCGCGGCCGGACCCTCGTGGTGGTCGTACGCGACGCGGCCCGGCACCGCTGGATGTCCGAGGCCCTCGCCCGGCTGCTGCGCCTGCGGCCGGACGCCGTCGTCGTGGAGATGGGCGTCCCGACGGGCGCCGCCCTCGGCGCCGTCCACCTGGTCACCCACGGAGCGACCCGGGTCTCGGGCGTCGCGGCGGCGGAGCTCCTCGCGGGCGTGCCCCGGCACACCACCTCCCGGACCCTCACGGCCCCGGGCCAGGTGGGAACGCTGGTGCCCTGAGGACACCGCGTGGCCGCACTGGAACCGGCACCGGTCCCCCCTCGACTCCAACGTGTTCTGATCCATGAACACACGGTAAGGGCGACCACTGACAATCGACGTCGGCGTCCGGATCCGGGCGGAGGGGTGCAGAACGCTGCCGAGCAGCGCTGGGCGGTGCGGGACGGCGCCTGCTGGGCACGCGCCCCCGTCGACGCCGCCCGGAAAACAGAAAAACCCCAGATCAACTGGGGTTTTTCGCTGGTGTCCGAGGGGGGACTTGAACTCTCCTCTCGGGCACCAGCTCATTGGTTGGTTGACCTGCGGGAACGCATGATCTGGCCGCCCTTCGGACCTACGCGGGTTGGTCACCCTCACCTGCTGCTTCTGCCCGTTCCTGGCCGCTGTTGGTCATGCGTTGGTCACGTGGCTAAGGGAGTAGTCAGCCGTCGGCCTGCGCGAAGCCGTGGACGAAGCGGGACCACGCTCCGGAGGACACCGTGAGGATCGGACCCTGCGGGTTCTTGCTGTCCCTCACAGGGACGACTCCCGGGAAGCTGGTGGAGATTTCGACGCAGTTCCCCCCGTCCTGGTTGCTGTAGCTGGAACGCTGCCAGCGCGTGGTGTTCACGTCTATCCGGGGGGCTCGCATGGGGCTTCCTCCATGTACTGAGTGATCACGTCGCTTGACTCGCGCGGTGAAAGCACGATGTCGCGGAGGTGATCGTACGACCTGCGAAGCCGGTCCACGTTGCGTGCGTCCTCGACCAACTCGCCTGAGTACCCGGTCTCGACGTAAGCCACCATCCGCCCATCAGCCAGCCAGAGGAACGTAGCGTCAGTGTTCGTCAGTCCGTGCAGCCCAACAGCCAATGGAGCAACCTGGAGCGTGACGTTTGGTCGCTCCGCTACGTGGCGCAGGTGGGCCAGTTGTCCCAGCCACTCTTTGGGGTCGGCCAACGGCCGACGCAGCACCGCTTCATCAATGATCGCGCGGTACTCGGGCTGGTCATCCTCGCGGTCCAAGAGATCCTGTCGGCTCATCCGCGCCACAACGTCCTCAGCTAGAGCGTCTTCATCGATTGGCCCCGCCGCTCGGAGCAGGTTGCGCGCGTACGCCTCAGTCTGTAGCAGTCCCGGCATGATGCTCGGGGCGTACTGCTGTAGCCCCAAGGCTTGTGCCTCCAAGCTTGCGGAGTAGCGCTAGGCCGTTTCCTTCGGATCATCGTGCCGACCAGATGAAGATGGCCGCGATGTGGAGTCCGGCGAGGTAGATGGTG
>NZ_BNBT01000039.1 GCF_014656095.1 Streptomyces longispororuber
GGCGGCACGTACGGCGGCCGCCGTACGTGCCGCCGCCGGTCCCGCGTTCACCGCACCGGTGTCCGCGGGCCCCAACTGCTCCTGTGTCCCGGCTGCCCCGATGTCTCGGATGTCCCCGTGTCCCGGCTGTCCCCGTGTCTCCGCTGTTCCCATGTCTCCGCTGTCCCCGTGTCCCAGCCGTCCCCGTGCCCCGGTTCAGGCCCGCCACCGTCGCCGCTGTGCGCGGCAAGAAGCCGAGGGGGCGGCGGTGCGGGCCCGCAGCCGCTTCAGGTGACGCGCCACGCGGACGGCCAGGCCCGCGCGACTGCCGCGCACACGGCTACCGCACCCGGTACACCTGGCCCGTCTGCGCCCCCTCGACCGCGCGGACGTACGCCGTCGCCACGCGTGCCGCCGGTACGGGTTCCATGCCCACGAAGAACGGCCCGTAGGCGGGCAGGGACTCCTCGGCCACCGTGGGGCTCACGGCGTTGATACGCCGCGGCGGGAGCTCGATCGCGGCGGCCCGTACGAAGGCCTCGACCGCGCCGTTGGCGGCGGAGGCGGCGGCCCCCGCCACGATCGGCTCCTCCGTGAGGACGCCGCTGACCAGCGTGAACGAGCCGGTCGCGGACACGTGCCGGGCGCCTTGGCGGACCAGTTCCAGTTGGCTGAGGGCCTTGCCGCGCAGCGTCGCCGCGACGTCGTCGGCGGTCAGCTCGGCCAGCGGCTTGAACACGGCGTCGCCCGCCGCGACGGCCACCGCGTCCAGCGGGCCCACGCGCTCGTACATCTCCGCCACGGCCGCCGGATCGGTGACGTCGCAGACCACGTCGCCGCTCGTGCGCCCCACACCGAGCACGTCGTGGCCGCGCTCCGCGAGCGCCTCGCGCACCGCGGAGCCCAGCGTGCCGCCCGCGCCGACCAGAAGAATCCTCACACCGCACCATCCGTGTCCTGGGAAGAAGGCCTCCCTCCGCCGGGACATCGAACGTCGGACGCCGGCCCGGGAAGGGGAAGTCCGGGCGCTCCGACCGCCCGGCACACCCGACGCTACGGAGCCCGACCCGCTCCCGGAAATGCCTTCTGGGCAGCCACTATGCTTCCCAGGCATGGATGTGGAGCTGCGTCACCTCAGGACCCTGGCCGCCATCGCCGAGGAGGGCACGGTCACCGCCGCGGCGGCCCGCCTGCACATGACGCAGCCCGCCGTGTCCCGCACCCTCGCCCAACTGGAGGCGCGCGTGGGAGTGCGGCTCGTCGACCGCTCCTCCCGGCACCTGGACCTCACCAAGGCCGGGGAGACGCTCCTCGGGCACGGGCGCGCCATCCTCGCCCACCTCGACGCGGCACTCGCCGACACCCGGGCCCACGACCGGCCGCTGCGGCTCGGCTACACCTGCGCCGTCCTCGGGCGGCAGACCGTGCCGCTGCTGCGCTCGTGGCGGCGGAGCCGGCCGCACGTGCCGCTCGACGTCGTCCGGCAGGACAACCCCACCGCGGGCCTGGCCACCGGCGCCACCGACGTGGCCGTCCTGCGCACCGCCCCCGCCGACCCGCGCATCCGCACCGAGGCCCTCTACACCGAGGACCGGGTCGCCGCCCTGCCCGACGACCACCCCCTCGCCGACCGCGACCGGGTCCGGCTGGCCGAGCTCACCTCCGGCCCGCCCCTCCCGCTGGCCCTGTGGCCCGACACCGGCACCGCCTCGGTGGACCTGTGGCCCCCGGAGCGGCGCCCGGACCGCACGGTGGACGTACGCAACGTCGACGAGTGGCTGAACCTCATCGCCATGGGGGGCGCCTTCGGCGTCGGCGCCGCGGGCACGGCCGAGAGCCACGGCCACCCGGGGGTGCGCTTCGTCCCGGTCGAGGACGCCCCCGCCGCCACCGTCCACCTCGCCCGCCCGGTCCACCCCACGCACCCCCGGACGGAGGAGTTCCTCGCCGCCGTACGGGAGGTGGTCAGTACCCACGGCTGATGCCGCGCCCCGGATCCACCGCCGCTCCTCGGGCCCGCCGTACGGAGCCCCGCGCCCTGCGGAAAGTCCGTGCGGGCCTTGCCCCGTCCCGGGTATGAAGGGGCCTGGAGGCGCGGAAGGCGTCTGGTGAAAGGGGGAGCGGCATGAGTGACGTGGGGCTGTTGGCGGTCGCCTTCTTCCTGCCGGGTCTGGCGGTGTTCGGCGGTGTGGTCTGGCTCATCGTCCGGTGGGCGAGGAGGAACGGCTGGCGGGGCGGACACGGCCCCGGGCCCGGCGGCGGGCCGGGCGGCGCGGGCTTCTGACGGGGGAGTGCGCCGTTCCGGCGAGGGCGCCGCGCCTCAGCCGTGGTCGGGGGGCGGCGTCGGCCGGACGGCGAGGACGGCGATGTCGTCGTCGCTGTCGGCGCCGAGCCCGATGAGCAGCTCGTCGCAGAACACGTTGAGGGGTTCGCGGGCCAGGGCCGAGGTGTAACCGCGGAGCCGCTCCATCGCGTCGTCCAGGGACTCGCCGCGCCGTTCGATGAGCCCGTCCGTGTACAGCAGCACCGTGGCGTGCGCGGGGATCGCGTCCGTCGCCCTGGGCCGCGGCATGTCGGGGTCCATGCCGAGGAGCAGCCCCGAGCCGCCGTCCAGGTAGCGGGTGCGGCCGTCCTCGGTGGTCAGCAGCGGCGGCAGGTGCCCGGCGGAGGAGTGCACCAGCTCCCACGGCCCGGCGGCGCCGCCCTTGAGCAGGCCGTAGATGCAGGTGGCGGTGGCCTCCCGGTACAGGGTGTGGTTCGCCGTGTCGAGGCGGCGCAGCACCGTGTCCGGGGGCTCCTGGCGGTCCACGGCGATACCGCGCAGCATGCTGCGCAACTGGCTCATGGCGACGGCCGCGTCGAGGTTGTGCCCCGTGACGTCGCCGATGACCAGAGCCATGTCCCCGTTGGGCACGACGAAGGCGTCGTACCAGTCCCCGCCGACCTGGGCGGTCGTCGAGGAGGCGGCGTAACGGGCGGCCAGCTCCAGGGGCTCGACCCGCGGCAGCACGGGCAGCAGCGAGCGCTGGAGCCGCTCGGCGATGTTCCGGGTCTCCTGGTACAGCCGGGCGTTGTCCACGCCCAGGGCGAGCCCGCGGCACAGGTCGTCGACGAGGGGCAGGTCCTCCTCCGTGAAGGGCTGCTCGTCGCCGCCGCGGGCCACCGTCAGGGCGCCGATGATCTGTCGGCGCGCCCGCAGCGGGGCGACGACCGCGCTGTGCGCGCCCAGGTGTCCGAACAGGTCGAGGTAGTGCGCGTCCAGGGGGCTCGCCGACTGGCTCGGTGGCGGGGGCTCGGTGAGCAGCAGGGGCCCGGCGCCGCGCAGCGCCCGGGCCAGCGGTCCCCGGGCGGCCTCGGTCACGGGCGGGAGGCTGCCCTCGTAGTCCCGCGGGCACAGCCCCTGCGGGGTGCGGTGGACGACGCAGATCCGCTCCACCTCGGCGTCCTCCGTGAACAGGTCCACGGCGCACCAGTCGGCCAGGCGCTCGGTCAGGATCCGGCCCGCGCGCCGCAGGCCCTCGTCCGGGTCGGGGGTGTTGCTCAGCGCGGCACCGGTGTCGGCGAGCAGGGAGAGCCGCTCCAGGGCCGAAAGCCCCGCGTGGCCCCGGCCCGTCCTGGGCGCCCCTTCCAGGGCATCTGCCGACGTGGCGTCCGGGGCGGGTTCCGACGCGCCGTCCACGGTGTGCTCCAGGGCATCCGCCGACGCGTCGTACGGGGTGGTCTCCACGTCGCCTTCGCCCGTCAGGACAGCCGGGGAGGTGCTGCCCGGCACCTGCGGCGCCGCCGGCCGGCTGCGGGCGGCGGGGCGGGCCGAGGCGAGGGGCGCGGCGGCCCGGGGGGCGAGCTGCGCCACGAAGACGGTGCGGCCGTCGGCCGTCTCCTGGGTCTGGATGAACAGCCGTACGGGGACCAGCCTGCCGTCGTGGTGCAGCGCCGGGAGCGGCACCGAGCGGCCCAGGATGTGCGGCTGTCCGCTCAGCAGCAGGGCGCCGAAGGCCTCCAGGTGCCGTGTGCGCAGGTGCTCCGGGACGATGGTGGTGAGCGGCCGCCCGACGAGGTCGTCCACCTGCCAGCCGAGCAGGTCCGCCGCCGGGCCGTTCGCCGCGATGATGAGGTTCCGCTCGTCGGCGGCGATGGTCGGGACCCTGCTGGACCGCACCTGCCCGGCCTCCCACGGCACCAGCTCGTACGGGCTCGCGCTCGGCTCGCGGGGCACCACGGTCCACGCGGTGGCGTGCCCTCCGGCGAGCTGTCCGACGATCTGGTCGAACAGCCACTCGTGGAAGACCCGGTTGCGGGGGAGCGCCGGCAGGGTCAGGAGGCGCTCGTCGCGGGCCGCTTCCTCGACGCGGTGCAGGACGCGGCGCAGCGTCTCCACCGCTGCCCCGGCGTCCTTGGGCAGCCGCAGGAGGAGGGACGGGATCTCCTTCCCGGCGGGTTCCCGGCCCAGCGCGGTCGTCACGCTCGCGCTGATCACGTTGCTCATGTCGTGGGCGGTGGCGAGGTCCTCCGGCGGCACGCCGACGTCACACCCGGCCGCGAGGGCCAGGGCCGCCTCGCGCAGCAACGTGTGACGGTGCTGCTGGGACGCGGCGTACAGCGCGCCCGGCATGTCGATCAGCGTCACCTGTTCGGCGGAACCGGAACCGGAGCCAGAGCCAGAGCCGGAGCCAGGATCGGAGCCGGAGGCGGAGCCAGGATCGGAGCCGGAGCCGGAGCCGAAGTCGGATTCGGCGCCGTCGGCGGGCTCGGCGGGGCCCCAGCCGCCCGGCTGCCCCCGCGTCCCGTCGGACCACAGCTCGAACCAGACCGTCTTGCCGTCCGCACCCGTTTCGACGCCGTGCCGGGACGCGAGGCGCTCGACCAGGGGCAGTCCCTGTCCCGTACCGGCGTACGCGGGACACTTCTGCGGCAGCAGCCGCCGGTCCGGCCGCCGGTCCCCCACGCAGACGCGCGGCGTGCCGCCGTCGACGCAGGCGGACACCTCGACGTCCGTGCGGGCGTGCAGCACGGCGTTCGTCACCAGCTCGCTGACCAGGAGCTGAGCGGTGTCCACCAGGTCCGGTGCGACATCCACGAGAGCGGCCCGCACGAACCGTCGAGCCTGCGCCACGCTCTCCGGCCCCAGGGGGAACCGCCGCGACGACGCCCCTGGGACATTGAGGTCGCCCATGCCCTCAGTGTGCCGCAGGACCCCTGACCGCGCGGCCAGAGCCCGCTCCGGTGCGGCGGACGGTCACACACCGTAGCCCCGGCCCAAGAAGGCACAGCCGGGGCCCTGGATCGGTGCTGCCGCTCAGCGGGCCAGTGCCGCCGCTCAGCGATCAGGTCCCGCCGCTCAGCGGGTCAGCGGCACCCTGATCTGCTTCAGCCACGCACGGCGGGCGAAGTCGCGGGCCTTGATGACGACCGAGTCGTGGTGCACCTCCACCTGGAGGCCCTGGTTGAAGGAGCCCGCGACGGCCACCTCGCCGCCCTTGCCGTCGTCGCGGTACCCCGTCTGGATGGCGCCGGTGTTCACCACGGTGAACCCGTCGAGGTTGGCGGTGCCGGGCACCACGCGGCGCACCACCCAGTCGGACAGGTCGAGGTCCCAGTGGGTGTGGCCGGAGAAGAGGAACACGTCGGGGTGGCGGCCGAGGAGCTCCAGGAGGCGGTCGGCCTGGAGGTAGTCGCTCGCGTAGAGCTTGTTGCGGGTGCCGGAGACGGTGTTGGGCAGGGGGTGGTGGGTGATCACCATGACCGGCCTGCGGCGGCGCGACCAGTGCCACAGCCGGTCCTCCAGCCACGTGAACTGCGCGTCGCTGAGCCAGACCTCGTCCCACAGCTTGGGGTCGTGGTAGTGCATGTACCGCTCGGTGCCGAGCGAGAGGACCGGGATTCCGCCGAAGGAGGTCTCCGCGTGCACCGCGCCGCGCCCGGCGAACCGGTAGAAGCTGCGGAACAGGGAGTCCTCGGTGGTGCCGTTCGGCCAGGTGTCCTGCGCCAGCGTGTCGGGGTCGCGCCACTTCGGCACGTAGAACTCGTGGTTGCCGATCGCCCAGGCCACGTCGCGGGGGTGTGAGTGGCGCCGGAGTTCGGCGCTGACCTGCGCGTACTCGGCGTCGTAACCGCGCGGCGTGATGTCGCCCGCCACGGCGAGGCCGGCGCTGCGCGGGTTGACCGCGGCCATGTCGTCCAGGGCCAGGCCGAAGTCCCGCAGGTCGCCCTGGATGTCGCTGACGACGTTGAACCGTACGACGCCGCGGTCGCGCCCCCGCTCGGCGTGCGCGGCGGCGGGGGAGGCGTGGGCCTGCGGGGCGACGGCGGTGGTCGCCAGGGCGCCGCCGCTCGCGGCGAGGAGGGTTCTGCGGTCCATGCGTGACTCCGTGGTGGTGAGGTGCGGTGTGTGCCCCGGTGAACCTCACGGGAGCCGGTGCCGTCCTCACCACGCGCGCCGGGCCAGTACGTGGAGCATGCATGAACATCTGGCGAGCGTCCGGTCCTGCGCCCCTGGGCAAGGTCGGTGCACGGAGCGGCAAGTAACGGCGCGGGGCCCGGCTTAGCGTGGCGGAGTTCGCTGACAGACATGTGGAAACGAGGTACCGGCGCATGCCGTTCATCACCGTGGGACACGAGAACTCCACCCCCGTCGACCTGTACTACGAGGACCACGGGACGGGGCAGCCGGTCGTCCTGATCCACGGCTTCCCGCTCGACGGCCACTCCTGGGAACGGCAGTCCGCCGCACTGCTCGACGCCGGTCACCGGGTCATCACCTACGACCGCCGCGGGTTCGGGCAGTCGAGCCGGCCGACGACCGGGTACGACTACGACACCTTCGCGGCCGACCTGAACATCGTCATGGAGACCCTCGACCTGCGGGACGCCGTCCTCGTCGGGTTCTCCATGGGCACCGGCGAGGTCGCCCGGTACGTGGCCGCGTACGGCTCCGCCCGCGTCGCCAAGGTCGCGTTCCTGGCCTCGCTGGAGCCCTGCCTGCTCAAGAGCGACGACAACCCCGACGGGGTGGCCCCGAAGGAGTTCTTCGACGGCGTCGTCGCCGCGGTCAAGGCGGACCGCTACGCGTACTACACGAGCTTCTTCCAGGACTTCTACAACCTGGACGAGAACCTCGGCACGCGGATCAGCGAGGAGGCGGTCCGCAACAGTTGGCACGTCGCCGCGGGCGGCGGGTCCTTCGCGGCGTCCGCCGCACCCGCGACCTGGTACACCGACTTCCGGGCCGACATCCCCGCCATCGACGTGCCGGCCCTGATCCTGCACGGCACGCGCGACCGGATCCTGCCTGCCGAGGGCACCGCGCGGCCGTTCCACAAGGCGCTGCCGTCCGCGGAGTACGTCGAGATCGAGGGCGCCCCGCACGGCCTGCTGTGGACGCACGCCGAGGAGGTCAACGTGGCCCTCCTCGCCTTCCTGAGCAAGTGAACCCGGCCCTCCTCGCTTCCCGAGCGAGTGAACCCGGCCCTCCTCGCATTCTGAGCGAGTGAACCCCGGGCGGGGCCCCGGCCCCGTGACCCGCTGACCGCTGCCTGGACGCTGCGGCGGGCCCCGGTGCGGCGCCGCAGCGCGCGCCCGCCGAGGACTCCCGGCGCGTACTCCCGCCGTGCACGCCCCACCGAGCACGCCCTCGGTGCACCGAGGCGCCGCGTCCGCCCCCGGCAGCCCGGCGCGACCGGAACCCGCTCGATCCGCCGACGCGGGGGCGGTCCCCGCGGAACGCGCCGGTTCGACACCCGCCCCGGAACCCTTCCCTCGGGTTCCGGGGCGGGTTCGTGGCCGTGCCGGTCCTCGGCAGCCGTGCCACCGCCCCAGCCGGGGCGCCCGACGCCGAAACGGGCCTCGCCGGAGGCGTGGCGCCGTGAATGAGCCGCCCCTCTCCCGGCCATTTCCGCACAGGTCACCGGCGCCTGCCGCAATTCCGCGTCATCTGCCGCGTGCGGCGACATTCGCCCTCACCGGCGCGGCCGGTCCGCGGAGAGCACGGCGGGCGTTGCGTGGTGAATTTTCTTTCTTGTACCGAGGGTAATCAGCCACTCGGAACGCCGTTCGGAGCGTGACGATGGCGCAAAGGAGCGAGTGTTTCCAGCCCCGGGCACCGGGGCCGGACTCCTGTCACGGTCGCCCCGGAACCTTCCTGGAGCCGCTGCCGACACGCTGGTCAGAGCCTCATCCGTGCCGTGCGCCCCCTCTCCGCCAGCGACCCCGTGAAGACCGGGCAAGGTGCTTCTATAACTCGGGTAAGTACCCTTGACAGGGGCGTCCCCGGTTGTAAGGTCACTTGAGGTCCGGACCTCTTTGCCCGTGCTCGTATCCCGTGCGGGGAAAGTTAAGGAAGCGTCAATTCCACGCCTGCTCACGCACGTATTCCCGGTGATTTCCGCAATGCCTGAACGCGAAAGGCCCCGGACGCGCCGGCGATGTGCGAGCGGGGCGACCGGCGCGCGCGTGCCCTGCCGCGCGCCGCCCGAAGGAGACGATCGCGATGGACCGTCATGTCTCGATTGTGGGGATCGGCTGCGCGCTGCCTGGCGCCGTGGCCGACGTGGAGGACGTCCGCGGCGCGTTCCTGCACGGGCGCGACTGCATCGGCCCCATCCCCGAGGAGCGCTGGGGCGCCGACGCCTTCTACGACCCCGACCCGCTGCGGCCCGGCAGGACCTACGTCCGCCACGGCGGATTCGTCGACGACATCGACGCCTTCGACGCCGCCTTCTTCGGGATCTCCGACACCGAGGCCGCGCGCATGGACCCGCAGCAGCGGCTGCTCCTGCAGACCGTGTGGCACGCCCTGGAGAACGCCGGGCAGAACCCGGACGAACTGCGCGGCACCAGCACCGGTGTGTTCCTCGCCTCGATGAACACTAACAACTACGCCATGCTGAAGAACACCCTCCAGGGCCCCGAGGGCATCACGCCCTACGACGCGATGGGCGACGCCATCAGCATCTCCGCGGGCCGCGTCGCCCACTTCCTGGGCGTCGAGGGCCCCTGCCTCGCGGTCGACACGGCCTGCTCGGGCGCCCTGGTGGCCCTGCACCTGGCCCGGCAGAGCATCCTGGCGGGCGAGTGCGACGCCGCGATCGTCGCCGGCGTCAACGTCATGCTGAACCCGGGCATCCACATCGCCTTCTCCAAGGTGGGCCTGCTCTCCAGGAACGGCCAGTGCCGCGCGTTCGACGCGGCGGCCGACGGCTACGTACGCAGCGAGGGCTGCGTGGCGGCGCTGCTGCGCCGCGAGTCCCTCGCCGTGGAGCGGGGGGACCCGGTCTACGCCACGGTCGTGGGCACCGCCGTCAACCACGACGGCCGCACCCAGGCGCTGACCGCACCCAACGGCCGCAACCAGGAACAGGTCATCCACCGCGCCCTGGCGGGCGTCGGCATCGACACCGCCGACGCCGGCTACGTGGAGGCCCACGGCACCGGCACCCCGGTCGGCGACCCCATCGAGATGAGCGCCATCGTCAACGCCTACGGACACGGCCGCCCCGCGGACCGCCCCCTGTACGTGGGCTCCGCCAAGAGCAACTTCGGGCACATCGAGGCGGGCGCCGGACTGCTCGGCGTGGTGCGGGCCGCGCTCTCGCTGCAGCACGAGGTGATCTTCCCCAGCATCCACGTGGACCGGCTCAACCCGAAGATCGACCTGCGTGGGGCACCCGTACGCCTGCCGTCCGCACCGGTGCCCTGGCCGCGCGGCGACACCCCCCGCTACGCGGGCGTCAACTCCTTCGGCTACAGCGGCACCAACGCCCACGCCATCCTGCGCGAGGCCCCCGCCCCGCGCCCACGGGAGCGGGCCGCGCCGCGGCGGGCGCCCGAACTGCTCGCCCTGTCCGCCAAGTCCGCCGAGAGCCTGGAGGAGCTCGCCGACCGCTGGGCGGAGTTCCTGGACCGCGCCGACGTCGACCTCGGTGCCGCCGCCCGCACCGCCGCCGTCGGGCGTGCCACCCTGCGCCACCGGCTGACGGTGACCGCCGCCGACAGCGCCGAGGCCGCCACGGCGCTGCGCCGCCGGCGCTCGGGACGCGCCCCCGTCACCGTCTCCGAGGGCCGCGCCCGCAGGAATCCCCGGGTGGCCTTCGTCTTCACCGGGCAGGGCGCCCAGTACCCGGGCATGGGCCGGGAGCTGTACGCCGCCGAGCCGGTCTTCGCCGCCGCGCTCGACCGGTGCGCCGAGGTCATGGACGCGGACCTCGGCCTTCCGCTGCACGAGGTCCTCTTCGACGAGCAGGTCTCGACCACGGCCCTCACCCACACCCAGTACGTCCAACCAGCCGTCTTCGCCGTGGAGTTCGCCCTCGCCGAGCTGCTCAAGGACTGGGGCGTCGAGCCGTCCGTCGTCATCGGGCACAGCATCGGCGAACTCGTCGCCGCCTGCGCCGGAGGCATGCTCGCCTTCGAGGAGGCGGCCCGGTTCGCCGTGCGGCGCGGCCGCGCCATGGGCTCCCTGCCGCCCGGCGGGAAGATGCTGGCGATCGCCGTCGAGGCCGCGGTGGTGGAGGCCTGGCTCGCCGGACGCGAGGACGCCGTCTCCCTCGCCGCCGTCAACGGACCGCGCAGCGTCGTCGTCTCGGGGGCGGCCGCCGCGGTCGACGAGATGGCCCGCCGCGCGGACGAGGCCGGGCTCCGCACCACCGAACTGAAGGTCTCGCACGCCTTCCACTCGCCCCTCATGGACCCCGCCCTGGCCGAGCTGGAGCGGGCCGCCGCCGCCCTGCACCCGCGCCCCCCGGCCGTGCCCGTGATCTCCAACGTCACCGGCGCGCCGCTGACCGGCACCGAGGAACCCGCCTACTGGGCGGCGCAGATGCGCAACCCGGTGCGCTTCCACGACGGGATGCGCACCGTCGTGGAGTCGGGCTGCGCCGCCGTCGTCGAGGTGGGCCCGCACGCCGCGCTCATCCCGGCCGTCGCCGCCGCCTTCGGCCAGGCCGACATCGCCCTGGTCCGCACCCTGCTGCGCGACAAGCAGGACGTACGCAACATGCGGACCGCCGCGGGCCTGCTGCACACCACCGGCTGCCCCGTACGGCTGCCGCGCCTGTTCGCCACCGGCGGCCACCGGCGCATCCACGCACCCGAGTACCCCTTCCGGCGCGACCGCCACTGGATCGCGCCCACCGAGGGCGGCTGGGACCTCGGCTCCATGATGCGCGGCCCGCGAAACGAGACCGGCCCGGGCCGCACCTGGCCGACGGAGCTGGCCGCGGCCACGCCCTGGGCGGACCACCGCGTCCTCGGCGCCACCGTCTTCCCGGCCACCGGCTACCTCGAACTGGCCCTGCGCGCCCTCGCCGGGCACACCGCGGGCGCCCCGGACTCCCCGCTCGCCGCGACGGCCGCGCCCGCCGCCCCGGCCACCTGCGAGGACCTCACGTTCGTCCGGCCGCTGCTCCTGAAGCCGAGGCGCCCCACCGTCGCCACCACCGCACTGCGCCCCGCGCCCGGGCGGGACGGCGCCTTCCACGTCACCGTGAGCACGTCCGGCGCCGGGCAGCACCCCGTCGAGCACTGCCGCGGCACCGTCCGGCCGGCCACCGCACCGGCCGACGAGCCCCGCACCCCGCCCGCCGAGCTGCGCGCGCCGCTGGGCGAGGGCCAGACACCCGGCCGCCTGTACGGCATGCTGCGCGAGGCGGGCCTGGAGTACGGCACGAGCTTCTCCACCGTGCGGGAGCTGTGGCCCGGCGACGACGGCACGGGAACGGCGCTCGGCCGGATCCGGGCCACCCCCGACGGGGCGGGCGGGGCCGAGCACGGTCACGCCCTCGCGACGATGCTCGACGGCTGTCTGCACGTCACCGCCGCCGCCCTGTTCACCCTGCCCGCCCGCCTGCTGGAGGGCGCCTACATCCCGGTGACCCTGCGCCGCGCCACCCTGCACCGGGCGCTGCCGGAGCAGGTGTGGAGCCGGGTGAGCGTCCGCACCAACGACCAGGGGACCGCCGCCGTCGCCTCCGCCCGCGTCGTCGACGACGAGGGCCTGCTGCTCGCCGAACTCGACGGCCTGGAACTGCGCCACACCTCCGCCCTGACGGGAGCCGCCGACAGCGGACAGGCACCCGCGCCCGCGCGCCCGTACTCCGGCGAGGCCCGCAAGCTCCTCCTGGAGCGGCTCGGACCGCTCGGACAGCGGGAGCGCGTGGCGGCCATGGGGGCCTGGCTCCTGGACGAGGTGCGCGACACCCTCGGGCAGGCCGCCGACGACCTCGACATCGACGACCTCGACCCGTCGACGGCGCTCCTGGAGATCGGCCTCGACTCCCTCATGATCACCGAGTTGCAGCGGCGGCTGCAGGAGAAGCTCGACTTCCGCTTCGAGGCCATGGAAGCGCTCACCTACCAGAGCCTGGAAGACCTCGCAGGCTACATCCTCGACCGGGCGCTCGGCCCCTGTCTGCCCGAAGCGGCACGGAACGAGACCGAGCAGCAGCCGGAACCGGCGTAAGACCGCGTACCACCCGAAGGGGAGTGTCCCGCGCATGCTAGACGCAGGTTTCGTCCACACCTACATCGACACCCACCTCGAACAGCGCCAGGTCAACAAGATCCAGCACGGATTCCCCTCGCCCCGCTACTGGTCGCGCACCGACGTCCCGGTCGAGGAGATCGCCGAGGACCGGCGGCGCGTCCGCGCGGCGGGCAGGGACTCGTTCGTCAACTTCTACGTCGGGGTGCCGTACTGCATCCAGACCGACCCCGGGAAGTGCGGCTACTGCCTCTTCCCGGTGGAGGAGTTCCAGGGCAACGCGGCCCTGGAGAACTACTTCGGGTACGTCGAACGCGAGGCGGACCTGTACCGCGAGGCCCTCTCCGGAGCCACCCTGGGCGCCGTCTACTTCGGCGGCGGCACCTCCAACCTGTACCGGGAGCCGCTGTACCACCGCCTCATGGACCTGGTGCGCGGCCTCTTCCCGGACATCGCGCCGCAGGCCGACATCACCCTGGAGGGCATCCCGCAGCTCTTCTCCCGGGCCAAGATGCAGGCCATCAAGGACTCGGGGATGAACCGCGTCAGCATGGGCATCCAGCAGGTCGACGAGCGCCTCAACAAGCTCAGCGGCCGCAAGCAGACCACCCGGCACGTGGTCCAGAGCCTGGAGTGGGCCCGCGAGCTGGGGCTCGCCGCCAACGTGGACCTGATCTTCGGCTGGCCCCAGCAGACCGTCGGCACCATGCTCAAGGACCTCCAGACCCTCGTCTCGTGGAACGTGTACGACATCACGCACTACGAGCTGAACGTGGGCGGCCCCACCGACTTCGCCCTCAACCGCTTCCACGAACTGCCCAGCACCCTGGCCAACCTGGAGATGTACCGGGCCTCCCGGGACTTCCTCACCGACCAGGGCTACGAGCAGATCACCGCGTACAACTTCCGCAAACCCGGCGACCCCGCGGGACGCGGCTACGAGGAGGGCGTCAACCGGTTCCTGGACTCCATGGACACCGTCGGCCTCGGCTACGCGGCGGTGTCGTTCTTCGGCAACTCCGCCATCGGCACCGACCGCTCGTGGTCGTTCATCAACCACCTGAGCCTGCCCCGCTACAAGCAGGCCCTGGAGGAGGGCCGTTTCCCCGTGGAGCGGGGCTTCTCCCACGAGGCGGCGGACTGGCGCCTGGCGATGCTCTTCCGCAGCCTGTTCGGCCTGACCGTGAACCGCGCCGACTACCGCGCGGCCTTCGGCACCGACGTGTACGAGGAGTTCGCCACCGTGTGGGACGGCCTCGGCGAGTACGGCTTCGTCGAGGTGAGCGACGAGGAGGTCGGGCTCGTCGGCGACGGCCCCTTCTACACGCCGATGGTGCAGGCCCTGCTCGCCGAGGAGCGCTACCGTGCGCTGCGGGAGCGCGAGACGCGGGCCGCGCAGGCACGGCGGGCCGCGCGCCGGGCCCGGCGGACCGGGACCGACGGGGACGGCGCAGGCACCGAGGAGGTCGTGGCTTCCCCGGGCACCGGGGCCCCCGCGGATACCGAGGCCCCCGCCGACGCCGAGGCCGCCGCCGCGACCCCGGCGCGGGGGTGAGCCGCGATGAGCGAGCACCTGCCCCTGGACGGCAAGCGGCTCGTGGTCACCGGGGGCGCGCGGGGGATCGGCGCGGGTATCGTGCGGCTCGCGCTGCGACAGGGCGCCGAGGTCGTCTTCAGCTACCACCGCAGCGCCGACCGGGCCCGCGAGCTGTGCGCGGAGCTGCGCGCCACCTACCCCAAGCAGCAGTGCACCGCGCTGCCGGCCCAGGTCGCCGACACGGACTCCGCCGCCCGCTTCGCACAGGCCGCGCTGGAGGCCCTCGGCTCGGTCGACGCCCTGGTCAACAACGCGGGCGTCACGCGCGACGGCGTCTTCGCCCGGATGCGCAGGGAGGACTGGGACGAGGCCGTCGAGACCAACCTGGGCAGCATGTTCACCGTCACCAGGCCGCTGGTCATGGCGCTGGTGCGACGCAGGGCGGGAGCGATCGTCAACGTCACCTCGTCGGTGGGCATCCACGGGGCGCCCGGACAGGCCAACTACGCCGCGTCCAAGGCCGGGATCATCGGCTTCAGCAAGGCCCTCGCCAAGGAACTCGCCGAACTCGGCGTACGCGTCAACGCGGTGGCGCCCGGCCTGATCGCCACCGACATGACGGCCGGGATCCCGCCCGAACGCCTGGAGGAGATCAAGAAGCGCATCCCGGGCCGGCGGCTCGGCGGCGTCGAGGACGTCGCCCACCTCGTCTGCTTCCTGGCCTCGGACCGGGCGCGCTACATCACCGGCCAGGTGATCGAGGTGTCCGGGGGCCTGGTCCACTGACCGGGCCCCCGGGCCCCGCCGGAGAGCGGTGGCGCAGCCGCACCAGCCCCTCCTGCACCGCCGATGCGACCAGGTCGCCGCCGCGGGTGAAGACCTGCGCCCGCGCCAGGGCACGGCCGCCGTACGCGACGGGTGTGTCCTGGTCGAGCAGGAGCCAGTCGTCGGCGCGGAACGGCCGGTGGAACCACTGGGCGTGGTCCAGGCTGCGCGGGCTCGCCGTGCCGTCGGCCCACGACAGGCCGTGCCGCAGGGCGACCGTGTCCAGGAGGATGTCCGAGATGTACGTGAGGAGCGCGGCGTGCACCAGTGGCGGCAGATCCCCGGGCAGGGCGCCGTTCGTGCGCAGCCACAGCGGGTTGGTCCCGGTGCGCAGCGCGGGGTCCCGCTGCGCCTCGACGCTCAACGGCCCCGCGTAGCGCAGGTCGAAGGGCATGCCGAGCGGCAGCACGGGTTCCCCCAGGGCACGGGCGAGGCGCTCCTCGTACGTGGGCAGCGCCTCGGGCACGGCGGTCGCGGGCATGGGGTCCTGATGGTCCAGGCCCGGCTCGGCGCGGTGGAACGACGCGGACAGCGTGAAGAGCACGGCGTCGCGCTGGCGCGCGGTCACCTGCCGCAGGCTCACCGCCCGCCCGTCGCGCACCTCGTGCACGTCGAACAGCAGCGGTACCCCGGCGTCGGGGTCGCCGGGCCGGACGAAGTAGGCGTGCAGGGAGTGCACCGGCCGGTCCTCGGCGACGGTCCGGCCCGCGGCCAGCAGGGCCTGCGCCGCCACCTGCCCGCCGTAGAGGTGCCGCGACCACGAGGTGGGCCCGCGCGGACGGAACGTACGGGCGTCGATGCGGTCGGGGGTGAGGACGTCGAGCAGGTCCTCGAGGGCGGTGCCGTGGTCGGTGGTCACTCCAGCCTGCCTCTCCGCCCGTCCCTCCGGCCCGGCTCCGCGGTGCGGCGCGGGGGACGGGCCCGCACCGCGGGACACCGCGTGAGGGCGCTCGCGGGGCATCGTGTGACGGGGCCCGGACGCCCGCCGCCTGACACTGATGAATGTGACCATCGGGCGTGGCACAGTCAAGGTGCCCTCCCGTCGCCCGCCGCGCCGTGCCCGGCGTTTCGGCCATGCGCTTCAACCACTGTGTGCGCCAGGGGAGTTGGGCGGATCCCGTCCCGGGTTTCCGCCCCATCCGCACCACGGTTCCCGGACCGCCTCCCGCCCCCCGTCCGACGACTTATGGAGTTGCCCCATGCGACGCAGCGTCCTGGTGACCGGTGCCACCGGCGGAGTCGGTCTGGAGACCGCCCTGCGCCTGGCACACGGCGGGTACGACGTCTTCGGCACGGCCGTCGACAAGGGCGAGGCCGCCCTGCTGCGGGAAGCGGCGGCCGCGCGCGGGGTCGGCGTGCGCACGGTCCTCCTCGACGTCACCGACCCGTACTCCTGCGAGCAGGCCTTCGGCGAGGTGGCCGCACACACCGACGGCGGCCCCTGGGCCCTGGTGAACAACGCCGGGATCCTGCGCATGGGCGCCGTCGAGGACCTCGACGACACCGCCGTGCACGAGCTGTTCGACGTCAACCTGCACGGCGCGGCCCGGCTCACCCGGCTCGCGGTGCCGGTCATGCGCGCCCGCGGGGAGGGGCGCGTCGTCAACAACTCCTCCCTCGCGGGGCGCGTCACGGCCCCCTTGATGGGCTGGTACTGCGCCACGAAGGCCGCGATGAACGCCTGGAACGACGCCCTGCGGATGGAGGTGTCGCCCGCCGGGATCCAGGTCGTCCTCATCGAGGCGGACGGCTACGGCAGCCCCATCTGGGACCGGGCCGCCGACGCCCTCGGCGCCCTGGCGCACAGCTCCTCGCCGCACGCCTCCGCCTACCGCGCGATGATCCCGGCGCTGCGGGCGGCGGCCCGCAAGCCCGGCCCCGAGCCCCTCATCCGCGCCCTCGTGCGGGCCCTGACGGCACCCCGGCCCAAGGCGCGCCAACTCGTGGGCGTCAAGGCCCACTTGTCCGCCCTCGCCGACCCGTTGGGCCCGCACCGCATCGCCGACCACCTCAAACGGGCCGCCGTCGACCTCGGGGGCCCCACCCGCAGTGCCGCCGTCCGCCGCGCCGCCCACCGCTGGTGCGCCCCGTGGTGAGCGGGCCCGGCGCGAGCCCTCGGCGGCGGCCGGTCACTTCAGGTGTGCCTCCAGCCACTCCACGACCTCCGGGGTCGCCGGGTCGATGATGTCGTCGAACTCGTTGTGCGTGGTCAGGTACTTGGCCACGTAGGGGCAGACCGGCACGACGCGCAGGCCGGACGCGCGCACATCGGTGAGCGCCGCGTGCACGAGCTGTGCCGCCAGGCCCCGCCCGGCGAAGGCGTCGCCGATCTCCGTATGGAAGAACACCCGCTGGACACCGCGGTCGCGGTACGCGGTCAGACCGGCGCGCTCGCCGTCGACGAGGACGACGTACCGGTGCCGGTCGGCCACGTGCTCGACGGTCGGAGCCGAAGGGGTGGCGGGGTGCTCGGGCTGTGCGGGCCGAGGGGGACGGGCCATGGTGGTGCCTTTCGGTGGGCGCGCGTCAGCGGCGCGGTGCGGTGCCGCGCGGGGGGGTTCCCGCGCGGTGCGATGCGGGCGTTCGGCAGGGCCAGTGCGGGGAGGCGGTCGCCGCCGTACCCCTCCACCGCGCCGAACCGCGGGGAGGCGTGCTGCCAGTCCTCCCGGGCCCGGACGATGTCGTCATGGGTGCGGCCGATGAAGTTCCACCACATGACGATCCGCTCCTCGAACGGCGCGCCGCCGATCAGCACGGTCCGGGCCGGGCCGTCCGACTCGTTGGTCAGGGTCAGGGTCAGGGCCTCGGCGCCCGGAGCGGTGTAACCCAACTCGCCCGGCGCCAGCGAGGTGTCGGCCATACGGACCGGCCCGGCGTCGACGAGGAGGCCGTGCTCGAAGCCGGGCTCGACCGCGAGCGTGACGGTGGCCCGGGGCTCCAGGACGATCTCCGCGCCGAGCAGCGGGGTGAACGTCGGCACGGGCGAGGTGTCCCCGGCGAGGGAGCCGAGGAAGACCCTGACCTCGGCCCCGGCGATCCGTACCGGTGCGGGCACGTGGTGCCGGAAGGCGCGGGGCGCGTCCCTGTGCCGCTCGGGCAGGGCCACCCAGAGCTGCACGCCGTGCAGGACGGTGGTCCGGGCGGTCGAGACCTCCGAGTGGCTGATGCCGTACCCGCCCGTCATGAGGTTCAGCTCGCCCGGCCGCACGAACGCGTGGCTGCCGAGGCTGTCCCGGTGCTCGATCTCCCCGCTGAACAGCCAGCTCACCGTCTGCAGCCCGGTGTGCGGATGCGGGGCGACGTCCATGCCGCCGGTCACGGCGACGTCGTCGGGGCCGTAGGCGTCGGCGAAGCACCAGGCGCCGATCAGGGTCCGGGCGCGCTGCGGCAAGGTGCGCCGCACCGTCATGGCCCGGGGGCCACCGAGTGGGACCTCGCGCGGGGCGAGTACGTCGACGTACGGGGTGCCCGTACGGTCACCGTCGCCGCCCGGAGATCCGCCGTGCCCCTCGGCGCGCTCTGTTCCGACCTTGCTTGCCATGTGTGCTGCTGTTTCCTTTCCACGACTCGGTGAGTCAGCGCGTCGGCGCCTCAGTGCCCGGTACGGCAGGTACGACGGGTACGACGGGTCCCGACAGCGTGTCGAAGGCATGGGTCACCTCGGGCTCGGTGCCGGGCAGGAGGAGTTGCCGGGCGAACTCCTCGTGACGGCGGTCGGTGACGGTGAGCCTGCCGCCGTGCTGGGCGAGGTGCTCGGACCAGGAGGCGACGAGGTAGTGCTCGACGAAGTGCCCCGGATCCTGCCCGTCCTGGTACAGGCCCCAGGTGAGGGCGCCGGTCCGGCGCCGGGAACGGGCGACGTGCCGCATGCGGTCGCTGAAGGCGGCACTGTTGTCCGAAGCGACGCGGTAGGAGACGGTGACCAGGACGGGACCGGTGGCCGGCCCCGGTGCGAAGACCAGGGGCGGGACCGGCCAGTGTGCGGAGGGGGAGGCGTCGACCCCCTCGGTGTCGTGCAACGGCCAGCGCCACAGACTGGC
Source organism: Streptomyces longispororuber (assembly GCF_014656095.1). GTDB lineage: Bacteria > Actinomycetota > Actinomycetes > Streptomycetales > Streptomycetaceae > Streptomyces > Streptomyces longispororuber. The sequence continues at coordinate 18,857 of NZ_BNBT01000039.1, forward strand.
GGCCCCGGCCAGCAGGAACGCGCCGCCGGCCAGCAGCGGCACGGTGAGGCCGAGGCGGTCGGCGAGGGTGCCCCACAGCGGTGCCGCCAGTGTCTGGCCGCCCTGGAAGACGAGCAGGTAGACGGCGAGACCGCGGGCCCTGACCCAGCCGGGCAACCGCGTCTGCAGGGCCGCGTTGAGGGTGGACAGGACCCCGATCCACGCCAGGCCGCTGAAGGACAGCGCCACCGTCACCAGCCACGGGACGCGGACGGTGGCCAGGACGACCAGGACACACGCGAAGACCACGGCCCCCGCGCCCAGCGTGCGGTTGACCCCCAGCACACGGTTGCTGTGGGGCAGGACGAAGGCGCCCGCCACCGCCCCGACGCCCACGGCACCCAGCAGCAGCCCGTAGCCCCCGGAGCCCAGGTGCAGCGAGCGGCTCGCGACGAGCGGCAGCAGCGCCCAGAGCGCGGCGGCGCCGGGCACGAAGAGGGCCGTGCGCAGCAGGACCCGGCGGACGCCCGGCGCGTACCGTACGTAGCGTCGGCCCGCGTCGAGAGCGCTCAGCAGCCGCTCGTCACCGGGTACGGGCACCTCGGCGCGGGGGCGCCGCCAGAGCAGCAGGACGGCGGCGATGCCGAGGTACGAGGCGGCGTTGAAGGCGAAGACCCACCCCGCGCCCGCCGCCACCACCACCCCGCCCAGGGCGGGCCCGACCGCGCGGGCCAGGTTCATGTTCACGCCGCCGAGCGCCGCGGCCCGGCCGAGCTGACGGCGCTCCACCAGCTCCGGCTGGACGGCCTGCCAGGCCGGGCCCATCAACGCCGTACCGCACCCCAGCAGGAAGGTGAGGACGAGCAGCAGCACGGGGGTGAGAGCGCCGGTGAACGCGAGCACGCTCAGCACGGCGGAGACCGCGAACAGGGCCGCCTGCGCGGCCAGCAGCACCGCGCGCCGGTCGTAGCGGTCCGCCACCACGCCCGAGGGCAGCGCCAGCAGGGCCATGGGCAGACTGGAAGCCGTCTGCACCAGCGTCACCAGGGCCGCGTCCTGCCCGATCAGCAGCCACTGGGCACCGACCATCTGCATCCAACTGCCCACGTTGGACACCAACTGGGCCACCCACAGCGCCCGGAAGACACGTGTGGCGAGCGGCGCCCATGCCGAGTCCGCCCGCGCTCGTCGTACCGGCGCGGAGCGGGATGTGCCGGTCAGCGCCTCGCGCATCCCACGTCCCCTCTTGGTGGTGCGGCTCGCATGTGCGGCGGGTGACATCGGGTGTCCCGGTCACACACATGTCTCGTTACGTGAAGCGCGGCACATGAACTCCGCCGCCACTCGTCGGGCCCGTGGGCCGGGAGCGGGCAGCCCCTGTACGCAGAGGCTGCGGCTTCGTCCCTCACGGTAGTCAGGCCGACCCTCACCTCCGTGCACCGCAGTGCACAGACCCTTGCCTCACAGCGCACACCGGGCGGGTGCCGTCGCTGTCACGGAACACAGGGCACGATCCGGCGAAACGGCTCCCTCCCGTACGCGGCGGCCTCCACCCCGCACGCGGCGGCCTCCACCCCGTACGTCGGCGGCCTCCACCGGCCGTCGTGTACCGGCTCCGCTCCGATATCCGGAACCCGGGTGTCCCCCCGATTCTCGGAACGTTCGGAAAGCGGAAAGAAGGCAGTTCTCGCCATGTGAGACGGCCGGAAAACGAGTAGCCGCCCGGTCCCTGCGTCAAGGGGGAACAGGGGGCTTCGTGCCACCTCGACCGGAACTCTGTGCTCCCGCGAGCACAACTCCAGTCCCGCGCGCTCCGGCGGGCCCCGTCGGTTAACCGGAGTCACGCCTCCGCGTTCCGGTCCCCAGCAGTGAGGACGGTCGGCGCCCTGCCGCCCGGCACCCCGCGGGCCCGGTGATCGACACCGGCACCTCCCCGGCGAGCGGGGCGTGTTATTCGGTCAAAGCCTGTACACGTGTCTATGACACTTAGGGTTGGGCACGCGTATCCGTACGGCACAGAGCAAGGGGCTACCGCTGCCCGCCCCCCTTGTTTCCGCCCTCACTGGATTCCCCGCCCCCTACCACCCTTCAGGACGCCGCTCCCGGATTTCCCGGACCCTTTCCGTTCCTTTCCGATCTCCCGTTCCTTCCGATCTCCCGTTCCTTTCCGACCCTTTCGGAGACGTCATCCGTGCTGCCTAAAACAAGGAGTAACCTCATGTCCTTAGCGGACGGCCGGCTCGAGGATGTGCCGGCCATCGAACTGCTCGACTGCACGCTGCGCGACGGTTCGTACGCCGTCGACTTCCAGCTCGACGAGGAGTTCGTGACGCGTCTGCTCACCCGCCTCGACGGCATTCCGGTCGCCAAGGTCGAGGTGGGCCACGGGATCGGCCTGGAGGCCGAGCGCAGCGGCATCAAGCCGTGCAACATCGGTCACTACCGCTGGGCCGAGATCGCCCGCTCCACCCTCACCCGCAAGCCCTGGGGCATGTTCGCCCAGCCGGAGTTCACCCGTCTCGACACCATCGCGGAGATGAGCGACCGCGGGATGTCCTTCGTCCGGGTCGGCATGGAGCCCGACCGGGTCCCCGACCACCTCGACTACCTGCGACGCGCCACCGAACTGTGCGGGCAGGTCTACCTCAACCTCATGAAGTCCAGCGCGACCCCCGTGGCCGAGCTGGTCCGGCTGCTCGACGGGGTCACCCCGGACATCGCGGGCGTCTACGTCGTCGACTCCTACGGCGCGATGCTCCCCGCCGACGTGCAGACCTACGTGAGCGCGGTCAGCGAGCAGTTCCCGCTCGTCGGCTTCCACGGGCACGACAACCTGGGCATGGCCAACATCAACAGCATCACCGCCCTGCAGGCGGGCGCCGGCATCGTCGACGCCACCCTGGACGGCATCGGCCGCGGATCCGGCAACGCCGCCATCGAGTCCCTGGCCGGCGTCATCAAGATGCTGGAGACCGACCTCTTCGACTACCAGGAACTCGCCAGGCTCGCCGCGTACTGCCGCGAGAACATGCGGCCCATCCCCGAGGACCGCACCATGCAGGTCCTCGGTGCCGTGATCGGCATCCACTCGGGCTACTTCCCGCTGGTGGAGAAGCTGGCCGCGGAGCACGACACCGACCCGGCGCGGCTCATGGAGACGGCCGTGAAGATCGCCGACCACAGTCCGCGCAAGGACGACTTCCGCGCCGCCGCCAGCAGGATCAGCGCCTGATTCCACCGTTCCGGGCCCGCCGACACGGCGGAGACCCCGGCACGCCCTCCGCGGCGCCGCCCCGGGCCACCGGCTGCCCACACGCTGCCCCCACGGACCACCGGCCCGCCGCGCCGCCCTCACCGACCACCGGCTCCCCGCGCTCGCCCGGCCCCGGGCGGAGCCATGCCCGACGCCCCGCCCGGGGCCCCGAGCCGGCCGGGCCCGCCCCGCACACGGACCCAGCACGGGGCCCAGTACAGGCCCCACCCGGCACGGGGCCCCGGCCGACCGGCGGACCACCACCCGAACCACCCGCCCACGGAGACCACCATGAGAATCAGCAGGACCGGCACGTCCACCACCGGGCACGGCATCGCCGTACACCACCACGACCAGTGGTTCGACCTCTCCGACGTGCCCGGATACGCCGGCGCGACCCGGCTGAGCGACCTCCTCGACGAGGCGCGGGCCCGGGAGCTGACCGCTGCCCTGGAACGGCACGCGGCCACCCTCACCCCCGTCCGGCCCGACCCGGACCTCGCCCCCACGGTCGTCGACCCCGGAGCCGACATCTGGGGCGCCGGGCTCAACTACCGCCGCCATTCGGAGGACCTGGCGTCCGCACAGCCGCGCTCCGGCCCCGGCTCCTATCTGCGCCCCGCGAACTGCCTCATCGGCAACGGCGACCACATCGACCTGCCCGCGCAGTCCCAGCGGGTCACCGCGGAGGCCGAGCTGGGCCTGGTCATCAAGACCACCTGCAAGAACGTCGAGCGGGCCGACTGGCGCTCCGTCGTGGGCGGCGTCACCGCCGTCCTCGACATGACGGCCGAGGACGTCATCCGGGAGAACCCCCGCCACATCCCGTGGGCCAAGGGGTTCGACACCTTCTGCAGCGTCGGCCCGGTCCTCGTCACCCTGGACGAGTTCGGCGACGACGACCTGCGCGCCCTGCGCATCGCCACCGTCCGCAACGGGGAGACGATCGCGGCCGCCACCCCCGCCGACATGAAGTTCGGCATCGACCGCCTCGTGGAGTACTTCAGCGCCGGACGCACCCTCGAAGCCGGCACGGTCATCTGCACCGGCACCCCCGGAGCGGCGGTCATCCACGCCGGGGACACGGTGCAGGCCCTCGTCCAGGACGTCGGCACGCTGACCCACCCCGTCCGCCAGCAAGGGGCGGCGGGCCGCCACGAGGAACGGTTCTCCGCATCCCACAGCGAAGGAGGGTGACATGCGAGCAGGAGAAGCAGGAGAAGCAGGAGCGGCAGGAGAAGCTGGAGGAGCAGGAGAGGGGCCCTTGCTCGACGGCATGGACCGCGCCGTGCGGGAATTCCCGGACAACGAGGCGCTGCGCACCCCGCGATCCGTCATGACGTACCGGGAGTTGGGCGCGCGTACCGACGCATTCGCGGACCGGCTGGGGCGCACCACCCGTCCCGACGAATGGGTCGCCCTGCTCGGCACCCGCGGCGCGGCGGCGATCGTCGCCCTGGTCGGCGCCCTGAAGGCGCGGCGGCCGTTCGTCTTCGTCGACGAACGGGACAGCGACGCCTCCAACGCCGCCAAGACGGGCCTCCTGGGCGTCCGGCTGCTGGCCCGCGGCACGGGCGACGACGGCCACGTGGACCTCACCGGACTGCCGGACCGCTGGCGCGCCACGCCCGGGGCCACACGCCAAGAGCCCGACGGCACCGCCGACGACCGGCCCCCGCCCCGCCAACTCCCTTTCCCCGACAGTGAGATCGGCTACGCCATCCACACCTCGGGGTCCACCGGCACCCCCAAGTGCGTCCTCGTGCGGGCCGCCCCGCTGGCCCCCGTCATCCGCGACCACGTCACGCGCCTGTCCGTCGGGCCCGGCAGCCGCACCCTGCAGTTCGCCCGGCTCACGTTCGACGGCTGCCTCACCGAGATCCTGTGGACCCTCACCGCGGGCGCCTGCCTGGTCGTCGTGGACGAGGAGCGGCTCGCGCCGGGCCCGGTCCTCCAGGACACCCTCGAACGGTTCGGGATCACCCACCTCAAGACGACCCCGTTCGCCCTGACGGTCACCGAACCCACCGACGCGATGCGCCTGGAGCACGTCGTCAACGGTGGCGGCCCGTGCCGCCCCGCCACGGTCCGCACCTGGTCGAAGGCGGCGAGCTTCCACAACGCCTACGGCCTCACCGAGACCACCGTGTGCAACCTGCTCAGCGACGCCCTCGACCCCGACGACTGCCGGGACGCGGTACCGCTGGGCGAACCGGTCGGCGACTGCGCGTACGTCCTGCGCGACGTCGACACCGGAGCCACCGGGAGCGGGGTCCGGCGCGGCGAACTCGTCGTGACCGGCGCCTCCGTGGCCGCCGGGTACCTCACCGAGCGGGGCGTCGAACCGCTCCGGGGCCCCGAAGGGACCGGCGGCCACGCCACCGGCGACGTCGTGGAACTGCGCGACGGACGGCTCTGCTACGTGGAGCGCCTCGACCGCCAGGTGAAGGTCCGCGGCTACCGGCTCGACCCCGGCGAGATCGAGACCGCGGTGTGCCGCCACCCGGACGTGCGCGAGGCGGTCGTCGTCCCCGAGGCCCACACCGACGGCGACGCCGCGGCCACGGACACCCTGGTCGGCTACTACCAGGGCACGGCCGACCCGCGCACCCTGCGGCGCCACCTGGACGGCCTCCTCGACCCGTACAAGATCCCGTCGGTGCTCGAACGCGTCGACGTCTTCCCCAGCACCCCCAACGGGAAGATCGACCGGGACGCCCTGCGCGCCCGGCGGCACGCCCGCGCCCCCGAGGACGCCCCCGACCGCCCGGACGACCAGGTGCTGCGCCTCGTACGGACGCTCACCGGGGTGAAGGACGCGCGGCTCGACGACAACTTCTTCGAGCTCGGCGGCGACTCCGCCTCCGCCGTCGTCCTGGTCACCGGCATGAAGAAGCTCGGCTGGACCGACGCAGGCGTCCGCGACGTGCTGCGCGCGGACACCCTGCGCGACCTCGCCGACCGGCTGCGGGAACGGAGCGTGTGACACGATGTGCGGCCTGTGCGGGACCTACGCCCCGGACAAAACCCTCGACCGGTCCTTCGCCGCGGCGATGCACGCCCGGCTCGTCCACCGCGGCCCGGACGAGACCTACTCCCTGAACACGCCCGTCCTCTCCGCGAAGCTCGGCCGGCTCGGGATGACCGCGCTCAAGGACGGCTGGCAGCCGGCCGAGGACCACAGCGGCCGGTACGCGGCCCTGACCAACGGCGAGATCTACAACGCCGCCGAACTGCGCGCCCAGCTCGGCGGCGGCCCGGCCGACAACCGGGTCGACGTCGCCGTGCTGCCCGAGCTGTTCGCCCGCCACGGGCCCGCGGGCCTGGCCCGCGTCGACGGGCAGTTCGCCACCGTCATCCACGACCGGGCCGACGACAGCCTCCACCTGGGCCGGGACCGCTTCGGCATCTGCCCCCTGTTCTACGCCGTGCTCGGCACCCACGTGCACTTCTGCTCCGAGCTCAAACCGCTCGTGCGCGGTGTGCCGCACCCCTGGCGGCTCGACCTCGGCGCCGTCGACCAGTACCTGGCGCTCGGCAACATCGTCGCGCCGCGGACCCTGGTCGAGGACGTGCGCGCCGTACCGCCCGGCTGCGTGGTCCGCTTCGGCCCCGACCGGCCTCCCGAGACCGTGCGCTACTGGCGGTACGGGGACTTCCGCGAGACGGACCGCCCCACCACCGGGGAGGAGATCCGCGAAGCGGTGGGCCGGGCGGTCACGGACCGGCTGCGCGCGGACGTCGAGATCGGCGCCTACCTCAGCGGCGGCTTCGACTCCAGCACGCTCGTGCTGGAAGCGGCCCGGGCCCGGGAGAAGCCCGCCCGGACGTTCTCCGTGCTCTTCGACGACGTCACCCTCGACGAAGGGCGGTTCCAGCGCGAGGTCGCCGACGCCGTGGGCAGCGAGCACCACCAGGTCCGCTGCGGCCCCGCCCACGTCGCCGCCGAGTTCGAGGACATGGTGCGCCACTGCTGCTACCCGCAGCGCGAGACGTACAACGTCGCGGCCCTGATGCTCTCCCGCCAGGTCCGGCTCACCGGCCTGAAGGGCGTGATCTCCGGCGAGGGCGCCGACGAGCTGTTCTTCGGCTACGACTCCTACGCGTTCGACGGCGCCCGCCGCACACCCCCCGAGCGGCACGCCGAGAACGAACAGGCCTGGGGCAGGGCCGACTTCGCCTGGGAGACCGACCGCGCGAGGACGGCCCGCCGCCGCGACCTCTGCCTCTCCCCGCAGGCACGCGAGGCCCTGACCGGCCGCGAGTACTGGCGCGACCGGCTGATCCCCTTCGACGACGAGGAGACCGCCTCCCTGACCCGGATGCAGCTCCGGTCGATCGCCGACGTGTACGTGCAGCTCGGCGGGCACCTGCTCGGCGACCACGGCGACATGATGCTCATGGCGAACTCGGTGGAGGGCCGCTACCCCTTCCTCGGCAACCCCGTCGTCGACCTGGCGCTGGGCGTCCCCGACGAGCGGAAGACGGCCGACTTCGAGGGCAAGGTCTGCCTGAAGGAGGCCTACGCCGGCATCGTGCCCGACCGCATCCTGCACCGCGCCAAACAGGGCTTCACGGCGTACGGACTCGCCGACACGGCCGACGGGCGGACCCTGTCGCGCTGGCGGGACCTCGTCGCGGCCTGCGGCGTCTTCCGCCCCGACGCGCTGGACGCCCTGGACGCCGACACCACGCCCGACAAGTGGGACGTCCGGCTGAGCCTCATCAGCATCAGCGCGATCATCGACGAGTTGGGACTGCGCTCATGAGCGACCCGCGCACGACGGACCCGTCCACGACGGACCCGTCCACGACGGACACACCTGTGACCGGTACGCGCGCGGACACACCTGTGACCGGTGCGCGCACGACGGACGCCTGGCACGAACTGCTGCACGGCCGCCGCTGGTCCTCGCCGGACACCATGTGGGTCGAGGACGGCACCGAGTACAGCGGGGCGGAGGTCGGACGACTCGCCGCGGCGGTCGAGGCGGGCGTCCGCGCGCACGGCCCGGCCCGCGTGGTCGTCATCCGGTCCCGGAGCAGACTCGGCTGCTTCGCGGGCCAGCTCGGCGCCTGGCGGGCCGGCTCCGTGGCCGTCGCCGACGACCACCGGCTCACCGAGCGCGAGTTCGACCGCATCCGGCCCGACCTCGTGCTCACCGTGTCGGCGGACCCGCACCCGTCGGTCGAGCCCGCCGCCCGGTCCCCGCACCGGCCGCGCGCGGAACCGCTCCCCGACGAGGTCGTGGCCGTCAACTACACCTCCGGCAGCACCGGCAGCCGCAAGGCCGTCGCCGTCGGCCGCCACAACCTGCTGGCCCTCTTCGCCTGCCGGGACCTGGACGTGCCCGCGCCCGGCGGGCGGCTCACGGCCGGCAGCTTCGCCACCCCCACCTACGACGGCTGGTGGTTCGACACCTGGCGCACGGTGGCGAGGGGCGGGAGAGTCGTGTGCCTGCCCCACGTCAACGACGACGTCTTCGCCTGGCCCGGCCTCGCGCGGACCTACGGCATCAGCCGCCTGCTGCTGCCCGCCGCGGTCCTCGCCACGGTCGTCGAGGTGCTGCCCGAGGCCGTCGCGGACATCCCCTGGCTGTTCAGCGGCGGCGAGCAGTTCCGCGTGTCGACGTACCGGCAGGCCCGGCAGGCGGGCCTGCGCCACGCCTTCGTCAACCTGTACGGGCCGACCGAGGCCACCTTCGCCACGCACCACTACCGGCTGCCCGAGGACCTCACCGCTCCGGCCGTACCCATCGGCCGACCACTGCAGGGGTGCCGGCAGGTCCTGCGCCCCGCGGACGACGGGCCGCCCGGCACCCGCGAACTCGTCGTCACCGGACCCTTCGTCTGCCTGGGCTACCTCGACGACGGCGTCCTCACCCACCGCTTCCACGACGAGCGGGGCCGGCCGTCGTACCGCACCGGGGACCTGGTGCGTACCGACGGCGACGGCGACCTCGTGTTCGCCGGGCGGCTCGACGGCGAGGTCAAGGTGAACGGCATGCGCGTCGACACCGCCGCCCTGGAGCAGCGGGTCACCGCCCTGCCCCGGGTGCGCGACTGCCGGGTGGTGCAGGGCGAACGGCACACCGTGGCCTTCGTCCGCACCGACCCGGCCACCCTCGGGGACCCGGCCACCCGGACGCGGATCGAGACCGTCGTCCAGGACTTCTCGACCGCCATCGGCATCAGCCTCGTGGACCGGTACCCGGTCCGGGCCGGCGGCAAGGTCGACGTCCCCACCCTCATGGACCACTACCGAACCACAGACAAGGCCGAGGAGACATGACGGACATCTCACCCGCTGCCATCACCGACTGCGTACGCACGGTGCTCAACCGCGACCTCGCCCACGACACGGACATCTTCACCGCCGGCGTCGACTCCCTGGCCGTGCTGCGGTGCCGCGCCCTGCTGAAGGAACGGACCGGGATCAAGGTGCCCGGCCACGTCTTCTTCGAGGGCCGCACCCCGGCACGGATAGCCGACCTGATCGGAGGCACCCATGCTGGTCGTCGATGACAGCCCGCTGTACTCGCCGGAGTTCTTCGCCGACGACGACCCGTGGACCTACCTGGCCGGCCTGCGCGCCGACCACCCGGTCTCCGTGCACCGCCGCGACGACGGCTACGAGTTCTACGCCCTGACCCGGTACGCCGACGTCTACACGGCCTACGTCGACCACCAGCGGCTCAGCTCCGCGTACGGGACGATGGTCGACGGCTCCTACCTGCCGCAGAAGGACTCGGCGTCCGGCCGCATGCTCATCGTCACCGACCAGCCCGCGCACACCGCCCTCCGCAAGCCGGTCAAGACGAGCGGGTTCAGCCGGGAGATGCTCGCCAGGGTCGGGCGCGCGGTGCGCCGCAACCTCCACGACGCGCTCGGCAAGCTGTCGGTGGGCGACCGGCTCGACTTCAGCGCCGTCGTGGCGCCGGAGCTGCCCAAGGGCGTCCTGGAGGTGCTGTTCGGCATCGGCCCCAAGGACGCCCACCACCTGCTGGAAGCCACCCGCACGATGATCGGCTACCGCGACGAGGTGTACGCCGGGCACTCCCCGCTGGACACCCTCGTCGACGCGCAGCTCGAGGTCCTGGAGTTCATCGACGACCTGATCGGGCACCGGCTCGGCACCGGGCAGGCCGACGACATGATCGGCTTCCTCGCCCGGTGCGTGGCCGACGGCACGATGCCCCGCGACGTCGCCGTGCTCAACGGCCTGAACATCGCCGTCGGCGGCAACGAGACCACCCCGCACACCGCCAGCCTGACCGTCCACACCATCGACGGGGAACGCGAGCAGTGGCGCAAGGTGGCCGACGGCGACGTCGGCTGCGACGTGGCCACCCAGGAGTTCCTGCGCTGGACCTCCACCAACAGCTACGTCCAGCGGCTCGCCGTGGCGGACTTCGAGGTCGGCGGGCACGTCGTCCCCGCCGGCAGCTTCGTCACCCTGTGGAACATGTCGGCCAACCGGGACCCCGAGGTCTTCGACCGCCCCGACACGTTCCTGATCGACCGCGCCGACAACAAGCAGCTCGCCTTCGGCGCCGGTGTGCACCGCTGCGTCGGCGCCCCCGCCGCCACCCTGGAGATCCAGACCTTCGTCGAGGAACTGGCCGCCTGGGACAAGGCGTTCGCGGTGACCGCACCGCCCCGCCGACTGCGCTCGAACTTCATGCTCGGCCTGACCGAACTCCAGGTCGAGGTGGTCGACGCCAAGGTATTCGGCGCGCCGTGAGCACCGCCACCACCGGCCAGGACCTGTGCGTCTGCTTCCCGGCCGCCGGGGGCGGCGGCACCACCCTCACCCTGCTGCGGGACGCCGCCGCCCGCCACGGCCTGACCGCACTGGCCCTGCCGAACGCCGCATCCGTGGCCGACCTCGACTCGGGCCGGTGGCAGGAGCGGACCGTCGAGGAGATCCGGCGCGCCGCGGACCACCGCGGCGCCCGCCGGATCGTCCTCGCCGGGCACTCCATGGGCGGCCTGTCCGCCGTCCGCCTGCAACCGGCCCTCGACATGAGGGGTGTCCGGCCGACCGGGGTACTAGTCGTCAACACCCCCTGCCCCGACTCCTCAGGACGCATACCGACGATGTCACAGCTCACCGACCCCGAGATCGCCCGGGTACTCGCCCACGACGGCTTCCCGGCGGAGTTACTCGACGACGAGGACATGCTGGCGGAGATCGCGCACGGCCTGCGCGGCGACGCCGCGGTGGCCGACCGCCTCGCCGAGCGGCTCGCCCCCGGCGACCGCCTCACCGACCTGCACGCGCTGTGCGGACGGGACGACCGGTTCATCCCCACCGAACGCTGCGCCGCCTGGGCGCGGCGCGTGTCGGGGGAGTTCCGCCTGACGGTCGTCCCCGGCGGGCACAGCCTGGACCCGGCCCAGAGCGCCGCCCTCGGCCGCGCCCTCGCCGGGGTGCTCGCCATCACCCCCGCCGAGGAGGAGGTGGCGTGAGCGGACTGCAGAAGTCACTGGGCGGCACCGTCGGCACCTTCCTCGCGCTGTCCACCATCCTCGGCAGCGGCATGATGATCCTGCCCGGCACCAGCTACCAGGAGCTGGGCCGCTCCGCGTGGCTGCCCTGGGCCGTCGCCGCCGTGTCGGTCATCCCGCTGCTGTACTGCTACGCCTGGCTCGGCCGCCGCCACCCCTCGGCGTCCGGCGTCGCCCACTACTCCGAGGTCGCCTTCGGCCGGCCCGTCGGGCGGTCCTCCGGCCTCCTCGCCACCCTCGCGCTGGTCGCGGGCATCCCGGCGACCGCCATCACCGGCGGACGCTACGTCGCCCAGTTCGCCGGCGTGCCGAGCCTGGCCTGGCTCTTCCCGATCGCCGTCCTGGCCGCCGCCACCCTCATCGGCTGCCTGGGCGCGAACGTGTCCGGCAAGGTCCAGGTCGCCCTGGTGCTCGGCCTGTTCGCGCTGGTCACCTGCACCGCGCTGGTCGCGCTCGGCACCCACGGCGTCGAGGCCCCGAGCGCCGACCTGCCCCGCCTCGGGGAGTTCGGCAGCGTGCTCACCGCCGTCTACGTCGCCTTCACCGGCTGGGAGACCGTGGCCTTCACCTTCGAGGAACACAAGCGCCCGGACGCCATCCCGCGCATCTTCGCCGCCTCCTACGTCATCGTGGTGGCCCTGTACGGCCTCGTGCTGCTCGGCCTGTTCAGCGCGGTGTCCCCCGGCGACGAGGCCCTGGACGACGCCCCGCTGCTGCGCCTCGCGGAGCGCTCGCTGGGGGACCTGGGCCGGCCGGTGACGCTGGCGCTGGTCGTCGCCGCCATCGCCGCGAACGTGTGCGCCTCGGTCCTCGCCCTGTCCCGGCTGGTGTTCGGCATGGCCCGCAGCGGCTACCTGCCGAAACCGCTGGCCCAGGTACGCCACCGGGACAGCAACCCGGTGACGTCCGTGCTGGTGGTCGGCGCCGTCCTGGTCCTCATCGCGGTGCTCGGCTCGACCGGCGTCATGTCGTTCGAGCTGCTCTTCGTGCTGTCCGGCGGCATCTACTTCGTCCTCTACGGCCTGGGCGCGGCCTCGTACGCGAAGCTGGCCGGGCCCGGCGCCACCCCCAGGGTGGTCACCGTGCTGTGCGCCGTCACGGTGGTCGCCGTGACCGTCCTCGCGGGACCGCCCATGTGGGCGTGCTGGGCCCTGTTCGCCGCCGTCTGGCTGGCGACCGCCACCCTCGCCCGGCGCCCGCCGACCCGGGAGCCCGAGTACGAGAGCGCGGACCGGTGAGGGCCGTCGGCGACGAACGCGAACCACGGAGCTACGGAGCTACGGAGGCCCTCATGGACAACAGCGACAACCTGGACAGCGGCGACGGCGTGACCGTCTTCTTCCCCGGGGCCGGTTCCTTCGGCGCCGAGTTCGGTCCGCTCACGGAGGCGCTGGGCCGGTCGTCCCGGCCGGTGCGCTATCCCGGGCGGCTCGGCCGGGACTTCGGCGAACCGGCCACCTCCTTCGACGCGGTGGTCCGGGCCTGCGCCGACCAGATCCGCCGCCGGTCCGCCGTACGTCCCCTGCTGTTCGGCCACAGCTACGGCGCGTACGTCGCCTACGCCACGGCGGTGCGCCTGGGCGAGGCGGGCGTCCAGGTGGCCGCGCTGGCGGTGGCGGGCGCCGCCGGGCCCGGCCTGCTGCGGGTGCTGGAGCAGGCCGCCGCGGGCCCGGCGGAGGCGGCGGCCTACCTCGACCGGGTCGACCCCCGCGTCCTGGCCGGGGCCCCCTCGGACGAGTGGCGCGCCGTCGTCGCCGAGACCGCGGCCCAAGACCTGCGCCTGCTGCGGCAGTTCACCCCCGGGACGGCCCCCGGGCTGCGCTGCCCCGTCCTTGCGGCACGCGGCACCGAGGACCCGCTGACGACGGACGACACGATCGCCGCGTGGCAGCACACCACCACCGGCCCCTTCACCAGGCACACCTTCCCGGGCGGCCACTCCGACCTGCTGGGCTCTCCCGACTGCGTCTCCTGGCTGCGACGCGTCCGGGAGACGGCGGACGCCTGACGCCGACGGCCGGGGGAGCCCGACGCCCCGGGCGTGCGATCCGCCCGCGGAGCAAGGGCCCTTGGGGCGCGTGACAGACTGGCCCCGCGGGGTGCTGCCGAGCGGCGGCACCCCGGTCGGTCCGGTCGCCGAGGCGGGGAGGGCCCATGACCGGGATGGATCCGCACATCCACGTCGAGTCGAAGCTGGTCCGGAGCGACGCCGCCGTCCGCGACATGATGGCGTCCACGTTCGGCCTGGTCGGTGACCTGCCGAGCGTCGTCACCGCGGGGTGCGGGCTGCGGGTGCCGCGCGCCATGACCTCCGCGCGCCCGGACCGCGTCACCTGCCTCGCCTGCCGTACGTACGCGCGGCGCGAGCACCTGCGTCTCGCGGAGGAACTGGAACGCCTGAGCCGCATGCCGGGGTCGACCCTCGGCGCCGCCGAGGGCGAGGCGGCCGCGGAGAGGCTGCGCGCCCTTGCCCGGGAGTTCTCCGAGCCGGAGGAGTGAGCCGCCCCCTGTGAGCCGGTGACGGGGGCGGCTCGCGGCGGCCGCGGCCCGTCCCCGGGCGGCTCACGGGGCGAGGGCCGGACCGCCGCCGGTCACCCCGCGTCCGGCCGGGGCCGCAGGCCGAGCAGGACCTCCTGGACCAGATCGGCGCTGCGCCTGACCGCGTCGTCGCCGAAGCCCAGGAAGTGCCGGTAGTGGATCGGCGCGTAGAAGAGGTCGACCATCACGTCGGTGGGCACGTCGGCGCGGAGCTGCCCGGCGGCGACGGCGGAAGCCAGGCGGGCCCGGCACTCCGCGATGCTGGGCTCGAGGATCGTTTCGCGGAACTCCTTCATCAGCGCGGGGTCGTTCTGGGCCTCGCCCATGACGCCCTTGAAGGCCTCGCTCATCCTGCCGGTGACCAGCCGCCGGCTCACCGCCGTGATCTGGGTGGTGAGGTCGGCGGCGATGTCACCGGTGTCGGGGAAGGCGAAGTCGTCCCCGAGCTCCTCCCTCATCGCCTCCAGCACCACCGCGCCCTTGGAGCGCCACCAGCGGTAGATCGTGGGCTTGCCCACGCCTGCCTGGGCGGCGATGGCCTCGATGGTGAGCTTGGCGAAGCCCTTGCGGCTCACCAGGTCGAACGCCGCGTCGAGGATCGCCCGGCGGGCGCGCTCACTGCGTCGTTCACTGTTCGGGTCGGGGGTCATGGGCCTCACTCTACCTCTCGCGTGACGTTACGTTTCGTTTTGACAGAGCGCGCGGGGCGGTCTACCGTCCAGTGACGTTACGAAACGTTTCGTAACGCCGTCCAGCGGGGCCGTCCCGGTGCCCGCCGACACAGGGGAGAGGCATGTCCAGCAACGAGAGCGCGGCCACCGCGGAGCGCGTCGAGAAGGTCGCCACCACGCCCGACTGGTACGCGCCGTACCGGATATCGCAGGCCGTCCGGGCCGGGGGCTTCGTGTACGTGTCCGGGCAGGCGGGCTTCGAGGAGGACGGGACGACCGTCGAGGGCGGGTTCCTGGCGCAGGGGCGGCAGGCGTTCAGGAACGTCGGACGGGTGCTGGAGGCGGCCGGCCTGACCTTCGCGGACGTGGTCAAGGTCGGCATCTTCGTACGGGACATGGCGACGAACCTGCCGCACGTGATCACCCTGCGCGGCGAGTTCCTGGCCGAGCCCTACCCCGCCGACACCCTCGTCGAGGTCGTCTCGCTGGCCCGGCCCGACTGGCAGATCGAGGTCGAGGTCATCGCGCTCGACCGGAGCGCCGCGTGAGCGCCGGGGTCGTGACGGGACGGGTACGGGACGCGGGGATGACGGAAGGGGGCGCGCGGGTGCGCGAGTTGCTGGAGCCGTACCGGGCGGGGCGCCTCGAGCTGGCGAACCGGGTGGCGATGGCCCCGATGACGCGGGGCCGCGCCGACGACGTGACGGGGGTGCCGAGCCCGTACGCGGCGACGTACTACCGGCAGCGCGCCGGAGCCGGGCTGCTGATCACGGAGGGCGTGTACGTCAACGCGCTCGCCAAGGGCGGCCCCGGCATCCCGGGTCTGGTGACCGACGCGCAGGCGCGTGGCTGGCGGGAGGTCACGGACGCGGTGCACACCGAGGGCGGCACGGTCTTCGCCCAGTTGTGGCACGTGGGCCGGATGACCCACCCCCGGACGCTGCCGGACGGCGAGCTGCCGGTGGCCCCGTCGGCCGTCGCCATCGAGGGGCGGCAGATCTTCACCCGGGACGGGCTGCTCGACCACGTGACCCCGCGCGCGCTGACGGTCGCCGAGATCGGCCGGACCGTACGGGACTTCGCGGCCGCGGCCCGGCGCGCGATCGAGGCGGGCTTCGACGGCGTGGAGATCCACGGCGCGAACGGCTACCTCGTCCAGCAGTTCATCGCCGACAACACCAACCTGCGCACGGACGGGTACGGCGGCTCGGTCACCGGCCGGCTGCGGTTCGCGACCGAGGTCGTCGAGGCGGTCGCCGACGCGGTCGGCGCGGACCGCGTGGGCCTGCGCATCTCGCCGGACAACGCCGAGAACCAGCTCGCCGAGGCCGACGCGCGCACCACGTACCGCGCGCTGGCCGACGCGCTGGACCCGCTGGGCCTGGCCTATCTGCACGTCCTGGAGAACGGCGCGTACGGGGCCGTCGCGGACCTGCGGACCCGCTGGTCGGGCACGCTCGTCGCCAACACGAACGGCCCGGTGCCGAGCAGCCCCGAAGCGGGGGCGCGGCTGGTGCGGGACGGGCACGCGGACGTCGTCGCCCTCGGCCGCCTGTTCCTCACCAACCCGGACCTGCCCGCGCGCCTGGCCCACGGCATTCCGCTCGCCGGGCCGCCGACGGAGAACCTGTACGGGGGAGGAGCGGAGGGGTACATCGACTACCCGGCCGCGACGGACGACCTCAAGGTCCTGACCGGCTGACCGGCGCATGAGCCGTGCGGCGCGCGGACAGGACCCCGCAGGGAGGCTGTCGGCCGCTCCTCGCCTCTGAGCGCTTCGCCCCGCCGCACCGCGGCGGGGCGAAGCGCTGTCGTGCGCACCGTGCGCTACGTGGTGGCCGGCCGGGTCCCCCACGCCTGGAACAGGGTGGCGTGCACGACGAGCGTGTCGGGGTCGTCGAGGTGCCGGGAGAGCGCCCCGACGTGGTCGTCCAGTTCGGCGTCGGTGATGAGGCCGTGCTCGACGAGCGCCGACCGGCACAGTCGGGCGCGGTCGATCAGCAGGGTCTGGTACGGGTCCGTGTGCTGGAAGACGTGGGTCGACGCCCGGACGCGGACGTCGACCAGCCCGCGTCGGCGCAGCATGCCGGGCAGTCGGCGGCCCAGCGTGACGTCCATGCCGTTGCGGCGCCAGAGCTCCGCTATCGCCGTGACGAGGCGGTCCCAGGAGGGGTGCGGGGGTTCGCAGACGCGGGTGAGCCAGTCGACGTCCTGCACCGCCACGGTGCCGCCGGGTGTGGTCAGGGCGACCATCTCGTCGAGCACCTCGTCGGTGTGGGGGACGTTCATCAGGACCAGGCGGGTGTGCACCAGGTCGAACGAGGAGCGGGGCAGGCCGGTGTCCGCCGCGTCCGCGGTGGCCAGGGAGACGTTGGCCAGGCGCCGTTCCGCCACCGTGCGGCGGGCCATCTCGATCATGCGGGGCTCGGCGTCCAGGCCCACGACCTGTCCCGCTTCCCCGACCCGGGCCGACAGCGCGTCCATGATGCCGAGCGGCCCGCAGCCGACGTCCAGGACCCTCTCGCCCCCGCTCAGCGGCAGCCGGTCGAGCAGGGCGTGCGTGTCCTCCCGCAGCAGTTCCGCCTGGAAGAGCAGGCGCCGGCGCTCCTCGTCGTCGGCTCCGAGGAGGTACGGGGAGGGGGTCGGCGGGGACGTGGTCACGGGTTCTCCTTCGTGGTCACGGGTTCTCCTTCGTGGTCACGGGTTCTCCTTCTCAGGGGCTGCGGACGTGGAGGTCCGGCGCAGTCGTTCGCGCAGGTCGAGGAGGTGTCGGCTCAGGTCGGGCAGGGCGGTGGGGTGGAACGCCTCGGGGAGGTCCGCTCCGTATGCGCGCAGGACGGCGTGCGTGTCGGGGGTGAAGCGCAGCAGGCCGTCCTCGCCGAGGCCGATGCCGTCGAGGTGCTCGCGCTCGCGGTGGAACGCGACGGCCTCGGCGGGGGAGAGCCCCGGCGGCAGCCGCAGGCCGAGGGCGGTGCCCTCGATGCGGACGGGGTAGCCGCCCGGCAGCCCGTGCGGTGCGGGCAGATGACCCGCGTACGAGGCGGAGGGGTCGGTGAGGGCGTGCAGGGCCGGCACGGCGCTGTGGGCGCCGAGTTCGTTGAGGAAGTCGCGCGGCATCGCCCGGACCTCGCCGAGCACGTCCCGCAGCCCGGTGAGCGGGGTGCCGTCCAGCCATCCGGCGGCCTCGGCACGCGGGTCCTCCGGTGCGCTCAGGTGCGCGTGGTGGGCCAGGAGCGCTAGCCGGGAGTCGTCGCGTACACCGAGCTGGGCGCGGACGCCGGTGGCCAGGGTGGCGACGTTGCCGAGACCGCACAGGACGGGCAGGTCCGCGCCGTGCAGAGCGGGGTTGACGAGGTCGGGGAAGCAGGCGTTGACCACCTGCGTGCCGGGCGAGGCGTCGGCGCAGGCCAGCACGGACGCGCGGACCAACTCCGCCTGGAGGGGCAGCGTGGCGCCGAAGCCCGCCCGGCGCAGCAGCCGGGCCCAGTCGGAGTCCCGGGTGCGTGCCTCGCCCGGCGACTGCGGTGACGCGCAGACCACCAGCAGGGCCGGGCGCTGGGCCCGCAGCAGGGGGCGCAGCCGGTCGGCGGGCGAGGGGCCGGCGCTGTGGGGGACGAACGCCACCCGGGTGCCGGACAGTGCCGCGTGGCCGGCGGCGAGGGCGGCCACGTCGCGGGCGCGCCCGGGTGTGCGGCCGACGACGTGGACGGTGGTGAGGCGGCCCGGGTGGTGGGCCAGGGCACGCAGCAGGCCCCGGGCGAACGCCCCGGTGCCCAGGACGGTCCAGGGGCGGGTCGGGTCGCTGGTCATGAGGTCACCGAAACGGGCGTCGGCGGGCCGTCGAAGAGGGCGGAGAGGGGGACGGTGCGCGGGCCGGGCAGCCCGGGGCAGCGCGCGCTGAGGTCGAGCCGCGGCGGGCGTTCCTCGTCGGTGAAGTAGACCGGCGCGAGCGAGCCGTCCCGCTGGTGGGCGAGCAGGGGGTTCGCCACGAGGAAGTCGCGCAGGGCGGGGGTGTCCCGCCGCGCGTACAGGCGGATGCGCTTGGTGGAGAAGTGGTTGGGCGGCAGCTCGACGCGGGGGCCGAGGCGGCGTTTCCACTGGAAGATGCCCTTGCTGACGAACGCCTCCGTGCCGTAGAAGTCGACGCGGGGGACGCCCTGTTCGCGGGCCCAGCGCAGCAGGTGGTGGTAGACCGCCTTGAAGGCGCCGTCGCGGTAGTGGCGCTCGTCGCCGTCCAGGACTCCGAGCAGGCGGGTGGTCAGGGTGGTCCTGTCGGCCGACCAGTGGCACAGGACGCCCGCCACGCGCCGGCCGGCGTCGGTGAGGAAGAAGAGCGTGCCGCGGGGGAGGATGGCGTGGCGGGCGACCGGCCACGGCTCGGTCCTGCTGCGGTCGCCGTGCCGGGTCGCCATGGTCGGCAGGTGCATGCGCCGGTAGAAGAACTCCAGGGCCCGCGGGGTGGCGTCCTGCGTCCACGCCCAGTCGTGGCGGGCGCGGTCCCGGCGGAACTGCCAGCGTTCGCGTTTGGAGATCCGCTGTTCGAGGTCGTCGAGGCGGGCGGGGACGTCGACGGTGAGGTGGACGCGGAAGGGCGCGGTGACGGAGCGGTCCGACGGGAGCCGCGCCAGGCGGCCGGCCTCGGCGCCGACGACCACCAGGTCGGCCGGGGGCAGCGCACCGCGGGCCAGGTCGTCCCAGGCCACCAGGGCGTGTTCGCGGCGGCCCGTGGTCATGCCGAGCGCGCCGCGCTGCTGCTCCAGCAGTTGCAGGATGTTGGCGCGGCCGGCCGGCAGTCCGACGTAGGCGATGTCCAGGCGGCCGTGGCGCTCCCGGGAGACGACGGCGCGCACCCGCGGGGGCGCGTCGTCGACGACGCGGCGGGCGGCACGCAGGGCCGGGTTCGGGCTGTTGTTCCAGGTGTAGCGCAGCCGCGCGGGCAGCGCGGGAACGACGTCGGCCGCCGGGCGCGGGGCGGGCGGGGCCGACCGGGGTGAGCGGGGTACGAACAGCAAGGGCACTCCATGGTGCGGCGGGAGCGGCGCGGGGCGGCGGCCGTGGCACACCCCGCGCCGTGGCGTCAGCGGACCGCTTCGCGCAGGGCGAGGTCCAGATCCGCGGCGTCCGCGACCGGCCGCAGATGCGCCTCGGGCACCGGTTCGTAGTCCTCGGTGGCATAGGAGCCGGAGCCGTGGACGAGGATGTCGGTGGTGTCCACCAGGTGGCGGTCGACGGCGTTGAGCACGCCGGTCACCGCCATCACCAGGGACCATTCCCGCAGCCGCCGAGGGTCGGCGGGCAGGTGGACCCCGGCGGGGGCGAGCAGGGAGCGTACGGCCGGGTAGCGTTCGAGGCACTCCGGCAGCGAGACCACGATGCCGCCGCCGCCCTGACGGCGGATGATCTCGTTCATGCGCGCGGAGGTGGCCGGCCGGCGGGTGTAGAACGTCGCGTCGAGTTGTTCGTCGGGCGCGTAGGCGACCTGCGGGAAGTGCGGGTCGTGGTCCTGTACGAGCCGTCCGTCGCGCTCCGTCCAGCTCGGCCGGTGGTCGAAGTGGTCGTGGTAGAGGCTGGAGACCATGTCGGGGGTGCCCAGGTGCTGGACGAGGAAGTAGCCGGCCGCGGTGCCCGGCCAGTCCTGGCCGGTGAGGTACTGCTGCCCGTGGAAGTGCCCGAGCAGCCCGAAGGCACTGGAGACGGCGTGGGCGTGCAGCCGGGGGCCGGCGGGCAGCCGGTCGCGTTCGAAGAGGGCGCGCGCGGTGTCGGCGACGGCGTAGTTGAGCAGTTCCAGCGAGTGCCACAGCCGCACCCCGTGGTCCCGGTGCAAGGTGGCGGACAGCGTGCCGGTGACGGTTCTGGCGAGCTCCTTGACCCGGCCCGGCTCGGCCGTGTCGAGCACGGTCAGTGGATTGGCCCGGCGCAGCTCCGGGTCGTCGGACAGGGGGGAGCGCCACAGCTTGCCGCGCGAGGAGAGGGGGACCACGCAGGTGATCCCGAGGGTCTCGGGGGTGGCGAGCCCGCACTCGTGGGCGCGCAGCACCGCGTCCCGCAGCGCGGTCGCCTTGTTGGCGCTGGAGGGGGTGATGATGACGACCCGCTCCCCGGTGCGCTCGATGTGCGCGACCGCACGGGCGACGATCAGCAGGGAGGCGTACGTCTTGGTGGTGCGGGTGCGCGGGTTGTGCATGAGGTGCAGCAGGTCCACGCGACGGCCCTGATACTCCGTCAGGGGGTGTGCGCTGATCGTGCTGGGGGCGAAGAACGCGTCCAGCGCGGGGCCGGGGTCCGGCAGTTCCCAGGCGGGCGCGAAGGCCTCGGGTTCGGTGCGCGCCCGGCTCGCGGTCTCCTGGAGCACGCGCCGCAGTTCGTCGTGGTAGTGGGAGAGGGCCGCGGGCACTTCGCACCGGCCGGCCGTGGTCGTGGGAGGCAGTACCGAGGTCATGAGGCGGCTCCCTCGAGCAGGTGGTCGCCCCGGATCAGCGCCGCGGCGTCCGCCTCGGCCGGTACGTGCGCGGGGTCGGCGCCGGTGTCCAGCGGGTGGTTGTGCCGGTCGACGAAGACGATGCGCGGCCGCAGCGCCCGCGCCTCCTCGTCGCTGACCGTGGCGTACGCGATGACGATCACCAGGTCGCCGACGGATATCAGGCGGGCGGCGGCGCCGTTGATGCCCACCACGCCGCTGCCGCGGGCGCCTTCGATGACGTATGTGGTCAGCCGGTTGCCGTTGTTGATGTCGACGATGTCGACCTGTTCGCCGGGCAGCACGCCGGCGGCGTCCATCAGATCGCGGTCCAGGGTGAGGGAACCGACGTAGTGCAGGTCGGCCTGGGTGACGGTGGCGCGGTGGATCTTCGCGTGGAGCATGGTGCGGTGCACAGGGGTCTCCTTCGCCGGGCGGTCAGGCCGCGATCTGGATGCGCCGCAGATGCCTGCTGCGGTCGGTGAACGCGTTGCGGGCGTGCAGCAGCCGCCAGTTGTCCCAGACCAGCATGTCGTTGCGCTGGTAGGTGACGGCGATGTGCTCCGTCTCGAAGGCGAGCTGCCAGCGTTCCTGGAGTTCCGCCACCGGGTCGTCGTCGTCCCGCAGGAGGTTGTTGCAACTGAAGCGGACGATGAGCCCCTTCTCGTGCTCCTCCAGGATGGGATGGCGGGTCTTGAGGTCGAGGCCGAGCCGCTGCACGCCCTCGGTGGTCTTCCAGTCGTAGGTGTGCTCAAGGAGCCGCTCGCGCTCGTCGTCCGCCAGGGCCTGCGTCCAGGGCCGGGTGTCGCACAGCGTGGTCTCGCCGCCCGCCCCGGAGGCCGGAGTGACGCACCACAGGGCGATGTAGCGGGGCGGCAGCACGGCGAAGTCGTAGCCTTCGGTGTGCGGGGTCAGCGGACGGGTGTTGCCCGCGTGGTAGACGTCGTCCATGCCCGGCTCGGGCCGGACGTCACCGACCACGGCGCCGGTGTAGTTCGGTACGAACGCCCCGAGCGCCCGGCAGAACCGCACCTGGTCGAAGGTGTCGGGGACGTTGCACATGAGCACGTAGCCGTGCTCGTCCATCAACTGGTGGAAGGTTTTCGCCAACAACTCCTCACTCAACGGATTTCCGTTGAAGTCGACCTGGGAAAGGATGCTCAGCGGGGAATGCGACACAACTGCTCCAGGGGGGGGTATGGATCCCGCGGCGTCGAATGCGCTGATGCCCGAGTCACGTGGCACGTCCGGTAGCGGCGTCTCTGGAATTTTTCCGCCGAAGCGGCGGAAGGGCGGTGCCGAAGCGGCGGAAGGACGGTCGTGCGAATCGGCTACCGAAGCGGCGACTTCAGCACGATAAGCCGCGTGACAGGGAACACGTCAAGGCCCGGACGCGGGCTTATTCAGTCACTGACGGAAGGGGCCGAAATATGGTGTCCGCCCATACAGCAGCAGCTCAACCGCGATGCGGCCGAAGGCCGTCCGTCCATATGGTGCCACCTGTCGTGGCCGAATCACGTCCATGGAACACGGTCGCGAATAAGGCCCCGAAGACGGGGTACTCGCCCGACAGCCGTCTGCGAGATTCCCGCTCCGGTGCTCATGGAGGAACATTCCTGTGACCGTCCGACGGGCACCCGGGCCCCGTTCTTCCGAAGGTGTTCACCTCGTCGTACGGCATGCTGTTCAATTCGTCCGGGCTCGGCGCGGGCCGGACGCGAAAGGGACGGAGTCCAGGTGACGAATACAGGCGCGTCGGGATCCGCGACCGTGCCCGAGGGCGAGGCGGACGACGGCTCGTCCCGGACCCACGGCGTCGTACGCAAACTGCTGTACTCCGAAGCGGTGTCGGCCTTCGGCGGCGGCCTGTGGTTCAGCATGTGGGCCGTCTACCTGACGTCGGTCAAGGGGATCCCCGCCGCTTCCATGGGCCTGGCCATGGGGCTCGGCGGCGGAGTCGGCCTGCTCGCCGCGGTCCCGGTCGGCGCCCTCGCCGACCGGCGCGGCGCCCGGCAGGTGTTCGTGGCCGTCAGCGTCGCCCGCGGGCTGCTGGTGCTGCTCTTCCTCACCACGAGCGGCTTCTGGAGCCTGCTCGGGGCAGCGGCGCTGTTCACCGCCGCGGAGACGTCCGGGCGAGGCGTCAAGGTCACCCTGGTGTACCTCCTGATGCCGGACGACCGGCGCCTCACCGTCCTGGCACAAGCCCGAGTGGTGCAGCACCTCACGTACGCCGCGGGCGCGGGCGCCGCCGCCTGGGTGCTGTCCACCGACACGGCGGGCCCGTACTACGCCGCCCTGGCCGTCGTGTCCCTCTCGGCCTTCCTGTCCGCCACGGTGCTCATCGGCCTGCCGCGCACCGCACCGGTGCCCGCGTCCCGCCGCAGCCCCGGCACCGACGCCGTACGGGACATCCCCTTCCTCACCCTGATGAGCACGACGGCGTTGCTCTCCCTGTGCTGGCCGCTGCTGTCCAGCGGGCTCCCCCTGTGGCTGCAGTACCAGACCGCCGCTCCGGTATGGCTGGCGCCGGTGACCGTGGTCGTCAGCTCCCTGTTCATCGCGCTGTACCAGGTACGCGTGACCCGGCAGGGGAAGAGCCTGCGCGGCGCGGTCCGCTCCACCCGCAAAGCCGGGCTCGCCCTGGCCGTCTGCTGCCTGCTGTTCGCCGCCGCGGCCTGGCCCTCCGGCGCCCTGCCCGCCTCCCTCTTCATCCTGGCGGGGCTCGCCGCGCACATCTACGGCGAACTGCACTACGTCGCCTCCCGCTGGGGGCTGTCCCTGCGGCTGATGCGCCGCGACGCCGAGGGCGAGTACCAGGGCCTCGCGGCCAGCACCGAGGGGGCCGTGGCCACCGTGGGTCCCGCGATGATCACCACCCTCGTCACCGGGGCGCTGGTCGGCGGCTGGGCCGTCCTCGCCGTCGTCTTCGTGGCGGCCGCCGCCCCCACCCCGGCCCTCTGCCGCCGGGCCCTGCACACGCGCAGGCCCGGGGTCCCTGCCGGGGCGGCGCCGCGCGGCGGGGCGGGCCGCTGAGGAGTGGCCTGGCCGGTGGCCGGTGGCCGGTGGCCGGTGACTGGCGACCGGCGGCCGACGGCCGACGTGCCGTCCTGGAAGCTCTTTCGCGCGGGGAAGGGGCGGGCGGCGGGGATCAGCGCCAGTGGTTGTTGCTGGTGTGGTCGCCGGCGAGCCAGCGGGCGAGGTCGGCGTGCGCCGTGGTGCGCCGCTCGGCGTCGATCTTCTCCACGTCGGGGTGGTCGACGGCGAACTCCAGGAGCAGACCGTTGGGGTCCGTGATGTACAGCGAGACGCAGAACCCGTGGTCGATCACGTGGGCGTTCGTCTCCGCGTGGCCGGCCGCGGTGACGCGCTCGCGCAGGGCTTCCTGGGCCTCCGCCTCGACCTTGAAGGCGATGTGGCGCACGGGGGTGGGACTGCTGTCGGTCCTGAACTCCTCCTGGTCCTCGGGGTCCGCGAACTGGAAGAAGGCGAGCGCGCTGCCGTCGGCCAGGCCGTAGAGGGTGTGGCTGTACGCGCGCTCGGTCCCGGACAACACCTCGCGCTCGGTCCACGTGGCCACCAGGGGCAGGCCGAGCACGTCCTCGTAGAAGCGCCGATTGGCTTCCTGGTCGTCGGTGATCCAGGCGTGGTGGTGGAAGCGGAGTGGCAGGGTCTGGCTCATGTCGGGTCATCTCCCTTGAGGGGACGGGGCGTTGGGTCGAGGGCCTGGGGGGCCGCCGACCTTCGGTGCCTTCCGTGCCAGCATGCCGCTCACATAGGTTGAATGTTAAATCACATCGAGCCATTGTGGGTGCGCGCCGGGACGCGAATGGCGCGTCGGTCGGCCGACGTGGGCGGCGTCGAGCGGCCGGCATCCACCGGGGCGGTGCCCGGGGCTTCGCCCGCGCCCGGGCGGTCCTTCTCCCGCGCGAGTGCGGCCTGGGAGGTGTGGGGGCTCCGGCCTGGCTCGATGCCGTACTGGCCTGACCTGTTCGCGTGGGCCGACCGCCGGATGGCCGATGGGGGCAGGGTGTGCGGGCGGTGGCGAGAAAAGGTTGAACAGTAATCTACTCGGGGCGGACGGGCGGACGGGCGGACGGGCTCCTGACCGGCGGGCCGCGGGCGCCGCATCCGGCGGCGGGCCTGCCCGTACGCCGTATCGGATCGGACCGGCCCCAGTCAGGCGGACCAGGACCGCGGCGGCGTAACGTGCCGCGAACACCGCACGCGACCCGGGCAGACCGAGGTTGGGTAGCTGGGAGGGGATGACACGGGGAAGAGATCATCGGCGAGCGTGACGCGCCACGGCTTCCGAGCCCTTCGCGACGACGCCCGTGGTGTTTCGCCCCCGTCCCCTGGCCGCCGCATGAATCCCGGCCCCGACCACCACCCCGACCCCGACCGTGCCCCCGGCGCCGCTTCCGAGCCCGGTCCATAGACGCCCACTGTTCACAACGGGGCCTGCGCCGTGCTCGCGTCCGGGCGCCGGAGCCTGTCCGGACTGTGACGTCTTGGTGCACAGGCACCAGACCGCACGCCTGCCTGGTCCAGGTGCACCAGGGCAAGTCGGCACCGGGCGACGATGCCCGGCGGAGCGCCGCGGGCGAGGGTGGACGTCGCGTGCATTCCGCGCGCCTTCCCTCGTCCAGCGATGTCTGGGGTGACCAGCAGGTGGCGGCATTTCTCTACCGGACCGAGCCGCGCAAGGCGATCGACCTGCTCGACGAGCGCTTCCCGCAAGGCAACTCACAGGCTGCCGAAGCCCGACGGCAACAACGCCGGCGACAGCAACAACGTCAGCGACGCCAGCGATCGCAGCGACGCCAACGACGGCAACAACGCCAACAACGCCAACAACGGCAGCGATCAGGTCACGTCGACCCCCAACCCTTACGCGACCAGAGCCGTCAGCAAGGGCGGCACCATCACCCGCTCCACGAACACTTGGCCGCCCCCTATCCTGAACCGCGTGCTGCCACATGTGGACATCGAGGGTCAGGCACTGAACAGGCATGCCCCGGACGCCGCGGTGACGCGGTTCCCCGTCGGCCGGCACCGGCACTGAGTCGGCCATGACGACCACGGCGGAAGGCATCACCTCGCGTGCGCGCGGCACTTGGTGGCGCGAGGCGGCGATCGCGGCGGCGGCGTTCGCGCTCTGCCTGCTCGGCGGTGCGCTCCAGGACGGCGGCAACACCCTGTCCCCGCCGCCTGCCGCCGCCTACGGCCTCGCCGCGCTCTCCTGCGCCGTGCTGCCCCTGCGGCACCGGACACCCTTGGCCGCCTTGGCGGTCACGACCGCGAGCGGCCTCCTGGTGCGGCCCCTGGGCCTCCTGCTGAGCCCGCTCGCCGTGGCACCCGCCGTGGTCACCGCCTACTCCTTCGCGCGCACCGCCCGCACCGAACGGCGCGCGGCCGGCGCGGTGTCGCTCACCTCCGCGGCCCTGCTGGCCGCTTCCGCCCCCTGGTTCGGGGACCTCTCGTGGCAGGACGCGAGCAGGATGGGAGCGGTGGCCGCGTTCCCTCTGGTGGCGGGCGTACTCGGGCGCTCGGTCCGGAACCGGCGGGCCTACCTGGACGCCGTCGAGGAACGGGCCCGCCGGGCCGAGCAGGGCCGGGAGAGCGAGGCGCGCCGCCGAGTGGCCGAGGAACGCGTACGCATCGCCCGCGAGCTGCACGACCTCGTGGCCCACCAGATCACCCTGGCCAACGCGCAGGCCACGGTCGCCGCCCACCTCTTCGACACCCGCCCGGAGCAGACCCGCAAGAGCCTGCGGGAGCTCGTCGAGACCACCGGCCACGCGCTCGACGAACTCCGGGCCACGGTCGGCCTGTTGCGCCAGTCCGGGGACACATCCACGCCCGCCGAACCGGCGCCCGGCCTTGACCGGCTCCCCCCGCTAGTCGAGTCGTTCCGCCGCGCGGGACTGGAGGTCTCGGTGCACCACGAGGGCACGGCCAGGCCACTGCCACCGGGGGTGGACCTCACCGCGTACCGCATCGTCCAGGAGGCCCTGACCAACGTGACCAAACACGCCGGAACCGGCAGCGCCCGGGTGCGCCTCGCCTGGCACCGCGACCGCGTGACCCTCACCGTCGCCGACGACGGAGGAGACACCCGTCGTACGACGTTGACGCCGACGCCGACGCCGACGCCCACGACGTCCGCACCGCCGAGCCGTCCGCCCGGCTACGGGCTGATCGGGATGCGGGAACGGGCCGCCGCGGTCGGGGGACACCTCTCCGCGGGCAGACGTCCGGAGGGCGGCTTCCTCGTCTCCGCCCACCTCCCGTTCCCGCCCGCCAAGGCAGTACGACGTACGGCGGACGAAACAACGGCCGGAACGCAGGCGGCCGGGACGCGGGCGGCCGAGGCGGCGGCGAACGAAGGCCGGGCGGGCGGCGCACGGGCAGGGGAGGGGCTGTGACGCTGCGGGTACTCCTCGCCGACGACCAGGCCCTGCTGCGCGACGCCTTCCGGATGCTCCTCGACACCGCCGGCGACATCACCGTGGTCGGCGAGGCCGGCGACGGCAGGGAGGCGGTGCGGCTCACCCGGGAGCTGCGCCCCGACGTGGTGCTCATGGACATCCGCATGCCCGAGGTGGACGGCCTCGCCGCCACGGCGGAGATCTGCGCGGACCCGGACCTGCGTGCCAGCCGCATCCTGATCCTCACCACGTACGAGACCGACGAGTACGTCGCCCAGGCGCTGCGCGCGGGGGCCGGTGGCTTCATCGGCAAGGGCATCGGGGCCGAGGACCTGCTCGACGCCGTGCGGACGATCGCCGGCGGCGACACGCTGCTGTCCCCCGCCGCGACCCGCTCCCTGGTCGCCCGCTTCCTGGCCACGCCGGACGACGCCCCGCCGCGCCACCCCGAACGGCTCGCCGCGCTGACCCCGCGCGAACGCGAGATGGTGGCCCTGGTCGCGACCGGCCTGTCCAACCAGGAGATCGCCGAGCGGATGTTCCTCAGCCCCTTCACCGTACGGGCCCATGTGCAGCGCGCCATGACGAAGCTGGAGGCCCGCGACCGGGCGCACCTCGTCGTCATCGCCTACCAGTCGGGCCTGGCCCACGCCGCCCCCGCCGACGGCGGCAACGGGCCGTCGTAGCAGGCGTGTTGCCCGTACCCGGGAAGGGCGTGAGCACGGTGAGGATGGCGGGGAACCCGTGCATGATCCAGAATGATCGGATGGTCACGCTGGAGACACCCCGCCTGATCCTCCGCCGCTGGCGCGAGGAGGACGTCGCGCCCATGGCCGCCGTCAACGCCGACCCTGAGGTCATGCGCTGGATCCGCGACGGCAGCGTCCGCGACGAGCAGCAGACGCGCGACGGGGTCCGGGCGTGGGAGAGCGAGTGGGAGTCACAGGGCTTCGGCCTGTTCGCCGTGGAGGTCCGGTCCACCGGCGAACTGGCCGGGTTCACCGGCCTCTCGGTGCCCGGCTACCTGCCGGAGGTGCTGCCGGCGGTCGAGGTCGGCTGGCGGCTGGGACGTGCCCACTGGGGGAGGGGCCTGGCCACCGAGGCCGCCGCGGCCGCCCTACGGTTCGGGTTCGAGGAGCGAGGGCTGGAGCGGATCGTCAGCATCACGCAAGTGGGCAACGACGCCTCCGAGCGCATCATGACCAAGCTGGGGATGCGTCCGGACCGCGAGACCGTCAACCCCCACGGCGGTCGGCGCGTACGGGTGTACGCGGTGACGTCGGAGCAGTACGCCATCAGCGCTCGTTGACGCCGGTCAGGCGGACGATGGCCTCGTAGGTGGTGTGCGGGCAGCGCTTCCGCCGCGCTCGATGCCCGCGGGGCGGGAGGTGTGCCGTCCCGCGCGTCGACGACGGGCACCGCGGCACCGTGCTGTGGCACATGGGTGGGCGGGCGGCGGGGGAGCGGTGCGAACCGGTCCCGCCGCCGCGCCCGAGGTGTCGTTCAGCGGCCGATGACCTCACGGGCGCGTGCCAGCGCCTCGGCCTGCGTGCGCGTGAGATCGGCCAGTACGGCACGGTCCTGCTCCGGGAGCGTGCGGACGAGCGCGCGCCGCGCGGCGATGGCGGCCTGCGGCAGGCTCACCTCGAGGGCACACTTCCCGTCCGCCACCGCGACGGCCCGCTCCCGCTGGCGGAACCTGCGCTGCGGCGATGTCTCACCCTGCCGAGCCTTCGCCGTCCTGCCCGTCTTCCTCGTCCTCTCGAACGCGGCGGCCAGCTCTGCGTGCGCCTTCTCAGGGGAGGCGAAGGGATGCCCGCGCTCCGCCATGCAGGCGCGCCACCGGGCGAGTGCGGCGACGTAGCTGGGCTGCCGTGGCACCAGGGCGTCGAGGCGGCCGTTGAGCGCCTGCGGTGTGTAGTACATGCGCGCCCAGGAGACGACGTCCCCCGCGAGCTCGCGGCGCGCCTCCGCGTCGCAGCCGCGTACCCCCACGCGTACCGTCCCCGTGCCCGTCTCCACCTCCTTCTTCGCATCGGGCGGCCCGGAGAAGGCCAGGTCGAAGCGGCGGCGACGGTCCGCGTCGAGCTCGGTGTAGTACGGCGCGGACGGCTGGCCGGTGCCGGGCGGCGCGGACGCGATGCCGTAGCCGTACCGCTCGCGGCGCCGCAGGTCGACCAGGGCGGACGCGTCGTCGAACGCCACGGGCAGCGGCCCCCGTGCGGCGGGGTAGGTGAATCCCGCGCGCGCCATGCAGCGGTGGACCAGCTCGTTCAGGGCCGTGTCCAGGGTCTGCTGGGTCCTGGGCCAGCCTCCGGACCGGGTGACCATGTCGACCGCTGCCGTACTGGGCCGCCCGGCGGGGCCGGAGGGCCCCGGCCGGGACGCGGCCGGCCCGTCGGGCGTGGTGGCCGAGCAGCCCGACAGACCGGCCAACGCGGCCACCAGGAGGCACACGGCTCGCGGTGGCCTCGGCGTCACTTCGGCGTGCACCAGTGGTTCGAGCTGATGCTGTCGTTGAACGCCGGGTCGTTGTAGCCGACCGGCGGCGCGGCCGCGAAGTTCGGCACCTCGTCGTTCCGGCCCAGGCTGTGGTAGCGGCCGTTGTAGCCCGCGTCCGTCCAGAAGTAGACGGTGCACCGGCGCCCGCGGTTGGCGATGGAACTGACACAGTCGTTCCAGGTGCCGGTGGAGCACTGGCTCTGCCGGAAGGCCGTGAAGTTGGGGTTGTCATCGGCGACCCGACCCCGTGCGCCCCCGTAGTTGATGTGCACCCAGAAACACGTGTCACCGGCGGCACACGTGAGGGCCGCGTCGGCCTCGCCACCGCTCGGCGCGGTGTCGGCCGCGGCCGACGGAACGGTGGCGAGACCACCCAGCACGAGTGCCGCGGACGCCACGGTGACACCTACAGTCCTGCGCATGTTTCCTCCTTGGACGATGGGATGGAGCTGCGCTTCCTTCGTGCCGAAAAGAGACTGCTGTACGCGTCGCGCCGACTGGTAGAAGTGTGCGGCTGGGCGCAAAGACCGCGGTACGAGGGGGTCTCACCGCACGCGTCGCCTGTGCCGTCGCCGGTCGCCCCGCCCGGATCGCTCCGCCCGGCTCCACCGACGCGGATCGCTCCGCCCGGCTCGCCGCACTCGGACGAGAACTGCGAGGGAAACGGATGCTCCGGATTCATTTCACCTCCGACGACCTGGCGCGCGTCCGTTTCGCCGAGGAGCCGGACCCCATGTGGGAGCTGAACATCAGCCTCCACCGCCTGCAGCGCCGGGACGCCTCCGTGCTGTTCGGGCCCTGGCGCCAACAGGTGGCTCCGCGCCTGCCCGGCACCACCCGGCTGCTCGCCGCCCTGTCCCCGGCCCGCGGCTACACGTGCGACTTCCTCACACCCCAGGCGGGCCAGGGACTCGCCGCCCAGGTCGAGGCCCTGCGGTCCACCCCGCGGCGGCGGCTCCGCGCCGAGCTGGACGTCTTCCGGCGGCTGCACCCCGACGTCCGGCTGCCCCCGTGGACGGCGGAGCTGGCGACGGGCTCGGCGCACCTGCTCGGCAGGCTCGCCGACACCGCCCACGCCTACTTCGACACCGGTCTGCGGCCGTACTGGTACACCATCCAGGAGGCGGTACGCCATGACGTGATGCTGCGCGCGAGGCACCTGGCCCACGGCGGCTGGGCCGCCGTCCTGGACACCCTGCACGTCTCCGCGCACTGGCACTACCCGGTCCTCAGCCTGGACTTCCCCGTCGAGCAGGACCTGTGCCTGGGGGGCCGCGGGCTGCTGCTCCAGCCGTCCTTCTTCTGCCGCTACGGCCCCACCGTCCTCTTCGACCCCAGCCTCGACCCCGTCCTCGTCTACCCCATCGAGCACCGCCCGGGCTGGGAGCGCCCCGGCCACGGCCCGGCGGCCCGGCGGTCGCTGACCGCGCTCCTCGGCCGGGCCCGGGCGCTGCTGCTCGAAGCCGCGGCCGACGGCACGTTCACCACCACCGAACTGGCCCGGCACACCGGCCTCACCCCGTCCAACGCCAGCCGGCACCTGACCGCGCTGCGCGAAGCCGCCCTCATCTCCAGCCGTCGGCACCGCAACACGACGCTGCACACGGCCACCACGCTCGGGACGGCACTCCTCGACGGCTGCCGCCCGGCCCTGCCCGCCTGACCCGTTCGCCCGGCGGCCGCCCCGGAGGCGTGGGCCGGCCTGCCCACCGGCCTGAGCGCGACACCCTCACGAGGGGATGCCAGGCAGGTCGAGGGCGGTATACGCCGCCCGTACCGGTGCGGAGGGCATGGTGCGGAGGTCACGCAGCCTGGTGTTGCGTTGCTCCAGGGCCCGTTCCGTGGTGGGGAAGAGCGTGGCCGCGCCGTTGTCGACCAAGGCCTGGTTCATGGCGACGAACGTACGGAGATCACGTTCGTAGGCGGCGAAGGCGGCACGGTGGTCCCGGTGGACGGCCAGGGAGTTGGCGAGCATGTAGGCACCGACGAGCGCGAGGCTCGTGCCTTGGCCGGTGAGGAACGAAGGGGCGTACGCGGCGTCGCCGAGGAGGGCGACGCGGCCGCGGGACCAGTGGGGCATGCGGATCTGACCGGCCACGTCGAAGTACGGGTCGGCCGCGCCGCGCAGGGCGTCGACCATGCCAGGGACCTCCCACCCGGCGCCCGCGAAGGCCGCGGCGACCAGGTCCCTCCAGGCGGCGGGGTTCCGGAGGGCGCCGGACGGCGGTTCCGGCCGGTGGAAGGTCAGGAAGGCGTGCACCTCGTCGTCGCCCCCGACGGCGTAGAGGGCCGCGGCCCTGCCCGGGGTGTTCCACAGCACGAGTTCGCGGGAGAGCCCGAACGTGTTCGCCATGGTGAAGAGGGCGAAGCAGTGGCCGAGGTACCGGTGGAACCGCCGCTCGGGACCGAACACCGACTCCCGGGTGGACGAGTGCATCCCGTCGGCGCCGACCACCAGGTCGAACGTACGCCGCCCCGAACGGCGGAACGTGACGTCCACACCTGGCCCGGAGGACTGGTCGAGGGTGTCGACGGAGTCGCCGAACAGCACGTCCACGTCGTCGCGGACCACCGCGTGGAGGAGCGCGACCAGATCCCCGCGCCGCACCTCCAGGTCCTGTCCCTCGGCGCCGCCCACCACGGCACGCGGGCTGAGCGAGGCCACCGCACTGCCGTCGGCGCGCAGGAACGTACAGCGGCGCGAGGCGATGTGCGCCTCCCGCACACGGGGCAGCAGCCCCATCCGCCGGACCACCTCGGTCGCGGTACCGCGGACGTCGATCGGATACCCGCCGTCGCGCAGGGCGCCTGCCTTCTCCACCACGGTGACCGTACAGCCGGACCGGTGCAGCCAGTACGCCAGCGCGAGCCCGGCCACCCCCGCCCCGGAGACCAGCACGCGGCGCCTTCCGGTGGCCCTCGTCGTAGGACGGTCGGCAGTCATGCCCGGAATCCCTTCTTCGTGACACGGACGACGAGCAAGGACAGCGCGGAGACCAGGCCGGCGACGGCGAAGCCCGTGGCGAAGGCCGATTCGGCCGGCAGACCCGTCACCGGGTCGGCCCCGGCGTCGAGGAGCGCGGCCCCGACCTGGGCGCCCAGGGCGACGCCGATGACGCGCGTCACCACGAGCAGGCCGGTGACGACGCCGGTGTCCCCGGTGCCGACGGCGGTGGCGGCGCGGGTGAGCAGCGCCGTGGTGCCGACGCCCGCGGCGAGCGCGGTCAGCGCCTTCGCGAGGACGAGCTGCCATGCCGCCGTGTGCAGCGACGCAAGGGCGAACGTCGTAGCCGCCGTGACGAGGGCGCCCACGACGAGCACGGTCCGCAGGCCGAGACGGCGCGCCGCGACCCCGCCCACCGCGTCACCGACCGCCCCGGCGACGGCGCCGGGCAGCAGGAGCAGCCCGATGCCGGTGGTGCCGAGCCCGAAGCCGTAGCCGTCGGCGGGCACCGCGAACAGTTGCGGCAGCAGAAAGGCCACCATCCCGAACGCGGTGGTGATGACCGAGGTCAGCACGCACGCGTGCCACAGCGCGGGCCGTGCAAGCAGCCGCAGGTCCACCATCGGCGAGGCCGCCCGGCGCTCCACGGCGACCCAGCCGGCCGCGAGGGCGGCCACGGCCACCGCGACGGCACCCGCCCCGAGCGGCGGCAGACCGGCACCCGTCACCCGCACGAGCCCGAGCATGAACGTGAGCAGTGTGCCGCTCAGGAGCACCATGCCCGGCCAGTCGATCCCGCCGGCCGACGGGCTCGGCGGATCGTGCGGCAGCAGCCGTGCCACGACCGACGTCATCACGACGACCACGACCGTCGGCAGCGCGAACATCGCCCGCCACGACAGATGCTCCGCGACGGGCCCGGCGACCAGCGTCCCCACCGTGCCGCCACCCGTGAACAGCGCCATGACCAGCCCCATCGCGACCCGCGCCGCGCCCACCGGAAGGTGCTTGCGCACCAGGATGAAGGAGAGCGGCAGCGCCCCCACCATGACGCCCTGCAGGACCTGCCCGAGCAGCAACACCGGCAGGCCGGGTGCCACCGAGGCCAGCACACCACCCGCGGACACCACGCCCATCAGGGCGACCAGCACCCGCTTCCCGCCGTAGCGGTCGCCGAGCTCACCCGCGACGGGCGCGACGACCGCGCCCGTGACGAGCAACGCGTTGCCGACCAGCGCCCCTTCACCGGCACCGACCCCCAACTCGCGCTGCAACAAGGGCAACGCGGGCTCCACGACCGCCTGCAAGGCACCAAGAGCCAACGCCAGGCCACCGAGGGCTCCGATCGCCAGCTTCCTGTTGCGTTTCAGGACCACCACAGCTTCGGACATGGGCACCCTTCTCAAGGCCGGTCGGGGGACTGCGCGCTCCGCACGCGTCTCCCACACTCGCCCCGTGCCACCCGTCCGGGCATCGTTCCCCGCGGCCGTCCCGCCCTGGTGCGCCCGCACCAGCCGCGCACGTCCCTGGTGCCCGCGCACCAGGCAGGCCGTCCCCGGGCCGGAGGCCCCTTCCGCGCAGGCAGGCCTGCGGTCCTCCAAGGGAACGGGTGCCCCTCTGCTGCTGAGGTGGGTGCCGCGTGCGCGTGTGGTGCGGGAATCGGACCGGCTTCCACCGCGTTCGGTGGACAGCCTGCGCACCGCCTACGTCGCCCGCCCCGTCGGCGACCCGCCCACCGGCACGGACCGGTTCGACCTGCACGCCGACGACCTGGCGGGGCCGGCCGACCGCCTCGACGGTGCCTGAGGGAGCGCACCCGGCCTCAGCCTGTCCGGAAAGCGCAGGTGGTTCCGGCGGGCGTCAGTACCATGTGCCGGTAGCCGTGGGCTGACGCATCGTCACCGGGTCCACGGGGGACGCGGGGGGCTGGAGGACTGGTGGACGCGCGGGAGACTCGGGCCGACGCCGCCACGGCGGGGGACGAGCGCGATGGGGCAGGGCGGTCGGCGGGGCGGCTGCGGGCCACGGGGGTCGGCGCGGTGGCCGTACTGCTGTGGGCGTCCCTGGCGCTGCTGACCACGCTGAGCGGGCGGGTACCGCCGTTCCAGCTCACCGCGATGGCGTTCACGGTCGGCGGGCTCATCGGGCTGCCCCGGGCCGTCCGCGGCGGCGCGGCGCTCGCCCGTGGACTGCCCGGCGGCGCCTGGGCGCTCGGCATCGGCGGCCTGTTCGGCTACCACTTCTTCTACTTCCTGGCCCTGCGCAACGCCCCCGCGGTCGACGCCGGCCTCATCGCCTACCTGTGGCCGCTGCTGATCGTCGTGTTCTCCGCGCTGCTGCCCGGCGAGCGGCTGCGCTGGTGGCACACGGCGGGCGCGGTGCTCGGGCTCGGCGGGACCTTCCTGCTGGTCACCGGCGGCCAGGGCGTGCACCTGCGCGGCGAGTACCTGCTGGGCTACACGGCGGCCGCCGTCTGCGCCCTGGTGTGGTCGGCGTACTCGGTGGCCAACCGCCGGTACCCGCAGGTCCCCACCGACATGGTCGCCTTCTTCTGCCTGGCCACGGCGGCGCTCGCGGCCGTCTGCCACCTCTTGTTCGAAGACACGGTCCGGCCCGACGGCTGGCAGTGGCTCGCCGTGTTCGCCCTCGGCCTCGGCCCGGTCGGCGGTGCCTTCTACGTCTGGGACCACGGCACCAAGCACGGCGACATCCGGCTCCTCGGCACCTTTTCGTACTTCGCCCCGCTGCTGTCCACCACGCTCCTGGTGGCGGCCGGGCGGGCCGACGCGAGCTGGCCCGTCGCCGCCGCCACCGTGCTCATCGCCGGCGGCGCCACCCTGGCCTCGGCGGACGCCCTGCGCGCGGCGCGCCGCGGGAACTGAACCGGGGCCCGGCCACCCGCGCCGGACCCCGGCCGGGTCAGGTCAGGCGTCCACCGGCCACGTCCCGCGGCGGACCATCTCCACCACCTTGTCCGCGCCGTTGGCGCGTACCAGCAGGTCCAGCCGCGCGCGCTCGATGTCCTCGGCGCTCCACTCGTCGGTGGCCATCGTCGCCTTCTCGTGCGACCAGCCGTTGTCGTAGTGGCGTACGACGTAGTCCTTCTGGAAGTCCCACATCTTCGTGCCCGGCAGCGGCGTGACGATGAAGGGGTTGGCGTAGGCCATGCCGCGGCCCATCAGCGTGACCGCGTAGTCGACGGTCTTCTCGATCTGCTCCAGCGACTCGATGTACGGCTCGCCCCCGGGCCGCTCGGGCGGGTTGACGAAGCCGAGCATGAACCCGCCGGTGACCTGGATGCCGTACTCGGTGAACATCTCCACGACGTCACCGGTCGCCTGCTGGAAGGCGTTGAGCCGGGGCTTGCCCGACTCGACCAGGCTGTCCTCGTTGGCGCTCTCCACCGCCAGGTAGACGCTGTAGCAGCCGCCGTCCGCCATGGCCTTGATGAGGTCCCGGCAGGTGAGCCCGGCCCGCATCGCCGCGAGGACGTTGCGGAAGTTGGGGTTGCGCCGCTCGGCCTCGTCCATGCCGTCCGCGAACGCCTCGCCCAGGTGCAGCAGCACGAGGTTGAACAGGCTCAGGCCGCCCTCCTCGACCCACGGCAGGTCGTGCTTGCGCAGGAGCTTGCAGACCTCCATCGCGTACAGCGGGTCGTGCAGCAGGTGGTCGTCCTCGATGAGCACCTCGGTCACGCCGTGCTTGCGTATCTCGGCCAGGTGCAGGTCGAACCAGTCGGTGCCGAGCGCCCGCCAGGGGCCGTTCACCATGGGGATGTAGCAGAAGTCGCAGCCGACGTTGCAGCCGATGGTGGAGAAGATCTGCGCCCAGGAGCCGTGGTCGCGCACCCGTTTGCCCGAGGAGTGGTAGGCCTGCTCGTACTGGCGCATGTCCAGCATGCCGAAGTCGGGCAGCGGCATCATGCCGAGCCGCTGGTCGAGCCCTTGCCGCTTGGGCAGGATGCGCATGTACGGCGACGCGGCGGTCGTGCGGACCACGGCACCGTCGGCGCGGCGGTAGGCGATGCCGGGCACGGCGTCGATGTCGCCGTCCTCCTCGGTGAGCGCCCGCAGGAGAGCGGTGAAGGTCTGGTCCGCCTCGTTGATGACCACGTGGTCGAAGGGGGAGTCCGGTACGGCGTACCGCCAGTCGCCGCTGGGGTGCGCGCCGCCGGTGATCGTCACGATCCCCGGGTCGATGTCCTTGACGAGGTCGGCGAGGGCGCGCGCGTTGCCCCACTGGACGGTGTAGATGCACTGGACGCCGACGACGTCCGGGTCGAACTCCTCGATGAGTGAGCGCAGTTGCTCGTCGTCGAGGCCGTAGCGTACGAGGCTGCTGCCGTTCCCCAGGTCCACGTGCCGGCGCTCCTGTTCCCAGCCGGCGAAGGGGGAGTCGACGATCCGCACGTCGAAACCGGCGAGACGGGCGTTCGCCGCGATGCGCAACAGCCCGATCGGGGTGCCCGCCCGCTTCATGACCTCGAACGTGTCCAGGCCGAGCGCCCTGAAGCTGCTGCCCTGCGGGGAGGGCTCCACGACCCGGGTGTACGAGGGCACCACGAGCAGGACCCGGGGCGCCTGCCCGAGGGCGCGCCGCCGGGTGCCGGACCGGGACGTACGCAGGGAGGCCCGGCCCAGGTGCCGCAGCGCCGGCCGCTGGGGAGCACAGGAGAACGCGACGGAGGGATCTTCCACGAGCACGGGCGCACGGGGGTCATTGCGCGTCATGAGCGCTCCATCTGTCCGATGCGGAGGAGAAGTGGTTCAGATCGTGACCGCCCTCATACGGTGAGGACAGGGTTCCACCCGTAAATGGCGAGAATCCTCGCAAGAGGCCGTGTACATCTGATTCCGTGCCGCCGGGGCAGGTATCCACATACCGAAAGCCCGGGTTCCGCACCGGGGGCGGCCGGTACGAGCACCTGTCCGGTGCGGCTTCCGTCAATTGGCGTAGGGCGTCCGGTGGACGCCTGCCGGAACGGGCCTTTCGCCTGCACGGGCCACGGGAAAAGAAGGGCAATGGCGAGTGGTCGTTTCCCGCGCCGCTTCTCCAGATCTTGCCCCTGCCGTGCGACGGCCGGAGCGCGCTCACCGTAAAGTGCGATCCCGTATTCCGGTCGCGCCGGAAGCGGGACGGCAATATGTGAATGCATGTCATTCCGTTTCGGCGGACGAAGTGTTGTCAAGATCCGCGCGCGGCCGGACGGATAAAGCGCGACCGGAACCCGCGGCGTCGTGGTCCCGTTGACGGGACAGGGGTACCTTGATCCGGCGAGCCCGGCGTGTGGACGGGGCTTTCCTGGGAAACGCCAGGTTCCTCGGGGGAATTCGACGGTGTTCTCCGTGGTCGCGTGACATGCTTCTGCGTGCTCGGCCCGGCCGTGGTGCAGCCTTTTCCGTCCCCGCCGGGACCGGCTGCCGAGTTCGCTCGACGATCATTTCCGTCACCGCTCGGCCGACGCGCCGAGTACAGGGAAGTCGCCCGCCCCGAAAAGCCGTCGAGCGGTATGCGAAGAGCTGACTTCACGGGGGAGCCGGCGCGCACGGTCACGGGTGCACCGGCCGCGAGTCGGTCCCCCCGCGCACGAGGAATAGGAGTGCCACGTCATGATCCCGTTGTCCTTCGCCCAGCAGCGCCTGTGGTTCATCGACAAGTTCGAGGGACCGTCACCGATGTACAACGTGCCCTTTCTCGTCCGGCTGACGGGCGTACTGGACGCGGAGGCGCTCGCGGCGGCGGTCCGTGACGTGGTGACCCGTCACGAGAGCCTGCGCACGCTGATCGTGGAGAGCGCCGACGGCGTCCCCGGGCAGCAGGTGGTCCCCGCCGAGCAGGTCCATCTGGAGATCCCACTGGTCGAGGTGGCCGCCGAGGACGTGGACGAGGCGGTGTGGGAGGCCGCCACCTACGCCATCACGCTGTCCGAGGAGATACCGGTCCGCGCCACCCTCTTCCGCACGGGCGCTGAGGACCACCGGCTCCTGCTCCTCATCCACCACATCGCCAGCGACGGGGAGTCCGCGGGCCCGCTCGCCCGCGACCTGGCCACCGCGTACACCGCACGTGTCCAGGGCGACCGGCCGGACTGGCCCGACCTGCCGGTCCAGTACATCGACTACACGCTGTGGCAGCGCGAGGTCCTCGGCGACGAGAACGATCCCGACAGCCTCCTGTCCACGCAGCTCGCCCACTGGCGCGAGGAACTGTCCGGAATACCGCAGCCGATCCGCCTGCCCACCGACCGCCCGCGCCCCCCGGCCCCCAGCCACCGCGGCGACGGCATCGGGCTCACCCTCGACGAAGAGCTCCTGGAGAAGGTCGAGGCGCTGGCCAGGCGCGCCAACGTGACCACCCCGATGGTGTTCCAGGCCGCGCTCGCGGTGCTGCTCCAGCACCTCGGCGCGGGCGAGGACATCGCCATCGGCTCCACCATCGCGGGCCGCACCGACGAGGAACTCGCGGACCTCGTCGGGTTCTTCGTCAACACCTGGGTGCTGCGCACCGACCTCTCCGGCACCCCGTCCTTCGAGCAGCTCCTCGCGCAGGTGCAGAACAAGGCCCTGGCCGCGTACGACAACGAGGACGCGCCGTTCGAGCGCCTGGTGGAGATCCTCAACCCGGAGCGCTCCACCGCGTACCACCCGCTGTTCCAAGTGATGTTCACCTGGGCGACCCGCGGCTGGTCCGAGTTCGAGCTGCCGGGGGTCAAGGCGCACTTCGGCCCGCTGGCGACCCCGACGGCCAAGTTCGACCTGGAGTTCAACTTCTTCAGCGACCCGCTCGACCCGGGCCTGTCGATCTTCCTGGAGTACGCCACCGACCTGTACGACCGGTCCACGGCCGAGACCCTGCTGGCCCGGTTCGTGCGCCTCGTCGACGCGCTCGCCACCGAGCCCTCCCGCACGGTCACGCGCGTGGACGTTATGGGCCCGGACGAGCGCGAGCTGGTCCTGCGGACGTACAACGACACCGCGGCCCCGACACCCGAACTCGACATCACGGGCCTCATCGGGCGCCAGGCCGCGGCGACACCCGACGCGACCGCCGTCATCCACGACGACCAGGAGCTGTCGTACGCGGAACTCGACGCGCGGGCATCGCGCCTCGCCCGTGAGCTGGTGGGCCGCGGGGCGGGCCCGGAGACCGTCGTCGGACTGGCCCTGCCGCGCTCGGCGGACCTGGTCGTGGGCATGCTGGGCATCCTCAAGGCGGGCGCCGCCTATCTGCCGATCGATCCCAAGTACCCCAGCGCCCGCCTCGGCCACATCCTGTCCGACGCCCGCCCGGCCCTGGTGCTGACCGACGCCGACACGGCCGGAGCGCTGCCGGTGTCGGACGTGCCGAGCCTGTTCATCGAGGACGTCGACTTCGCAGCGGCGGGGCCGGACGTACGGCCGGTCCCGGCCCGGCCCGCGAACACCGCCTTCGTGATGTACACCTCCGGCTCGACCGGCAAGCCCAAGGGCGTGGCGGTCACGCACCGCGGGGTGGTCAACGGTGTCACGCGTCTGGCCGCGGTGGTCGGCGTGGAGGCGGGGTGCCGGATGCTGGCGGGGACCTCCATCAACTTCGACGTGTCGGTCTTCGAGATCGTGACCACCCTGTCGGTGGGCGGCACGGTCGAGGTGGTGCGCGATCCGCTGGTGGTCGCCGAGCGCGGCGGCTGGTCGGGCAGCGTGGTCAGCTCGGTGCCGTCGGTCTTCTCCGAGCTGCTTGACCAGGTGGGCGGGAAGATCCAGGTCGACACGGTGGTCTTTGCCGGTGAGGCGCTGTCGGCGGCGCTGGTGGAGCGGGCCCGCGAGGCCATTCCGGGCGTGCGCGTGGTCAACTCCTACGGCCAGACGGAGTCGTTCTACGCGACGGCCTTCCAGGCCCAGGAGGGCTGGCGGGGGTCGGCGGGTGCGCCGATCGGCGTCCCGCTGGGCAATATGCGCACCTACGTGCTGGGCGCGGGGCTCAGGCCGGTGGCGCCGGGTGTGGTGGGTGAGCTGTACGTGGCCGGTGAGGTGGCCCGTGGCTACTTCGGCCAGCCGGGGCTGACCGCGGAGCGGTTCGTCGCCGACCCCTACGGTCCGGCGGGGCAGCGGATGTACCGCACCGGGGACCTGGCCCGGTGGAACGACGCGGGTAAGCTCGAGTACGCCGGCCGCGACGACGCTCAGGTCAAGGTGCGTGGCTTCCGGATCGAGCCGGGTGAGGTGGAGGCGGCGCTGACCGCGCACCCGGGTGTCGCGAAGGCCGCCGTGGTCAC
>NZ_BNBT01000040.1 GCF_014656095.1 Streptomyces longispororuber
GGCCTCGGCCGCGCGCCAGGCGGCCCTGGCCGCGCGGCGGGCCTCCAGCTCGGCGCCGCCGTAGCCCTTGTCCCCGGTGGCCGTGGCGGAGTCCACGCCGCCGGAGCGGGACTCCGCGGGACGGGCCGCGCCGGACGCGACGGCCGCCCACATCGCGGCCCGCGCGGCGTCCTTCGAGGTCATCCGGTCCGCCGGGCCGCCCACGGCGTCCACGACGGCGGACCGGGACGCGTCAGCGGCTCGCGTGCCCCACTCCCGGGCCACCTTCCCCGGGACCTTGCCCTCGATCAGCTCCGCCCGCTTCGAGGCGTACGCCCCGCGCGCGACGTGGCAGTCCGCCAGCGTCTTGGCGTCGGCCCTGTCCCACTTCCCCGCGGTATTGGCGCACACCCGCATGGACGCGTGCCCGCCGTCCACGGCCTGCGCCGCGGGGGCCAGGACGGCCCCGCCGAGCAGGACCGCGGCCCCGGTCAGACCGACGGCCACAGCCTCACGTGCCGTTTTCCGTGCCATCCCCACGACTTCCACATCCCGTCTGCTCGTGCCCCCGGGCCCTGCCCCGGCGGAGCTCGCCGACATCATGGAAGCCGCGGACGCACGCACCGGCCGCGAACCGCCGCTCCTCACCCTTACGAGACCCTTGCGAGGCAGCGGGATTCACCGTCCTCGTGTGCCTGCCCCCCGGTCCGGTCAGCGCGCGGACGCCGCCACGGTGTCCTTGCTCACCAGGGTGTCGCCGGACCAGCAGAGCCGGTAGAGGTCGACCTCCTGCAACAGGTCGCGGCCGGAGCGGTAGAACTCGCAGCGGCAACCCGGCGGCCGGGGCGCCGCCCGGGCGTGGTCGGGCGCGTACGGGAAGGCGCGCGCCGGGAGCAGCGGGGTGAGCGCGACGCGGGACTGCCCGGGCCGCACCTGGTCGAACCGGGACGGCGGCAGCACGCCCGTGGTCAGTTGCCAGGCCAGGTAGAGCGCGGCCGGCGCGAAGAACGCCGCGGCGGCGACCGGTGCCGCGAAGGCGGCGAGGGAGCGGCGGCGCGCGGCCCGCCGTACCGCGGCGAGCCGTTCTGCCGCCTGCGGGGCCGGGTCGAGGTCCGCGTCCCCGTACGCGGGCGGTCCGGAGGGCGCCGGGCGCGCCGCGCGGCGGGGCGGGGCCTGGTGCGGGAGGACCGCGGTGACGCGGAACCCGCCCTGGTGGGGACCGGCCCGCAAGGTGCCGCCGAGCATCGTCACGCGTTCCTGGAGTCCCGCAAGTCCCCGGCCGCGCGTGCCGTCCGGGCGGGGTGCGGGCGCCCCGGCCCGCCCGGCCGCCGGGGCGTTCACGACGCTCACGCGAGTGCAGGTGGCCCGGTGGTCGATGGCCACCGTGACGGCGCCGCCGGGAGCGTGCTTTACGGCGTTGGTGAGGGCCTCCCGCACGACGCGGTACATCCCGCGTTCGACCAGCGGCGGCAGCGCGGGCACCATGCCTTGTCGCTCCCAGCGCACCGGCACACCGGAGGCGACCGCCCGGCCGAGGAGGTCCTCGACCGTGTCCTTGCCGGGCGGGCCGTCCGCCCCCGCCCCTGCCGCTGTCTCTGCCTCCGTTCCTGTCTGCGTTCCCGAGCTGCGTGGTTCGTGCAGGAGGGCG
The DNA here is from genome assembly GCF_014656095.1 of Streptomyces longispororuber. Lineage (GTDB taxonomy): Bacteria > Actinomycetota > Actinomycetes > Streptomycetales > Streptomycetaceae > Streptomyces > Streptomyces longispororuber. The sequence continues at coordinate 1,628 of NZ_BNBT01000040.1, forward strand.
ACGGTTTCCCGTAGGTGCTCGACGGCGTCCGCGATCGTCCCGCGCAGCTCGGCGAGGTCGGCGCGGTCGCGGTCGGTGAGGTCGGGTGAGAGTTCCAGGGCGCCCGCGCGCAGGGCGACCAGGCTCAGGGTGTGGCCGAGCGAGTCGTGCATGTCGGCCGCGATGTCCGCGCGCTCGGTCAGCCGGGCCCGCTCCGCGACGAGGTGCTGCCGCTCCTCCAGGCTCCGGGCCAACCGCCAGCCCTCGCGTACGAGTTCACGGCGGCCGCGCCAGTGACGTCCCGCGAGCCACGGCGGCAGGAGGGCGGTGGGCAGCACCGCCAGGGCGTAGAACCACCACACGGGCGGCACCCGCAGGACGGCACAGGCCGTGACGTCGATCGCGAGGCACGCGGCGAGCACCAGGAGCGGGCCCCGCACCTGGGCCACCCGGACACCGAGCAGACAGCTCACCGCGGCCAGCGACAGGGCCTGGGCGTTGGCGGGGCTCGCGGCGTCCGCGAGGCCCAGCGCGCACAGGCCGTTGACGAGGAGCACCGAGGCCCCCGGCCGGCCGCGGGACAGGGGCACGGCCACCGCGAGGACGGCCAGCGGGAGCAGCAGGTCCACGACCGACGAGGCCGCGCTCGCGTCCCGGAAGCCGTACCCGGTGGCGGCGGCGAGCACGGCCCACAGCGCCCCGTCGACGAGAAGCGACCTGGCCGGGGGTATGCGGGGGCGCGGCATGGTGGGGGTCGTCCTTCCGGTCGGTGCCGTGACGTGCTCAGGTCGATTCTGCGGGGCGCGTGCGGGGCGCCCGCCGGGTGGTGGGCTGTTGGCGGGCGCCGATCCCGTGGCGCGAGGGCCGGTCCCGTGGCGCGGGTGCCGATCCCGTGGCACGGGGGCCGACGGCACGTCAAGTGCCCGCGAGGAGCGCCACGCACGCGACGTCGGACCTCCCCGCGGACCTGCGCACACGCGGCGAACCTGCGCACACGCGCGTTCCTGCCCACGCGCGACGGACCCGCGTACGCGCAGGGACTCACGTACACACGGCGGGCCCACGTCCACGCGACGGCCTACGTCCACGCGACGGCTCCACGTCCACGCGGCGGCCCCGCGCACGCGCGGCTGACCGCACGGGTGCGGCTCAGGCGTCCCTGCGCCGCAGCACGTACTGGCCGGCCGCGTGGGCCGCCGCCGCCCAGGCGGCGACGAGGAGGACGGCCGCCGCCGGGGAGAACGGGGCGTCGGTGCCCGCGCGCATGAAGTGGTCGCCCGCCCCGTACGGCAGGCGGTCGTTCACGGCCGTGAGCGCCTCGCCGCCGAGCCCCAGGAGCACGCTCGGCAGCGCCCACAGCAGCGTGCCGAGGATCGACAGCGCACCGGCCGCGTGCCGTGCGGCGAAGGCCACGCCGACGGTGAGCACGGCGACGAGCGCCTGGTAGACGCCGACGGCCAGGACCTGGGCGAGGGTCGTGCCGGCCGCGAACGAGGCGCGTCCGTCGAACGCCCCCCAGGCCACGGCCGTGCCGACCACGGCGTACCCGGTGCCGCCGAGGAACGCGACCACGGCCGTCACCAGTGCCTTCGCCGCGTGCACGCGGTGCCGCCGCGGCACCCACAGCAGCGAGGCCCGTACGGTCCCCGTGGTGTACTCGGAGGTCACCGCCACCGTGGCCAGGACGACGAAGACGAACTGGGTGACGACGGCGGAAGCGGCCGCCGCGTTCCCCACGGGCTGGACCGGATGGTCGTTGATGTCGGCGATCGAGGCGTAGTAGAAGGTGAACACGGCGGTGATCGCGAGGCCCGCCAGGAGGCAGAGGGCGGGGGCGCGGACGGACCGGAGCTTCGTCCACTCCGCGGCGACCGCCCCGGGGAAGCCGCCGGGCGTGCGCCCCTCCGCGCTGCCGGGCCGTCGCCCGCCCGAGCCGCCGGGCGCGCCCGGTGTCGGCAGTGTCCGCCCGTTCCGTCCCGTCGTGGTGGTCACGGCCGTCCTCCTTCGTCGGTGCCGCCGGTGGCGTACTCGACGCTCCGTGCGGTCAGGTCCATGTACGCCTGCTCCAGCGACACGCGGACGTCGCTCAGGCCGTGCAGCCGTACGCCGTGCCGGTGGGCGAGGTCGCCGACCTCGGCGGCGGTGCGGCCCTCGACGGTCAGTCCGCCGTCCGCCGCCGTCTCGACGCTCACCCCGTCGACGGCCATCAGGGCGCGGACGAGCGCCGCCCGTTCCTCCGGGTCGGGGACCGAGGCGCGCGCCGACGGGGGCGAAGCGGCGGCGAGGAACTCCGTCATGGAGGTGTCGCTCAGCAGCCGTCCCCGGCCGATGACGACGAGGCGGTCGGCGGTGAGCTGCATCTCGCTCATCAGGTGGCTGGAGAGGAACACCGTGCGGCCCTCCGCCGCCTGGTCGCGCACGAGCCGGCGGATCCAGCGCACGCCGTCGGGGTCGAGGCCGTTCACGGGTTCGTCCAGGATCAGCACCGGCGGGTCGCCGAGCAGGGCGCCCGCCACCCCGAGCCGCCCGCTCATGCCCAGCGAGTACGCCCCGGCCGGGCGGCGGGCCGCCGTGGACAGGCCCACCGTCTCCAGGACCTGGTCCACCCGGCTCACCGGGATGCCGTTGGTCCTGGCCTGGGCGATCAGATGCGCGCGGCCGGAGCGGGCCGGGTGGACGGCCCGGGCGTCCAGCATCGCGCCGACCGCGCGCAACGGCCGGCGCAGGTCGGCGTAGGGCCGGCCGGCGATGAGGGCCCGCCCGCGCGTGGGGTGGTCGAGCCCCAGGATCATGCGCATCGTGGTGGATTTCCCGGCCCCGTTGGGGCCGAGGAAGCCGGTCACCCGACCGGCCTCGACGTCGAACGTCAGGTCGTCCACGGCGAGTGTGCCGCCGTAGCGTTTCGTCAGTCCTCGGACGCTGATCACGAACGTTCCTTCGCTGTCGGTCACGGAGCTCCGGCGCGCGCGGCACGCGGAGCCGGGTGGGTACGGATCGCGGGTGTACGGATCACGGCCTACAAAGCCCGGCCTGCGGGGCGCGGCAGCCGCCCCGGTTCCGTACGGCAGCGACGCTAGGAGCGCCCGCGGCCGGTGCCCATGGGCCGAAAGGAAGGGACGTCCTGCCTTTCGTCAGGGACCTGCCCCGACCTGGGACGTAACCGGGGGACGCGCCGCCCGCGGGGCGGGAAACCGGCCGTAGGCTCGTCCGCGTGGAAGACACGACACCGAGCGAGCGGCCGGTCCGGGTCCTGGTGGCCGACGACGAGGCGATGGTCCGGGCCGGGGTGCGCGCCATCCTGGCCCGGGACCCGCACGTCGACGTCGTCGCCGAGGCGGGTGACGGGCACGAGGCCCTCGCGCTCAGCCGCCGGCACCGGCCGGACGTCGTCCTGCTGGACATCCAGATGCCGGGCCTCGACGGGCTGACGGCCGTGGCGAGGTTCCGGCGGGAGCTGACGGCGGTCGGTGTGATCATGCTGACGACCTTCGGCCAGGACGCGTACATCACCCGGGCCCTGGAGGAGGGCGCCGACGGTTTCCTGCTGAAGGCGGACGACCCCAGGGAACTCCTCAACGGGGTGCGGGCGGTCGGCGCCGGCGGCGCCTACCTGTCTCCCCGGGTCGCAGGGCGGGTCATCGCCGGGATGCGCGCCCACCGGTCGGCGCACCCCCACCGGTCGCTGGACCGGCTGACGGAGCGGGAGCGCGACGTGCTCGCCGGGCTCGGCGCGGGCCTGTCCAACGCGGAGATCGCGGAGCGGCTGCACCTGGTCGAGGGCACGGTGAAGGCGCACGTCAGCGCCGTGCTGACGAAGCTGGGCGCGCGCAACCGGGTGGAGGCGGCCATCGCCGCGCACGAGGCGGGCCTGATCGCGCGGCACGGCGGCTGACGGCCTCCGCGATCCGCCGCGGTCCGTGGGGCGGGTGCCGTTCCGGCGCCGGAGGGCGGGAGGCACGGGCCGCGTCCGGGCCCGGGTCCGCGTCCGCGTACGGGTCCGCGTCCGGAAAGCGGCACAGGCCGCGTCCGGGCCTGGGCCTGGGCCTGGGCCTGGGGGGAGCGTGCCTTGCTGGGCAAGGTTCCGTGCGTTCTTCGGCAAAACGTCGCGCCGACGGCTCCTAGGGTTGCGTCTCGTCGCGTTGCAGAAACACATCTATCCGCGTTCGTTCGGGGGCCTCATGGAACAGCGTCTCGGCACGGTCACCTCCGCGGTGACGGCTCAGGTCCGCACCGCCGAGGACGTGCCGCCGACGCCCTTGCCCGCGGAATTGCGGTACGAGGTCTCCGACCCCTATGCCGTGGTGCTCACCCTCGGCCCGTCGACCGACTGGGCCGTGACGTGGGTCTTCGCCCGTGCCTTGCTCACCGAGGGGCTGCGGCGGCCCACCGGGGCGGGCGACGTGACGGTGGTGCCCGCACCCCGGCACCACCGGCGTCGTCACCACCCGCGCTCCGTGCGCGTCGTCCTGCGCAACGGGTCCGGGCAGGCGCTGGTGGGGCTGGCGGTCGGGGACGTGGCCGCGTTCCTGCGGAAGACCTTCGCGCTGGTGCCCGCCGGGGCCGAGGGGTACCACGTGGACCTTGACGGGGTCATCACCGCGCTCATGGGCAGGAACCTCTGACCGCGAGCCCGGCTTCCGCGGCGCCCGCCGCCGGATGATCACGCTCCGGATTATCGGCGGCCGTGTCGGCGTTGTGCCCAGTGGCCACCGGGTCGGCGACACGTCGTAGCGCGTGCTCCGGCATCCCCTCGCACGCGACACCTCGCACGCGACACCGCACGTACCAGAGCGGGCCGGGACGACCGGCTGCTCGATCCGTCAGCTAAGGAATACCGAGTGTCACAGGAACAGAAGAACCCGGTGCCGAGCACGCAGTTCGGCATCTTCAGCGTCGGCGACGTCACGCCGGACCCGACCACGGGCAGGACGCCGACCGAGCGCGAGCGCATCAAGGCCATGGTCGCCATCGCGCTGAAGGCCGAGGAGGTGGGCCTGGACGTGTTCGCGACCGGGGAGCACCACAACCCGCCGTTCGTGCCGTCCTCGCCGACCACGATGCTCGGCTACATCGCGGCGCGGACGGAGCGGCTGCTGCTTTCCACGTCCACCACCCTCATCACCACGAACGACCCGGTGAAGATCGCCGAGGACTTCGCGATGCTCCAGCACCTGGCCGACGGCCGGACGGACCTGATGCTGGGGCGCGGCAACACCGGCCCGGTCTACCCCTGGTTCGGCCAGGACATCCGGCAGGGCCTGAACCTCGCCGTCGAGAACTACGCCCTGCTGCACCGCCTGTGGCGCGAGGACGTCGTCGACTGGGAGGGCACGTTCCGCACGCCGCTGCAGGGGTTCACTGCCACGCCGCGCCCGCTGGACGGCGTACCGCCGTTCGTCTGGCACGGGTCGATCCGCTCCCCGGAGATAGCGGAGCAGGCCGCGTACTACGGCGACGGCTTCTTCCACAACAACATCTTCTGGCCGGCCGACCACACGAAGCGGATGGTCGAGCTGTACCGGACCCGCTACGCCCACTACGGGCACGGCACGCCGGAGCAGGCGATCGTCGGCCTCGGCGGGCAGGTGTTCATGCGGAGGAACTCGCAGGACGCGGTGCGTGAGTTCCGGCCGTACTTCGACGTGGCCCCGGTCTACGGGCACGGCCCGTCCCTGGAGGAGTTCACGGAGCAGACGCCGCTGACGGTGGGCTCGCCGCAGCAGGTGATCGAGAAGACCCTGGCGTTCCGCGAGTACGCCGGTCACTACCAGCGCCAGCTCTTCCTGATGGACCACGCCGGGCTGCCGCTGAAGACCGTCCTCGAACAGCTCGACCTGCTCGGCGAGGAGGTCGTGCCGGTGCTGCGCGAGGAGTTCGCCCGCAACCGGCCCGCGGACGTGCCGGACGCCCCGACCCACGCCTCCCTGCGCGCCGCCGCGGAGGCCGAGGCGTCCAGGAACGCCGAGGACGCCGTGAGCGCCGGGGCGACCGGCGCCGGCGGCCGCGAGGAGGTGGCCGCGGGATGAGGCTCGTCGTCGTCTCGGCGGGGCTGAGCGTCCCGTCCTCCACGCGGTTGCTGGGCGACCGCCTGGCCGCCGTCGCCGCGAAGGAGGCCGCGGCCCCCTCCCCCGCTCCGGCCGCTGTCCAGGTCGTCGAGTTGCGTGACCTCGCCGTGGAGATCGCGCACAACTTCACCAACGGGTTCCCCGGCCCCGCGCTGGCCGACGCGTTCGGCGCGGTGGTCCGGGCGGACGGCCTGATCGTGGTCACGCCGGTGTTCTCCGCCTCGTACAGCGGTCTCTTCAAGTCCTTCTTCGACGCGCTGAGCGTGCACGACGAGGACGCCCTGGCCGGGAAGCCGGTGCTGATCGCCGCGACCGGCGGCACCGCCCGGCACTCGCTCGTCCTGGACCACGCGCTGCGCCCGCTCTTCGCCCACCTCAAGGCCGTCGTCGTGCCGACCGGCGTCTACGCCGCCTCCGAGGACTGGGGCGCCGCGGGCCTTGACCGGCGGATCGAGCGGGCGGCCGGCGAGCTGGCGGCGCTGCTGCGGGGGGTGTCGGCGCCGGGGAGCGCCGCCGCGGGGCAGGCCTCCACGCTGGTGCCGTTCGAGGAGCGTCTCAGCGCCCTCGGCCAGAGCCCCCGGCCCGGCAAGAGCCCCCGCGCCGTCTCCTGAACCGGCGGCCGGGGTTCCCGGGGGCCTTCCCCCGACGGGAACGGTTGGCCGTGGGGCGACCGGGAAATCGGGAGCGTGAGCGACCCGGAGTACAGGAGGCGCGCCGATCGGTTCTATATTCATACAAACCATCCATGCGCGGCCCTGCTGCGATGAACGGGGGGTAGGACCGCGGTGGTCGAGACCGACAGCACCACACACGCCGGGGCGGAGTCCCGCACTGCCCGCAACGCGCGCAAGAAGGCCCGGAAGCGCAAGCGCCTCGGCGTCGGCGCGGCCGTGCTCGTCGTGGGCGGGGCGGCCACCGCGTCCCTGCTGACCCTCGGGGACTCCTCCGGGGGCGGCGGTGACGCCGGGCGCGCGGCCGCCGCCTCCGCGCACGGGGCGGCCAAGGGGGCCGCGAAGCACGGGAAGAAGGGCAAGGGGGACGAGGAGGACTGGGACGGCAAGGTCCGGGTCCTCGGGGACGGCTCCACCTCCTACACCGGGCCGCAGCCCGGTCAGCTCAAGCCCAAGAAGCTCAAGCCGGGCGAGAAGCCGCCGCAGTTCGTGGTGTTCTCCTGGGACGGCGCCCTGGAGGGCGACGACCACCGCTTCTCCCACTTCCGCCAGGTGGCGAAGGAGAGCGACGCCCACATGACCTTCTTCCTCACCGGCATCTACCTGCTGCCGGAGAGCAAGAAGGCGCTCTACCGCCCGCCGCAGCACGGCCCGGGCGCCGCCGCCATCTCGTACCCGACGGTTCCGCACATCCAGGACACGCTCGGGCAGTTGCGCGGCGCCTGGAAGGACGGGCACGAGATCGGGTCGCACTTCAACGGGCACTTCTGCGGGTCCAAGGGCGGCGGGGACTGGAGCGTCGCGGAGTGGAAGAGCGAGATCGACCAGACGTACGCGTTCATCAAGAACTGGAAGACCAACACCGGGTTCTCCGGCGAGGCGCCGCTGCCCTTCGACCCGGACCGGGAAGTGGTCGGCGGCCGGGCGCCCTGCCTGGAGGGCCAGAAGAACCTGCTGACCGCGATCAAGCCGTTCGGCTGGCGGTACGACGCGAGTTCCTCGGGGGACTTCCAGATATGGCCGTCCAAGACCAGCGGCATCTGGAACTTCCCGCTGCAACTCCTGCCCTTGCAGGGCAAGGAGGTGCAGGTCCTCTCGATGGACTTCAACTTCCTGTACCACCAGTCCGGTGACAGCACCCAGGGCGACCCGGCGAAGTTCCCGGCGTGGGAGGAACAGGTCCGGGCCTCGTACATGAACGGCTTCAACCGGGTCTACAACGGCAGCCGGGCGCCGATGTTCATCGGCAACCACTTCGAGGACTGGAACGGCGGCATCTACATGAACGCCGTCGAGGACGTGATGCGGGACGTGTGCCCGCGCAAGGACGTCCGGTGCGTGTCGTTCCGGGAGCTGGCGGACTGGCTGGACGCCCAGGACCCGAAGGTGCTGGCCCGGCTGCGCATGCTCGACCCCGCGCAGGCGCCGGACTGGGCGTCGCTCGTCAAGTAGCGCGGCGCGGGCCGGGCCGCCGGTGTTCCGGCGGCCCGGCCTACTTCACCGAGGCGATGTAGTCGGCCCACAGGTCGACCGCCCGGTCGCTGCCGAGGGTCCCGGGGGCGTCGCCGCCCAGACCCTTCAGCGGCAGCGGCACCAGGTCGGTCAGCGCCATGCGGTAGACGACCACGGCCGTGGTCTCGGCCTCGGTGCCGCCCACGAACCAGCCCGCCGTGTTCCCGGCGGTCGTCCCGGTCTTGCCCACGGCGCCGGGGCGCACCGCGCCCGCCTCCCTGGCCGCCCCCTCGGTCATGGTGGCCCGCAGGGCGTCCGTGACCGCGCGGGCGGTCCGCTTGGACACCGCCCGGGCGGACTTCGGCTTGTCCAGCGGGACCGTGGCACCGGCGCGGGTGACCGAGCTCACCGAGTAGGGGTCGGTGTGCGTGCCGCCGGCGGCGAAGGTCTGGTACGCCCCGGCCATCCGGATGGCGCTGGGCGTGGAGTTCTCCCCGAGCGCGAACGGGGGCACCCGCTCCCCGAGGCTCGACTTGAGCAGCCCCGCGCGCAGGGCGTACGACTCCACCCGGTCCAGGCCGACGTCCAGGCCCAGTTGCAGCAGGGGCGTGTTGACGGAGTGGGCGACGGCCTGGCGCAGGGTCACCCGGCCCCAGTCGCGGTCGCCGTCGTTCTCGCCCTTCACCACCTTGCCGCTGCGGTCCCAGTACGGCCCCTCCGGCGTGCGCACGGCGACCCCGTCGTCGCCGTCGTAGACGCTGGCCGGGGTGACGGGCGTGCGCGGCCCGCCGCGGGTGCGCTGCACGCCCTCCTCCAGGGCGGCGGCGTAGACGAACGGGGTGAAGGCCGAGCCGGCGGGGATGGTGGTCGCGTTCGACTGGTTGAAGCCCTGCTTCAGGTAGTCGCGCCCGCCGTACAGGGCGAGCAGGCGGCCGTCCGGGGCGACGCTCGCCGCGCCGATCCTGGCGTGCTTGTCGGTGCGCGGCCGCCGCCGGGGGTCGAAGTCCTTCTCGGCCTTGCGGACGGCGGTGGTGAGGGCGTTGGTGCGGGCCTTGTCGAAGGTCGTGTGGATCTGGTAGCCGCCGAGGTCGAAGTCGGCGGCCTTGATGTGCCCGTTCCTGACGGCGTGCTGCTTGGCCAGCTCCACCAGGTAGCCGGTCTGCGCGCCGGGGGTGCCGCCGGTGCCCGGCCCCGTGGGCTCGGGGAACTTCGTGTACGTGGCGCGCTCGGCGCGCGTGAGGTGGCCGGTCTCGACCATGCGGTCCAGGATCCAGCTCCACCGCTCGACGGCCCGCTTGTGGTTCTCCTTGCCGAGGGCCGGGTCGTAGAGCCCGGCGCCCTTGAGGAGGGCGGCCAGGAAGGCGCCCTCGCTGGCGTTCAGCTTGGAGACGTCCTTGCCGTAGTAGGCGTGGGAGGCGCGCTGTATGCCGTAGGTGCCGCGGCCGAACCAGCTCGTGTTGAGGTAGTCCTGCAGGATCTTCTTCTTGCTCGTGCGGTTGTCCAGCTTCACGGCGAGCAGCAGCTCGGTGAACTTCCGCGACAGGGTGCGGTCCTGGCTCAGGTAGACGTTCTTCACGTACTGCTGCGTGATGGTGGACCCGCCCTGGGTCTCACCGCCGCCCACCGCGGCGCGCAGGGCCCGCAGGACGCCGGTCGGCGAGACGCCCGAGTCGGAGTAGAAGCTCGCGTTCTCGGCCGCGAGGACGGCGCCCTGGACCTTCGGCGGCACCTTGTCGAGGGGTATCTCCTGCCGGATGACCCAGCCGGTCCTGGCCATGACGGAGCCGTCGGCCCAGTAGTACACGTTGTCCTGTTGTGTGGCGAAGGAGTTGAGGTCGTCGGGTATGTCCGTGGTGGCGTAGGCGATCGCGACGAAGCCCGTCAGGCCGAAGCACAGGTACAGGAAGGCGCCCAGCCACTGGCGCCAGGAGGGCACCCACCGCCGCCATCCGCTGCGGCCCGGCCGGGGGTAGGCGGGACGCAGGCGGCGCAGGTGCCTGCGGGCCACGGCGAGGGCGCCGGACATGCCGCCGCCGGACCGCGGCCGGCGCCGCGCCCCGGGCTTCCTGCGGCGGCCGGTCCCCTGGCCACGGCTCCCGAACACCGCCCGCAGGCCTCCCGTTCGCCCTTCCGCGGCCGTACTCCTCCCACCCACTCCGCACGCCTCCTCTGCTGCCTGTTCCGCTCACCCTAGAGGTACCCGGAACGGTGGCTGCCGGGGTGTGGGCACGGTGTCCGGCGGCCGCCGGAGCCCGCGGGGGACGAACATCACGACGCGGGCGCCCAGTTGTGCGAAGATTCCGTCCCCCGGGCGACTCGACCGGGCGACAAAAGAGGAAACAGAGTGATATCCAAGAGATACAGACCCGCCGTCATCGCCGGTCTGACCATGGCCGTGCTGTCCGGCCCCCTGCTGGCGTACCCCGCGAACGCCGCCACCGGCACCCCCGCCCCCACCGTCAAGGCCGCCGACGCCGCGCCGCACAAGGCCGACCGCAAGACGGCCGCCACCTTCGCCCGCATCGCCGAGGACGTCCTGTCCCGGCGCACCCAGGCCCTGGTCCAGGGGCGCGGCGGCTCCGAGGACGGTACCGCGAAGACCCGGATGTCCGCCCGCCTGAAGAAGGACGAGGACGCCGCGCTCCGGTCGCTGCGGTCCCGCAAGTCCCGGCTGGCGGCGCTCGGTGAGGCCTACACGGACGCGGACACCCGCGTCCGGGCGGAGCGCGCCACGATCACCGGCAGGACGGCCACCGTCCGGGTCACCGCGTCCTCGACGCTCACCTACAAGAAGGTGCGCGGGGACGAACCGGACACCACCGCCTTCTCGACGCGGCAGGAGCTGACGTTCGCCGCCACGGGGAACGGCTGGGAGCTGACCTCGGTCACGTCGCGGGACAACGGCCCGGTGGCGGTCGACGAGCCGCCGACGGCCCGGGTGAAGACCGTCAAGGACGACGGCAAGCAGTACCCGAACGGCACGCCGGCGTCCACCGCGTACCCGACGAGGCCGACGCCGAGGAAGACCGGCGGCGCCTACGACTACTCCGCCATGGCGCGGTACACGGAGAAGTACTGGCGCACGTACAACGCGGCGTACCGGCAGTTCAACGGCGCCGGGGGCGACTGCACCAACTTCGTCAGCCAGGCGCTCAAGGCGGGCGGCTGGAAGTCCGTCCCGGGCACGTCCTCCGACTACCGCAACTGGTGGTACGACGGCGGGCGGCAGAGCGCCTCCTGGGTCGGGGTGAACGAGTGGGCCTGGTTCACGCTGTCCAACCGGCGGGCCCCGAACCTGACGAACGTCTACCAGCTCGACGTCGGCGACGTCCTGCAGGTCGACTTCGACAGGAACGGGTCCAAGGACCACTCGATGATGGTGACGTACCGCGACCGGCGCGGCATGCCGTACCTCACTTACCACTCGACCGACACCTACCGCAGGTCGCTGGCGAGCATCATCGCGTCGTACCCCAACGCGCGTTACTTCGCCTACCGCACCTGATCCCGTCTCACCACCGCCGGGCGGCGGGCCACGGGGAGACCCCTGACCCGCCTCGGTACGGCCCCGCGCCGCGCGGACGCGTCCCCCGGGACCGCGTGCCGTCCGGAGCGGGGCCGTACTGCCCGGCGGTGGTCACGGAGCGGGGGCCGCGGTCGGCCGACCCCTCCCGCGCGGGGGTGCGGCCGCGTGACCTTCGCGGGGGCATGGCCTCCCGTCATCGCGTGCGCCTGGTGACGACCGTGACCAGGCCGCCCAGGAACACCCCGGCGACGAGCGCGGGCGCCGGGGACCACGCGGCCAGCAGGACGCCCGCCGCGGCGACGGCGAACGGCACGCCGTCGGCCGCCCGCCTCTGGTGCGGCCGCAGGTGGATCGCCCACACCGTGGTCAGGAAGACGGCGGCCGGGACGGTGACCGCGAGGCCGGCGCCCACGGACGACGTGCCGGGGTGGCGGGCCAGGTGGTCGGCGTAGGCGGCCAGGCCCGCGCCCTCGGCGGTGGCCGACGCGAAGATCAGGTAGTGGCCGTAGGCCCAGGTGAAGCGCTTGCGGTGCGCCTGGTGCGTGGTGGCGAGCAGCGTGTGCGCGGGCCGGGCGAAGTACAGCCACCACAGGGCGAAGGCCATCAGCAGGCCGCCCGCGGCCAGCGCGTACAGGGCGCCGGTGCCGTGGTGCCGGTCGAACGCCCCCCGTACGGCGACCGTGGCGGCCGCGACGGACTCGCCGAGCACGATGAGGGTGAACAGCTCGTAGCGCTCGGCGATGTGGTGCGGGTGCCACGGTGTCATCCCCGCGGACTGCGCCCACACCGGAACCATGAGTTCCGCCACCACCATCACGGCGATGCCCGGCAGGTGCGCCCGCTCCGGCAGGAACAGCAGCGCGACCCAGCCGGCCTGGCCGGCCGTCACCCCGGCGGCGAAGCGGAGCGTGGTCCTGCGCCGGGCGCGGTCGGCGAGCCCGGCCCGGAGCCACAGGGCGGCCAGCGCCGTGCGCAACACCACGTAGCCGAGCGTGATGACGAGCAGGTCGCCCCCGTCGAAGGCCCGGCCGACGCCCGCGGCGAGGACGAGGGAGCCCGTGATCTGCGCCAGGACGGTCAGCCGGTAGGGGGTGTCGTCGGAGTCGTAGGCGGAGGCGAACCAGGTGAAGTTCATCCACGCCCACCAGATGGTGAAGAAGACCAGCGCGAAGCGCAGGACGCCGGAGGCGGCGTCGCCGTGCGTCAGCGCCTCGTGCAGGTGCTCCGAGGCCTGCGCCACGGCGACGACGAAGCACAGGTCGAAGAAGAGCTCCAGGGGGGTGGCGGACCGGTGCGGTTCGCCGGGGTCGCGGCCGGTCATGGTGTGCCGCCGCCGGACGGCCGGAGCGGCCGGGATCGCCCGGGAGCTTCCCGCGCGGCTCAGCGGAGGGCTCCCAGGGCCGCTCCGACCGTCCGGTGGAAGGTGGGATAGGTGTAGATCATGTGCCGGAGCCGGTCGACGGGGACCTCGGCGTGGACGGCGACGTTCAGGCCGTAAAGCACCTCCCCGCCCGCGGGCCCGGCCGAGGTGGCGCCGACCAGCACGCCGCGGTCGGCGTCCTCGACCAGTTTGACGAACCCCTCGTTGCCCGGTCCGTGGATCCAGCCGCGGGTGGAGGAGGCGAGGGGCAGCACGCTGGTGCGCACCCGAAGGCCGCGCTCCCGTGCCTGCCGCTCGGTCAGTCCGACGGCGCCGATCTCGGGGTCGGTGAAGGTGACCCGGGGCAGCGCGCGGTAGTCGGCCTCGGGGCCGGGCTGCCCGAGGATGTCGCGGACCGCGATCTCCGCCTGGTACATCGACACATGGGTGTAGGCGCCGCGTCCGGTGATGTCGCCGACCGCCCACAGCCCGTCCGCGGCCCGCATCCGGCCGTCCGTGGGCACGTGCGGCGCGGTGGGGTCGAGCCCGGCCGTCTCCACCGCAAGCGCGGCGAGGTCGGCGCCCCGGCCGGCGGCCACGAGCAGGCGTTCGGCGCGCAGCACCTGGTCGTCGTCGAGCCGGACGGTGAACGCGGTGCCGTCGTGTCCGACCTGCCGCGCCCGGGTGCCGGTGAGGACGCGGACGCCGTCGGCGCGCAGGGCCGCCGCGGCCAGGTCGCCCGCCTCCGGTTCCTCCCGTGACAGCACCCGCTCCTGGCCCTCGACCACCGTGACGGCGCACCGGAACCGGGCGAAGACCTGGGCGAGTTCCACCCCGACGGCGCCGCCCCCGAGCACGATCAGCGACGCCGGCAGTTCCTCGGCCGCCATGGCCTCCCGGTTGGTCCAGTACGGGGTGTCCGCGAGCCCCGGGACCGGGGGGATGCGGGGCCGGGTCCCGGTGGCCAGGACGACGCCGCGCCGGGCCTCGACGGTGTGGTCGCCGACGGTCACCCGGCGCGGTCCCGCGAGCCGTCCCCGGCCGCGGACGAGGCGCCCGCCCTTGGACGTCAGCCGGTGGGCCGCCGCCCGGTCGTTCCAGTGGTCGGTGGCCTCGTCGCGGATGCGGCCGCCGACCTTGGCCCAGTCGGCGGTCACCGTCGCCTCCCCGGCGAGCGACGGGGTCCGGCGCGCCTCGGCGAGCAGGTTGCCCGCCCTGATCATCATCTTGCTGGGTACGCACGCCCAGTACGGGCACTCGCCGCCGACCAGCTCCGCCTCGACGCCCACCACGTCGAGACCGGCCTCGGCCAGGGTGCCCGCGACGTACTCACCGCCCGGTCCCAGACCGAGAACCACCACAGCCGCCTGCTCACGCATGTCCCTCGCCGTTCGTCGTGCCGCCCGTCCCCCGGGCGTGCTCGACCGCCGAACCTAGGGCCGCCGGAACGCCCCGCTCGGACAACGGGCGCACGCGTGCTTGCCCGAGAGCGCACACCCGCGGCGGCCGGTCGTGCCGGACGCCGACGAGTGGCGGGTGGGCGGGAACAGTACGGGGGCCGGGGCCGGGCCCCGGGAGAGCCGGATGTGGCACGCGCCACGCGCGCTGCGTACCCTGCGTCCCTGGACGCCCGCGCGTCCCGGCCGTGGCGGAGAAGGGTCGCATGGCGGGGGGATTCGGGGGTAAGGGCGTCGTGTGTTGCACAGTGACTCGGGAAGCAAGGTGGTCCGCGTGACCCAGGCGGAGGACGACGAGCGGCAGTCGCCGGTCGACGACGTCATAGCGGTCTCCATGGCGTTCGAGAGCAGCGCCGAGATCGCGGAGGCCCGGGATCTCGCCCGGTCGTTCCTGGCCGACGTCCAGGCCGTGCACGGCCTGCCCGTGTCGGGCCGTGCCATGGGCATGGTGCAGCTCGTGGTGAGCGAGCTGGTGACCAACGCCCGCAAGTACGCGCCGGGGCCCTGCCTGCTGACGCTGGAGATCGTGGACGGCGCGGTGCGGATCAGCGTGTGGGACAGCGGCACGGCGCTGCCGGTGATCCTGGCGCCCGACCCGGACCGGGTGGGGCAGCACGGCCTGGAGATCGTGATGGCGGTCTGTACGAGCTTCGCCGTGCACCGGGAGCCGGTGGGCAAGCGCATCACGGCCGACGTCGTCCTGGCCGACGACCCCGCCGGCGCCCTGGCCGGCCGCCAGATGCTGTGACGTTCCGCCGCACGCCCCTGACCGCCCCGGCCTGAGCGGGCGGACTCCACGCACGACCGCGTACGGTCCCCGGTTCTCTCTCCCGGCTCTCGCGGCGTGCCTGACGACGGGCTGGGCAAGGGCGCCTCTCGCGACGCGCCTGACCACGGGCTGCGCGGGGGCGCCCTGGAGGCGGCAAACAAAAAGGCAAGGAGCCCGCTGCTCCTCGCCACTTTTAACGTATAACACACAGGGGTCCTTGCGGCAAGACCCCCTCCGTGCCGCAGAATCTCCGGCCTGAGCCGGATTCGATGCTTGCGGACGTGGGGGATGCCGAGTGCGTGTGTTGTTGTCGACGTATGAGTCGCGCGGGGACGTCGAGCCGTTGACGGCTCCTTCCCCACGGCCACGGGACCGGCGCGCCGCTGCCGCCGTGACCCGCGCGCCGTCGTCCGGCCGGAGGCCCCGGGAGTCGTCGGTCGGCCCGATGCCCCGGGCACGGCGAGCACCCCGGCCCGGCGAGCCCTCGTAGCGAGATCAGCCCGGAGCGACCCGGCGTACGGGACACCTGGAACAGCCCCGCGCCACCGGCCCGCCCTCGCACGTACGAAGCCCCCCCCAAGGACCCGCGCGCCCCCGGCGAGCCGCACCGGCGGCCGCCAGGGTCCGCCTCCCCCTCCCACGGAGCGTCGCTCCGCAGGCGTCCGCGGCAGCCATACCGACATCCGGACATGTCGACCTCCAGACACACCGGCATCCAGACACACCGGCACACCGACGTACCGACGTACCGGCACACCGACATACCGACATGCCGGTCCGGACGCCCAGTCGCCCGCCGCGCACCAGCGTGCGCGCACCAGGGCCGTCAGCGGCCCCAGAACGGAGCTCATACCGTGCACCCCCAGACCACCACCAGCGTCTTCGACCTTCCCGAGCGCCTCTCCGCCAAGGCCGAGCCCGCGCTCGTCGCCGACGACGAGCGGCACTTCGCGGCCGTCGCCGCGTGCCTGGAGCAGACGATCGCCGAGGTGTCCGGCCGCCTCGATGCCGAGCGCAGGGCGCCCGGCGGCACGGGCCGGGCCGCGATGGACCGGGACGCGGAGGTCCACCGGCTCACCGCCCGGCTGCGCACCCTGCGCCGCTTCGGCCTCGACCTGTGCCTCGGGCGCATGGTCGGCGCCGACGGCGGCGAACCCCTGTACGTGGGCCGCCTCGGCCTGACGGACAGCACGGGCCGCCGGCTGCTGGTCGACTGGCGCTCCCCCGCGGCCGAACCGTTCTTCGGGGCCACGCACGCCAACCCGATGGGGCTCACCAGCCGCCGCCGCTACCGCTGGACGGGCGGGCGGATCAGCGACTACTGGGACGAGGTGTTCGCACCGGAGGGGTTCGCCGGGCACGCCGCGCTCGACGACCAGTCGGCCTTCATCGCCGGCCTCGGCACCCACCGGTCGCCACGGATGCGGGACGTGCTCGGCACGATCCAGGCCGACCAGGACGCCATCATCCGCGCGGGCTCCCGGGGCGCCCTCGTCGTCGACGGCGGCCCGGGCACGGGCAAGACCGTCGTCGCCCTGCACCGCTCCGCCTACCTGCTGTACGCGGATCCGCGCCTCGGGCAGCGGCGCAGCGGCGGCGTCCTCTTCGTCGGCCCGCACCGGCCGTAC
The DNA here is from genome assembly GCF_014656095.1 of Streptomyces longispororuber. Lineage (GTDB taxonomy): Bacteria > Actinomycetota > Actinomycetes > Streptomycetales > Streptomycetaceae > Streptomyces > Streptomyces longispororuber. The sequence continues at coordinate 18,535 of NZ_BNBT01000040.1, forward strand.
CTGGCGTACGTCGGCGACGTCCTGCCCAGCCTCGGCGAGGAGGGCGTGCAGACCTGCACGTTGCGGGACCTCGTCGCCGAGGGGGCGCGGGCGGTGCCCGAGAGCGACCCGGACGTGGCGCGGCTGAAGTCGTCCGCGGACATGGTGCGGGCGATCGAGACGGCCGTCAGGTTCTACGAGGAGCCTCCGGCCACGGGCATGACGGTCACGACGCACTGGTCCGACATCTGGCTGAGCGCGGACGACTGGGCCGCCGCCTTCGCCGCGGCGGAGCCCGGTACGCCGCACAACGAGGCCCGTGACCAGGTGTGGGAGGAACTGCTCACGATCCTGGTGGACAAGCACGAGGGCGACGCCCCGGAGGGGCGGCTCCGCGCGTCGCTGGCCGCGAACCGGGAGCTGCTCACGGCCTTCGGGCAGGCGTGGCCCCTCCTTGAGGCCGCCGACCTCGTCTCGGACCTGTGGTCGGTCCCCGCGTACCTGCGGATGTGCGCTCCCTGGCTGGACCGTGCGGACGTGCAGCGGCTCCAGCGCGCCGACGCCCGGGCCTGGACGGTGTCCGACCTGCCGCTCCTGGACGCGGCGCGGCAGCGGCTGGGCGACCCGGAGACGGCCCGGCGCAGGCGGCGGCACGAGGCCGTCCTCGCGGCCCAGCGCGAGCGCATGGCGCAGGTCGTCGACAACCTGATCGAGGCGGCGGCCGCCTCCGGGGCCGACGGGGACGACGGCGAAGGCCTGGTGCGGATGTTGCGCGGCCAGGACGCCCAGGTCAGCCTGGTCGACGAGACCGAACTTCCGCCCGCCGACCCGGACCTGCTGGCCGGTCCGTTCGCCCACGTCGTCGTGGACGAGGCGCAGGAGCTGACCGACGCGGAGTGGCAGATGCTGCTGCTGCGGTGCCCGTCCCGGAGCTTCACGATCGTCGGGGACCGCGCGCAGGCCCGGCACGGGTTCCCCGAGTCGTGGCGGGAGCGGCTGGAGCGCGTCGGGTTCGACCGGATCACCCTGACCTCCCTGAGCGTCAACTACCGTACGCCGGAGGAGGTCATGGCGGAGGCCGAGCCGGTCATCCGGGCCGTGCTCCCGGACGCCAACGTGCCGGTGTCCATCCGCAGCGGAGGCGTTCCCGTCGTGTACGGGTCGGCGGCGGAGCTGCACCCCGTCGTCGATGGCTGGCTGGCCGAGCACGCCGACGGCGTCGCCTGCGTCATCGGCGAGCCCACGTTCCCGGCGACGTCCCGCGTCCGGTCCCTGACGCCGGAGCTGTCGAAGGGCCTGGAGTTCGACCTGGTCGTGCTCGTCGACCCGCAGGAGTTCGGCGAGGGCGTCGAGGGAGCGGTCGACCGCTACGTCGCGATGACGCGCGCGACGCGGCAACTGGTGGTCCTCACGCGGCCGTGACGACCGGCGCGCAGGACCGCCACCGGCTCCGGATGCACGTCACCTGAATCGCCCATAACGTGACAGACGTCCCGTCCCCCACTGAAGGAGTCACCATGGGCATGGACAAGGCCAAGGGCAAGGCCAAGGAGATGGCCGGCAAGGCCACCGGCAACGACCGGATGCAGGCCAAGGGCAAGGCCGAGCAGGCCAAGGCCAAGATGCGCGAGGCCGCGGACAAGGCACGAAGCAAGGCGCGCGACACGACCGAGGGGGTGCGCGACTCCTACCGCGAGGACCGCTGAGGCCGCGCCGGGAGCCGTCCTGACGTAGGCGCGAGCCACCCGGCCCCGGGCGGGAGCAGTGATCCTGCCCGGGCAAGGGGGCGCTCGCGGCAGCGGGGGCCCGGCACCGTGCCGGTCCAGCGGCGGGCGGTCGCCGATATCGCGTGCGGCGGAGCCGGGGGGTGCCGTATCGTGGACGGGTCCCTGCGCCGAGCTGTCGGTGGCGGTGGCCGGAGTTCCCGTCCGTACGGGAGTTCCTCCTCCTACCGGAGTTCCTGCTCCTACCGGAGTTCCTGTTCCTTCTGCGCAGTCTTGAGGTGACGTCCTATCCACCAGGCCCTGTAGTCGTCCGCGTTCCCCACGTGCTGTCGTGTCGCACGTGTCCGGGGGCGGACGTCGCGCAGGCCTGAGTCGCGCCACCCCTCCCCCGCAGTTCTCTGTCTTTCTCCCGGGTGCAGCTCTGCCGTCTGCCCCGGGCTCCGTGTTCTCCGGCCCCGGTGCGGCTGCCGGCAGGGCTCCCCGATTCCTTGGATCAGGAGTTCCCGTCGTGTCTTCCTCCGCGCTCGGCAGCGAGCCGCAGCACACCACCCCGCCCCCGGACCACCCGGCACCCCACCACCCGCGCATGGCCCTGGCAGCCCGGATCGCCCTTCTGGTGCTGCTGGTCGCCGAGCTGATGGACATCCTCGACCAGTCGGTCGTCCTCACCGCACTGCCCGCGATCGAGGAGTCGACCGGCGCGGGACCGGTCGCGGTGCAGTGGCTGACCACCGGCTACTCCCTGCCCGTCGCCGTCGGGCTGATCACCGGCGGGCGCCTCGGCGACCTCCACGGCCGGCGCAGGGTCCTCCTCGCCGGCACCGTCGTGTTCACCGCGGCCTCGCTGCTGTGCGGCCTCGCCACCGGCCCGGGCGTGCTGATCGGCGCCCGCGTGCTCCAGGGCGTGGCGGTCGCGCTGATGATCCCGCAGGTCCTGGCCACCCTCCACGTCACCTTCGAGGGGCAGAACCGCAGCAAGGCCTTCGGCCTGTACGGGGCTGTCCTCTCGCTCGCCAACGTCTTGGGCCCGGTGCTGGGCGGCCTGCTCACCGAGGCCGACCTGTTCGGGCTGTCCTGGCGGCCGATCTTCCTCATCAACGTGCCCGTCGGCCTCGCCGTGCTCCTCCTGGGACGCCGGTTCATCCCCGAATCGACCGCCCAGAAGGCCGACCGGCTCGACCTGACCGGCGTGCTGCTGTCCGCACTGGCCATCGTCCTGATCGTCTTCCCGCTCACCGAGGGCCACCTCCACCACTGGCCGCTGTGGTGCTTCGCCCTGCTCGCCGCCGGGCTCCTCGCGCTCGGTGCCTTCCTGCGCCACCAGCGGGGCAAGCAGGACGACGCGCCCCTCGTACGCCTGTCCCTGTTCCGGGGCGGACAGTTCGCGGGCGGCACGGCCGCGCAGCTCGTGCACGGCCTGCTCTGCGGGATGTTCTTCCTGACCTGGACCCTCTACCTCCAGCGCGGCCTGGGCATGAGCCCCTTCCACGCGGCCCTGGCCTTCGTGCTGCTCTCCCTCGGGGAGCTGGCCGGCGCGACGATCGCGGCGAGGAGCGCCGGGCGTTTCGCCCGCCGCTTGCCCCAGGCCGGAACCCTCATCGCCCTCGCGGCGACGGCCGCCTACGGGCTCCAGGCCGACTCCGGTCGGGCGGACCTGGGCCTCGCGGCGATGACCGCCCCGGTGGTGCTGATCGGCTTCGGCCTCGGCATGGTCAGCGGTCCGCTCGCCGACATGTCGCTCGCCCGCGTCCCGCACGAGGACGCTGGTTCCGCCTCGGGCCTGTTCAACACGGCCATGCACCTGGGCATCGCCCTCGGCACCGCGCTGACCGCCCTGGTCTTCTTCGCAACCACGGGCGGCTCGTCCGACCCCGGGCTCCACCGCGACGCGTTCCTCACCGTGCTGTGGTGGGTCGGCGGCCTCCTCGCCCTGATGTGGGCGCTGATGTTCGGCCTGCCCCAGCAGGCCGAACGCCGGGCCGACTGAGCCACCCCGGGTCCCGGCCACCACGTCGGCCGGGACCCGGACGCCCCGTGCCCCGGCACGTCCGGTGCCCGGTCCGTCCGCCGGGCGGGGGTCAGCCGCCGATCGGGGAGATCGCGATGCAGCCCGTCACGACCTTGTCGCCGGTGGACTCCTTGAGGACCTTGCCCTTGTGGATCACCTTGCAGGCGACGTCGCCGGCGATCGGGTCCGTCGAGATCGGGACGACGGTGGGCGGCATGATGCCGCGCAGCGTCACGGTCTTCTTCCACGGCAGCTCCGGCTTGACGACCTTCTCCAGCTTGGGGTTGGACGCCGACCCCTTGCCGGAGGCGAACTGGATCTCGTCGATGTTCTTGCCGGTGACCTCGTAGGTCACCTCGTAGGTCTCGTCGATGGCCTTGTCGACCGCGTCGACGGCCTTCTTCTCGGCCTCGGAGCAGGCGCTCAGGCTCAGGGCGAGAGCGGCGGCGAGGGGGAACACAGCGGTGCGGATACGTCTGTTCATCCGGGCAGACAACAGTAAAGGAGAATTAAAGTCAATCCGCGGTCGGGGTGATGCCGCAGGTCAGCACGGGGTTGAGGGGCTTTCGACGGTACGTCACCCGGGGCTACCGCCCACGTCCGGGCGGGCGTGGCGGTCCTGGGCCTCGAGGACGGTGTCCGCGTAGGCCGCGGCCCAGGCGCCCAGCGCGCGGATCGGGGTGAGCAGCGCGGTGCCCGCCTCGGTGAGGCGGTAGTCGACGCGGGGCGGGGCCTGAGCATAACGGCGGCGCTCCACCAGGCCGTTGCGCTCCAGGCGCCGCAGGGCCTCGTTGAGCACCTTGGGGCTGATCCCGCCGATGCGGTCCAGGAGCACCCGCGGGCGCTGGGGGCCGCCCTCGCCCAGGACGAAGACCACCACGCTGTCCCAGCGGTTGGCCAGGACCTCGAAGGCGACGCGGGCCCGGCAGTCCGCGGCGAAGCGGTCCCCGCCCAGGTCCCCCGCGGTGACCGCCGCGTCGGGCCCGTACGACGCACGTGGCGCTTCCCGACCGCCCGACTGCCCTGCCCCGCTTGCTCGTTGTCCCGCTCCCCGTTCGCGCATGGGGCGATCCTGCCACGTCGATGCGTACCGAACGGTGTGCGTCGGACCGCCTAGCGTCCAGGGCGTGACGCCCCGTGGCGGGGACCACGAGAGGCAGCACAGCAGGGACCACCGGAGGAAAGGGAGCGGGACGATGCGGATCGGCATACTCGGCGCGGGCGGCATGGCGGCGGCACTGGGCGGGGCCTGGGTGCGGGCCGGGCACGAGGTCGTGGTGGGGGGTCGGGACACCGCCGCGGCGGCCGGGACGGCCGCCCGGATCGGGGCGGCCGGGCACGGGGGCCTGGGCGAGGCGGCGCGGTACGGCGACACGGTGCTGGTCGCCGTGCCCGCGGAGGCCGCGCCACGGCTGGCCGGGGACCTGGCCCGGGACCTCGCCGGGCGGACGGTGCTCGACTGCACCGTCCCGATGGCGCCCGGCCCCGGCGGCCCGGCGCTCACCACGTCCGGCGGCACCGACTCGGTGGCCGCGCGCGTCGCGGCGGCCGCGCCCGGTGCCCGGGTCGCGAAGGTGTTCGGCGTCTGCCACGAGAGCGTGTGGACGCTGCCCCGGCCCGCCTTCGAAGGGGCGCCGCTGGCGGTGCCGTTCTGCGCGGACGACCCGGCCGCGGCCCGGGTGGTGACGGAGCTGGTCGACTCGATGGGCTGCGCGCCACTGCCGTGCGGCGGCCTGGACCGGGCGGGGCTGCTGGAGGCGGCCGCGGTCTTCGCCGTCGGCGTGTGGTGGTCCGGCGGCGAGGCCCGGCACGCCTTTCCCTCCCCCGCGCTGGCCCCCGGCGCGGTCGACGACACGCCGTAGGCACACACTCCCTCCCGTGAGCCGGCCCGTCCGCGCCGTGGTGGCGCGGACGGGCCGAGTCAGTAGGGGTCGGGCTCCGCGGGGGCGCGGCACGGCGGTGCGGCGGCCGTGTCCGCCTCGTGGCGGCTCCGGTCGGGCGGAGGTCAGCCGTCGGCCGTGACCTGGCCCTCGCGCCGCGGCTCGGCGGCTCCGGACGGCTTGTCCCCGGGGTCCCCGAGGTCTCCCCTGGCCTCCACGTCCCCCGCGGGGTCGTCCGGGCGGGACATGTCCGCGAGGGAGAGCAGCACCATCTTGGTGACCGTGCCGTCGTCGCCGACGACGTCCCGCACGTGCTGGGCGCCCAGGCGGCGGCAGAGCGCCAGGCTGGCGGCGTTCCCGGCGCCCACCATGCCGTAGACCTCCTTGAGGCCCAGGGTCTCGGCCGCGTACCGCATCAGACCGCGGATCGCTTCGAGACCGAGGCCGCGGCCCCAGTACGCGGGGGCGAGCGCGGTGATCAGCTCGTGGCCGTCGACGTTGCCGGTCTTCTTCACCTCGGCGTGGCCGATGTAGGCGCCCTCGTGCCACAGGCCCCACACGTCGAAGATCCGCTGGGGGTACACGTCCGTGAGGATGGCCCGGAACAGGGTGCGGATGTCGGCTTCCGGCACGCGGTCCTGGCCCATCCAGCGGCACACCTCCTCGTCGCGCAGCAGCCCGACGAAGTGGTCCTCGTCCTCGGGACGGTAGGGCGTGAACTCAAGGCGCGCGGTGCGCAGGGGTGGTGTCGGCGGAGTCATCGTCCGGCTCCTTCTTCCATTCGTTCGCGCAGGCTGCGGGGGCGCATGTCGGTCCAGACCTCGTCGACGTAGGCGGCGCACTCGGCCTCCGTGCCCTCCTGGCCGGTGCGGTGCCAGCCGGCCGGTATCTCGACGTCCATGGGCCAGAGCGAGTACTGGTCCTCGTCGTTGCGCAGCACCTGGAAGCGGTTGTCCTCGGTCATGGTGGCTCCTCCGTCGGTTTCGTGGCTCGTTGCTCGGCGGTTGGCGGTCGGTGCGGGTCGTCGGTGCGGGGTGGTCGGGGTCGGGGTGGGGTGGTCGGGTCGGCGGTGCGGGGTGGTCGGTGGGTGGTGTCACGCCCCGGGGCACCGGCGGTGCGGGCGCCCCGGGGCGTGGTCCTAGAGGCTGCCGCGGGCGTGCCGGGCGATGTGGTGCAGGGCGGTGGCGAAGTCCTCGGCGGCGCGGCGCACGGCCTCCGTGTCGTACAGGCCGGTGCGGTGGTGCCAGGTGAAGGCCAGGCGGCCGTCCTGGACGGCGCCGACCACCTCCAGCGGGTGCGAGCCGCTGTCCCGGGGGTCGTGGTCCTGGCCGAAGGAGCCGTGCTCGGCGCGGACCAGGCCGTCGCCGGGGGTGTCCGGGCGGGCGTCCCACTGGCCCAGGTAGTTGAAGACCACCTGGCTGTGCGCGGCGGCGCCGAGCCTCGCCCGGGTCTCCGGCGGGCCGAAGGTGCGCAGCGCGCCGAAGCCGAGGCCGTTGCCGGGCACCACGCGCAACTGGCGGCGCACTGACTTCACCAGGGCCCGCCAGTCCCGGGAGGCGCTGAGGTCGTCGGGGGCGGTGACCTGGAGGGCAACCGGGTGGACGGTGGTGAACCAGCCGACCGTACGCGACAGGTCGACGCCGTCGAGGAGGTCCTCGCGGCCGTGTCCTTCGAGGTCGAGGCGGACCCGGTCCCGGCCGGTCCAGCGGGCCAGGGCCAGGGCGAGGGCGGACAGCAGGACGTCGTTGACGCGGGTGCGGTAGGCCGTGGGGGCGGCGCGCAGCAGCGCCGTGGTGTCCTCCTCGGTCAGCTCCACGGTGAGCCGCCCGGTGGTGCCCGCCTCCGCCGCGGGCACGTCGGCGGCCGGGGGCGGGTCGGCGGTCACCGTCTCCTCCCAGTAAGGCAGTTCGTGGTCGAGCCCGCCCTCGGCGACGTGCGCGGCGAGCCCTCGGGCCCAGTCGCGGAAGGACGTGGTGCGCTCCCCCAGGGCGACGGGCTCGCCCGCCGCGGCCTGGCGGTAGGCGGTCTCCAGGTCGTCGGCCAGGATGCGCCAGGACACGGCGTCCACGACCAGGTGGTGGGCGACGAGGAGGAGGAAGGCGGGGCGCCCCGGGTCGCCGGTGAACAGCGCCGCCCGCAGCAGCGGTCCGGTGCCGATGTCGAAGCCGGTGTGCAGGTCGTCGGCGGCCTTCTCCATGGCGGCGTCGGCCTGCTGGGGCGGCAGCCCGCGCAGGTCGTGCCGTACGAGCACAGCCCCGTCACCGCCGCCGTGGCCCTCTGCCCCGCTGTCCCCCTCGGCACCACTGTCCCCGTCCTTGGGCGGCGCGTTGTACTGGCGCCAGCCGTCGGCCTCCCGGGTGAAGCGCATGCGCAGGGCGTCGTGGTGTTCGAGGAGGGCGTCGAGCGCGGTGCGCAGGGCCTTCGGGTCGGGGGTGTCGGCGAGTTCCAGGAGCGCCGACTGGTTGAAGTGGTCGTGGCTGGCGCGCGGGGTGGTCAGGAACCACTCCTGGATGGGCGTCAGCGGCACCTCGCCGCTGACCGGGCCCTCGCCGGAGCGCTGGGGCTCGGTCTTCACGACGGCGGCGAGTTCGGCCACGGTCTGGTGGGTGAACAGGTCGCGGGTGGCCAGGTGCAGGCCCTCCCGCCGCAGCCGCGACACGACCTGCATGCTGAGGATCGAGTCGCCGCCGAGGAGGAAGAAGTTGTCGTCGGCGCCGACGTCCTCCACGCCGAGGACGTCGCCCCAGATGCGGGCGATACGGCGTTCGGTGTCGGTGCGCGGCGCCACGTGCGGGCCGCTCGCGGTGTGGGCGGGGCCGGGCGCGGGCAGGGCGCGCCGGTCGGCCTTGCCGTTCGGGGTGAGGGGCAGTTGCTCCAGCGGGACGAACACCGAGGGCACCATGTGCAGCGGCAGCAGCTCGCCGAGGTGTTCGCGCAGCTCGGCCGTGTGCAGCGCGTCCGTGCCGGCCTCGGCGGGGACGACGTAGGCGACGAGCCGGGCGGAGCCGCTGTCGGTGCGCACGGCGACCGCCGCGTCGCGCACCCGGGGGCTGCGGCGCAGGGCGCTCTCGATCTCGCCCGGTTCGATGCGGAAGCCGCGGAGCTTGATCTGGTCATCGGCGCGTCCGGCGAAGCGCAGGTCGCCGTCGGCGCCCCAGCGGACCAGGTCGCCGGTGCGGTACATGCGCTCCCCCGGGGCGCCGAACGGGTCGGCGGTGAACCGCTGCGCGGTCAGGCCCGGCCGGCCGGCGTAGCCGCGGGCGAGGCCCGGGCCCGCCACGTACAGCTCGCCGGTCACGCCGGGCGGGACGGGGCGCAGGGCCGTGTCGAGGACGTACAGGCGGGTGGCGCCGGCCGGGCGGCCGATGGGCGGGGCGCCCGTGCCGGGGGTCAGGGGGCCGGTCCAGCTCGCGACCACGGTGGCCTCGGTGGGACCGTAGGAGTTGATCATGCGGCGGCCGGGGGCCCACTGCTCGACGAGGTCGGGCGGGCAGGCCTCGGCGCCGACGATGAGCGTGCGCAGGGCGGGCAGGGCGGACGCGGTCTCCGGTGCCACCGTGGCGAGGGCCGCGGGCGGGATGAGGGTGTGGCTGATCCGGCGCTCGGCGAGGGCCTGGGCCAGGCGTTCGCCGACGAGCGGCCCCTCCTCGCCGGTGACCAGGGTGGCGCCGCTGAGCAGGGAGACGCACAGCTCCAGGACGGAGGCGTCGAAGCTGGGCGAGGCGAACTGCAGGACCCGGTCGCCGGGCCCGGCGTCGTACCGCTCGGCGGCGGCCGCGGCGAAGCCCGCGAGGCCGCGGTGGGTGACCACGACGCCCTTGGGGGTGCCGGTGGAGCCGGAGGTGTAGATGACGTAGGCGGGGTGGTCGCAGGTGAGGGGGGCGGTGCGGTCGGCGTCGGTGGGCTCGGTGTCGGGTCCGTCCGACGCCCAGACGTCCGCGGGTTCGTCCAGGGTGAGCCAGGCGCCCGCGTCGCGGACCATGAACTCCCGGCGCCGGACCGGGTAGGCGGGGTCCACGGGCAGGAAGGCGCCACCGGCCTTGGCGACGGCGAGCTGGGCCACCACGGTCTCCGCGGTGCGGGGCAGGGCGAGGGCCACCACCCGCTCGGGGCCGACGCCGCGGCCGATCAGACGGTGGGCGAGGCGGTTGGCGGCGCGGTCCACCTCCGCGTACGTCAGCTCCCGGTCGCCGTCGAGGAGCGCCACCGCGTCGGGCGTGCGGGCCGCCTGCCGTGCGAACAGCGTGGGCAGGGTCGCCGCCGGCTCCGGCGGGGTGGTGCCCCTGCCCTGGTCGAGGAGGGTCTTGACTTCGGCGTCGGTCGTCAGCGGCAGGGCGCCCAGGGGGCGGTCCGGGTCGTCGGCGACGGCGGTCAGGAGGGTCGCGAGCTGGTCGGCCATCCGGTCGGCCGTGGCCGCCTCGAACAGGTCGGTGTTGTAGGTGAGCAGCCCGTGCAGCTCCCCGGTGTCGGTCTCGGCGAACTCCAGGGTGAGGTCGAACGCCGCGTGCTGGAGCTCCGGTTCGATGTCGGAGGCCTCCAGGCCGGGCAGGTCGAGGTCGCCCGCCGGGGTGTTCTGGAGGACCACCATGACCTGGAAGAGGGGGGTGCGGCTGGTGTCGCGGACCGGCTGCACCTCGTCGACGACGCGCTCGAAGGGCACGTCCTGGTGGGCGAAGGCGTCCAGGACGGTCTGCCGTACGTCGTCGAGGAACGCGGGGAAGGGCCGCTCGGGCTCCACGTGCGAGCGCAGCACGAGGGTGTTGACGAAGAACCCGATCAGGTGCTGCACCTCGGGCCGGTCGCGGCCCGAGGTGACGGTGCCCACGGCGATGTCGGTACCGCCCGAGAGGCGGGCGAGGTAGGCCTGCGCGGCGGCGACGAGCGTGGTGAACAGGGTGGCGCCGCGGTCCCTGCCGACCCGCGCGAGACGGCGGGCCGTGGCGGGCGGAAGGACGAGGCGGGCGGTCGCGCCGTGGTGGGTGCGCACGGCGGGCCGCGGCCGGTCGGTGGGCAGGTCGAGGGGTTCGGCGTCGGCCAGCCGCTCCTTCCAGTACGCGAGCTGGGCGTCGGCCCGGGGGCCGTCCGCGGTGCGCTGCCAGTGGGCGTAGTCGGCGTACTGGACGGGCAGCGGCGGCAGTTCGCCGGTCGGGGCGCCGACGGCCTGGCGGTAGAGGTGGGCCAGGTCGCCGGTGAGGACGGCGGTGGACCAGCCGTCGGTGACGATGTGGTGCAGGGTGAGGGCGAGGACGTGGTCGTCGTCGGCCAGCCGTACCAGCGCGGTGCGCAGCAGGGGGCCGTGGCGCAGGTCGAAGGGGCGGACGCGCTCGTCCGTCAGGAGCTGGTCGAGCTGGGCGACGCGGTGCTTGTCGGGCAGGTGGGACAGGTCGTGCAGCGGCAGCGGGACGTCCTGCGGCGCGTGCACGATCTGTACGCCGTGGCCGTCGACGGTGTCGAAGGTGGTGCGCAGCGAGGCGTGCCGGGCCACCAGGCCGTTCAGGGCCGTGGCCAGGGCGTCGGTGGCGAGGTGGCCGCGCAGCCGCAGGGCGAGGCCGGTGACGTACTCGGCGCCGCCGGGGGCGAACTCGGCGAGGAACCACAGGCGTTGCTGGGCGTACGACATCGGGGCCGTGGCGCGGGCGACGGGGACGATGGCGGGGCCGGGCCCGGCGGGGTCCGGTTCCGCGGTGGCCAGGCGGGCGAGCGCGGCGGGGGTGGGGTGGGTGAACACCGCGCGCGGCGACACGTCGGTGCCGAACTCCTCGGCGAGGCGGGAGGCGAGGCGGATGCTGAGGATCGAGTCGCCGCCGAGGGCGAAGAAGTCGTCCTCCGCGCCGGGCCTGGCGATGTCCAGGACGTCGGCGAAGACGTCGGCGGCGCGGCGCTCGGCGTCGGTGCGGGGCTCGACGCGGGCGGTGCGCTCCGCGCCGGTGTCGGGTTCGGGGGCGGGGAGCGCCGCGCGGTCGACCTTGCCGTTGGCGCTCAGCGGCAGCGCGGGCAGCGGCACGAACGCGGAGGGCACCAGGTAGTCAGGCAGGGTCCGCCCGGCGAAGGCGCGCAGCCCGTCGGGGTCCTGCCCGGCGGGGCCGACGAGGTAGGCCACCAGGCGGCGGGAGCCGGGGCGGTCCTCGCGGGCCACCACCGCCACGTCGTCGACGCCGGGGTGGGCGGCGAGGGCGGCCTCGGCCTCGCCGGGCTCGACGCGGAAGCCGCGGATCTTGACCTGGTCGTCGGCGCGGCCGAGGAAGGCGACCGTGCCGTCCACGGCGCGGCGGACCAGGTCGCCGGTGCGGTACATGCGGGTGCCGGGCGGTCCGAAGGGGTCGGCGAGGAAGCGCGCCGCGGTGTCCCCGGGGCGGCCGAGGTAGCCGCGGGCCACGCCCTCCCCGGCCACGTGGAGTTCGCCCGCGCAGCCCGGCGGGACGGGCCTGAGCCGGGCGTCGAGCACGTACACGCGCATGGCGTCCAGCGGCCGGCCGATCGGGACGGCGGCGGGGACGGCGGCGGGGTCGGTGAGGGCATGGGAGGTCGCGAAGGTGGTGGTCTCGGTGGGGCCGTAGCCGTCGACGACGGTCAGGCCGGGGCAGGCGGCGAGGACGCGGCGCACGGCCGCCGCCGGGACGACGTCGCCGCCGGTCCACACCTGGCGCAGTCCGGTGAAGCAGTCCGGCGCGTCCTGGGCGAGGAGGCGGAAGAGCCCGGCGGTGAGCCACAGCGCGGTCGGCCCCTCGTCGCCGGCGAGGCGGCGCAGCAGGGCGGCGTCGACGGTCCCCCCGGGGGCCACCAGCACGGTGCCGCCGGTGAGCAGGGGCGCCCACACCTCGAAGGTGACGGCGTCGAAGGCGACGGGCGAGTGCAGCAGGACGCGGGCGCAGGCGCCGTCGGCGAAGCGGCTGTCGGTGGCGAGCGCGGCCACGTCGCGGTGGCGCACCGCGACGGCCTTGGGCTCGCCGGTGGAGCCGGAGGTGAACATGACGTAGGCGAGCCGGTCCGGGTGGGTGGCCGGGGCGGTGGGGCCGCCGGGGGCGCCGGGGCGGGCGGCGGTGACGGCGGCGGTGGTGAGCCGGGCCGTGGCGCCGACCCGCTCCAGGAGGGCGCGGCGGCGCTCCTCGGGGGCGCGGGCGTCCACCGGCAGGTAGGCGCCGCCCGCCTTGAGGACCGCGAGCTGGGCGGCGACGAGTTCGGCGGAGCGGTCCATGAGCAGGGCCACGCGGTCCTCGGCGCGCAGGCCGCCGGTGAGCAGCCGGGCGGCCACGCGGTCGGACCAGTCGTCGAGCTGGCGGTACGTCACCCGCAGGTCGCCGTCGCGCACGGCGACGGCGTGCGGGGTGCGGCGGGCCCGGTCGGCGAAGAGGGCCACGGGGGTGCCGGGCGGTGTCCGGTCCGCGGGCGTGTGCCAGGCGGCCAGGAGGTCACGGTCGTCCGCGGTGAGCAGGTCGAGGCCGGCCACGTCGCCGTCGAGGCCGTCGGCGAGGCGGGTGAGGAGGCCGGCGAGGCGGGCCGCGGCGCGTTCGACCGTGGCCCGGTCGAAGAGGGCGGCGTCGTAGGCGAGGTCGAAGCCGAGGCGGTCGTCGAGGTGGGCGCGCAGGCACAGCGGGAAGGTGGTGGCGTCGTCGGCGCGCACCTCTTCCACGCGGACGCCGGTCCGGGCCGTGGCGGACTCGTCGACGGGGTAGTTCTCGAACACCACCATGCTGTCGAACAGGGCCTCGCCCGCCGGGACGCCGCTGAGCGCCTGGATGCGCGGCAGGGCGACGTGGTCGAAGCGGCGGGCGTCGCTCTGCTGCTCCTGGAGGTCACGCAGCCAGGGCAGGAGGCCGGTGGCGGGGACGCGGACCCGGGTCGGCACGGTGTTGATGAACATGCCGATCATGGTGTCGACGCCGGGCAGTTCGGCGGGGCGGCCGGAGACGGTGGTGCCGAACACCACGTCGTCGCGTCCGCTGTGGCGGGCGAGGAGCAGGGCCCAGGCGGCCTGCACCACGGTGTTGACGGTGAGGCCGCCGCGGGCGGCGGTCTCCTTCAGGCGCCGGGAGGCGTCCTCGGCCAGGGTGTGGTGCACGGCGGCCTCGGAGCGGGCGCGGTGCGCCTCGGCCGGGGGGCGGTCGTAGGGCAGCGGGGTGCGGGCGGTGAATCCGGCGAGGGCCTCGGCCCAGTGCCGTTCGGCCGCGTCCTGGTCCTGGCCGGCGAGCCAGTGGAGGAAGTCGGCGAAGGGCCGCCGGACCGGTTCGGCCGCCTGGGGGCCGCCGGTGAGGGCGGCGTAGCGCTCGCACACCTCGGTGAGGAGCTGGCCGGTGCTCCAGCCGTCCAGGGCGAGGTGGTGGGAGGACCACAGCAGCAGCACCTCGTCGCCGGGCAGGGCGGCCAGGGTGATGCGGGTGAGCGGTGCGGTGGTCAGGTCCATGCCCGCGGCGCGGTCCTCGGCGAGCAGGCGCTCGACGGCCTCGGCGCGGGCGCCGGGTGGCAGGTCGCGCCAGTCGAGGTGGGTGACGGGCAGCTCCACGTGGTGGTGGACGACCTGCACGGGGTGCGGCAGGCCGTGCCAGTGGACGCTGGTGCGCAGCGCGGGCGTGCGGTCGGCGAGCTGCTGCCAGGCGGTGGCGAAGGCGCGGGGGTCGCGCACGCCGGAGAGCCGGACCGCGGTGCGGTCGAAGTAGGCGCCCTGGGTGTCGACGAGGCCGTGGAAGAGCATGCCGGACTGCAGCGGTGTCAGGGGCAGGACGTCGGCGACGTGCCGGCCGTCGCCGACGAGGCGGTCGAGCTGGTCCTGGGTGAGGCGGGCGAGCGGGAAGTCGGAGGGGGTGCGGCCGCCGGTGCCCGGGCGGGCGCAGTGCGCGGCGATGTCGCCGAGCGCGGCGCGCATGTCCTCGGCCAGGTGCCGCACGGTGGCCTCGTCGTAGACGGCGCTCGGGTACGTCCAGCCGAGTTCGAGGCGTCCGTCCTGGACGACGCCGGTGACCTCCAGGAGGTAGGGCCGGGTCTCGTCGGGGTCGGTGTCGCGGCCCGCGGGCGGCAGGGAGGCGCGGTAGAGGGCGTCCTCGCCGGTCCCGGCGGTGTCGAACCGCCCGTGGTAGTTGAAGCCGACCCGCGGCGCGGGCGCGTCGGCCAGCGGGCTGTCGGGCAGCAGGTGGCGCAGCGCGCCGTGGCTCAGGCCGCGCAGCGGCACCGCGCGGAGCTGCTCCTTGACGGAGCGCAGGGTGTCGCGCCAGTCGGCGTCGGGGTCGACGGTGAGGGCGAGGGGGAACTCGGCGGTGAACCAGCCGACGGTCCGGGACAGGTCGACGTGGTCGAAGAGGTCCTCGCGGCCGTGGCCCTCCACCCCGAGCAGGACCTGGTGGCGGCCGCACCAGCGGGCCAGGGTGCGGCCGAGGGCGCTGAGCAGCACGTCGTTGACCTGCGTGCGGTAGACGTCGGGGACCTGGCGCAGCAGCGCGTCGGTCTCGTCGCGTCCGAGGGTGACGGTGAGGGTGGCGGCCGTCCGCTGGGTGTTGGGTCCGGGGCGGCCCGCGGGCAGCTCGGCGGGGGCGGTGGCCGTCCGGGTCCAGTGGTCCAGGTCGGCGTCGAGGGCGCCGGAGCGGGTGTGGGCTTCGAGGCGGGTGGCCCAGTGGCCGTAGGAGGTGCCCACCGGGGGCAGTGCGACGGCCCGGCCCGCGGCGGCGGCGCGGTGGGCGGTCTCCAGGTCGGCGAGGAGGATGCGCCAGGAGACGCCGTCGATGACCAGGTGGTGCGCGGTGAGGACGAGCTGCGCGGGGCGGCCGGGGCCGCGGTCGAAGAGCAGGGCGCGCACGACGCGCCCCTCGGCCGGGTCGAGCGCGGCCTGGGCCCCGTCGGTGGTGTGCTGGACCCGGGCCTCCAGCTCCGCGTCGTCCAGGCCGGACACGTCGTGGGTGGTGACGGCGCCGGGCGGGGGCTCGGGCAGCGGCTCCTGGTGCCAGCCGTGCTCGATGTGGCGGAAGCGGGTGCGCAGGGCCGCGTGGTGGCGTACGACGGCGTCGGCGGCGCGCGCCAGGGCGGGCAGGTCGGTGCCGGGGGCCAGTTCCAGGCGCTGGGTCATCGTGAAGCGCGGCGTGTCGCCGGGGCGGCGGCCGTCGAGGTACCAGTGCTGGATCGGGGTGAGGGGCGCCGTCGCCGGTTCGGCGGTGCCCGCGTCGGGCGCGTCGGGCGCGGATTCGCCCGCGCGCAGGGCGAGTTCGGCGACGGTGGGGTGGCGGAAGACGTCCTTGGTGGTCACGGTGAGGCCCGCGCGGCGGGCGCGGGAGACGATCTGGATGCTGAGGATCGAGTCGCCGCCCAGGGTGAAGAAGTTGTCGCGCGCGCCCACCCGGTCGACGCCGAGGACCTCGGCCCAGATCGCGGCCAGGCGCTCCTCGGTGCCGGGGCGGGGCGCCACGTAGGGCGTCCCGGTGTCGGTGGGCGCGGGCGGGGCGGGCAGGGCGCGGCGGTCGGTCTTTCCGCTGCTGGTGCGCGGGATGCGGGTCAGCGGCACGAACGCCTGGGGCACCATGTGGTCCGGCAGCGTCCGGCGCAGCCCGAGCCGCAGCTCGTCGCCCTCCGGGGTGCGCTCCCCGGCGGGGACGACGTACGCCACGAGGAGGGTGCGGCCCCCGTGTTCGCGGGTGGTCACCACGGCCTCGGCGACGTCCGGGTGGGCGGTCAGCGCGGCCTCGACCTCCCCGGGCTCGATGCGGAAGCCGCGGACCTTGAGCTGTTCGTCGGCGCGGCCGAGGAACTCCAGGAGGCCGTCGCCGTCCCAGCGGGCGAGGTCGCCGGTGCGGTACATCCGCTCCCCCGGCGCGCCGTAGGGGTCGGCGAGGAAGCGGGTGGCGGTCAGGCCGGGCCGCCCCGCGTAGCCGCGGGCGACCTGGCGGCCCGCGAGGTACAGCTCGCCCGGGGTGCCGGGCGGCACCGGCCGCAGCGTTCCGTCGAGGACGTAGGCGCGCAGGCCGCGGCCGGGGCGGCCGATGACGGGGCGGTCGGGCCGCTCGGCGCAGCGGCCGTAGACGGCGTCGACGGTGCACTCCGTGGGCCCGTACACGTTGTACGCGGTGACGCCGAGGTCCTGGGCCGCGCACAGCTCCCGCCAGGTGTCGGTGCCGACGGCCTCGCCGCCGACGAGGAGCAGCCGCGGGTGGTGGCGGCCGGGGGCGAGGAGTCCGGCGGCGGTGAGTTCGCGCAGGAAGGAGGGGGTGACGTTGACGAGGTCGAGGGCGCTGTCGGCGACCTGGGCGCAGAAGGCCTCGGGGTCCAGGCGGACGTCCTCGTCGATCAGGTGGACCTCGTGGCCGAGGGCGATCAGGAGCGGCCCCTCCCAGGACGTGTCGAAGGAGAAGGAGGCGCTGAGCGCGGCCCGCAGGCGGCGGCCGTCGGCGGTGTGCGCGGCGAGGAGGGCGTCCCGGTGGTCGTGGCAGAGGTTGACCAGGTGGCGGTGTTCCACGGCGACGCCCTTGGGGCGGCCGGTGGAGCCGGAGGTGTAGATGACGTACGCGGCGTGCTGCGGGCGCAGCGGTGCCAGGCGGTCGGCGTCGGTGGGGTCGTGGGCGGGCAGGTGGTCCCAGGGCACCTCGCGCAGCGCCTCGGCGGTGAGGAGGGTGCGGGGCGCGGCGTCGGCGAGGAGGTACGCGACGCGCTCCTCGGGCAGGTCGGGGTCGAGGCAGAGCAGGGTGCCGCCCGCCTTGAGGACGGCGAGGACGGCCGCCATCAGGTCGCAGGTGCGCGGCAGTCGGACGGCGACGGTGCGCTCGGGGCCGACGCCCAGGGCGATCAGGTGGTGGGCGAGCCGGTTGGCGCGGTCGTTGAGGGCGGCGAAGTCGAGCGTGGCGTCCCGGGCGACCAGGGCGGTGGCGCCCGGGGTCCGGGCGGCCTGGGCCTCGAACAGGGCCGGGAACGTGGTGTCCGGGGCGGGGGCGGCGCCGCCCTGCCACTCCTGGAGGACCTGGTGCCGTTCGGCGGCGGTGAGCAGCGGCAGCGCGCCCGCCTGCTGGTCGGGGTCGTCGGCGGCGGCCTCCAGGAGGAGCTGGAGGCGGGCGGCGAGGCGTTCGGCGGTGTCGGGGGCGAACAGGCCGGTGCTGTACTCCAGGTGGCCGGTGAGGCCGCCGTCGTGCTCGACGAAGTCGAAGGCCAGGTCGAAGGTGGCGTTGCGCACCGGCGGGGTGACGGGGGCGACGTCCAGGCCGGGCAGCTCGGGGGCCCGGGTGCCGAGGTTGTGCAGGGCGACCATGACCTGGAACAGGGGCGTGCGGCTGGTGTCGCGCTCGGGCCGCACCTCGTCCACGACGCGCTCGAAGGGCACGTCCTGGTGGGCGAAGGCCTGAAGGACGGTGGTGCGCGCCTGGGCGAGGAGGTCGCGGAACGTCCGGTCGGGGCGGACGTCGCCGCGCAGGACCAGGGTGTTGACGAACATGCCGACCACGTCGTGGAGTTCGGCGCGGTCGCGGCCCGCCGTCACGGTGCCGACGGCGATGTCCTGCTGGCCGGTCCAGCGGGCGAGCAGCACCTGGCAGGCCGTCAGCAGGGTCATGTAGAGGGTGGCGTCGGCGGTGTGGCCGGTGGCGCGCAGCCGCTCGGTCAGCTCGGCGGGCAGGGTGAAGGTCACCAGGGCGCCGTCGCGGGTGCGCACGGCGGGGCGCGGCCGGTCGGTGGGCGGCTCCAGCGGTTCGAGCCCGGCCAGGGTCTCGCGCCAGTATGCGAGTTGCTCCTCGGCCTGGTCGGTGCGGGCGCGCTGCCAGGCGGCGTAGTCGGCGTAGCGCACGGGCAGCTCGGGCAGGTCGGGGCGGCGGTCCTCGCGGGCGGCCGCGTACAGCTCGCCGAGGTCGCGGCCGAGGACGCCGAGGGACCAGCCGTCGGTGACGATGTGGTGCACGGCGAGGACCAGCAGGTGGTCGTCGGCGGCGAGCCGGGCGAGCCGGGCGCGCAGCAGGGGCCCGGTGGCGAGGTCGAAGGGGGTGGCGGCCACGCGCTCCAGGTAGGCGTCCACGTCGGCGTCCCCGGCGAGGTGGTCGAGTGCCAGGTCCACGGGGTGCGGCGGGTGCACGACCTGGCGGGCCCGGCCGTCGTGTTCGGCGAAGGTGGTGCGCAGGGCCTCGTGCCGGGCCACCAGGCCGTCCAGGGCGGTGCGCAGGGCGGCGAGGTCGAGGGGGCCGCGCAGCCGCAGCGCGGACAGGGTCGTGTACTCGGTGCTGCCCGGTTCGAAGCGGTCGAGGAACCACAGGCGCTGCTGGGCGTACGACAGCGGTGGCGCCGTGTCCGGGTCGGCGGCCGGGATGGTGTCGGCGGCGGTCGCGTCGGTCGCACCGTCGGGGCCGTCGGGGTCGCCGAGGGCGGCGGCCAGGGCGGACACGGTGGGGTGGGTGAAGAGCAGCCGGGGCGACACGTCGGTGCCGAAGGCGGCGCGCAGCCGGGAGGTGACGCGGACGGCGAGGATGGAGTCGCCGCCGAGGGCGAAGAAGTCGTCGTCGGCGCCCACGTCGCCGGTGGCGAGGACGTCCGCCCAGGCGGCGGCGACGAGGTGTTCGGCGCGGGTGCGCGGCGCCGTGCGGTCGCCACCGGTGGCGTAGCCGTCCGCGCCGGGGGCGGGCAGCGCCTTGCGGTCGAGCTTGCCGTTGACGGTGAGCGGCAGCCGCTCCATCGGCACGTAGGCGGCGGGCACCATGTGGGCGGGCAGTAGCCGTTCGAGGTGGGCGCGGAGGGCGGCGGCGGCCGGGGCGGGGTGCCCGCCGGAGCCGACGACGTGCGCGACCAGGCGGCGGGTGCCTGAGGCGTCCTCGTGGACGCCGACCGCGGCGGCGCCGACGTCCGCGTGGGCGCGCAGGGCGGCCTCGATCTCGCCGGGCTCGATGCGGTAGCCGCGGATCTTCACCTGCTGGTCGGCGCGGCCCAGGTACTCCAGGGTGCCGTCGGCGCGCCGCCGCGCGCGGTCGCCGGTGCGGTACATGCGGCTGCCGGGCGCCCCGAAGGGATCGGGCAGGAAGCGGGTCGCGGTCAGGCCGGGGCGGTTGAGGTAGCCGCGGGCCAGGCCCTGGCCCGCGACGTACATCTCGCCGACGGCGCCGGGCGGGGCGAGGGCGAGGTCGTCGTCGAGGACGTACACGCGCAGGTCGGGGATGGCGGTGCCGATGGGGCTCGCGGTGCCGGTGCGGGCCGTCGTACGGGCCAGGGGCTCGTAGGTGACGTGCACGGTGGTCTCGGTGATGCCGTACATGTTGACCAGGCGCGGCGCGTCGTCGGGGTGGCGCGCGTACCAGTCGGCGAGCCGGTCGGTGTCCAGGGCCTCGCCGCCGAAGACGACGGTGCGCAGCGCCAGACGGGCGCTCAGCTCGGGGTGGTCGGCGTCGGCGCGGGCCAGGGGGTGGAAGGCGGAGGGGGTCTGGTTGAGGACGGTGACGCCTTCGTCCGCGAGCAGGCGCAGGAAGTCCTCCGGGGAGCGGGCGGTGTCGTCGGGCACGACGACGAGCCGGCCGCCGTGCAGCAGCGGGCCCCACAGCTCCCACACGGAGAAGTCGAAGGCGTAGGAGTGGAACAGGGTCCACACGTCGTGCTCGTCGAAGCCGAACCAGTCCCGGGTACGGGTGAACAGCCGGACGACGTTGGCGTGCGGGACGACGACGCCCTTGGGCTGCCCGGTCGAGCCGGAGGTGTAGATGGCGTAGGCGGGGTGGTCCGGCAGGGGTCGGCGGGCCGGGTCGGGGCCGCCGGCCGGGCGCCGGTCCAGGTCGGCGCGGAGTGCCGCGTCGTCCAGGAGCAGCAGCGGGACGTCGGCGCCCGCGGCGCGTCCGGCCGTGCCGGTGGTGGTGACCAGGACCGCCGGGGCGGCGTCGCGCAGCAGGTGGGCGACGCGGTCGGCGGGCAGCTTCGGGTCGATCGGCAGATAGGCCGCGCCCGTCTTGAGGACGGCGAGGACCGCCACCACCAGGTCGGTGGAGCGCGGCAGGGCGAGGGCCACGTACCGCTCGGGGGCGGCGCCCGCCTCGGCCAGGCGGTGGGCGAGCCGGCCGGCGGCGGCGTCGAGCGCGGCATAGGTGAGGTGGTCGCCCCCGCAGGTGACCGCGGTGGCGTCGGGAGTGCGGGCCGCCTGGGCCTCGAACAGGTCGACCAGGGTGGCGTGGGGGCCGTCGTGCGCGGTGGCGTCGGCCAGGAGCCGTCGCCGTTCCTCGGCGGTCGTCGCGGTGAGGGCGCGCAGCGGCCTGCGGGGGTCGTCGGCGAGCTGCGTGAGCAGCAGGCACAGCCGGTCGGCGAGCGCCCGGGCGGTGGCGGGGTCGAACAGGCCGGGGTCGTAGGCCAGGTCGAAGCCGAGCCGCTCGCCCTGGTAGGCGCGGAGCACGAGGGGGTAGTTGGTGGCGTCCCGGGAGGTGACGTCGGCCAGCCGGACGCCGGAGCCGGCGGTGCGGGCCTCGTCGAAGGGGTAGTTCTCGAAGGCCACGATGGAGTGGAACAGCGGGGTGCCCGAGGGCACGTCGCTCAGCGCGGTCAGCTCGGCCAGGGAGACCGCGGCGAAGCGCCGCGCCGCGGCCTGCTCCTGCTGGAGGTCGCGCAGCCAGTCGGCCGCCGGGCGGTGGGGCTCGACGCGGACGCGGGTGGGCACGGTGTTGATGAACATGCCGACCATCGACTCCACGCCGGGCAGGTCGTCGGGGCGGCCCGACACGGTGGTGCCGAACACCACGTCCCGCTCGGCGGCGTGCCGGGCGAGCAGCAGCGCCCAGGCGCCCTGCACCACGGTGCTGACGGTGAGTCCGGCCGCGCGGGCGGTGCGGGCGAGGCGGGCGGACGCCGCGTCGGGCAGCCCGGCGGTGACCACGTCCGCGGACCGGGCCCGGTGCGCCTCGCCGAGGGGGCGGTCGACGGGCAGCGGGGTCGGGGTGGCGAAGCCCGCGAGGACGCCGCTCCAGTGGGCGCGGGCGGCGGTGCCGTCCTGGCCGGCGAGCCAGCGCACGTAGTCGGCGAAGGGGCGGCGCACGGGCGGCTCGGCGGCCTCGCCGGTGGTGAGGGCCGCGTACTCCCCGCACACCTCGGTGAGCACCTGGGCCAGGCTCCAGCCGTCCAGGATCAGGTGGTGGGAGGTCCACAGCAGGTGCAGCCGGTCGCCGGGCAGCCGGATGAGGGTGAGCCGCATCAGGGGCGCGGTCGTCAGGTCGATGCCGCGGGCGAGGTCGTCGGCGCGGAGCCGGGCGAACCGGGCGGCGCGCTCGGACTCCGGCAGCCCTTCGGTGTCCCGCCAGTCCAGGTGGGTGACGGGCACGCGGGCCTCGCGGTGCACGACCTGGAGCGGGACGGGTACGTCCTCCCAGACCACGGAGGTGCGCAGCGCGGGCGTGCGGTCGGTGACCCGCTGCCAGGCCCGGGCGAAGGCGCCCGGGTCGGCGACGCCCTCGAAGAGCAGGGCGGCCTGGTCGACGTACACGTCGTCCTCGCCGCCGACGAGGCGGTGGAAGAGCATGCCCTCCTGGAGCGGCGTCAGCGGGAGCAGGTCCTCCACGCCGCGGCCGTCGCCGACGAGGCGGTCCACCCCGGCCTGGTCGAGGCGGGCCAGGGGGAAGTCGGAGGGCGTGCGGCCGCCCGCGTCCGGGAGGGCGCAGTGCTCGGCGATCGCGGCCAGGGCCGCGACCGTGCCGTCGGCCAGGTGCCGCACGGTGCCCGCGTCGTGGACCTGGTCGCTGTAGTGCCAGGTGAACTCCAGCTCGCCGTCGGCCACCACGGCCGTGACGTCGAGGAGGTGGTCCAGGGGCTCGTCGGGCGCGAGGTCCCGGCCGGGCACGTCCGCGACCGGGGCGAAGTCCCCGCCGCCGGAGGTGTCCCACTGCCCGTGGTAGTTGAAGGAGACCTGCGGCAGGGGCAGGTCACGCAGGGCGCGGGCGGCCGGGTCGGGCGAGCCGAGGCGGGCCAGCGCCTCGAAGCTCAGGCCGCGGCGGGGCACGGCCCGCAGCCGTTCCTTCACGGCCTTGAGCGTGGCGGCCCAGTCGGGGGCAGCGGGCGGTCCGGCCGGGGAGAGCGTGACGGGGTACTGGGTGGTGAACCAGCCGACCGTACGGGAGAGGTCGAGGGTGTCGTCCGCGATGTCGGTGACGTCTGTGGCATGCGCGATGTCAGTGCCGTCCGTGGCGTCCGTGCTGGGCGCCCCGGTGCGAGTGCCGTCCGTGACGTCCGTGCTGGGCGTCCCGGTGCGAGTGCCGTCCGTGACGTCCGTGCTGGGCGCCCCGGTGCGAGTGCCGTCCGTGACGTCCGTGCTCGGCGCCCCGGTGCGGGCGGGGCCGAGGTCCTCGCGGCCGTGGCCCTCCAGCGCGACGGTGATCCGCTCGCTGCCCGCCCAGTCGGCGAGCACCCGGCCCAGGGCGCTGAGCAGCACGTCGTTGACCTGGGTGCGGTAGACGCCGGGCACCCGGCGCAGCAGCGCCTCGGTGGTGGCGCGGTCGACCCGGGCGCGGACGGTGCGCACCGATCCGGCGAGCGGGGTGCCGGGGCGGTCGACGGGCAGCGGGGTGCGCGGCTCGGCGGCCTCGGCCGCCCAGGCGGGCAGGTCCCCGTCGAGGTCGCCGTCCCTGACCCGGCGGGAGAGGTGCGCGGCCCAGTCGGTGAACGGCGTGGTGGCGGGCTCCAGGTGCACGGGCGTGCCCGCGGCGGCCTGGCGGTAGGCCTGTTCCAGGTCCGCCAGGAGGATGCGCCAGGAGACGCTGTCGACCGCCAAGTGGTGGGCGGTGAGGAAGAGTTGGGGCCGCTCCCCGGGGCGTCCCGGACGCAGCAGGGCCGCGCGCAGCAGGGCGCCGGTGGCCGGGTCGAGGGCGGCGCGGGCGGCCTCGGCGGCGGCTTCTCTGGCGGGCGCGGCACCGGAGGCGGGCAGGTCGTGGCGCGTGAGCAGGCCGGTGGCCGGGCCCTCGCCGGGGTGCTGCCGCCAGGTGTCCCCGGTGCGGGCGAAGCGGGTGCGCAGCGCCGGGTGGTGGGCCGCGACGGCTTCGAGGGCCTGTTCCAAGGCCTGTTCGTCGAGGTCGTACGGCAGGTCGAGCAGCAGGGACATGCTGAAGTGGCGCAGGGGGCCGTGGGTGGCGAAGAACCACTCCTGGATGGGCGTCAGGGGCGCGGGCCCGTCCGGGCGCGGCCGCCGGGGCGCGGGCACGGCGGTGGTGCGCCGGGACGCGGCGGCGGCCAGGTCGGCGACCGTCTGGTGGCGGAAGACGTCCTGCGAGGTCAGGCGGAGCCCGGCGGCGCGGGCCCGGGAGACGGCCTGGATGCTGAGGATCGAGTCGCCGCCCAGCTCGAAGAAGTTGTCGGTGACGCCCACGCGGGCGACGCCGAGGACCTCCGACCAGATGGCGGCCAGCGTCTCCTCGTCGGGGGTGCGCGGCGCGGTGTACTCCCGCTCGCGCGGGGCGGTGTCGAGGTCGGGGGCGGGCAGGGCCCGGCGGTCCAGCTTGCCGCTGGTGGTCAGGGGCAGGGCGTCGAGCACGGTGAACGACGACGGCACCATGTGGTCCGGCAGGACGCGGCGGCACGCGGCCCGCAGCGCGGACGCGGTCGGGCGGCCCGCGCCCGCGGCGGGGCCCGCCTCCGCCGCCGTGCCCGCGCCCGTGCCCGCCGTGGAACCCGAGCCCGCTGCCGAGCCCGCCTCCGCGGCGAGGCCCTCGGCGTCCGGCGCGGGTGTGACGTAGGCGGCCAGGCGCAGGTGCCCCTGGGCGTCGGGCACGGCGACGACGGCGGCCGCGGCGACGTCCGGCTGGTCCAGGAGCACCGCCTCGATCTCGCCGGGCTCGATGCGGTGGCCGCGCACCTTGACCTGGTCGTCGGCGCGCCCGAGGTAGTCGAGCTGCCCGTCGGCGGTCCAGCGGGCCAGGTCGCCGGTGCGGTACATGCGGCTGCCGGGCGGCCCGAACGGGTCGGGCAGGAACCGCGCCGCGGTGAGGCCCGGCCGGCCCGCGTAGCCGCGGGCGACCTGGGTGCCCGCCAGGTACAGCTCTCCCCCGACGCCGGGCGGCACGGGCCGCAGGCGCTGGTCGAGGACGTACGCGCGGACGTTGGCCAAGGGCCGTCCCACCAGGGGGCGTCCCTCGCCGGTGACGCGGTGGGCGAGCGCGTCGACGGTGCACTCGGTGGGGCCGTAGAAGTTGTACGCCGTCACCCGCGGGTGGGTGCCCAGGTCGCGCCAGAGGGCGGGGCCGATCGCCTCGCCGCCGAGCATGAGGACGCGCGGGCAGTGGCGCGGGTCGGTGAGCAGCCCGGCGGGCAGGAGCTGGCGCAGGTACGAGGGCGTCAGGTCGAGGAAGTCGATCCGGTGGGCGACGACGTACGCGACCAGGGCGGCGGCGTCGAGGCGGGTGGTCTCGTCGACGAGGTGCAGCGGGTGGCCGTCGACCATCAGCAGCACGCCCTCCAGGGAGGTGTCGAAGGAGAACGACGCGGTCAGCGCCACCCGCAGCGGGCCGCCGCCGGCGTCCGCGACGAAGCCCGCGCGGTGGCCCGCGAGGAGGTTCGCCAGGGAGCGGTGGGAGACGGCGACGCCCTTGGGGCGGCCGGTGGAGCCGGAGGTGTAGATGACGTAGGCGGTGGTGTCCGGGTGGGGCGCCGCGAGCGGGCGCCCGGGCGCGGCCTCCCGGACGTCAGACGCAGCGCCCGGGGTGTCGGGGGCGGCATCCGGGGTACCGAGCGCGGCATCCGGCGAGTCGGCGGCGGGCAGGTCCCGGAGCGCGGCCTCGTCGAGGACCAGGGCCGGGCGCGCGTCGTCCAGCAGGAACCGGACGCGCTCCTCGGGCAGCGCCGGGTCCAGGGGCAGATAGCCCGCGCCGGACTTCCACACCGCGAGCATCGCGACGACCATGTCGGCGGTGCGCGGCAGGCGCAGCGCGACGAGCTGTTCGGGGCCCGCTCCCCGGGCGGCGAGGTGCCGGGCGAGGCGGTCGGCGCGGGCGTCGAGCGTGGCGTAGTCGAGCCGTTCGTCACCGGCGACGAGGGCGGTGGCGTCCGGGGTACGGGCCGCCTGCCGGGCGAAGAGGACGGGGACGGGGGTGTCCGGGACCTCCAGGGCGGTGGCGTTCCAGTCCTGGGTGAGGCGGCGCGCCTCGTCCGGGGAGAGCAGGGGCAGCGCCCCCAGGGGGCGGTCCGGCGCGGTGGCGGCGGCGTCGAGGAGCCGCAGGAGCTGGTCGGCCATGCGCGCGGCGGTGGCCGCGTCGAACAGGTCGGTGCGGTACTCCAGGAGGCCGGTGAGCCGGTCGCCGTCGGGCACGAACTCGACGCTGAGGTCGAAGGTCGCGGCCCGGCGGGGCACGGTCACGGGCGCGGCCGTGAGCCCGTGCAGGCCGGGGGCCGTGGGCGGCTCGGGGTGCAGCAGCACCATCACGTCGAACAGGGGGTTGCGGCCGGGCTCGCGGGTCGAACCGACGGCCTCCACGAGCCGTTCGAAGGGCGTGTCGCCGTGCGCGAAGGCGTCGTTGACGGTCTCGGCGGCGGCGTCGAGCAGGTCGCGGAAGGTGCCGTCCGGGTCGACGGGGGTGCGCAGCACCACGGTGTTGGCGTAGAAGCCGACGGCGCGCTCCAGGTCGGTGCGGGGGCGCCCGGGGGTCAGGGAGCCGACGGTGATGTCGTCCTGGCCGGACCAGCGGGCGAGCAGCGCCTGGCAGGCGGCGACCAGGGACGTGAACAGCGTGGTGTGCCGCTCGGTCGCGAGGGCGCGCAGTCGGGCCGTGGTCGCGGCGGGGACGGTGAAGGTGTGGACGGCGCCCGCGCCCGACTCCTCGCCGCCGCGCGGCCGGTCCAGGGGCAGCTCCGGCGGCACGGCGCCGGCCAGCCGCCGCGCCCCGTGGGCGAGGTGGCGCTCCAGGCGCTCGCCGGAGAGCCGTTCGCGCTGCCAGACCGCGAAGTCCGGGTACTGGGTGGCCACCGGCGGCAGGTCGGGTTCGGCGCCGCGGACCAGGGCGTCGTACGCGGTGCACAGCTCCTGGAGGACCACGCCCATCGACCAGCCGTCGGTGACGATGTGGTGGGCGGTCAGGAGCAGCACGTGCGAGGGCTCGTCGCCCTGGGGGTCGCGCAGGAGCAGGGCGCGCAGGAGCGGTCCGGTGGCCAGGGCGAAGGGCCGGTCGTACGCGGCCAGGAGGGCCGCTTCCAGGGCGGCCGCGGGGTCGGTGCCGGGGGGTGCGGTCACCTCCTGTACGGGCAGGGGGACCGGGGCGGCCGGGTGGACGGTCTGCGCGGGGCGGCCGTCGGTCTCCTGGAAGGTGGTGCGCAGCGCCTCGTGGCGGGCGACGACGGTGTCCAGGGCGCGGGAGAGCGCGGCGCGGTCCAGCGGGCCGGTGAGGCGCAGCGCCACCGCGCTGTTGTAGCGGGCGTCGCCGGGCCGCAGCCGGTCGAGGAACCACAGCCGCTGCTGCGCGAAGGACAGCGGCAGCGGACCGGTCCGGTCGGCGCGCGGGATGCCGGGCGGCGCCGCCTCCGGGGCCGCCCCGTCCGGTGCGGGGGTGCCGGTCGCGGCGGCGCGCCCGGCGAGGCGGCGGCGCAGTGCCTCCTGGAGGTCCTTGGGCAGGGCCGCGGCGCGGTCTCGCTTCGAAGACGTCATGGTCTGGAGGTCCTCACCGTTCGTCGTGGTCGCTGTCGCCGCGTGCGGCGTCTTCGAGTTCGCTCAGGATCTGCTCCTCCACCGCGTCCGCCAGGGCGGCGACGGTGCGGTGGACCAGGACGTCGCGGGGCGTGAGACTCACGCCGAAGGCGTCGTTGGCCCGGGAGGCGATGAGCAGGGCGCGCAGGGAGTCGCCGCCGAGCGCGAGGTAGTCGTCCTCCACGCCCACGGTCACCTGGAGGACCTCCTCCCACAGGGCGGCCAGGGCCTCCTCGGTGGGGGTGCGCGGCGCGACGTGGCCGCTCGTCCGCTCCTGCTCGGGCGGGGGCGCGGGCAGGGCGGCCCGGTCGGTCTTGCCGTTCTCGGTGAGCGGGAAGCGGTCGAGGACGACGTACGCCGAGGGGACCATCGGGCCGGGCAGGGTGCGGGCGGCCTCGGCCCGCAGCTCGGCCGCGGTGGGCGGCTGCGTGCCGGGCGCGGCGAGCAGGTGGGCGACCAGGCGCGGCAGGCCCGGCTCGTCCTCGCGGACGCTCACCACGGCGTCGAGGACGCCCGGGTGGCGGGTGAGGGCGGCCTCGACCTCACCCGCCTCGATGCGGTGGCCGCGGAGCTTGAGCTGGTGGTCGGTGCGGCCCAGGTAGTGCAGCTCGCCGTGGCTGTCGCGGCGGACGAGGTCGCCGGTGCGGTACATGCGGGAGCCGGGCGGGCCGAACGGGTCGGCGGTGAACCGGGCCGCGGTCAGGGCGGGCCGGTTCAGGTAGCCGCGGGCCAGGGCCGGTCCACCGAGCCACAGTTCGCCCGCCACGCCGTCGGGGACCGGGCGCAGCCGGTCGTCGAGGACGTAGGCGCCGGTGGCGGGCAGCGGGCGGCCGATGGGCGGGGCGCCGCCGTCCGGGGTCAGCGGCGCGGACCAGGTGGCGACGACGGTGGCCTCGGTGGGCCCGTAGGAGTTGACCATGCGGTGGTGCGGGGCCCAGCGGGCGACCAGTTCGGGCCCGCAGGCGTCGGCGCCGACGGTCAGGGTCTTCAGGTCGGGCAGGGTGCCGGGGGTGTCCGGCGGCAGGGTGGCGAGCGCGGCGGGCGGCAGCAGCGTGTGGGTGACGCGCTCGCGGCGCAGCACCTCGGCCAGTTCCGCGCCGAGCAGCGGCCCGGGCGGGGGCACGACCAGGCGGGCGCCGTGCGGCAGGGACATGCACAGCTCAAGGACGGAGGCGTCGAAGCTGGGCGTGGCGAAGGCGAGGACCCGGTCACCGGGGGCGACCTGGTAGTGCGCGGCCTCGGCGGCGGCGAAGGCGGCCAGGCCGCGGTGGGTGACGACGACGCCCTTGGGGGTGCCGGTGGAGCCGGAGGTGTAGATGACGTACGCCGGGTCGTCCAGGTGCAGCGGGCGGACGCGGTCGGTGTCGGCGGGCCGGTGGTCGCCCGTGTCGGGGGCGGCCGCGAGGAGGGCGGCGACCTGCTCCGCGTCGAGGGTCTCGGCGGGCCGCGCGTCCCGCAGCATCAGGGCGACCCGCTCGGCGGGGTAGCCCGGGTCCACGGGCAGGAACGCGGCGCCCGCCTTGGTGACGGCGAGCTGGGCGAGGACCATGTCCGCCGAGCGGGGCAGGACGAGGGCGACGAGGTCGCCGGGGCCGGTCCCGCGGGCGATGAGCCGGTGGGCGAGGCGGTTCGCCCGCCGTTCGAGGTCGGCGTAGGTGAGGGACAGGCCCGGTGCGGTGAGGGCCGTCGCGGTGGGGGTGCGGTCCACGGCGGCCTCGACCAGGGCGGGCAGCGTCGCCGGGGCGGCCGGGGCGAGCGCGGGGCGCGCGGGGCCGTGCAGCAGCCGCTCGCGGTCCTCGGGCGGCAGGATCTCGACGGCGTCCAGGCGGGTGTCGTCCTCGGCGGCGGCGAGCGCGCGCAGGGTGTGCAGGAGCTGGGCCGCGAGCGCCCGCGCGGTGGACTGTGTGAGGTAGCGGGGGTCGTGGCCCAGTTCGACGGCGAGGCGCTCGCCGGGCGAGACGACCACGGTGAGCGGGTAGTTGGTGGCCTCGCGGGCGTCGAGGTCGCGGACGTGGACGCCGTGGGCGCCCGCCGTGGCGTCGCCGACGGGGTAGTTCTCGAACACCACCAGGCTGTCGAAGAGGGGGGTGCCCGCGGGGACGCCGCTCAGGGCGTGCAGGTCGGTGAGCGGTACGTGGGCGTGGAGCCGGTCCTCGGCCGCCGCGGACTGGGTGCGGCGCAGCCACGCGCCGCACGGGGCGGCGCCGTCCACGGTGACCCGGGCGGGCAGGGTGGTGATGAACAGGCCGGTGATGGTGTCGGCGCCGGGCAGGTCCGCGGGCCGGCCGGAGACGGTGGTGCCGAAGCACACGTCCTGCTCGCCGCTCCACCGGGACAGCAGCAGCGCCCAGGCGCCCTGCACGACGGAGTTGAGGGTGAGCCGGTGGCGGCGGGCGAAGTCGGCCAGGCGCCGGGTGTCGTCCTCCGGGAGCCGCTGGGACAGCCAGGTGCCGGAGCGGGCGGTGGCGCCCTGGGCGGGCCGGCGGTCGTAGGGCAGGGCGGTGGGCGCGGTGAGGTCGGCGAGGACGCCGCGCCAGTGCTCCTCGGCGCGGTCGTTGTCGCGGGCGGCGAGCCAGGCGGCGTAGTCGCCGAAGGGCCTGCGCTCGGGCAGGTGCGGTTCCTCGCCGCGGGCCAGGGCCGCGTGGGCGGCCATGACGTCGGACAGGACGTGGAAGACGCTCCACCCGTCGAGGAGGACGTGGTGGAAGGTCCACACGACGCGGACCTCGTCGGGGCCGAGCCGGATCAGGGTGACGCGCAGCAGGGGCGCCTGGTCGAGGGCGATGCCGCGGGCCTTGTCGGCGGCCAGCAGCCGCTCCAGGTCGGCGGCGCGGTCCTGGGGCGGCAGGGCGCTCCAGTCGAGCGTGGTGACGGGCAGGGTGACGTCCCGGCGCACGACCTGGAGGGGTTCGGGGACCCCGCTCAGGGCGACGGCGGTGCGCAGCACGGGGGTGCGGTCGACGACGTGCTGCCAGGCGGCGGCCAGCAGCCGGGGGTCGCGCACGCCGTCGGCCACGAAGGTGATCTGCTCGGTGTACAGGCCCTCGCCCGGTTCGTCCATGCCGTGGACGACCATGCCGGTCTGGGTCGGGGTGAGGGGGTAGATGTCGGTCACGTCGCCGCCGGTGCCGGCCAGGCGGTCGACGGCCCGCTGGTCAAGGGAGGCGAGCGGGAAGTCGGAGGGCGTGCGGCCGCCGGCGCCGGGCGTCGCGCAGTGCGCCACGATCGCCCGCAGTTCGTCGGTGAGCTCGGCCGCGAGGCGGGCGACGGTGTCGCGGTGGTGCACCTCGCGGGAGTAGGACCAGGTGAACTCCAGGCGCTTGTCGGTGACGTGGCCGAGGACGTCGATGAGGTGCGGCCGGTCGGCCGTCCGGTCGGCGCCGCCGGTGAGGCCGTCGCAGGGGGCGTGGAGCAGGCCGCCCGCGGCGGTGGCCGCGTCCTGCTGGCCCAGGTAGTTGAAGGCGATCTGCGGCAGGGCGGGCAGGTGCTGTCCGGCTGTGGGGTGCAGGTGGCGCAGGGCGCCGTAGCCGATGCCGCCGTGCGGGACGGCCCGCAGGGTCTCCTTGACGGACTTCAGGGCGGTGCCGGTGTCCGCGTCCCGGGGCACGTCGAGGGCCACGGGGAACATGCTGGTGAACCAGCCGACGGTGCGGGACAGGTCGACGTCGTCGAAGAGGTGCTCCCGGCCGTGGCCCTCCAGGGCCACCGTGACCCGGTCGCGGCCCGTCCAGCGGGCCAGAACCCGGCCGAGGGCGCACAGCAGGACGTCGTTGACGCGGGTGCGGTAGACGTCGGGCACGTCCTGGAGGAGGCGCCGGGTCTCGTCGCCGTCCAGGCCTGCGGTGACCGTCTCCTCGCAGGTGCCGGCGTTGCTTCCGCCGCGGTCGACGGGCAGCGGCGCGGTGTCGGACAGGGCGCTCCAGCGGGCGAGTTCGGCGTCGAAGCCGCCGGCCTGGGTGTGGGCGGCCAGGCGGTGCGCCCAGGCCTGGAAGGAGGTGGTCTTGGGACCGAGGTCCGGCTCCTGCCCGGCGCGGACGGCCCGGTAGGCGCGGTCCAGGTCCTCCAGGAGGAGGTGCCAGGACACCGCGTCCACCACCAGGTGGTGCGCGGCGAGCAGCAGGACGGGCCGCCGGTCGTCGTCCAGGTGGCACAGCGCGGCCTTCACCAGGGGCCCGGTGTCCAGGTCGAAACCGTCGCACAGGGCGTCGGTGAGCGCGCGCAGGGCGGCTTCGGGGGCGCCGCCGGTCAGGGTGTGCGTCTCCAGGTGGGGCGGTGCCCCGGGCGGGGCGCCGTGCTGATGCCTGCGGCCGTCGCCGTCGGCCGGGAAGCGCTGCCGCAGGGCGTCGTGGTGGGTGAGGACGGCGGCCAGGGCGGTGCGCAGCGCCGTCTCGTCGGTGTCGGCGGCCAGGTGGTACGAGACGGCCTGGGTGAGGCGCGCCGGGTCGCCGGGCAGGGTGTCGAACAGCCAGTGCTGGACCGGGGTGAGCGGGGCCTCGCCGACGACGGGGCCCTGGTCGGCCGCGGCGGCGGGGGCGGGCAGGTCCTCCGCGGCGGCGGCGAGTCCGGCGACCGTCGGGTGGCGGAACAGGTGGCGCGGGGTGAGCGCGAGGCCCGCCCTGCGGGCGGCGGAGACGATCTGGATGCCGAGGATGGAGTCGCCGCCGAGAGCGAAGTAGTTGTCCTCGGTGCCGACCTCGGGCACGCCGAGGACCTCCGCCCAGATCGCGGCGAGGGTCTTCTCGGCGGCGGTGCGCGGGGGGCTGGCGCTGCCGGCTGCTGGGGCGGCCCACACCGGGTCGGGCAGGGCGCGGCGGTCGAGCTTGCCGGTGGTGCCGAGCGGCAGTCGCTCCAGCGGCGTCACCACGGACGGCACCAGGTGGTCGGGGAGCGTCCGCGCGAGGAAGGCGCGCAGCTCGGCGGGGGCCGGGGCCGCGGGGCCGCGGGGCACCGCGTACGCGACGAGGCGCCGGTGGCCGTCGCGCTCCACCACGCGGGCCGCGGCCGCGGCCACGTCCGGGTGCCCGGCGAGGGCGGCCTCGACCTCGCCCAGTTCGATGCGGAAGCCGCGGACCTTCACCTGGTCGTCGCCGCGGCCGAGGTAGAGCAGGTCCCCGTCGGCGCTCCAGCGCACGCGGTCGCCGGTGCGGTACATGCGGCTGCCGGGCGGGCCGTAGGGGTCGGGCAGGAAGCGGGACGCGGTCAGGGCGGGGCGGTCCAGGTAGCCGCGGGCGACACCGGTGCCGGCCAGGTACAGCTCGCCGGGCGCGCCGACGGGCACCGGCCGCAGCCGCTCGTCGAGGACGTAGGCGCGGGCCCCGCCGACGGGCCTGCCGATGGGCGGGACGCGGTCGGGGGCCTCGGGGTCGCAGGTGTGGGCGGTGGCGTAGACGGTGGCCTCGGTGGGCCCGTAGATGTTGAGGACCTGGCAGCCGGGCACGGCCGCGCGGACGTCGCGGACGGTCCGCGGCGGCAGGGCCTCCCCGGCCAGGACGACGGTGTCGGCGGTGACGTGGACGGTGTCCTCCGCCAGGAGCCGCCCCAGGGCGGAGGGGACCGCGCTCAACAGGCCCGCGCGCCAGGGCCCTTCGCGTTCGGCGAGGGCCAGCAGGTCGTGGACGACCTCGACGCTGCCGCCCGCGAGCAGCGGGGAGAAGATCTCGAACACCGACACGTCGAAGTTGAGCGAGGTGGAGGCCACCACGTGGTCGAGCCCGCGGTCGGCGAAGGCGGTGGCGGCCCAGTCGGTGAGGGCCACGACCGACGCGTGGGCGACGACGACGCCCTTGGGGCGGCCGGTGGAGCCGGAGGTGTGGATGACGTAGGCGGGGTGGCCGGGCAGCAGCCGTCCGCGCCGCTCGTCGTCGCCGATCGCGTCCGGGGACAGGGCGGCCAGGCGCGCGGCGCACTCCGGGTCGTCGAGGACGACGCGGGTCCAGGGCCCGTCCGGCAGCCTCCCGGCGCTCGCCGTGCTGGTGACGACCGCTTCGGGGCGTACGTCGTCGAAGAGGAAGGCGAGGCGTTCGGCGGGGTAGCCGGGGTCCACCGGCAGATAGGCGGCGCCGCTCTTGAGGATGGCGAGGAGCGCCACGACGAGGTCGGCGGTGCGCGGCAGGGCCACGGCGACGAACCGCTCGGGTCCGGCGCCGGCGCCGGCGAGGAGCCGGGCCAGGCGGTTGGAGCGCTCGTCGAGCTGGCGGTAGGTCAGGCGCTCGGCGCCGCAGCGCACGGCGACGGCGTCGGGGGTGCGGGCGGCCTGCTCCCCGAACACGTCGGGCAGCACCTTGGGCGGCGCCGGGACGGTCCGGCCGCCGAAGCGGTCGAGGAGCGCGCGGGCTCGGCCGTCGTCGAGGAGCGGGAGTTCGTCCAGGCGGCGGCCGGGGTCGGTGGCCATCTCCGTGAGCAGGGTGCGCAGGCTCGCGCCGAGGGCCTCGACCGTGGCGGCGTCGAAGGCCTGCGGGTCGTAGTCGAGCAGGACCGCGAGGTCGTCGCCGGGAGCGACCACCACGCTGAGCGGGTAGTTGGTGGGTTCCAGGTCGCGCTCCTGCTCGACGGCCAGGCCGTGGCGGGCCACGGCGTCCGCGTCGAACGGGTAGTTCTCGAAGACCACGATGCTGTCGAACAGGTTGGTGCCGCCGGGCACGTCGCTCCAGGTCTGGATCTGGGCGAGGGAGACGAAGTCGTGGCGCCGGGACTCCGACTGCGCGGCCTGGAGGTCGCCCAGCCAGTCGAGGAGGGGCCTGCGGCCGTCGATCCGCGCCCGGGTGGGCAGGGTGTTGATGAACACGCCGACCATGGAGGTGACGCCGGGCAGTTCGGCGGGGCGGCCCGAGACGGTGGTGCCGAACACCACGTCGTCCCCGCCGCCGTACCGCGACAGGAGCAGCGCCCAGGCGCCCTGGAGCACGGTGCTGACGGTCAGGCCCGCGTGCTGCGCCGTCGCGCGCAGCCGGGCGGACACGTCGGGGCCGAGCGTGACGTGGACCGAGCCGGAGGACGAGGCGCGGTGGGCCTCCTCGGCCCTGCGGTCGCGCGGGAGTTCGGTGGGCACGGAGAACCCGGCCAGCGCCTCGCGCCAGTACCGTTCCGCCCGCGCGGTGTCCCGGCGCGCCAGCCAGGCCAGGTAGTCGCGGAAGGGCGCGCGGTCGGGGACGTCCGGGCGGCGGCCCGCGGTCAGGGCCGCGTACCGCTCGCACACCTCGTCGAAGACCTGGGCGGCGCTCCACCCGTCGAGCAGGGCGTGGTGGAAGGTCCACACCACGCGTACGCGCTCCGGCGCCAGCCGGATCAGGGCGAGCCGCATCAGCGGGGCCTCGCCCAGGTCGATCCCGGCGTCGCGGTCCTCGGCGAGGAGCCGCTCGGTCTGCGCGGCGACGTCCTCGGCGCTCCGGCCCCGCCAGTCGTGGTGGGTGACGGGCACGGTGGCCCGCCGCCGCACGAGCTGGAGGGGTTCGCCGGTCTCCTGCCACACCAGGCGGGTGCGCAGCATCGGGTTGGCGTCCGCCGTGTGCTGCCAGGCCTCGGCCAGGGCGCCCGGGTCGGTGACGCCGCGCAGCACGAACTGGACCTGGTTGACGTAGGCGCGGGCGTCGGGGTCGAGCAGGCTGTGGAAGAGCATGCCCGCCTGCATCGGCGTGAGCGGGTACAGGTCGGCGACGTCGCCGCCGTCGCCGACGACCCGGTCGAGGGTCTCCTGGTCCACGCGGGCCAGCGGGAAGTCGGAGGGCGTACGGCCGCCGACGCCGTCGCGGCGGCAGTGCGCGACGATGTCCCGCAGGGCGCGCAGCATGCCGTCCGCGAGGCGCGCCACCGTCTCCTCGCGGTGCAGGCGGCGGCCGTAG
Organism: Streptomyces longispororuber; assembly: GCF_014656095.1. GTDB lineage: Bacteria > Actinomycetota > Actinomycetes > Streptomycetales > Streptomycetaceae > Streptomyces > Streptomyces longispororuber. The sequence continues at coordinate 53,532 of NZ_BNBT01000040.1, forward strand.
TACCAGGTGATCTCCAGTTCGCCGTCCGCGACGCGGGCGACGACGTCCAGCAGGTGCGGGCGCCGAGCCTCGGGCGCCTCGGCGCCGCCGAGGCCGCCGGGCACGGAGCGCACCAGCGCCCCTCCCCCGGCGGACCAGTCGAACCGGCCCAGGTAGTTGAAGCTGATGCCGGGGGCCGGGGCGGCGCGCAGCCGCTCGTCCCGGGCGAGGTGGCGCAGGGCGCCGTAGCCGATGCCGCGGTCCGGGACCGCGCGCACCTGCTCCTTCACGGACTTCAGGGCGGTGCCCCAGTCCCCGTCCGGCACGGTGAGGGCCACCGGGTACAGGCTGGTGAACCAGCCGACGGTGCGGGACAGGTCGACGTCGTCGAAGAGCTGGTCCTCGCGGCCGTGCCCCTCCAGGCCGACGGCCACGGTGCGGTGTCCGGTCCACGCGGTGAGGACCCGGCCGAGGGCGGTGAGCAGGGCGTCGTCGATGCGGGTGCGGTAGGCGCCGGGGACCGTGCGCAGCAGGTCGTCGGTGTGCCGGCGGTCCAGGCGTACGGTGACCGCGCGGGCGTCGGCCATGGTGTTGGCGTCGGCGGGGTCGTGCCCGGGGTCGCTCGGGTGGTCGCCGGGCTGAGCGGTGGGCTGGTCGACGGGCAGGTCCACGGGCAGGGGTGCGGCGCAGTGTCCCGCGACGGTCTGCCAGTGCTCGCGCTGTGCGGCGAAGCCGTCGGCCTCGGTGTGCGCGCGCAGCCGCCGGGTCCACTCCTGCACGGAGGTGGTGCGCTCCGGCAGGGTGACCTGCTCCCCCGCCCTGGCCCGCGCGTAGGCGGTGTCGAGGTCTTCGAGCAGGACGCGCCAGGAGACGCCGTCGACGACCAGGTGGTGCACGGCCAGGAGCAGCCGCGGGCGGCCGCCGCCGAGGAACAGGCGCGCGCACAGCAGCGGGCCGGTGTCCAGGCGGAAGGCGGCGTGGGCCGCGGCGGTGAGCCGGGCCTCGGCCTCCTCGGCCGCAGCGGCGGTAAGGCCGCGCAGGTCGTGCACCCGCAGCAACTCGGGGGCCGCCGTGCCGGGGGCGGGGCACTCCTGGCGCCACGCGCCGCCGGTGCCGCTGCTCTCGGTGCCGCTGCCCTCGGCTCCGTCGTCGAGGCGTACGAACCGGGAGCGCAGGGCGTCGTGGTGCTCCCAGAGCGCGGTCAGGGCCCGGGCCAGGGCGTCCGGGTCGACGTCGTCGTCCGTCTCCACGACGAGGGCCTGGTCGAAGAACTCGGGGCGCCGCGGCGCGGCGTCGAGGAACCAGTGCTGGATGGGTGCGAGCGCCACCTCGCCGGAGACCGGGCCGGTCCCCGCGACGGTCCGCGCGGTGCCGGTGGCGGCGGCCAGGGCGGCGACCGTCGGGTGGCGGAACAGGTCCCTGGGGGTCAGGCCCAGACCGGCGGCGCGGGCGCGGGAGACCACCTGGATGCTGAGGATCGAGTCGCCGCCCAGCATGAAGAAGTTGTCGTCGGCGCCGACGCGCTCCACGCCGAGGAGTTCCGCCCAGATGTCGGCGAGGATCCGCTCGGCCTCGGTGCGGGGTGCGCGGTAGGCGGTGTCGGCCGCCGACCAGTCGGGCTCCGGCAGTTCGCGCCGGTCGACCTTGCCGTTGGCGGTCAGCGGCAGCGCGGGCACGCTCACGAACGCGGCGGGCAGCATGTAGTCGGGCAGGTCGGCCGACAGGTGCGCGCGCAGGTCGGCCGCCGGGGGCGCGCCCTCGGCCCGCGCCGGTACGAGGTGGGCGGCCAGGCGCTTGCGGCCGGCGTGCTCGTACACCGAGACGACGGCCTCGGCGACGTCGGCGTGCGCGGTGAGGCGGGCCTCGATCTCGGCGGGCTCGACGCGGAACCCGCGGATCTTGATCTGGTCGTCGGCGCGCCCCACGAAGACCAGCTCGCCGTCGCCGCTCCAGCGCACGACGTCGCCGGTGCGGTACATGCGGGCGCCGGGCGGGCCGAACGGGTCGGCCACGTAGCGCGCGGCACTCGCCCCGGCGTCGCCCGCGTAGCCGCGGGCGAGACCGGCCCCGGCGACGTACAACTCCCCTGGCACGCCCGGTGGTTGCTGCTGGAGCGCCTCGTCGAGGACGTACACGCGGGTGTTGTCGAGGGGGCGTCCGATGGGCAGCACCGGGGGCAGCGGGTCCCCGGTCCGGTAGGCGCGGCGGGTGGCGAAGGTGGTGGTCTCGGTGGGGCCGTAGCCGTCGACGACGGTGAGGTCGGGGCAGGCCTCCAGGACGCGGCGCACCACCGCGCCCCGCACGGCCTCGCCGCCGGTCCACACCTCCCGCGCGCCGCGCAGGCAGGCGGGGTCCTCCTGGGCGAGCAGCCGGAACAGGCCCGCGGTGAGCCACAGGTGGCGTACGCCCCGCTCGGTGACGGCCCGGCGGACGACGGCGGCGTCCACCTCGCCCGCCGGGGCGAGGACGGCCGTGCCGCCGCGCAGCAGCGGCACCCACAGCTCGTAGGTGGAGGCGTCGAAGGCGTGCGGGGAGTGCACGAGGACCCGGTCGTGACCGGTGAAGGACCGGTCGAGGGCGAGCGCGGCGACGTCGCGCTGGCGCGCGGCGACGCCCTTGGGGGTGCCGGTGGAGCCGGAGGTGAACATCAGGTACTGGACGTTGTCCGGCCGCACGGGGACGGCAGGGGCGATGGTCCGGTCCGGCAGGGCGCCTGCGCGGGTGCCGCCCGGAAGCGCGGTGGCTCCGGGGGCGCCGTCCGGCAGCAGGACCGTGCCGTCCGGGAGCACCTCGCGGGCGGTGTCCTCCCAGGCGGCGTCGGTGAGCAGCAGGCGCGCGCCCGCCTCGGCCAGCATGCGCCGCAGCCGCTCGTGCGGCGCCCTGCCGTCCAGGGGGACGAAGACGCCGCCGGTGCGGACGAGGGCGAGCTGCGTGACGACCAGGGTGACCGAGCGGTCCATCAGGACGCCCACGGGCACCTCGACGGCCACGCCGTGCGCGGCCAGGCGAGCGGCCAGGGCCTCGGCCCGGGCGTCCAGCTCGCGGTAGGTGAGCCGTTCGTCCCCGGCGTCCAGGGCCACGGCGTCGGGCGTCCGCCGCACCTGGGCGGCGAACAGCTCCGCCACGGTGGCCTCGGGGACCTCGGCGGCGGTGTCGTTCCACTCGTCGAGGACCTGGCGGCGGCGGTCGGGCGTCAGCAGCGGCAGCCGCGCGGGGGCGCGCTCGGGGCCGGTGGCCATGCCCTCCAGGAGGACGGTCAGGTACTCCGCCGTCCGCTCGGCGGTGGCGGTGTCGAACAGCGCGGGGTCGTAGCCCAGGCGCAGGGTGAGTTCCGCGCCGGGGTAGGCCACGAGGCTAAGCGGGTAGTTGGTGGTCTCGATGCCGTCCAGGCCGCTCAGCCGCAGCCCGTGGGCGGCGGCGAGGCCGTCGTCGACGGGGTAGTTCTCGAAGACGACGATGGTGTCGAACAGGCCGACGCGCTCGGGCAGTTCGGTGCAGGCCTTCATCCGCGTCAGCGGCACGTAGTCGAAGCGGCGGTCCTCGCTCTGTTCGTGCTGGAGGGAGCGCAGCCAGTCGAGGAGCGTTCCCTCACGGGGCACGGTGACCCGGGTGGGCAGGGTGGCGATGAACAGGCCGGTGATGTCCTCGGCGCCGGGCAGCTCGGGGGGCCGGCCGGAGACGGTGGTGCCGAAGACGACGTCGTCACGGCCCGTCTGACGGCTGAGGAGCAGCGCCCAGGCGCCCTGCACCAGGGTGTTGAGGGTCAGGCCCGCCGTGCGGGCCAGGTCCTCCAGGGCGCGGGTGGTGGCCTCCGGCACGCGGACGCTGACGCCCTCGGAGGACTCGGCGCGGTGGGTCTCGCGGGGCTCGCGGTCGTAGGGCGGCGTGGTCGGCTCGGCCAGACCGGCGAGGCGCCGGTGCCAGTGCTCCTCGGCCCCGGCCCAGTCGCGGTCGCGCAGCCAGGCCACGTAGTCGCGGAACGGGCGGCGCTCGGGCAGGGCTCCGTCGCCGGGGGCGCGCCCGGAGAGCTGGGCGTGGCAGGCGAAGACGTCGGAGAGGACCTGGAACAGGCTCCAGCCGTCCAGCGCGAGGTGGTGGAAGGACCACACCACGTGCACGGCGTCGTCGGCGATCCGGGCGAGCACCAGCCGCTGGACCGGGTCCCGCGCCAGGTCGACGCCGCGCGCGCGGTCGGCGTCGAGGAGGTCCCGCAGGCGGCGCGCCCGCTCGTCGGCGGGCAGGCCGCGCCAGTCCAGGTGGGTGACCGGCACCGGCACGTCGCGCCGCACCACCAGGAGGGGTTCGGGTACGTCCTGCCAGGCGACGCGGGCGCGCAGCACCGGGGTGCGGTCCGTGACCCGCTGCCAGGCCGCGGCGAGCAGGGCCGGGTCGGGGACGCCCTCCAGGTCGAAGGAGAGCTGCTGGAAGTAGACGCTCTGGTCGTCCTGGGACAGGCCGTGGAAGAGCATGCCCGCCTGGGTGGGCGTCAGCGGGTGGACGTCCTCCAGGGTGGCGGGGTCGTCCCCGGCGAGCCGGTCCACGGCCGCCTGGTCGAGCGGGGCGAGCGGGAAGTCGGAGGGGGTGCGGCCACCGGCGCCGGGGCGGGCCGCGTGCCGGGCGATCCCGGTCAGCGCGTCGGCGAACCGCCGGGCCACGCCGGCGACGGTGGCCTCGTGGTGCACCGCGTCGGAGTAGAACCAGGTGAACTCCAGGACGTCGCCGTCCAGTCGGCCCACGACCTCCAGGGCGTGCGGGCGCTCGGCCCGCGGGTCGGCGTCCAGCTCCAGCGGGCGGAACGCCGCCCGGTACAGGCCGTCGGCGTCGCCCGTGAGCCCGAAGCGGCCCAGGTAGTTGAAGCTGATGTGCGCGGCGGGCGCCTCGGGCAGCGCCCCGGGGCGGGCCAGATGGCGCAGGGCGTCGTGCCCGAGGCCGTGCCGCGGCACCGCGCGCAGGTGCTCCTTGACCTGCTTCAGGACGCCGTCCCAGGGCGCGTCGGGCGCGACGGCGAGGGCCACGGGGTGGCGGGTGGTGAACCAGCCGACGGTGCGGCTGGTGTCGACGTCGGCGAACAGCTCCTCGCGCCCGTGCCCCTCCACGTCCACCAGGACCCGCTCGTGCCCGGTCCACGCGCACAGGGCCCGGCCCAGGGCGCTCAGGAGCACGTCGTTGACCCGGGTGCGGTAGGTGTCGGGCAGGGTGCGCAGCAGGACGGAGGTGTCCTCGGGGGTGAGGTGTACGGTCACCGCGCGCTGCGTGACGTACGTGTTGGCGCCCGGCAGGTCCGCCGGGAGCACGGCCTCGGCGCCCGCGACGGCCTCGGCCCAGTACGCCGCCTCGGCGTCGAAGCCGCCGTCCTGGGCGTACGCGGCAAGGCGCCGGGCCCACTCGCGCAGCGGGGAGGACTTCGGGGGCAGGGCGGCGGCGCCGTCACGGCCCTCGCGGCGGGCGCGGTACGCCCGGTCGAGGTCCTCCAGCAGGACGCGCCAGGAGACGCCGTCGACCACGAGGTGGTGCACGGCCAGGTGCAGGACGGGAGCGCCGTCCCCCCGCTCGTGCAGGACGGCCCGCAGCAGCGGGCCCCGGCCCAGGTCGAAGGGGCCGAAGTGCGGGGTGTCGGTGTCCGGCCCGGTGTGGCGCGCGAGCCGCAGCCGGGGCGCGTCGTCGTCGATGTGCCAGCGGACGCCGGGTGCCGGGCTCAGGGGTTCCTCGGCGGCACCGGCACCGGCACCGACGCGAGCGCGGTCGGCACGGGCACGGGCACGGGCACCGGCACCGGCACCCGCATCGGCACCGTCACCGTCGCCCTCATCGGCACCGGCCTCGGTCACGGCCTCGCTGGCGACGAAGCGCGACCGCAGCGCGTCGTGGTGGGCGACCAGGTCGTTCAGGGCGTCCTCCAGCGCCCCGGCGTCGCAGTCGGCGGGCAGTTCCACCGACAGGGCCTGCGCGAAGTGCCCGGCGCGCGCGGCGGCGGTGTCGAACAGCCAGCTCTGGATGGGCGTGAGCGGCGCCGGGCCGGTGGCGGCCGCGCGGGCCCGGGCGCCGGGCCGGGGCC
>NZ_BNBT01000041.1 GCF_014656095.1 Streptomyces longispororuber
GGGCCGCGGAGTAGGGCTGCGGCAGGGCCGCGTAGGCGGCGCGGGCCGCGCCGAAGGACACGGCGGCCTCCTCGGCGCGGCCGTGGCCTGCGGCCAGGACGCCGCGGCACGCGTCGAGGGCGGCCGCGGCGAGGGGGGCGTCGCGTCCCGCGATGCCGTCGGCCAGTTCCGCGGTGACCCGCTCCGCGTCGGCCAGGCCGCCGTCGTGGACCAGCGCGGCCACGGCCATCGGCGCCAGGTCCCCCGCCCACGCCCAGATGCCCTTGCGGCGGATCCTGGCGATGCCGCGCTCGGCCTCGACGCGGGCCTCGGTGTGCTCGCCCCGGGCCGCAAGGAGACGGACCATGGCGCCGGAGGCGGCCGCGAGGACGGGCGCCGGGGCGTTGTGGGGTGCCGAGAGCCCGGCCGCGCGCAGCTCCGTGGCGGCCTCGTCCCACTCGCCGCGCGTGGAGGCGAGCAGGCCGAGGACGAGGTGCGCGTCGGCCGCGATGCCCGAGACGCCCTGCACCGCGTCCAGGACGCGCCGGGCCCGCCCCGCGAGCCCCTGCCATCGGCCCTCGTACCAGTCCAGGCGCAGCGCGGTGCCCTCGACGATGCCCGAGAGGAACGCGGCGCCGCACTCGGTGGCCAGCCGCCGCCCGAGCCTGCGGAAGCGGTGGGCCGCGCGGTAGTGGCCGAGGCACGTGGCCGCGTCGGCGAAGTTGCCGCAGGCCCGGGCCACCTGGCGGCGGTCGCCCACGGGCCCGGCGGTGTCGATGAGGTGCTCGGCCTGCTCCCAGACCTCCGGGTCGCCCGCGTACATCGCCAGCGCCAGGTGGTTGGCCCGTACGGCGGTGCACACCGACGGGCCGGGCTCCCGGGCCGCGAGCCGTTCGGCCTGCTCGATCCAGTGCTCGTACACGTGGTAGGGGCGGTCGCCCCACGCCGGCATGGCCAGGGCGGCCATCCCGCGGGCGGCGAGGGCGGGCCGGTAGCGCAGTTCGTGGACCGCGCGCTCGGTGTCGATGCGGCCCTCCTCGTACCGGCCCGCCTGGTTGTAGAGCAGCAGCCCCAGGTGGAGCCGGATCTCGCCGCGCAGCCCCTCGGGCAGGTCCGGGTCCTGCACGATGCGGCGCAGCAGGGCCGTGGCCCTGCGGTGGGTGAGGCCGACGACCGCGTCCCGGCTGAGGTCGACCGCGATGCGGGCACAGGTCATGCGCCCCAGGCGGCCGTCGGACAGCAGCTCCTCCAGGATCTCCACGGCGAGGGTCAGGTCGCCCGTGCCGCGCGCCGAGGCCGCCGCCGCCTCGCCGTAGAGCTGCCACTGGGTGAGCTCGCCCGCCCGGCGGGCGTGGTGGGCGAGTTGCACCAGGGGCTGGGGTTCCTGTGCCGCCAGGGCCCGCATCGCGCGGTGGTGCAGCCTGCGCCGGTCGGGTCCCGGCAGGCTCGCGTAGACGGCTTGCTGGGCGAGGGCGTGCCGCAGCCCGTACTGGTCGTCGTCCCACTCGTGCAGGACACCGGCCAGGAGCGCCTCCCGTACGGCAGCCGCGTCCTGTGGCGACGCGGCCCTGCCCACCGTCCCGCGTACGACGTCGGCGAGGAGCGCCTCGCCGGCGGGGACGCGGAGCACGCAGGCGGCGTGCACGGTGGCGGTGGCCATCGGCGAGAGCACGCTCATGCGGTCGGCGATGGCTTCCTGCAGCGCGGTGGGGACCGTCAGCGCGTCCAGGGCCTCGTGCCCCGCCCGGCCGGTGCCGCGGAGGTCCACCGGCAGCGCGCGGACGACCTCCTCCACCACGAACGGGATGCCCGCGGTGCGCCGGTGCAGCTCGGCCGCCCACGCCTCGGAGACCTCGGGGGTGCCGGTGAGGGCGGCGCACAGGTCGCGTACGGCACCCACGTCCAGGGGGCCCAGCGCGAGGGTCACCGCCGTCGTGCCGGGCGGGTGACGGTAGGCGCGCCCCAAGGGCAGGCGGGCGCCGGGCAGTTCCTCGCGGCGGTGGCTGAGGACGACCGACAGCGCGTCCGGCGGGTCGTCCACCAGGAACCGCAGCAGGTCCCGGGTCCCGTCGTCGGCCCAGTGCAGGTCCTCCACGACCAGCACGGCCGGGCCGGCCGCGTCGAGCAGCGCGCGCACCGCGCGGAACAGCCGGTGTCCGCGCGCCCGCGGGTCGTGCAGGGGCTCGGGCGCGGGCGGCAGCCGGTCGGCGAGCTCCGGCAGGTAGGGGCGGAGCGCGCCGCACACCGGGTCGAGCGCGGCGGGCACCGCGTCGGCCAGGTGGCGCAGCAGGTCGAGGACCGGCCCGTACGGGAAGGGCTCGCGCAGCGGACGGCACCGCCCCACCAGAACGCGGCGGCCCCGCACGGCGGGGTGGCGCAGCGCCTGGTGGATCAGTCGGGTCTTGCCGATGCCGGCCTCTCCCTCGACGAGGGCCACGGACGGCGGGCGCGCCACCGCGTCCACGAGGGAGCGCAGTTCCTCCGCTCGGCCGATGAGAACGGGCGTTTCCGGGGTGCGCAGAAGGGAGGCGGTCATGAGGGGCTCCGGCCTGTGGGGGTCCGTTGCGCGCACGGGGTGGGCGACGCGTGCGTACCGCGGCGCCAGCGTGAAGTTATGCCTGGCGAGGGGCGCCTCGCAAGACTGTGGCGGCGGGCCGGTCCGGTGGGCGGCGCGGGGGCGGGGCTCGTGGCAACGGGCCCGGGGCGCGTGTGGCGCAGGGGTTCGGGCCGGACTACCGGATCCTGCCGGACGAGGCGCTGGATGACCACGGGGCACCCCCGCGGCGCGGAGGGGTGCTCGGCGCGCTCCCCGGCCTGTACTACGCCGGGCTGCCCGTCGGCGGCTCCCTGGCACCGGTGGCCGTCGGCGCCGGCGTGGACGACGGTCGGTTCCTCGCCCGCCAGACATACGCCGACCACGTCCCGCGCCCGGGCTCGGCGGAATCCCTGGTGGTGTCGTGCGGGCCTCGGCGCATCGGCCGCGTGCGCGCCCGTCCCCTCCGCCACCGGGAAGCCCGGTGCGCGCAAGGCGCGCGGACGCCGCCGTCCTGCGGTACGTTGCCGCTACTTTCACCAGCGCAAAGGCATCGAGGTCGCGGTGGGGCCGGGTGCCGTCGTCGTGGCCGGCGTGGGACACCTGGCTTAGGCCGGGCGGAGCAGGGCACGCGTGCGCTGTACGTCCCGAACAGCCCCGAAGAGCAAGGACCGTACGCGATGACCGAGTACGAGCGTTCCCGCACGATGCCCGCCCAGCCCGAGCACGTCTTCGACCAGGCCGCCAACGTCGACCAGCTCGACACCTGGCTGCCGCGGGACCTGCACGTGGAGGCCGGGGAGCCGCCGGCCGTCACCGTGCACGACGACCGTGCCGACGAGGACTCCTCGGCCGTGCTGCGCTCCCGGCGCGACCAGATGCGGCTGGAGTGGGGCACCCGCGACCACGGCGGCTACACCGGCTGGCTGCAGGTCGCCGGCGGGGCCACCGGCACCAGCGAGGTCACCGTGCACCTGTCGTTCTTCGACGACAGCCACGACCCGGGCGAGCAGGCCGTGACCGAGGCTCTGGACTCCAGCCTCCGGCGCCTGGAGGAACAGGTGCGGCTGCGCGTCGACAACGCCGCCGGCTGACCCCGTCCCCGTCCCCCGACCTCGCGAGGAGGCCCGATTGCGTCTTTACCACAGTCGTCCCACCGAGCCGGGTTACACCCGCAAACGGCACGGGCGCGGCTTCCGGTACCTCGACCCGCAGGGCCGTTCCCTGCGGGACGCCGAGGAGCTGGAGCGCATCAAGGCGCTGGTGATCCCGCCCGCCTGGCGGGACGTCTGGATCTGCCGCAGGGCGAGCGGGCACCTGCAAGCGGTGGGGACCGACGCCGCCGGGCGGCGCCAGTACCTGTACCACCCGCAGTTCCGCGCCGAGCAGGAGGAGGCCAAGCACGAGCACGTGCTCGACGTCGCGGAGCGGCTGCCGGAGGTCAGGACCGCCGTGGAGGCGCACCTCAGCGAGCGCGGCCTGAGCCGGGAGAAGGTGCTCGCCACCGCCGTGCGCCTGCTCGACCTGGGGTTCTTCCGCATCGGCAGCGACCGCTACGTCACCGCGAACGACTCCTACGGCCTGACCACCCTGCTGCGCGAGCACACGCGGTGCCGCGGCGGCCAGGTGGTGTTCACCTACACGGCCAAGGGCGGCAAGGAGCGGGTCCAGGCGGTGGCGGACCCCCCGACGTGCCGTGCCGTCAACGCGCTGCTGCACCGCCGCAGCGGCGGCGATCGGCTGTTCGCGTACTGGGAGCGTCCCGCCTGGCACGAGGTCAGCGGGGCGGACGTCAACGCCTATCTGAAGGGCCTGGCCGGTCTGGAGATCACCGCCAAGGACTTCCGCACCTGGCACGCCACCGTCATGGCCGCCGTGGCCCTCGCCGTGTCGCAGCGGGTGGCGCACAGCGAGACCGCCCGTCGCCGCGCCATCAGCCGCGCCGTCAAGGAGGTCGCCGGGTACCTCGGCAACACCCCCGCCGTCTGCCGCGCCTCGTACATCAACCCCCGGGTCGTCGAGCTGTACGAGGAGGGCGTCACGGCGGCCTCCGCGCTGCCGGACCTGGGCGCCGAGGGCTCGTACGGCACTCCGGCGACCCAGGGCGCGGCCGAGCGGGCGGTGCTCCGCATGCTGCGCGGGTGAGGCGCCGCCCCGGACCGCCGCGGGTGCCGTCCGGTCGGCCGTAGGGGGTCAGAGGGTCGCCGCGGCCTCGCCGATGGCGGTGTCCAGGATGGACAGGCCCAGGGACAGCTCGTCCTCGGTGGCGGTGAGGGGCGGGGCCATGCGCAGGACGCCGCCCATGCCGGGGAGCTGGACGATGTTCATGTGCAGGCCGAGTTCGAAGCAGCGCCGGGTGACCAGGGCGCCCAGCTCGTCGGAGCCCTGCTTGGTCGCGCGGTCGGCGACGAGTTCGAGCCCGGCGAGCAGGCCCCGGCCACGGATGTCCCCGACGACCGCGTGCCGCGCGGCGATGTCGTCCAGGCCCTGGCGGAGGAACGTACCGAGGGACCGCGCGCGGCGGTCGAGGCCGTCGCGGGCCAGGACGTCGAGGACGGTGTTGCCGACGGCGGCGACGAGCGGGTCGGAGACGTGCGTGGTGAAGAAGAGGAAGCCGCGGTCGTGGGCCTCCTGCTCGATCTCGGCGCTGGTGACGACCGCGGCGAGGGGCAGTCCCGCCCCGAGCGTCTTGGACAGGGTGAGGATGTCGGGGACGACGCCATCGCGTTCGAAGGCGTACCACGTGCCCGTGCGGCACAGGCCGGTCTGGGCCTCGTCGAGGATCAGCAGCATGCCGCGCTCCCGGCACTTGTCGCGCAGGGCGGCGAAGTAGCCGGGCGGCGGTTCGACGATGCCGCCGGAGCTGAGGATCGGTTCGACGAGGCACGCGGCGAGGCTGCCGGTCGACTGGGCGTCGATCAGGTCGAAGGCGGAGTCGAGCTGGCGGCGCCAGTCCAGGGAGCCGTCGGCCGCGGTGACGTCGGGCCGGTACGCGTTGGGCACGGGGATGGCGAAGTTGCCGGGCGCGCCCGGACCGTAGCCCTTGCGGCCCGCGCTGTACGTGGCGGACGCGGCGGCCTGGGTCATGCCGTGCCAGGACCGCGCGAACGAGACGATCTCGTGGCGGCCGGTGACGAGCTTGGCCATCCGGAGCGCGGCCTCGTTCGACTCGGCGCCGGTGGTCAGCAGCAGCGCCTTCTCCAGCGGTGCGGGCAGGGTGTCGGCCAGGCGGCGGGCGAGGTCGACCACCGGGCGGCTGAGCATGCCGCTGAAGAGGTGGTCGAGGGTCGCGACCTGCCGCTGGACGGTCTCGACGATCTCCGGGTGGGCGTGGCCGAGGATCGCGCTCATCTGGCCGGAGGTGAAGTCGAGGATCTTCCGGCCCTCGGCCGTGTACACGAAGCTTCCGGCGGCCCGCTCGATGATCGCGGGGGTGAACGCGCCGCCGTAGCGGACGAGGTGCCGCTCGGCGTCGGACCAGAAGGCCTCGTCGGACGCCGGGGCAGTGGTCGCCGGGTCGGTGGCCGCCGGGGCGGCGGAGGTCTCCGGCGCGGCAGCGGTGGCGGGTGGCGGCACGGGGACCGTGGACGGCCCGGTGGAGGTCGAAGGAGCCATGCGGTCGACGGTAGGACGCGCCCGAGCGACACGTCCATCTCACATTTCCGGCTCTCCTGTTCGGCAAACCCGTACAACAATGGCGGCGTGATGAACCCTTGGAGACTGCGGCTGCTGAGCCAGTTGGACACGCTGGGCACGGTGCGGGCGGTGGCCCAGGCCGCCAGCATGAGCCCGTCGAGCGTGTCCCAGCAGCTCGCCGTCCTCGAAGCCGAGACCCGCACGCGGTTGCTGGAGCGGACGGGCCGCCGGGTGCGGCTGACCTCCGCCGGGGTGATCCTGGCGCGGCGGGCGCGGGCGCTCCTGGACCACATGGAGAGCGTCGAGGAGGAGCTGCGCGGCTTCGGCGAGGAGCCGGCCGGGCTGGTGCGCCTCGGCGCCTTCCAGTCCGCGATCCACACGATGGCCGTGCCCGCGGTGACGCGCCTGGCGCGTGAGCACCCGCACCTCGACGTGGAGCTGCTGCAACTGGAGCCGCACGAGAGCATGCCCGCGCTGCGGGGCGGGGACGCGGACCTCATCATCACGACGACGGACTTCGACGAGCTGCCGCTCGGCCCCGACCTCGACCTGGTGCCGCTGGCCACGGACCCGGTGCTCCTTGTGGTCCCGCCCGGGCACCCCGTGACGGGGCGCGCCGGCGCCGTGGACCTCGCGGCCTGCGCCGACGAGCCGTGGGCGTTCGACATGCCGCAGTCGTACATGGCGAACCTCGCGCGGCGCCTGTGCCGGCAGGCCCGGTTCGAGCCGCGCGTGGTGTGCCGGTTCAGCAACTACATGATGACGCTCCAGCACGTGGAGGCCGGGCTGTCCATCGCGCTGCTGCCCGGCCTGGCGGTCGACCGCCGCTACCGCGTCGCCACCCGGGAGCTGGCGACACCCGTGACGCGTACGATCACGGCGGCCGTCCGCCGCGGCTCACCGCCCCGCGCGGCGGTGCGCGTCGTCCTGGACGCGCTGCGCCGCCCTCAGGACCTGCCGCTGCCCGGCGCGGAGTGAGGGCCGGGACCGCCGGAGGGTGTGAGGAGGGTGCGCAGGTCGACGACGCGGTAGCCGCGGGCGCGGAGCGCGTCGAGGATCGGCCGCAGGGCCAGGGCGTCGATCACCTCGGTGCGGCCCTCGGACGCGCCGACGTGCATCTGGAGGATCGCGCCCGGACGCAGGGCGTCCACCGCCCGGCGCACCGCGCCGTCCACGGTCATGCCGCCCTCGGTGCCCTTCCACCCGTTGGTGTCGGTGGTGAACTCGATGTCGGCGAAGCCCAGCGCGTTGACCTCCTTGATGTGCGCCGGTCTTGTCTCGCCGTAGGGGAACCGGAAGAACGGGGTCAGGGCGTCTCCCGCTCCGGCGGCGCGCAGCGCCCGGTCCGCCGCCCGGACCTCCCGCCTGCGTCCGGCGGCGGTCAGGTCCTTGAAGTAGGGGTGGCTGTAGGAGTGGTTGCCCAGGCCGTGCCCGGCCGCCGCGACCTTCCGGACCGCCCCGGGGAGGCGGTCGGCGAAGTCGCCGGTCAGGAAGTACGTGGCGGGTGTGCGCCGGCGGGCGAGCTCACCGAGGACGCGGTCCAGGCCGGCGTCGTTCCAGGCCGCGTTGAACGTCACCGCGACCACCCGTTCACGCGTACGGATCACGCGGTTCTCCGAGCCGAACAGCGCCCGCAGCCCGGTGCCGTCGGCGGGGGCCGCGGGGTGCGGCGTCCGGGCCCGGGCTGCCGCCGCGGTGGCCCCGGCACCGGGCAGCGCGTTCCAGGCGGCGGCGAGCAGTCCGGCGGTCACCGTACGGCGGGGGACGGGACGGTGGGCGAGGGGGACGTGTGTTTTCATGCCACCGTCATCGGCCATTCGGCACGCGCCCTTGACGAGGGATCCGGCGAACCCCTGTCCGGGACGGGCCGCGCCGACGGTGTGACCATGGCATATACCGAATGCTCGGCCTGCGCCGGAGAGGAGACGCGGACCTGCGCGAAGCGCCACAATGCGTGAGAAGTGTTTCCGGTGTTCCGGCGTCGGTGCCCGTCGTCGGCGCCGGCGGTGAGGGGGGTCGTCGAGGCCGTGGGCAGCGAAGCCACAGGATGGACCGTCCTCACCGACCACGCGCCGGACACCGCGCCGCCGGCCGGTTGAGACCGGCGGCGGCTGCGATGGGTCAGGAATCCGCGCCCCGGCTGGTGGTCCGTCATGTGCCCGCGGGCCGCTCCGCGGTGCTGATGTGCCTGTCGGGTGAACTGGACCTCGACACCACCGCCCTGCTGCGCGACGAGGTGGTGCTGGTGGCGTCGCGCCCACGGGACCACCGCGTGCTGCTGCTGGAGCTGTCCGCCCTCACCTACTGCGACAACGCGGGCCTCTACGCCCTGGTGGGCGTCTGCCAGGCGCTGGAAGCGGTCGGCATCGCGGTCAGCGTCATCGAGACCGGGGTGGTCACCCGCGCGGCCATCGCCCGCGCGGGGCTGGAGGACCGCCTCCCCCTGCGGGACCTCGGCGACACGACGACTCTGTCCGCGTGACCGGCACCGGAGCTACACGGGCGGGGGCGGGGCCGCCGCGGGGATGCGGCGGTGGATGTCCTCGACCATGTCCCGCATCGCCGTGTGGAAGAGCTCGCCCTGGTGGTCGCCGAGGAACGAGGTGTGCCCGAAGACCTCCAGGACGACGAGGCCGTGCATGTGGCCCCAGGCGCCGAGCAGGAGGGAGACCGCGGCGGGCGGCAGGTCGCCGAGGCCGTCCGGCGGCAGTCCTTCCAGGTGTGCCCGGAATGAGGGCGTGAGGGCCCGGGTGTCGGCGGTGGCGAGCTGGGCCGGGGTGAACCCGTCGAACATCTCCCGCTGGAAGACCGTGGTCATGCGGCGCAGGGCCCGGGTGGTGGGGCCGTCGGCGGGAGCCCGGTAGGACCGCAGCGGCGCTCCGTACAGGAGTTGGAACAGCTCCGGGTGCGCGACGGCCCAGCGCCGGTAGCCCTCGGCCGCGACGACCAGGCGTGGCGTGGCGCGGTCCTCGGGCGCCGCGTCGACGGCTGCCTGCACGGCGTCGGCCAGGTCGTCGTACGCCTTGGTGATGAGCGCGGTGACCAGGTCGTCCCGGCTCGGGAAGTAGTGGTAGAGCGCCTGCACGGTCATGCCCAGGCTGCGGGCGACGGCGCGCAACGACAGGGCGTGCGGACCCCGTTCGACGATCTGCTGCTCGGCGGCGCCCAGGATCTCCTGCCGGGCGACGGCGCGGCGCCGCTGCCGCAGGGAGGGCACGGCCGCCGCGGGTTCCTCGGGAGACATGCGGTGACCGTACGACGGCCGGCCCCTGGATGACCACGGGCAGGAGCCGTGCTGTGAAAAAAATCTAACACTGCCAAAACTTCTTGTCCCTCGCTAGCGTCGACACCGGCGGCCCGGAACGCGCGCTCCTCCCTCGCCTTTCGCCTCTCCCCCTCTCCCTCCCTCTCGTCCCGACCCGACTGCCCGACGCCCCTGCGCGTGACAGAAACCCGAAGGAGACAGTGCGTGTTCGAACGCATAGCCGAACTGGCGATCCGCCGGTCCCGGTCGGTACTCGTGGTCGCCGCCCTCGCGGTGGCGCTCATGGGTGTGGTGGGCGCCGGGGCGTTCAGCAAACTGGTGGAAGGCGGCAACGACGACCCCCACTCCCCCTCCACGAAGGCCGCGCAGGTCATCGAGGACAAGTTCGGCGGGGAGACCAACCTCGTCCTCCTGGTCCGCCCGCGGGGCCGGGTCGACTCCCCCGCGGCCGAACGGGCCGGGCGGGCGCTCGCCGCGGACCTGAGGAAGGACCGGCACCTCGACAACGTGATCTCGTACTGGGAGGCGGGCAGTTCGGCCCTGCGCTCCGAGGACGGCCGCGAGGCGATGGTGCTCGCCCATGTGAAGGGCGGCGACACCGAGCGCGGGAAGAACGCCAAGGCCGTCATCGACGCCTACACCGGCTCGTACGAGGGCGGGTTGAGCGTCCGGGCCGGGGGCGGCGCGGCCGTGGGCAACGACCTGGCGGCGCAGGTGCCCAAGGACCTCCTGCTGGCGGAGGCCGTCGCCGTCCCGCTGACGCTGGTCCTGCTTTTGGTCGTCTTCGGCAGTGTGGTCGCGGCCCTGCTGCCGCTGGTGATCGGCCTCGTCGCGATCGCGGGCACGTTCGCCGAACTCGCCCTGCTCGGCGCTGTCACGGACGTGTCGATCTTCGCGACCAACCTGACCACGGCCCTGGGTCTCGGGCTCGGCATCGACTACGCCCTGCTGATGATCAGCCGGTTCCGGGAGCAGCTCAGGACCGGGGCGGACGTGCCCGACGCCGTCCGCGTCACCGTGCGCACCGCGGGCCGCACCGTCGCGTTCTCGGCCGCGACGGTGGCCGTGGCGCTCGCCGCGCTGCTGGTGTTCCCGCAGTACTTCCTCCGCTCGTTCGCCTACGCGGGGGTCGGGGTGGTCCTGATCGCCGCCGTCGGCACGCTGTTCGTGATGCCCGCCCTGCTCGCCGTGCTGGGGCACCGGGTCGACAAGGGACGGCTGCCCTGGGCCGGGGAGGGGCGGGACAGCGGCGGTACGCCGTTCTGGGGGCGGCTCGCGGGCACCGTCATGCGCCGGCCCGCGCTCACCGCGCTGCCGGTGCTCGCGGTGCTGCTCCTGGCCGCGAGCCCGCTGCTCGGCATCGGCTTCGGCACGCCGGACGAGCGGGTGCTGCCGGAGAACGCCGAGAGCCGCCAGGTCGCCGCCGCGCTGCGGGAGGACTTCGACGGCAACGACGACGCGGCCGTCCACGTCGTCGTCGACCGGGCCGTCGAGCGGGCCCCGCTGATGGCGTACGCGACCGAGTTGTCCCGGCTCGACGGCGTGGTCCGCGTCGAGGCCTCCACGGGCACCTACGTCGACGGGAGGCCGGGACCGGCCGCACCCGGGGGCGCCGCGCTCGGCCGCCCCGACGCCCAGCGGATCAACGTCGTGGGCGGGCTGACGCCGAAGTCCGCCGCGGCCGAACGCCTGGTGGCGGACGTCCGCGGCGTGACGCCGCCCGCCGGGGCCCGCCCGCTGGTCGGCGGCAGCGACGCGGAGCTGGTGGACTCCAAGAAGTCCATCGGCGGTCGGCTCCCCCTCGCCGTGGCCCTGGTCGCCGTCAGCACCTTCCTGCTGCTGTTCCTCTTCACCGGGAGCGTGCTGCAGCCGCTGCGCGCCCTCGTCCTCAACGCGATCAGCCTGGGGGCGGCCCTCGGCGTCATGACGTGGATCTTCCAGGACGGCCACCTCGCCTCGCTGCTCGGCTTCACCCCGCAGCCGATGGAGACCGCGATGACGGTGCTGATGTTCTGCATCGCCTTCGGTCTCTCGATGGACTACGAGGTGTTCGTGACCAGCCGCATCAAGGAGCTCCACGACCGGGGCGAGAGCACCGGGTCCGCCGTGGTCCAGGGCCTCGGGCACACGGGGCGGATCGTCAGCGCGGCGGCCTGCCTGCTGGCGGTGAGCTTCTTCGCCTTCGGCACGGCGCAGGTCAGCTTCATGCAGATGTTCGGCCTGGGCAGCGGCCTCGCCGTCCTCATCGACGCCGTGGCCGTGCGCGGGGTGCTCCTGCCCGCCGCGATGCGGCTGCTCGGCCGCCGGGCGTGGTACGCGCCCGGGTTCCTGCGCGGCCTGCACGGGCGCTTCGGCCTCAGCGAGGGCGG
The DNA here is from genome assembly GCF_014656095.1 of Streptomyces longispororuber. Lineage (GTDB taxonomy): Bacteria > Actinomycetota > Actinomycetes > Streptomycetales > Streptomycetaceae > Streptomyces > Streptomyces longispororuber. Next base: position 11,783 of record NZ_BNBT01000041.1, read on the forward strand.
CCCGGCGGACGCTCCCGCCGCGGCGAAGGCCGTGGCCGGTACGCCACGCGGGCGGAACTCCGCCGGAGTCTGACACCGCGGACCGCTGTCCCGGCCGTGCCCGCCTCCGTCCCCGTCGGAGGCGGGCCCACGCACCCCGCGGCCGGGAGGTGTCGTCGCGGCCGGACACGCCATGGAGCGCCCCCCGGCAGCCGCAGCGGGCCGGGCTGTTACGGGCAGAGGATGCGCATGGACGACAGCCTGTCGTTGAGGTGGGCGTCCGGGGTGCCGAAGGCGTAGTCGCCCTTCGCGCCCCACTGCCACGACGACGCGACGTCCAGCAGGGAGGGGTGCAGCTCCCCGTTGGGGTCGTCCCAGAACTCCACCTGGCACTGCGAGTTGTTCAGCCAGGACGACACCTGGTTGTCGGCCGGCTCGTGGTTCATGAAGTGGGTGTTGGTGAGCCTGACTATCTTCGAGTTGCCGCCCGCCGGAGGCGGGGTCACGATCACCTTCGAACCCGTCCCGCCTCCGTTCTGGTACAGGCAGAGCGCCCACGCCGGGCAGCCGTCGTACGGGGGGTTCGCCGCGGACGCCGGTGCCGCCGAGAGGAGCAGAGCCGCTCCGGCGGCCGCGCTCGCGAGGGCGGCAGTCGTGGCCTTGACAGCCCTCGCCGTCTTCGCCGTCTTAGCCGTCTTCAGTGTCATGGGTTTCCGCTTTCTGGTGGAGGGCCGATCTGGGGGCGGAGATCGCTCCGGGTGGCCGGTGCGTGTCGGTCGCGGTACCGCGGACGGCGTGAGCGGCTCGTTCTCCCCGGTAGCTCCGCACGGCTACTTCGCCGTGTCACACCTGATCCTTGACAGGGTGGAACGTGTGAGTGCGGGCACACGTTAGCAGAGATACGTGTGCCCATGGTGCGGTGTCGCGCGTGCGCTTGCCCCGGTTATAGCCCCAGGTCCAGCGCGAGGCACGAGTAGTACTTCCACGAGCCCTCGGAACGGTACGGGACGGCGCCGCCGGCGTTCGGGCCCGTCTCCACCCCTTCGGTCATGTCCTCGAAACGGATGCGCTCCGGCAGCGCCCCGAAGCGGGCGTGCCGCGCCGCCGCGCCGGTGTCGCCGGTGTCGCCGGTGTCGCCGGTCGTCTTCTCGTACCTGCTCATGCGGGATCTCCACTTCGCTGTCGTGCGCGGACGTGTCCGCGGGCGTCCGGGGCGGTGTCGGCCCGCGCCTCCGTTCGTCACCGGCCAAAGCAGTGACGCCACAAGAGGCACGCGTACCGAGTGTGTGCAGCAGGGGCATGCCGGGATGCGTGCCGCCGGTCATCCCATGGCGGCGACTTCGAGGATCGCGTCGGTGAAGGCATCGGGCTGCTCCTGCGGGAGGTTGTGGCCGGCGCCCGGGACGACGTAGTGGGTCCAGGGGCCCGTGAAGTGCGCGGCGTACCGGCTGCCGTCGGTCGGCGGGCTGATGCCGTCGTCCTGGCCGTCCAGGGTGACGGTGGGGACCGTGATCTCCGGCTGGTCCAGCAGTTGTCGCTCCCGACCGGCGTACGCGGGGTCGCCCGGGGCGGCGGCCAAGCGGTGGCGATAGCTGTGGAGCACCACGTCGACGTAGTCGGGGTTGCCCCACAGCGTCGCCGCTTCCGCGAACTCGGCCTCACTGAACCGCCAGGCGGGCGAGTTCCGGCGCCAGACGACGCGCGCCAGGCCCTCCCGGTCACGCCGGAGTCCCCTGTGCCCGCGCTCGGTGAGGAAGTAGAAGAAGTACCAGGCGCCTTCCTCCCGTGCGGGAGCGAGGGGCTCCCGGGCGGTGGCGAGGTTCTGGATGAGGTATCCGTTGACCGTGACGAGGCCCGCGCACCGCTCGGGCCACAGGGCCGCCGCGACACACGCGGCCCGCCCGCCCCAGTCATACCCGCCGAACAGGGCCTGGGACACCCCCAAGGCGTCCATGAAGGCGATCACGTCCGCACCCAGTGCCGCCTGCTGGCCGGAGCGGAAGGTGCCCCCGCGCCGGAAGCGGGTCCGCCCGTGGCCGCGCAGGTAGGGGACGTAGCAGCGGTACCCGCGCCGGGCAAGGGCCGGCGCCACCTCGGCGTAGGAGCCGACAGGGCTGAACGGCCAACCGTGCAGCAGGATCACCGGCGTGCCGCCGGCCGGGCCGACGGCGTGGTAGGCGATGTCCAGTACGTCCGTACGGGCCCGCAGCACGGGACCCAGCTCGTGCGCGGCACGGGCGGCCGCGCCGTCGGCCGCTTTCACACCCGGGGCCGCTGCCGCCCGCCCGGCCCGGCTGAACCTCACGTCACTGCTCATGTCGTTGCCTCTCCCCACCGCCCCGGGGCGCGCGAGCTCCTCGCACACCGAACGTCCGCGTCACTGCTTCAACTGGTTACGAGCATTCTGGCATCCGGCCCCCCGCGTCAAGAGCGGAGCGCAACATCGAGAAGAGCAGACGCACACATGTGTGTTGGCCGGATCCGCCCTCATGGCTACATGTTTGAAGATGCAAGAATGTATCGCCGGGCGCGGGCCGGTTCTCATCGACCCTTGCCAACAGGCATCGTCCATACGCACGGAAAGCTGGTCGCCGCATGGTCATACGTAAAATCCCACTCCGGCGCACCGTCGTCGCCGCCGCCCTGAGCACGGTTCTGGCCGGCCTCGGCACGGGCACGGCCACGGCCACGGCGAGTGCCGCCGACTGGCCGCCGCTGCGGGAGGGCGCACACCTCTACACGGGTACGCACGGTACGGGGACGGTGTCGAGGGTCGACCTCGACGACGTCGGCACGTGTCACACGTCGTCCGCGCCGTCCCGTTCCGTCCAGGTCGTCACCGGTTCGTCGTCCGTGGTGCTGTACCCGGGTGCCGACTGCACGGGCGCTTCGCCGTGGAGCACCGGCTCCCTGGCGCGGGCCGACCTGCCGTGGGCTGCGTGGAGCTACCGCGTGGTGCCCGCGTGACCCCGCCGTCGGGGAGCGGGCACCTCGCCGTGCCGGGCGCCGGGGTCACACGGTGATGGTCTGGTACTCGGTGTAGGTGCCGAGCCCGACGGCGCCGAACTCCCGCCCGATACCGCTGGCCTTGAAGCCGCCGAAGGGGCCGTCGAAGCCGACGGAGGCGCCGTTGACCGTCACGGTGCCGGCGCGCACGCGGCGGGCGACCGCCAGGGCGCGCTCCTCGTCGGCCGACCACACCCCGCCGGAGAGGCCGTACTCGGAGTCGTTGGCGATGCGTACGGCGTCGTCCTCGTCGTCGTAGGCGATGACGACGAGGACCGGGCCGAAGATCTCCTCCCGCGCGATCCGCATGGAGTTGTCGACGTCGGCGAAGAGTGTGGGCGTGACGTAGTTGCCCTTCTCCAGCCCCTCGGGGACGTGCGGGCCGCCGGTGACCAGGCGCGCCCCTTCCGCGATGCCGAGCCTGATGTAGTCGCGCACCCGCTCCTGCTGGTCGGGGCGGATCAGCGGGCCGATGAAGGTGTCGGGGTCGTCGGGGGCGCCGACCTTCAGGGACTCCATCATCTCCCGCAGCCCGGCCACGACCTCCTCGTACCGGCTGCGCGGGGCGAGGATCCGGGTCTGCGCTATGCACGACTCGCCGTTGTTGAGCAAGGAGTGGGACTTCAGGCCCGCGACCACCCGGGGCAGGTCGGCGTCGGGGAGGATGATCGCGGCGGACTTGCCGCCGAGCTCCAGGCTGACCCGCTTGAGCCGCTCGCCGGCGAGGGAGGCGATGCGGCGGCCGGCCCGCGTCGACCCCGTGAAGGCGATCTTGTCGACTTCCTCGTGCGTCACCAGGTGCTCACTGGTCCCCCGGTCCGCGGGCAGGACGCTGATGACGCCCTCGGGCAGGCCCGCCCGGTCGAGGAGTTCGGCGAGGAGGCCCATGCTGAGCGAGTTCTCCGGGGAGACCTTGAGGACCACGCTGTTCCCCGCGAGCAGAGCCGGGACGACCTTCGTGGTGGCCGACGAGAACGGGGAGTTCCACGGGATCACCGCCGCCACGACGCCGATCGCCTCGCGGCGCACCACGCTGCGCACCGTGGAGGCCGGGTCGGAGGGGGTGAGCGTCCGCTCCCAGTCGAACTCCGCCGCCGCTTGCAGATAGGCCCGCGCCTGCCGGGTGAGGCCCGCCTGACCGGCGCGAGTGAACCAGGCGGCCGAACCGTTCTCCAGCGAGATCAGCCGCGCGATCCTCTCCGCGCTCTCCTCGCGCAGCGTGTTGAACCGCCGCAGGGCGGCGATGCGTTCGGCCGGTGGCGTCAGACGCCACGTGCCCGCCTCGAAGGCCCTCCGCGCCCCGGCCACGGCCCGGTCGACGTCCGCCGGCCGCGCCTGGGCGGCGCGGCCGATCACCGAGCGGTCGTGCGGCGAGGCGATGTCGAGCAGCTCCGGGCTGCTCGGCTCGACCCAGGTGCCTCCGATGAACAAGCGGTCGTAGGTGAGCATCAGTTCTCCCTCTTCTGTGGCCGCGGACTGGGATTTCCGGTAAGCCGCCCGGGGTCTGCGGGGTCACGGCCGGTGCCTCCGTCGCGTCGAGCTGTTCGACGGCGACCTCCCTAACTGTCACACCAACGTAGCAGTTGCTGCTACTAGCGACACCCGAAACGCCCACTTCGTAAAGTCACTGCCTTGACCGGTGACGCATACGTGTGCAAGAGTCGGCGCGCGGCGGCCCCGGGCGGCCGCCGACGCACCACGGCGGCCCACCACGGCGGCGTAGGCACCGCCCCGACGCACCGCAGCGCGCACCGACGCGAATACACACGCACCGGAACCAGGCCCGAGCACGTCAACCGGACACGCACGACGGAGGCTTCAGATGATCGACAGGCGCACCTTCAGCAAGGCGTTGGGGCTCGGCACCGGAGCGGCGGCCCTCCCGCTGCCCGGTGCCGTGACGCAGGCCGCCGCGTCACCTCCCGCGCGCGCCGCGGTCACCGTGCCCGCCGTCACGCCCGGCACCCACACCGGTTTCACCACGGTGAGGCACGTGCGGGCAGGTGTGCTCGACATCGCCTACGCCGAGGCCGGTCCGGCGCACGGGCCGGTCGTCCTGTGCCTGCACGGCTGGCCGTACGACATCCACAGCTTCGTGGACGTGGCGCCGCTCCTGGCCGGTCTCGGCTACCGCGTCGTCGTTCCCTACCTGCGCGGACACGGCGGTACGCGGTTCCTCTCCCGCCGCACCCCGCGCACCGCCGAGCAGTCCGCGGTCGCCCTCGACATCGTCGCCCTGATGGACGCGCTCAGGATCGAGAAGGCGGTCCTCGCCGGTTTCGACTGGGGATCGCGGACCGCCGACGTCATCGCCGCCCTGTGGCCCGGCCGCGTCAAGGCCCTCGTCTCCACGGGCGGTTACCTCGTCACCGACGTCGAGGCGCAGCGCGAGCCCGCCCCCGCGGCCGTCGAGCACAACTGGTGGTACCAGTGGTACTTCGCCACCGAACGCGGCAAGAAGGCCATGGAGGACCCGGACCGCCGCGTCGCCCTGTGCCGCCACGTGTGGACCCTCACCTCCCCCACCTGGCACTTCGACGACGCGACGTTCGAGCGCACCGCCCGGGCCTTCCACAACCCGGACTACGCCGCCATCGTGCTCCACAACTACCGCTGGCGCATCGGCCTCGTCGGGACCCAGCCCCGCCACCGCCGCCACGAGGAGCGGCTCGCCGCGCGACCGGCCATCCACGTCCCGACCGTCACCCTCGACCCGGCCCTGGACCCCTTCACCCAGCCCGGCGACGGTGCGGCCTACCGCGACCGCTTCACCGGCCCCTACGATCACCGCACCGTCGCGGACGCCGGACACAACCTGCCGCAGGAGGCGCCCACCGTCTTCGCCCAGGCGGTGGTCGACGCCGACCGCCTCTGAGCCCGCAACAGCCGCCCCGGAGCCGCGGTACAGGGCCTACCCGCCACCCCCGTGTGGCGCTAGGCGCGCCATGCTCCCCACTGCGGGACTACACTCCGTGCGGTGAGAGCCGACGCAGCGCGCAACCTGGAAGCCGTCCTGACCACCGCGGCCCGCATGCTCGCCGCCGACCCCGGCGCGAGCATCGCGAGCATCGCCGCCGAGGCGGGCGTGGACCGGCGTACCGTCTACCGGCGCTTCGCCTCCCGCGAGGAACTGCTCTCCGCCATCTACGACGCCCGGCTCACCGCCGTCGAACAGGCCATTGCGGACGCGCGGTTGCGCGAGGCACCCGTCGCCGTCGCCCTGCACCGCTACGTCGAGAACGTCATCGCCGTCAACCGCACCTGGCCCGTCGACCTGAGCCGCATGCTCAGCGACGACACCGTCCGCCGTCGCAGGGACGTCTCGGTCCAGGAGGTCGACGCCTTCCTGCGGCGGGCCACCGAAGAGGGCCTGCTGCGCGACGACCTGCCCGAGGGGTGGGCGAGCGCGCTGCTGCCCCAGCTCATGCACCTGGTCTCGCGCCAACTGCCCGGACTCAGCCCCGGACAGGCGGCGGACACCGTCGTCGACACGCTGCTGCGCGGACTCGGGGCGCCCTGACGCGGCGACGACGGCAGGGGCCGGGCCCCTGACGCGGCGGCGTGGGCGGCCGTACGACATGCGAACGGACGGGTCGGCCGAGGGGCGCGACCGGATGGCTACGGCCGAGGGGGTGCGGGGTGGTGGAGTCAGTCGACGTGACGATGGTCGGCCGTGAGCGCGAGCGGACGGCCCTGGCCGACTTCGTGGCGGCGGACGGGGGCCGGGCCCTCGTGCTGCGGGGCGACGCGGGCGTGGGCAAGAGCGCGCTCCTGGACCACGTCGCCGCTCTCGCCGCCGGGCGGGGCCACCGCGTGCTGCGGGCGGCGGGCGTCGAGGCCGAGGCGGAGCTGCCGTTCGCCGGCCTGCACCAGTTCCTGTATCCGCTGCTGCCCTCCCTCGACCGCCTCGACGACAGGCACCGGCGGGTCTTCGACGTCGTCTTCGGCAGGAGCGAGGGACCGCCGCCCTCGGTCATGACCCTGGGCATCGCGGTCCTCGACCTGCTCGCCCTCGCGGCGTCGCACGAGCCGCTCCTGCTGGTGCTCGACGACGGCCAGTGGTTCGACACCTCCAGCACCGAGGTGTGCGGGTTCGTGGGGCGACGGCTCACCGGCAGCTCCGTCGGGCTCGTCGTCGGCCTGCGCGCCGAGGTGCCCTCCGGCTTCGACACGGCGGCGCTGCCCGAACTCCCCGTGGGCGGGCTGTCGGAGCGGGCGTCCGAACACCTCCTGGACCTGCGGAATCCCGAACTCGACCCCCGCACCCGCCGTCTGATCCTGGCCGAGGCCCAGGGCAATCCGCTGGCGCTGCTCGAACTGCCGCCCCACCTGCTGCGCGGCGGCCGGACGGCGGGCGGCCACAGCGCTGTCCCCGCGCACACCGGCGTACCGCTGCCCCAGCGGCTCCAGCAGATCTACGGGGCCCGTATCGCCGCCCTGAGCGGCACCGTACGGGCGGAGCTGCTGCGCGGCGCCCTGGACGGCGTCGGGGCGGGCGCGGCGGCCGGACACACCCGCGGGACGCGCTACCGCATGCGGGACGTCGACGCGGCGGCCGCGTACGGGCTCCTGGACATCGACCCGCTCAGCGGCGAGGTCGCCTTCCGGCACCCCCTGGTGCGGTCGGCGGTCGTCCAGCAGGCGACCCCGAACGAACGGCGCGCGGCCCACGCGGCCCTGGCCCACGTCCACCGCGAGGACGTGGAGCGGCGCGCGGTCCACCTGGCGGCCTCGACCGTCGACCCCGACGAGCAGGTCGCGGCCGCGCTGGAGGCGGCGGCCGACTCCGCGACCGTACGGGGCGGCTCGCTGGCCGCGGTCTCCTGGCTGACCCGCGCGGCGGAGCTGAGCGAGAGCCACGGCGAACGGTCTCGGAGGCTGGGCAGCGCGGCCTTCGTCGCCGGTCTCGCCGGCCTGCTGGACCGGGCGCAGCAACTGGTCCGCTCCGACGCCGTGTCGGGGACGGACGAGTCCCCGGCGTCGGTGGTCGCGGCCGCGTACGGCGCGTTCTACGAGGACGGGGACGTACGGTTCTCGCGGCAGCAGGTCGTGGCGGCGATCGAGGGCATCCGCGACGGCGGCACCCCCGCACCGGACCTCGGCACCTCCAGCGCGGGCGATGCGCGGGAGCCGCACGCCGGCGCCGAGCGCGACGCCGATCCCGACGCCGACCAGCCGCGCCCCACCACCGGGGACGCCAACACCCACGCACCGCACCCCGCAACCACCCGGGACACCACCGCCCACGCACCGCACCCCGCCGCCTCTCAAGACCGCCCCAGCCACCCGCGGGACGAGGTGCTCACCCGGCTGGTCAACCTGCTCCTGGCCATCAGCCAGTACGCGAGCGAGGCGGCGTCATGGGAGCGGACACACGCGCTGCTGGCCTCCCTGGGCGACCGGGTGACCGCGCACTCGCGCATCTACGAGGACGCCTGGGGCGACGTCGTTCTCCGCGGCACCGGCGTGCGCGAGCGGGTCGAGCGCGCCCTGGCCGACCTCCGCGGACGCGAACCGTGGGAGATCACCCGCCTGTGCGTCGCCGCCTACCACGTGGACGCCCTCGGCCCGTACCGGCGGCACCTCCAGCGCGTCGTCGACCGCGAGGTGGAGACCGGGGCCGTGGCGTCCGGCATGACCATGCTGCACCTCGTCATGCTCGACCAGATGGCGGCCGGTGAGTGGGACGACGCCGAGCGCACCGGGCGGCGCGGCCTGGAGCTGACCACCTCGCACCACCACGCGCTCTTCGCCCACCACACCCGCGCGTACCTCGGCCTGCTGGCCGCCCTGCGCGGCCGCACCGACCGCGCGCGGGAGCTGCAGGCCGCCGTCGAGGCCTGGGCCCGCCCCCGCGGCGTGGGGTTCCTGACCCAACTCGCCGACGCCATCGGCACCACCGCCGCCCTCACCGACGGCGACTACGAAGCCGCGTACCTGCACGCCATCGGCATCACACCCCCCGGCACCTTCACCCCGTACGCCCACCAGGCCCCGCGCACGCTCCTCGACCTCGTCGAAGCGGCCCTGCACACCGGCCGCACCGAACAGGCCCGGCGGCACGCGCTGGCCGCGCGCAGGGCCGGACTGCCCGCCGTCTCCCCCCGCCTCGCCCTCCTGACCTACGGCGCCCTCGCCATGACCGCCACCGACCTCGCCGAGGCCGACGCGATGTACCGCCGCGCCGAGACCCACCCCGCCGGCGCGGCCTTCCCGTTCGAGCTGGCCCGCATCCGCCTCGCCCACGGCGTCCGGCTCCGCCACACCCGGGGGCCCGGCGCCGCGCGCCCCGCCCTCACCCTCGCCGCCGACGCCTTCACGCGCCTCGGCACGCCGCCCTGGGCCGAGCGGGCCCGCGCCGAACTGCGGGCCGCCGGGGCGTCGGCCCCGGCCGCCCGCGCGCACCGCGCCCCCCTGACGTGGCAGGAGCGCAGGGTCGCGGAGCTGGCCGCGAGCGGCCTGACGAACAAGGAGATCGGCGCGCGCACGCACCTGTCACCGCGTACGGTCAGCTCCCACCTCTACCGCGTCTTCCCCAAGCTCGGCATCACCTCCCGGGCCGCGCTGCGCGACGCGCTGGGCAGGCTGCCCGAGGAGCGGAACCCGTGACGGCGGCCCGCCGCGCTCAGCGGGCCGGCGGACGGGCGCACACGCCCCGCCGGCTCAGCCAGCCGAGCACGTAGTCGGCGACGGAGCGCCAGCCGCTGTCGACGACGAGCGAGTGGGCCCGGTCCGGGAACTGCTTCAGGTCGGTCACCGCCGTCGTGTCCCCGTACTGCTTGAACACCGCGCGGGTGGCCGCGTCCGGTACGAGTCTGTCCTCCTGCCCCGAGACCAGCAGGAGCGGACCGCGCCGCGCGTTGCCGACGTCCGCCGCGGCGCGCGGACTGCGGACCGCTCCCCCGCACCCGAGGTCGGTGAAGAGCCGGGCCGGCGCCGGTACCACGTAGCGCTCGTGGAGGCGGCGGGACTCCTCCGCCCCGAGGGTGTTGGCGAAGACGTGGTGGAACCGTTCGGGCGACAGGCGCACCAGGGGTTCGCCGGGGCCTTCCGGGGCGGCGGGCGCGGGCAGCGGGACGCCGTTGACCGGGACGGGGGCGATGGCCACCGCGGCCCGGCCGACGTCGGCGGTGACGAGGTGCTGGGCGATCAGCCCGCCGACCGAGTGGCCGACGATGACCGGGGCGGTGTCGAAGGACCGCACGACGCGGGCGAAGTGCTCGGTGAGCGCGTCCAGGCCGACGCGGGCGAGCCGGTCCGGTGACGCACGCGCGTCCCGGGCGGTGGTCTCCCCGGGCCAGCCGGGCGCGCAGGCCGCGAACCCCCGGCTCTCGAAGCGCCGCACCCACGACTCCCAGGACAGCGCGTGCAGCCACGCGCCGTTGATGAACACGACGGGAGTACGTTCCACGACTGGCTCCTCCGAGCATGGCGACCGTCCGCACCGGCACAGCGGCGACCGCTCCAGCATCGTGCGGGCGCGGTCCGGGCACGACAGTCGAATGACGTAATGCCCCGGCCGCCGGCACACGGCCCGGGCCGCCCGGGAGGGGCGGACGGGACGAAAAGCACCGACATGTCCCTCGGTGGACCGCCCCCGTCCGCCGGGGGCCGGCCGCGACGGTCGGACACCGACCGTCAACTTACTCAGGCGTGCGGCGCGGCGGGCGGCGAGAGTGGGCCGGTCAGCTTCCGCCAGCGGGAAGGAACCACGCGTCATGAGCGGCCCCAGCGGCTCCCGGCCGGACGTATCGGCCGGCCGAACGGTACGGCGCGGTCGTCCGCGGCTGACCCTGGACATCGAGCGGGTGCTGGGCGCCACCCAGCGCCAGGCGATCAGCGCGGAGTTCCGGTTCGACCCGGGTTCCCCGTTGGTCGTGTGCGCGCGGTTCGGCATCGAGGGCGGCCCGCGTGTCCTGTGGCGCATCGGACGTGACCTGCTGCGGCAGGGGCTGTCCTCGGGAAGCGGGCACGGCGACGTCCGGATCCGGCCGACGGGCCGCGAGGACCGGGCGACCGCCTGGCTCCTGCTCGCCTCCGGCGACATGGCGGCGGTGTTCGAACTGCCGGTACCCCCGCTGGCGGAGTGGCTCGAGCACACCTACGCGCTCGTCCCCGCCGGTCACGAGCTGCACGGAGTGGACTGGGACGCCACCGCCGCGGACCTCCTGGACGGCCCGCGCACGCGCTCCGACTGACCCCGGACCGTTCCGGAGGGACTCGGCCGACCGCGCGCCCCCACCTGCGTGCCTGCCCGTGCCGCCGGGCGCACCCGCTTCCAGGGGTGCGCCCGGCGGTGTCGTCCTAGTAGGTGGTCACGAGGGGCTTGGTCTCGTCGACGACGTAGGTGGAGAGCATCATCGTCGTCACCCGGCCGACGTTGCGGGCGTTGTGGATGGTGTCGGCCGGTATGAAGAACGGGTCCCCGCTGCGCAGGCGCAGGGGCGGCCGGTCGTCGAACTCCATCAGGACGTCACCGCGGATGATGTAACCCACCTCGACGCCGGGGTGGCTGTGCCGCCCGGACTCCTTGCACCGGGGGATCTGCACCAGCGTCTGCACGGCCTTCCACCCCTTGGCGGGCGAGGGGTGCTCCTGGAGCAGCGTGCGGGTGACCCCCGAGGTCGGGTCGGAGTCCTCGGCGGGACGGGCGGTGGGGCCAGGGGCGGACTCCGCGGCGACGGCGCTGTCCGCCAGGGCGGCGGCGCCGAGGGCACCGGCCGCGGCGGCACCGCTGCTCCGCAGGAGAAGGCGTCGGTCGATCATCGTGTGTCTCCTCATCGTCGGGGGGCCGGGCGTGCACGGCCCGGGAAGCGGGGTTCAGGAGTGGTAGTCGCGCAGGAACAGTGAGGAACCGGGGTCCGTCCTGGTGGCGTTGACGCCGTCCCCGTGGCTGTAGTCGTTGCGCTCGTTGTCCGCCCAGTCCTGGATGGGGCCGCTCCCGGTCCGCAGGTGCTGGAAGGCGCTCGCGTCCCCGTCGGCGGACCCGAACTGGTACACCCTGGAGGTGTCGGCGTAGGGCCGGTACGGCTCGTAGGGTCCTCCTGGAGCCGTCTGTTTCGCCAGGGTGTTGCGGAAGAAGACGTTCTGCGGGCCGCTGGAGCCGGACCAGCCGATGCCCTTGCTGCCGGCGGCCCAGTAGACGGGCCACCAGGTGCCCTTGTCGCCGTTCCCGCCCTCGCCGCCGCAGTTGGTCTCGCACTCGCTGGAGGAGTGGTTGTGGGGCACGCGCACCGTGTTGTTCTCGAACAGGTTGCGGCGCTCCCAGCCGCCGTGCAGGTTCAGGTCGGAGTCGAAGTCGTTGCCGAGGGCGACGTTGCCGGAGGCCGACCACTGGAAGGTGAAGTGCCGCAGGTTGCGGCTGGTGTTGAAGGCGTACAGCGAGTCCCAGACGCGGGAGCCGCGCAGGTAGCCGTTGCCGCCCTTGCCCTTGTTCCAGGAGCCGTCGAAGACGTTGCGCTCGATCTGGATGTTCCTGGCCGTCTCGGTGACGACCGGGTGCGAGCCGACCATGTCCGCGCGCACCCCGCGCACCCAGGAGTCGGTCGCCCATTTGAAGACGATGCCGTGCATGGCGTACTCGGGTGCCATGTTGCCGTAGTTGTGCACCGCTTGCGCGGGGGTGAGCCGGTACGTGCCGCCGTCGAACTTGGGCAGTCCGTTCACGTCCTGGGTGAAGGAGAAGTCCTCGAACCCCACGTCGGTGATCGTCTTCAGGGCCGTGACCTTGCTGGCGTAGGGCTTGCCGCCGACGCCGAGCGGCGGGGAGCCGTCGGAGGTGGAGTCGACCGGGACGTCGAACTCCAGCGGCTTGTCGATCGTGACGGTGTGCTCGGCGGCGTCCACGGAGGTGATGGTGAACATCTGCTGGCGCATGTGCAGGTTCTCCAGCCTGCCGTCGTCGGCCGCCGCTCCGGCGACCTGCTGCGCCTGGTAGAACTTCAGGCTGTTGGCCGCGCCCACCCACAGGTCGCCGCCGGGCTTGAAGTCCTCCATCTTCGCCTTGGTGTTGAGCTGGATGGTCCGGTCGCCCCGGCGTGCCGCGTAGTCGGCGTCGCCCGAGGCGCCGGCCACGGCGACTCCCGACTCCCAGTGCTGGTTGACGGAGCCCTCGAAGAGGTCGCGGCGGTTCTCCGGGATCTTGTCGGGGTAGCCGCAGATCTTGTGGTACTTCTCGGCGACCTCCCGGGTCTGCACCCGGAACAGTCCGCGCCCCGGCCAGATCCAGCCGCCCGTGCCGACGTTGTTGCCCGTCGTGAACGCGCACTTGTGGGTCATGGCGCCCTGGTTCCAGCGCTCGCCCTTCTCCGTCAGCTTGTCGTAGCGGGTGTTCTCGTCGGGGCGGAAGACGATCCGTGAGCCGTTCGCCGGGTCCGAGCCCTGTCCCCGGATCACCAGGTGGGAGGCGTCGACGGCTAGCTGCTTGCTGACGTCGAGCACACCCTTGGGCAGTTCGATCACCGACAGCTTCCCGGGGTGCGCGCCGGGCGTGCAGGAGGTGCGGATCTGGTCGATGGCGCGCTGCAGACCGGCGGTGTCGTCCTGTCCGTCGTCGGGCCGCACCGCGAACTTCTGCTCCAGCGCGGACGGGGTGAGGTGGCAGGTGGGGTCGGGGTTGCGGGCGGCGGCGCCGGGCAGCGGCTCCCCGGCGCGGTAGCCGGCCCGGCTCCAGTCGGGCAGCCCGGCGACGGGGGCGCGCCGGTTGCTCCTGCTCAGCACTGTCGTGGTGTCCACGGTCCCGTCGACGTCCCCGGGCGCGGCGGACGCCTTGCCCGCGCAGGACGAGACCACCGGGGAGTCGCCGAGCCGCTCCGCGATCTTCGTCAGGCAGGCGGCCAGGGCACGCTGACCGTAGTGGTTGGGGTGCACGGCTTCCTGCTGGTTGCCCTGGGCCTGCCACGGCAGGTCCTTGAGGCCTTCGACCACGTACGGCACCCAGCGCACCCACTCGGCGTGCTCGGCGCCGAGCGGCGACGAGAGCGTGTGGCTCTTGCCGGCCTGCCGCGTCGTCCTGCTGCACAGCTCGTGTCCGGCGAACGCGTCCTGGAGGTCCAGGAAGGAGACCCCGGCCTCGTCGGCGGCGCCGCGCAGCATGGCGCTGATGCGCGGCACCACGGAGGAGTGCGCCCAGTCGCTGTCCGCGTCCAGGAAGGGACAGCCGCCGCTCAGGTACCGGCTGTAGTTCGCGGGCGGCACGGGCGCGTTCTCCGGGTCGCGGTAGTCGCGGCCCAGGGGCAGGGGGTTCGGGTAGGACTGGAGCACGATCTGGTACGTGCCGTCCTCCTGGCCCGCCTCGCGCAGCGTCGCGCGGATGGCCTCGACCGTCCGCACCACCTTGGCCCGCACCGGGCCGAGGCCGTCGGCGAACTCCTTCTCCTTGGCTCCGCGGCACCCCTTGTTGAACAGTGACGGGGAGAAGTACGCCTTGACGCAGTCCTGGAGGATGTCGGCGAACTTCAGGTCGTTGCCGCCGACCGAGAGGACGACGAGCCGTACGTCGTTGTCCCGCGCGATGTCCCGCAGGTCCTCGACCTGCGGCCGCTGCCCCTTGTACCCGGTCGTGGTGACGTTGTCCGTCGTCGCGCCGGAGCAGGCGATGTTGAACCGCCGCTCCCCCGGTACGTCCTCGTACCGCAGGCCCTTGATCTCGGCGGAGTCCGACCGGTCGCAGGCGCTGCCGCCCTTGTCGTACGACGTGTCGCCGTAGACCTTGGCCGGGTCGTGGTCGCAGACGCTCTCCTCGCCGTTGCAGTTCACCGCGGCCCGGTCGGTGCCCCATGCCGAGCCGGTCGCGGAGGCGGGGGCGTTGCCGGCCCAGCGTCCGCCCTCGCCGGAGATGTAGCTGTCGCCCATGGAGACGACGGCGGGGGGTGGGCCGCAGGCGTCCCCGGCGGCCCGTGCGACGCGCGCCGTCTTCGGGTTGTAGGTGGTCGCGTAGGAGAACTTCCACGAGGTGTTGCAGTTGGCGCCGCCCACCGGGGCGAACCGCACGGGCCAGTGGTCGGATTCGCCCCTCTGCTCGCTCCGCGTGACCACGAGGTTCTCGAGCTGATCACTGGCGATCATGTAGTCGAGCGCGTAGTGGGACTGCTGCGTCTCGGCGGGCGGGCCGCCCGGCTTCCCGTCCTGCGCCGCGTAGAACGTATGGGGGAACTGGCTCCGGCTGGTGCCGGCCAGGCTGTTGAAGTCGCCCAGGGCCCGCCACCGCTTGCCGGTCATCTGCCGGGTGATCGTGTCGATCAGGGCCGTGGTGTGCGGGTTGGGCTTGTTGTTGGTGCGGATCGACGCGGCGTGGATGTTGAAGTACCAGGTGCCGCCGACCTCCACGCCGAACGCGGGGCGGGACCTGATCCACTTGTTCTTCGCGTCCTCGGCCGGGAAGATCTTGACGCGGGCCCGGAGGTCGCCGAGGTCCTTGGGCACCTTGCGCAGCCATATCGCCATGGACTTCGCACTGTTGCGCGTCGGAGCCGGCTTCGTGGGGTCACCCTCGTCCTTCTCCTCCTCGTCGTCGGGGTCGGTGCCGGGAGTGCTGCCCGGAGCGGTCGTCCCGGGGTCGGCGCCCCAGGCCGGCTTGTCCAGGATCTTCAGGTAGAGCAGGACCCCGTCCGGCTGCCGTGAACCCTGCCCGCCCCACTCCTTCGCGTACAGCCGGTACTTCAGGCTGGGATAGCCCCCGGGTGTCTTCGTGGTGTCGTCGAGGTTGTCGGTGATCAGCCTGGCCTTGTCCGTGAAGGCCTCCACGTTCTTCGCTGGGGGTGTCGTGGCTTCCTGGAGGGCCACGACGTCGGCGTTGGGGACCAGCTTCGTCCTCACGTCGTGCCACGAGGTGCCGCCCTGCATGTTGAACGTGACGGCCGATTCGCCGACGGGTTCGAGTGCCTGTGCCGCCACAGCGGGCGTGAACAGCGTGACGAGCGACGCCAGCAGGGCCACGCAGAGGATCTGCGCCACGGCGCCCGTCCGCCAGCGGTTCGGTCTGTGCCGGGACCCTCGTCCCGGCGTGCGTATGGACAACTGTCTGTCTCACTTCCTGTGGTGGGGCGAGCGCCGCGGAGGGGCGCGCGGAGGGCGCGCACGTCGGCCCGGCGTACATGCCGTCGGCCGGACATCAGATCACACGTGTGAGTGTGTCGCGTCCCTGCGAACGCGTGACCAGTTCAGTGGGTGACGATGCTGGCACGGGTTTCCACGGCCCGTCAACGCGCATCGGCGCGACCGCACATGGTTCGGCCATTGTTCGAAACGTGTCGTGTAACCGCTCCCCCTGAGTTCTCGACACCTGACTGCCGCTCCCCGCCGTCCGCACCGGCCCGGCCGCGAGACACCTGCTACGCTGTCCGGGACCTGATCCCTTTGATCGAGGAGTCGCAGACGTGGTGGGTGAAGACGACATCTCCGGGTGAGATCCGGATGTGACCGGCCGTCGGACGGTGCTGCCGAAGCACCGCCGCCGTGGCCGCCTTCGTCGTACCCCTTTCCCCGCACGCTGCCAGGGCAGAGCTCTGTCTGCCCGCGATCTCCCGAGGTCACCTCCATGTCCGACGCCGCTGTCGTCTGCTCGCACGTCTCCTTCGCCTGGCCCGACGACACTCCCGTCTTCGACGACCTGTCCTTCACCGTGACCACCGGCCGTACCGGCCTGGTCGCCCCCAACGGTGCCGGAAAGAGCACCCTGCTCAAGCTGATCACCGGCGAACTCACGCCCGCCACCGGCTCGGTGACGGTCAGCGGCACCCTCGGCCACCTCCCGCAGAGCCTGCCCCTGACCGGCGACCTCACGGTCGCCGAGGTGCTCGGTGTCGCCGCGGTGATCCGCGCCCTCGACGCCGTCGAGTCCGGCGACGTGAGCGAGGAGCACTTCGCCACCATCGGCGACGACTGGGACATCGAGGAGCGCACCCGCGCCCAGCTCGACCGCCTCGGCCTGGGCGCTCTCGCCCTGGACCGCCGCCTGGCCACGCTCAGCGGGGGCCAGGTCGTCTCCCTCGGCCTCGCCGCCCAGTTGCTCAAGCGCCCCGACGTGCTGCTGCTCGACGAGCCGACCAACAACCTGGACCTGGCGGCCAGGCACCGGCTCTACGACGTCCTGGCGGACTTCCACGGCTGTCTGCTGCTGGTCAGCCACGACCGCGCGCTGCTCGACCGCATGGACCGCGTCGCCGAGCTGCGCGGCGACGAACTGCGCCTGTACGGCGGCAATTTCACCGCGTACGAGGAGGCCGTACGGGCCGAGCGGGAGGCCGCCGAGAAGAACGTACGCAGCGCCGAACAGGAGCTGAAGCGCGAGAAGCGGGAGCTGCAGCAGGCCCGCGAGCGCGCCGAACGCCGCCAGAGCAACGCCGCCCGCAACCTCAAGAACGCCGGTCTGCCCCGCATCTTCGCCGGGAACATGAAGCGCGGAGCGCAGGAGTCGGCGGGCAGGTCCGGGCAGGTGCACGCGGCCCGGGTCAGCGAGGCCAAGGCCCGGCTCGACGAAGCCGGGCGCGCGCTGCGCGACGAGCAGCGCATCACCCTGGAGCTGCCCGACACCGAGGTGCCCGCCGGGCGCACCCTCTTCCTCGGCGAGGGGATGCAGGTTCACCACGCGGGCCGGCCGGTGTTCGCCGACGGCGGCGTCGGTCTGCACGTCCGAGGGCCCGAACGCATCGCGCTGACCGGGCCCAACGGCGCGGGCAAGACCACCCTGCTGCGGCTGGTCAACGGTGACCTCGCCCCCGACGGCGGCGGGATCAGGCGCGGCGAGGGCCGCGTCGCGTATCTCTCGCAGCGCCTCGACCTGCTCGACCTGGACCGCACCGTGGCGGAGAACTTCGCCGCGTTCGCCCCCGAGCGGCCGGAGGCGGAGCGGATGAACCTGCTCGCCCGCTTCCTCTTCCGGGGGCCGCGGGCGCACCTCCCCGTCGGGGTGCTCTCCGGCGGCGAGCGGCTGCGCGCCACCCTGGCCTGCGTCCTGTGCGCCGAACCGGCGCCGCACCTGCTCCTGCTCGACGAGCCGACCAACAACCTGGACCTGGTCAGCGCGGGCCAGTTGGAGAGCGCGCTGCACTCCTACCGGGGCGCCTTCATCGTGATCAGCCACGACGAACGGTTCCTCGCCGAGATCGGGGTGAACCGCTGGCTGCGGCTCGCCGACGGGGTGCTCGAGGAGACCGGCGCCCCCGAGGTGTGAGCCGCACGTGTGCCGTGGCCCGCGCCGAGGCCGTGCGCCCGGCGGGCCGTCCACCGCCCACACCTGAACGGATGTTCCGTGCCCCAGCCCGCTCTGCTCGCCCATGACGTCGTCCGTGACCTCGGCGGCCGACGTGTCCTCGACGGCGTCTCCCTGACCGCGGCCCCCGGCCGCCGCATCGGTCTGATCGGGGAGAACGGCGTCGGCAAGTCCACCTTGCTCCGGGTCCTCGCCGGTGTCGACGAACCCGACGCGGGGACCGTGTCGCGCCCACGCGACCTCGGTTTCCTGCACCAGGAGACACCGTTCGACGCCGGTGCCACCCTCGCCGAGGTGCTCGACCAGGCGCTGCGTGAGGCCCGCGAGGACCTCGCGGAGCTCGAACGGCTCGGCGAGGAACTCGCCCGCGTCCCCGAGGGCTCCGCCCGTCACCAGGAACTCCTCGCCGCGTACGGCGGCCGCCTGGAGCAGGCCCAGGACCGCGAGGCCTGGGACGCCGACCGCCGCGCCGCGCTGGCCCTCGACGGGCTCGGCCTGGCGGGGCTGGGGCACGACCGTACGCTCGGCTCGCTCTCCGGCGGGCAGCGCGGCAGGCTCGCCCTGGCCGCGCTGCTCGTCCGGCGGCCGACGGCCCTGCTGCTCGACGAGCCGACCAACCACCTCGACGACGACGCCGCGGCCTTCCTGGAGCAGCGGCTCCGGGAGCTGCCCGGCACCGTGATGGCCGCCAGCCACGACCGGGCGTTCCTCGACGCCGTCTGCACCGATCTGGTCGACCTCGACCCGGCGGTGGGAGGACCGGTCCGCCACGGCGGCGGCTACAGCGCCTACGTGGCCCACCGGCGCGCCGAGCGGGACCGCTGGGAGCGCCGGTACGCCGAGGAGCAGGAGCAGCTCGACGCCCTGCGGCACGCGGCGGGCGTGACCGCGCACCGGGTCGCGCCGGACCGGGGGCGGAGCGACAACGAGAAGATGGGCTACGGCCACCGGGCGGGCCGGGTGCAGAGCCAGGTCTCCCGCCGGGTGCGCGACGCCGCTCGCCGCCTCGAGGAGCTGGAGCGGACGCGGGTCGCCGAGCCTCCCGCACCGCTGCGGTTCGCGGTCGCCGCACCGGCCGCCGCGGCGGATGAGGGCCCGGGGCCCCTGGTCTCCTTGCGGGACGTACGGGTGCCGGGCCGGCTCGCACTGCCGGACCTGGAGGTGGCGGCGGACGACCGGCTGCTGGTCACGGGAGCCAACGGCGCGGGCAAGTCGACGCTCCTCACCGTGCTCGCCGGGCGGCTCGACGCCGAGGGCGAGGTGCGCGGGCGGGCCGGCCTGACGGTGGGGCTGCTCGCCCAGGACACCGTGTTCGACAGGCCCGAGCGCACGGTCGTCGACACCTACGCGCTGACGCTGGGCCCGGAGGTGGCCGAGAGGGTGCCGCTGAGCTCGCTCGGTCTGCTGCACCGGACGGACCTGGACACGCCTGTCGGCCGTCTGTCCGTGGGGCAGCGGCGGCGGCTCGCCCTGGCGCTGCTGATGGCCCGCCCGCCCCACCTCCTGTTGCTCGACGAGCCCACCAACCACCTCTCCCCACTCCTGTGCGACGAGCTGGAGGAGGCCCTCGGCCCGGGCCCGGGCGCGGTCGTCGTCGCGAGCCACGACCGCTGGCTGCGCCGGCGGTGGCAGGGCCGCGAGCTCCGCCTGGAGCGGCGGGCGGACGAGGTGGCGGCGCGCCGGCGGCCCTGACCGGACGGGGCGCCGGGGCGTCCGGCAGCCGCGCACCGGCTGGTGGCGCGTAGCCGGCGGGCCGGGTCCGGGGGCCCGGGCCGCCGGTCGATCATTGCGGCTCCCGGCAGTCACCTGTCAGGATGGTGATGTGAACCTCGACCATGTATTCGTATGCGGACACCCGGCTCTCGACTTCGCGGCGACGCTCCGGGCGCGGCGCACGGTGCGGTTCGAGATGTTCGTGTCGCCGGAGCGGCTGAATGCCTGGTACCTGGAGTCCGGTCTGGTGGACACCATCACGCCCGGCGACGAGGAGGACGTCCGGGCGGCGCGGACCGTGCGGGAGGCCGTCTACCGGCTCGTCACCAACCGCCGCCTCGGCGAACCCTTCGACCGCGAGGCCCTCGCCGTGCTGAACGGCGCCGCCCGCGGCACGCCCGTGACGCCGCAGCTCACCTTGGCCGGGCGGCACAACGAGGCGACGCCCGCACAGGCCCTGGCGACCGTCGCCCGCCAGGCCGTCGAACTGCTCAGCGGTCCGGACGTCCCCCTGTTGAAGGAGTGCGGCAACCCGGAGTGCACGCGGATCTACATCGACCGCTCCCGCGGCATGCGGCGCCAGTGGTGCGGGATGGAGTCCTGCGGCAACAAGATCAAGGCCGCCGCCTACCGCGCACGGAAGAGGACCGCGCCCGCCGCGCGGACCTGAGCGGCCCGCGGAGCCGGGGCGACGCGACTGTTCACACGTCCCCCGCCCGCCAGCTCGGTCCCCGGCGCGGTCACATGTATGCACTGGGACACATGTGCGCCTATGGTGAAAGGTGTACGCGCTCGGCGCCTCGGCGTGAGTACCATGCGCAGCACCGTCCATCAAGGGAGTGCAGGGTTGTGAGCAGCCAGTCAGCGGCCAGGCTCCGGTCGCGGTACGTGGAGCAGGTCGCGTCGGACCTGGAGGAGAACCGCAGGCGTCAGGAGGAGCTGGCGAAGAGGATCGACATCCTCAAGCAGGAGGAGACCCTGCTGACGGACATCCTCGAACTCGCCGAGCGCTACGAGGGTTTCGCGGACACCTCGCGCCTGCCGGAGCAGGCCCAGGACGAGCCCGCGCGCACCCGGGCGCAACGGGACGGCGATGCCGCGCCGGCCACCCGGCGCACGCCACCGAGCACACCGGCTCCCGCCAAGGCCGCCGCGAAGCCCGCGACGAGGACCGGCGCGCAGGGCGCGTCGCGCGGACCGCTGCTCGGCGACCTCCTGACGGAGCTGCTCGCCGGCCACGACACACCGCGCGCGGCGAAGGACCTGCGGGACGAACTCATGACCAAGCACCCGAGCCGCAGGCCGACACCGCAGGTGGTGCGGAACACCCTCGAATCCCTGGTGGCCAAGGGCCGCATCCAGCGCCACAAGCAGCGGCGTTCGGTTCTGTACACCCTTGTGCGGTAGGACGGCGCCGGCCGGAACACCCGCGGGCCGGGGACGCGGGGTCCGTACCCGCACGCCGATACGTGTGCGCCGGGGCGGTGGCGGCGGGAGCTCGCGCCGGCCTGCGACATCGCGGGTCACGTGCCTGCCTGTTTGAGGTCTTCCTGGGGTTCGTCCTGCTCGGAGCGCGGGCGCACCTGGAGGCGGGGCCAAGGACGGCGAGGGCGAGGCGGGCGGGCGCGCAAGGTCTCGTTGACGTGGGTGGCGTCGAGGGCGTTCTCCCAGCGGGCGACGACGAGGGTGGCGACGCTGTTGCCCGCGAGGTTGGTCAGGGCGCGGCACTCGGACATGAACTTGTCGACGCCGAAGACGAGCATGATGCCCGCGGCGGGGACGGTGCCGACGGTGGAGAGGGTGGCGGCCAGGGCGATGAAGCCCGCTCCGGTGACGCCGCCCGACCCTTTCGAGGTGAGGATCATGACGGCCAGCAGGCCGAGTTGCTGGCCGAGGGAGAGCGGGGTGTCGGTGGCCTGGGCGATGTAGACGGCGGCGAGGGAGAGGTAGAGGGAGCTGCCGTCGAGGTTGAAGGAGTAGCCGGTGGGGACGGTGAGCCGGACGATGTCGCGGCGGATGCCGAGCCCTTCGAGCTTCACCATCAGGCGGGGCAGCGCGCTCTCGGACGACGAGGTGCCGAGGACCAGGACGAACTCCTCGCGCAGATGGCCGAGCAGCCGGAAGATGTTGATGCGCAGGGCCGCGGTCACGCCGCCGAGGACGACCACGACGAAGAACGCGGACGTGCCGTAGAACAGCCCGACGAGCCGGCCCAGGCTGGTGAGGGTGGAGATCCCGTACCGGCCGACGGTGTACGCCATGGCGCCGAAGGCGCCGACGGGGGCGGCCAGCATCACCAGGTGCAGCACCTGGAAGACCACGGCGGTGAGCCGCTGGACGCCGTCGACGAGCGGTTCGCCGAGGGGGCCGACGGCCTTCAGGGCGATGCCGAAGAGCACCGAGAGGAAGATGACCTGGAGGATGTCGCCCTCGGCGAAGGCGCCGACGGCGCTGGTGGGCACGGCGTCGGTGAGGAAGTGCCACCAGCCCTGATTCTCGCCGTCCTTGACGTACTGTCCGGCGTCGCCCTCCAGGCGGAGGTCCGCGGGGTCCGCGTGGACACCGGCGCCGGGCCGGAAGACGTTCACGGCGATCAGCCCGAGGAGCAGCGCGGCCAGGGTGCCGGCCTGGAAGTAGAGCAGGGACTTCAGGCCGACGCGGCCGACCCGGCCGAGGCTGTCGACACCGCCGATGCCCGCCACGACGGTCAGGAAGACGATCGGCGTGATGAGCATCTTGATCGCGGCGACGAAGGTGGTGCCGACCGGTTCCAGGGCGGCACCGGCCGAGGGCCACAGCCAGCCGGTGAGCACCCCGGCGACGATGGCGGCCAGGACCTGGACGTAGAGCTGTCGGTACCAGCGCTTCCGGCCGGTTCCGGCCCCGGAGGGTGCGGGAGGTGCGGGTGCTGCCATGGCGTTTCTCCTCGTCGGGGGAACGGGGCACGGCCGGGAAGAGGGAGGCGCGGGCCCCGGCCCGAGGAGGCGCGGGCCCCTGGCCTGAGGAGGCGCGAGCCTCCGCCTGAGGAGGCGCGGACCTTAGCCGAGGGCGCATGCCTCCGCCGAGAGCGCGGGCCTCCGCCTGGAGCGCGGGCCTCCGCCGAGGGCGCGTACCTCCCCCGAGGGGCGCGGCATGCAGCCGGGCCGGGCGCGGAGAGCGGTGGCGCCCCGACCGCCCGGCGCTCAGAGCAGCCCGAGCAGGGTCTCCGTGAAGTCGGCGGTGGTGGCGGTGCCCCCCAGGTCCCGGGTGCGGACGTCCGTCTTGGCCAGGACGGTGGCGATCGCGTCGGTGACGTCCTTGGCGGCGGCCGGGTGACCGAGGTGGTCGAGCATCAGCGCCGCGGACCAGATCGCGCCGATCGGGTTGGCGACGCCCTGCCCGGCGATGTCGGGCGCGGAGCCGTGCACCGGCTCGAACATCGAGGGGAACTCCCGCTCGGGGTTGAGGTTGGCCGCCGGGGCGATGCCGATGGACCCGGCCACGGCGGCGGCGAGGTCGCTGAGGATGTCGCCGAAGAGGTTGGAGGCGACCACGACGTCGAAGCCGGCCGGGTCGAGGACGAACTTCGCCGCGAGGGCGTCGATGTGCTCCTGGTCCCAGTCGACCCCCGGGAAGCGCGCCGCCCGCGCGGCGACGAGCTCGTCCCAGAACGGCATGGTGTGCACGATGCCGTTCGACTTCGTCGCGGAGGTCAGCCGGCCGCCGCGGCGCGCGGCGAGCCGGAAGGCGTAGTCCAGGACGCGGGTGACGCCGGTCCGCGTGAACACGGCTTCCTGGACGGCCATCTCCTCCGGCGACCCGCTGTGCAGCCGTCCGCCGGACTGGCTGTACTCGCCCTCCACGTTCTCCCGGACCACGACGAGGTCGACCTCGCCGGGCCGCGCGCCCCGCACCGGGCTTTCGACGCCGTCGAAGACGCGGATGGGCCGGAGGTTGACGTACTGCCGGAAGCCGCGGCGGATCGGGATCAGCAGCCCCCACAGCGAGACGTGGTCGGGCACGCCGGGGTGCCCCACCGCACCCAGCAGGATGGCGTCCTTGTCGCGGAGCTGGTCGAGGCCGTCCGCGGGCATCATGGCGCCCTCGCGCAGATGGCGCTCGCACGACCAGTCGTCGTAGGAGGTGTACGACAGGCTGAAGCCGTGCCGGGGGCCGAGGCGGTCGAGCACCCGCCGCGCGGCGGGGAGCACTTCGGGGCCGATGCCGTCGCCGGGTATCAGGGCGATGCGGTGGTTCGTCATGCCGTCGATTGCAGCAACGCGCCGGTGGCGGCGTCCAAGACGGAAAGCGGATCTGCCTGATAGGGCCCGGCTATCAGCGGGTACGTCCCCACTGCCGGGGCGTGCCCCGCACGGGCGGACGGCGGGCACGGGCCGCGCCCCTCAGCCCCTTCGCGCCCTACGGCCGCCCCGCTCCCTCAGCGCGCTCCCACTCCCCGGCCACCGACCAGAACGCGGCAGCCGCCGGGGACAGCCCGCCGCGGCGGCTCACCAGGGCCACGTGCAGCGCGGTCGCGGGTTCGATGTCGAGGACCCGGGCCCCGGTGTGCCGGGCGGTCTCGCGCCAGGACTCCGTGACGACCGCGAGCCCGACCCCGGCGAGGACCAGCGGCAGCAGCGACACCCGGTGCTCCGTCTCGGCCGCGACGGTGAAGTCGACGCCCCGGTCCCGCAGGGCGTCGACGTAGGCCCGCATCCCCGTCCCGGGCTGTCCCACGATGAGGCGCTGTCCCGTCAGCTCCTCGCAGGCGACGGAGTCGCGGCCTGCGAAGGGACCGCCGGGCGGCACCACCAGGACGAAGCGCTGCTCGCCCAGCGGGTGGGCGGTGACCTCCCTGTCCGGTACGGGCTCCGCCGAGGCGAGCAGGCCCAGTTCCACGGCCCCGGTCCGCACCGCGTCGATCACGTCGCGCGCGGTGAAGACCGCCTTGACCGCCACCGTGACGCCGGGGTACCGCCCGCTGAAGGCCCGGATCAGGGTGGTGAGCGGCTCCACCGCCTGCGACGGCATCGACGCGACGTCCAGGCGCCCCTCGCGCAGCTCGCGCACCGCCGCCACGCTCGCCCGCGCGGTCCCGAGGCTCCGTACGGCCGCGCGGGCGGGCTCGATCAGCGCCCGCCCCGCCTCCGTCAGCACCGCCCGGCGGCCGACGCGGTGGAACAGCTCCGCCCCCAGGTCGCGCTCCAGCGCCCGTACGGCCTGGGACAGCGACGGCTGCGACACGTACAGCGCCGAGGCGGCCCGGTGGAAGCCGCCGCGGTCGACGATCGCCAGGAAGTACTCCAACTGCCGGACGTCCATGGTCCTCCTCCCCGGCCCGGGCCCCGCTCCGCCGCGGGCGCCGTCGTACACCGGCCCGCCGGCCCGGCCGGTGTACGACGGTACGTGCCGCGCGGGCCTCACCTGCCGCACGGCGCCTGTACACGCGGCCCTGGCGTGCCGGGGCCGCGCGGTCCCCGCTCCCCCGGCGGTCACAGGCTCCGGTCGCGGTACGTCGGTACGCCGTCGAGGACGGTCAGCAGCACGGGGACGTCCGCCAGTTCGGTGGCCGGGGTGGCGAGGGGGTCCGCGGCCAGCACCGTCAGGTCGGCGCGGTGGCCGAGGGCGATGCGGCCCGCCTCCCCTTCCTCGCCCGCGGCGTACGCGGCGTTGACCGTCATGCCCTGGAGGGCCTCCAGCGCCGTGAGGGCCTGCTGCGGCGCGTGCGGGGGCCTGGTCAGGTCGCGGCTGGGGCGGCGGTGGCGGGCCCCGGCCATGACGCCCAGCGGCGGGTACGGCGCGATGGGCCAGTCGGAGCCGAGGACGACGACCGCGCCGGAGTCCTGCAGGTCGCGGCAGCGCCAGGCGCGGGCGGCGCGCTCCTCGCCCAGCCTGCGCGACCAGTTGTCGGTGTGGTCGGCGCGGGTGAAGTCGCAGCAGTGGGTCGGCTGCATGGAGGCGACGACACCGAGCTCGGCGAACCGGCGCACGGTGTCGTCGGGGACGGTCTCGATGTGCTCGATCCGGTGGCGCACCGGCCGCCAGTCGTCGGCCTGCGCCTTCGCCACGGCGTCCAGGGCGTGGCGGACGGCGGCGTCGCCGATGGCGTGGGTGGCGGTGGGCACGCCCGCCCGGTGCAGGGTGGCGACGACCTGCGTGTACGCGTCGGGGTCCGGCCAGAAGGGGTGCCTCGACTCGCCGTCGCGGTCGGGGTGTTCCAGCCAGGCGGTGCCGTTGTCGATGGTGCCGTCCATGAAGATCTTGACGCCGTCGGTGCGCCACAGGCGCCCGCCCGTGCCCTGCTGCTCGATGAGCGCGCGGACGCCGTCGGGGCCGGTGCCGGGCTGGCACCAGGGGGCGACGCGCAGCCGCACCGGCAGTTCGCCCGCCTCGTCGAGGTCGGCGTAGAGGGCGAGGCTGTCGCCGTTGGCGTCCATGACGTGGCCGCCGGTCAGGCCCGTCGCGGCCATGGCGCGCAGCGCGGCGGCGAGGCGGTCGCGGCGCTCCCGGCGGGTCGGCTGCGGGGCGACGCGCTCCACGAGGTCGCAGGCGGCGTCCTCCAGGAGCAGCCCGGTGGGGTGTCCGTCGGGGCCGCACACCACTTCGGCGGTGGCCTGGTCGAAGGCGCGCGGCCCGTCGACACCGGCGAGGTGCAGGGCGCGCCGGCTGGCCAGCATGGAGTGGGCGTCGAAGAGCAGCAGCAGGGCGGGCACGCCGTCGAGCACGGTGTCGAAGGGGGCGGTGTCGACGGGGCGACCCGCGAAGACGTTGGGGTCGAGGCCCCAGCCGCGCAGCCACGCCCCGGGGGCCAGGTCCCGTACCGCGCGGGCGAGGGCGTCGCGCACCTGCTCCACGTCGGTGCAGCCCGACAGGTCGAGCCCGTCGGTGAGTTCGGCCCCCGAGACAGGGTGGATGTGCCCGTCCACCAGGCCGGGCACCACCACCGCTCCCTTGAGGTCGACGACCTCGGTGGAGGCGCCCGCGAGCGCGCGGATCTCTCGGTCGTCGCCGAGGGCGGTGATGTGCCCGTCGGCGGCGGCGAGCGCGGTGCCGGGCAGGAACTCCCCGGTGGCGGGGTCGAGCGGACGGGCCGAGAGCAGGACGAGGGAGGGGCGCACAGGGGCTCCTTGCGTGCGGGCCTGGGACGGCCGGTGAGTTCGCTGGGGGCGGGCGGTCAGGGGGCCGCGGCGTCGGTCAACGCGCCTGCGGGCAGGCCGAGTTCGCGCTCGGCGGTGGTGAGCGGCAGGAGGCGGACGGCAGGCGGGTCGTCGGCGCTGGTGCCGCTGTTCACGAGCATGGCCAGGCCGTCGAGGACCACCAGGATCTGGATGGCGGCCACCAGGGGGTCCGCCGTGCGGAACTCCCCCTCCTGGACGCCCTCGCGGATCAGCCCTTCGAGCCGGTCGCGCCAGGCGGTCTCCTGGGCGGCGACGCGGGCGCGCAGCGCGGGGCGGTAGCGGCTGAGGTGGCGGGCGTTGAGCCAGAGGCGGCTGATGTCGTCGTAGGCCTCTCCGGTCGTCCGGGTCAGGAAGCGGGCCAGGTGGCGGGTGGGGGTGGCGCCGGCGCGGTCGGCCGGGAGGAGTTCGTCGAGTTCGGAGCCGACGGCGGTGCCGTAGGCCTCGGCCACGAGGTCGTCCGCGGCCGGGAAGTAGTGGCTGATCAGCCCCGGCCGGACGGCGAGTTCCTCGGCGACGCGCCGCAGGGTGATGCACTCCAGCCCTTCGGCGAGAGCCACCCGTGCGGCGGCCGCAACGATTTCCGCACGTCTTTCCGCTGGAGACTTACGAATTCGTCTGTTCGGGAGGGTTGACGACATGGAAACCATGCTATTGAGTGTGCGACCAATAAACAAGCAGGTGGGTAACCAGCATCCGGAGGGGCCGCATGGCGTCCACGATTCCCGACCCGCAGCAAGGCCCCCGCACCGCCCCGGAGCAGCCCCCGGCACGGCCTCCGGTTCCGGCTCCGGTCGCGGCTCCGCCTCCGGTTCCCGCGGACGGGGCGGGCCGCGTCGAGGCCCACGGCATCGACCACATCCCCGAGCACGAACGCCACGGCCACCCCCGGCAGTTGTTCTCCGTCTGGGCGGCGGCCAACGTCAACTACCTGAACCTGGTGATCGGCGGCACCCTGATCCTCATGGGCCTGACGCTCCCGCAGGCCCTCGCCGTGATCGTGGTGGGCAATCTGTGCTGGCTGTTCACCGGGGTGCTCGCGATGTCCGGTCCGGCCGCGGGCGCGCCGAGCGAGGTGATCACCCGCGCGATGTTCGGCGTCCGCGGCAACCGGGTCAACAACGCGGTCGTGGGCTGGATGGTCTCCGTGGCGTACTTCGCCCTGAACCTGGCGGCCGCGGCGACCGCTGCCTTCTCCCTCGTCGAGAAGGCCGGCGTCCCCGCGACCACGGGCGTGCGGGTCGTCGTGGTCCTGGTGATCGCCGCGCTCACCCTCGCCATCGGCGTGTACGGCCACGGCACGATCATGAAGCTCTACCTGCCGATCACGCTGGCCCTCACCGCCGTCTTCGCGGTCGTCGCCGTCGGGGTGTTCCGGCACGCCGACTACGCGTACGCCTCGGCCGAACCGCTGTCCGGCAGTGCCCTGTGGGTGGTCCTCGTCTCCGGGGTCACCCTCATCGGCTCCGGCCCGCTCACCTACACCACCAGCGCCGACTTCTCCCGCTACCTGCCGAGGACGACGTCCGCGAAGGCCGTGCTCGGCTGGACCGCGCTGGGCGGCTTCCTGCCCGGCGTCGCCGTCTGCTCCCTCGGCGCGCTCGCCGCCACCGCCGTGGACATGACGGACCCGCAGGCGGGGCTGCAGCGGATCCTGCCGGGCTGGTTCGACCCGGTGTTCCTGCTCGCCCTGGTCCTCGGGACGATCGCCATCAACGCCCTGACCGCCTACAGCGCGGGGCTCGCCCTGCAGGCCGTGGGCATCCGGGTCCGCCGCTCCCTCAGCGTGCTCGCCGACGGCACCGCGGCGGTGTCCCTCACCTTGTACGGGCTCCTCGTCTCCGACTTCCTCGACACGGTCAGCAACGTCCTCCAGCTCACCGTCGTCCTGCTCGGCCCCGCCGTGGCCGTCTACGCCACCGACATCCTGCTGCGCCGCAACCGCTACGACGGCCCCGCGCTGATGGACGAGACCCGGGACAGCCCCTTCTGGTACACCGCCGGCGTCAACACGGCCGGCGCCCTCGCCCTCGCCGGGGGCGTCACCGCGGCGGCCCTGAGCGTCGACACGCTCTACACCGGGCCCCTCGCCCGGGCCCTGGGCGGCATGAACCTCGCGCTCCCCGTGGGCATCGTCGTTTCCGCGTGCCTCTACGCGATACTCATGCGGACCACGAGGCAGCAGGTGTGTCCGGCGTCGTCCGGGGCAGGGGCGAGGTCGGACAGGAGGTGTACATGATCCATCTGGCGGTTCCGCTGTGGGACGTGGGGAACGGGCAGGGCGTACGGCAGCTCTCCGAGCTGGGGCTCGCCCTGGTGCTCTCCAGCCTGATCGGCTGGGAGCGCGCGGCCCAGCAGAAGAGCGCGGGGCTGCGCACGCACACCCTCGTGGGCATCGCCAGCGCGCTCATGATGGAGGTCTCCCAGCACGGCTTCAGCAACGTCCTCGGCCTGGACAACGTGTCCTTCGACCCGTCCCGGGTGGCCGCCCAGATCGTCTCCGGCATCGGCTTCATCGGCGGCGGCCTGATCTTCGTGCGCCAGGACGCCGTGCGCGGCCTCACCACCGCGGCGACGATCTGGCTCACCTGCGCGGTCGGCATGGCCTGCGGGGGCGGCCTGCCGATCCTCGCGCTGGCCGTGACCGCCCTGCACTTCCTGGTCGTGCGCGGGTACCCGCTGCTCGCGGGGCGCCTGCTCGCCCGCACGCGCAGCTCGGCGTTCGAGCTGCGCATGACGTACCGCACCGGTACGGCCCTGCTGCCCCGGCTGATGGAGACGTGCACCCGGCGCGGCTTCCGCATCCTGAAGGTGCGGGTCGACCGGCTGCCCGGGGACGGCGACCCGGCGGCCCGCGTCCTGCTCGCGCTGGAGGGCGCGGCCGACACCGGGCCGCTCACCGCCGACCTGTTCGACAGCGACGGCGTGCTCGACGTCGAGATGACCCCGGCCGCCGACGACGAGTAGGCGCGGCGGCACCAAAGCCGCCCACGGCGACCGATTCGTGCAAGACCGCGCCGCCGCGGGCTGCGTAGCGTCGCGGCCATGACGACGACTTCTCCGGCCTCACGCCACCTCAGCACCCGTATCGCCCGCCCCGCGCAGGAGGTCTACGCCTACGCGGCGGACCCCTCCCGCTGGCCCGAGTGGGCGCGGGGCCTCGCCGACTCCCTCGTCCCGGCCGGGGGAAGCGACGGAGTGTGGGTCGGGGAGTCACCGGTCCTGGGGCGGGTGACGGTGGCCTTCGCCGAGCGGAACGCGTTCGGCGTCCTCGACCACGACGTCACCCTGCCCTCGGGGGAGGTCGTCCACAACCCGCTGCGGGTGCTGCGCGACGGCGACGGGTGCGAGGTGGTGTTCACGCTGCGCCGCCGGCCGGGGACGAGCGACGAGGACTTCCGGCGCGACGCGGACGCGGTGCTCGCCGACCTCACCGTGCTCAAGCGGGTCGCCGAACGGCCGGGCGGTCCCGGCCCGCGGTAGGGCGGCGGTCGCCGGCCCGGCGCCCACCGGCTCTCACGGGAGCGGCCGGTGCCGGGGCGCGTACGGCGGGATGCCCGCCTCGCCCGCCGCCGCCCGCAGGACGTCCCGGAGCATGGCCGGGGTCAGCCGCCCGGTGAACGTGTTGCGCTGGCTGACGTGGAAGCAGCCGTACAAGGTCACGGTGCCGGGGGCGGTGGCCGCGCCGGGCCCGGCCGCGCGGACCGCGGGCGGGGAGCCGCGCTCCAGCGTGACCCGCGCGCCGTGCGCGAAGCGCGGGCGGGGCCGGGGCAGCACCCACCCCGCCTCCGCGAAGGCGGGCAACGCGGCCTGCCAGCCGAAGGCCCCCAGGACCACCACCGCGCGCAGGTGCGGCGCGAGCAGCTCCAGCTCCCGTACGAGCCAGGGCCTGCAGGCGTCCCGCTCCCCCGGGGTCGGCTTGTTCTCCGGTGGCGCGCAGTGCACCGGGGACGTCACCCGGACGCCGCGCAGGGTCAGCCCGTCGTCCGCGGAGACCGCCAGCGGGCCCGACGCGAGTCCCACCTCGTGCAGGGCCCCGTACAGGACGTCGCCGGAGCGGTCGCCGGTGAACATCCGGCCGGTCCTGTTGCCCCCGTGCGCGGCGGGCGCGAGTCCCACGACGAGCAGCGAGGCGTCCGCGGGCCCGAACCCGGGCACCGGGCGGGACCAGTACGTCCAGTCCTTGAACGCGGCGCGCTTGACCCGCCCGACCTCCTCGCGCCAGGCCACCAGCCGTGGACAGGCGGTGCACCCCGCGATGCGGGCGTCCAGTTCGGCAAGAGGATCCATGGCGTGCACCTGCCCGGGACTGACGGCGTCGAACGGAGGAGTGATCAACGGATCTCCACCGTAGTGCGGCCGCCGCCGGGCGGGGCGGCCGCGGCCGAACGGCCGCGGCCCGATCGGGGGCATCCCACGTGTGTCACCCGCGCGGCACCGCCGCGGGCGGCCGGTGTGCGGCATCGTCGACGTGCCCCGCGCCCGGGCGGTGCCCGGCGACGGGCCGGCACCCAGGAGGCGCCGGGACGGTACAGGGGAGCGGCATTGGTGCGTGGCAGGACGACGGGTGGGGTCGCCGGGGCGGGTGCGCTCGCGGTGGCGCTGCTCTCCGCGCTGACCGGCTGCGGCGCCCTCGCCGAGCGCGAGGACGCGGCCGGCGCGGCGGCGGACCGGTTCACCAGGAGCCTGCGCGCCGCGGACGCCGGACGCGGCTGTGCGGCGCTCGCCCCCGGAACCCGCGACGAACTGGAGCGCACCGCCGAGCTGCCGTGCGTACGGGCCCTGCCGGACGCGGGGCTTCCCGACGCCGGTGGGGTCCGGTCCGTCGACGTGTACGGGCGTCAGGCGCGTGTGGTGCTGCGCCGCGACACGCTGTTCCTGTCGTCCTTCCCCGACGGCTGGAAGGTCACCGCCGCCGGCTGCACGGCGCGGCCCGAACAGCCGTACCAGTGTCTGATCAAGGGTGGGTGAGGGATGCGGACGATGTTCGCCCTGTACCTCGTCGTCATCGTCGGCGGTCTTGCCTACTGCGTGTCGCTGGGGCTGATGCACCGGTGAAGGACGCGCGGCACACCCCGCCGGGGGGCCTGCGGCGCTTCGTGCGCGACAACGGGCTGTCCCTGGCCTTCGGTCTCGGCTTCCTCCTCTCGCTGGCGGGCCAGGCGGTCGCCGGGCACGCGGAGTTCAACAACCGGCTCGTCGCCGAGGAGCTCCAGCCGGTGGGCTTCGGCGGCTATCTGCTCACCTCAGACTTCGCCGTGGACGTCACGGAGAACTGGCAGTCGGAGTACCTCCAGTTCTTCCTCTACGTCTTCGGGACGGTGTGGCTGCTGCAACGCGGCTCGCCCGAGTCCAAGGAGCTCGACAAGGCGGGCCCGGAGACGGACCGGCAGCAACGGGTCGGCGCGTACGCGAGGGCCGACTCACCGCGCTGGGCCGCCGTCGGCGGCCTCCGGCAGACCTGGTTCTCCCGCTCCCTGGGCACGGTCATGGGCGTGGTGTTCCTGCTCTCGTGGCTGGCGCAGTCCGTCACCGGCGTCGCCGCGTACAACGAGGAGCACCTGCGTGAACTGCAGGCGCCCATCGGCTGGACCGCGTACCTCACCGCCGCCGACTTCTGGGACCGCACCCTGCAGAACTGGCAGTCCGAACTCCTCGCAGTGGGGTCGATGGCCATCCTCTCCGTGTACCTGCGCCAGCGCGGCTCACCGGAGTCCAAGCCCGTGGGCGCGGCGCACACCTCCACCGGGGTCGAGGGCTGAGCGGGGCCGCCGCCGCGCCGGGCGCCCCGGTGTCAGGCGTCGACGCGGCGGCGGGCGGCCTCGATGTCGCCGAGGTACTGGTGGGTCCAGCCGCACATGCCGTCGACCACGCCCCGCAGGGCCCGGCCCGGGGCCGTGAGGGTGTACTCGACGCGCGGCGGCACGGTGGGGTGCACGGTCCGCTCGACCAGGCCGTTGCGCTCCAGCATGCGCAGGTTCTGGGTGAGCATCTTGTGGCTGATGCCCTCGACCTCGTTCCGCAATGCGCTGAACCGCAGGGTGTGTTCGCCGAGGGCCTCGATGATCAGGAGTGCCCACTTGTTGGCCACGTCCGAGAAGATCTCGCGCGCCAGCGAGTCCGCCCGCCGCAGATCCGCGTCCTCGGCCGTGCCCGTGTACTGCTTGGTCACCATCGGGTTCCCCAGTCACTGAAAAGTGCATTCTTCCAGGTCGCTCGGCACTCTCCTACAGTTCCCGAGTAACCGCAAGAGAGCACGGGCGCGAGGTGCGCGCGTGCGCGGAAGTGGGCGGGAGTGCGCGTGCACGCCTGCGAGCGGGCGTGGGTGCGGGTGGGCGCGTAGGGGTGCGCCCGCGCGCCGACGCGCGGTGGCGCGCGGGCGGGCCCCGTCGTCGCTCCGTCTCCTCCCCGACCGAAGGGCAAGCACTGTGACCACCCTCGATGTCTACGACCACCAGGTTCCCGTGGAGAGCGACTTCGGCTACACGCAGGCGATCAGGTCGGGCGATCTGATCCACGTCTCCGGGCAGCTCTCGCTCGACGAGGCAGGCGCCTTCGTCCACGCGGACGACTTCGCCGCCCAGCTCCGGCAGACCTACGCCAACTGCGACAAGGTCCTCGCCCACTACGGCGCCACCCGTCACCAGGTCGTCTCCCAGACGCTGTACGTGGTGAACCTGGTGCGCCACGCGGCGGCGACGGCGGCGGGCAACCGCGCGTACTTCGGCGCGCACCGGCCGGTCAGCACCGCCGTCGGCGTCGCCGAACTGACCTTCCCCGGGCAGGTCGTCGAGATCGCCTTCGTCGTCGACACCAGGCTGCCCGCCTGACCCCGCCTGCTCATCCTTCACGGCACGTCGCCGCGCCAGTCCCACAGCTCGGGCGCGTCCGGGCGGGGAGCGTACTCACTGCGCCCGCCCGGGCCGTACCGGCCTATCTCGGTGGCGAGCAGGGCGCCTTCGGCCAGTTGTCGAGGCGTCCAGTCCGTGACGTCGAGCAGGAGGCCGTCGAGCGGCCCGCCGACGAGTTCGCGGTAGACGTGGCCCGCCCGGGGGCCGGGGTCGGGAACGTCGTGGTCGGTGCCGTAGACGCGGCGGTTCTTGAGCTCGTCCATGCTCCGAGCTTGGCATCCGGCACTGACAGTCGACGCGGGGCTCGGTGGCAGGGGCCGGACCGGTGGAGCGGGGGCGGTGCGGCGGAGCGGGGTTCGGCAGGCGCCGCGGCCGCGGCCGCGGCCGGGACCGCCGGGCGTAAATGATTGGCCCGCGCCGCGCCGTCGGCGGGATGATGCGCGGTGTCCGGCCGTCCGGCGGCCGGGCCTGTGCCCGCGCGGGTCCCGCACACCGTACGCAGCGGCGACGCTGCCACGCGTCCCGCCCCCGTCCCCGTCCCCGTCGCGCGGTCGCGGCGGGGACGGGCGGTCCGGCGGCATCGTGGAACCGTGCTCCGCCCGTCCGAGAGGAAGCCCTGGTGAACGAGAACGCGTCCAGGGCGTTCGCGACCGAGCCCGAAGTCCGCACGGCGGCCGGGGCGGTGCGCGGCCGTCGCGAGTCCGGCATCGCGGTCTTCCGCGGGATCCCCTTCGCCGAGCCGCCGGTCGGCGCGCTCCGCTTCGCCGCGCCGCGGACGGTGCGGCGCTGGGACGGGGTGCGGCAGGCCGTGGCATACGGCCCCCCGCCACCGCAGTCCGGCCTCTTCGGCATGGACACGCTGGCGGGGCACACGGACGGCGAGGACTGGCTCACCGTGAACGTCTGGTCCCCCGCGCCGGACCCGGAGGCGGCGCTTCCGGTGATGGTGTGGATCGCCGGGGGCGGCTACGTCTTCGGCACGTCCGGCCTCCCGGAGTACGACGGCCGCCGCCTGGCCGGGCACGGCGTCGTCCTCGTGACGTTCAACTACCGGGTGGGCGTCGAGGGCTTCGCCCAGCTCGACGGCGCCCCGGCCAACCGCGGCCTGCTCGACCAGATCGCCGCCCTGCGCTGGGTGCGCGACAACATCCGGGCGTTCGGCGGCGCCCCGGACCGGGTGACGGTCTTCGGTCAGTCGGCGGGCGCCGGGTCGATCGCCGCCCTGATGGCGACGGAGCGGGCGGCGGGGCTCTTCCGCCGGGCCGTCGCGCAGAGCGTGCCGGGTACGTTCTTCACGCCCGAACTGGCCGCCGACGTCGCCGCCGCCTGCGCCGGCGAGCTGGGCCTGCGGCCCACGGTGGCCGACCTCGCCGGGGTGGAACCGGCCCTGCTGGCCGCCGCGGCGGACGCGGTCGTCGCCGGCGCGGGCCGCCGGGGCGCACGCTGGGGGCCGGTCGCGTACCGGCGTATCCCGTTCTCACCCGTCGTGGACGGGGACGTCCTGCCGGTCACGCCCTGGCAGGCGCTGGCCGACGGCTCCGGCCGGGACGTCGCTCTCCTCGTCGGGCACACCCGTGACGAGCACCGGCTGTTCACCCTCATCGAGGGTCTGCTCGGCCAGGTCACCGAGGAGCAGGCCGAGACCGCCCTGCGCGTCCTGGCTCCCGGGCCCGGTGGCGCCCGCGGCTACCGCGAGGCCTTTCCGTCCGCGGACCCGCAGGAGCTGTACGAATTGGTCAACGCCGACTGGCTGTTCCGCATGCCGAGCCTGCGTCTCGCCGACGCGCAGACCGCCGGCGGCGGCCGTGCCCACGTCTACGAGCTGACCTGGCCCGCCCCGGGGATGGGCGGATCTCTCGGGGCCTGCCACGGCCTCGACGTACCGCTCGTCTTCGGCAACCTGGACAGTGGACAGCCCGCCGTGCTCCTGGGCGAGACCCCCTCGTCCGAGGCGGAGGCGCTGTCCGCGGAGATGCGTGCCGCGTGGACGGCGTTCGCCGCGCACGGCGACCCCGGCTGGCCGGGGTACGACACAGGGCGACGCCTCGTACGGCTCTACGGCACACATCCGGCTGTTGGCGTTTATCCGGAGGAAACCTCCAGGTCGCTCTGGCAGGACCATGTCTTCACGGCACTTCCGCTGTTCAGCCGGTAGGCGGTGCGCGCCGGGAGCGTCCCGGAGGGCGTCGCGCGACCAACAACACTCAGCCAAACTGCGTCCCGGCCGCGCATGTCCGCCGCGTGCGCTGGCACACTGATTGCAGGGCCCGCCGTGCTCCCCCGTCGCGGCGGGCCCCTCTTGTCGGTGCGCCGACGCGGAGGGGCCCGGCCCCGCTCAGGCGCCGACGTAGTCCGCGAGGTGCTCGCCGGTGAGGGTGGAGCGGGCGGCGACGAGATCGGCGGGCGTGCCCTCGAAGACGATCTTCCCGCCGTCGTGTCCCGCGCCCGGACCGAGGTCGATGATCCAGTCGGCGTGCGCCATGACCGCCTGGTGGTGCTCGATGACGACGACCGACTTGCCGGAGTCGACGAGCCGGTCGAGGAGGCCGAGGAGCTGCTCGACGTCGGCGAGGTGAAGGCCGGTGGTCGGCTCGTCGAGGACGTACACGCCGCCCTTCTCGCCCATGTGCGTGGCCAGCTTGAGGCGCTGCCGCTCGCCGCCGGACAGCGTGGTGAGGGGCTGGCCGAGGGTGAGGTAGCCGAGCCCGACGTCGACGAGCCGGTCGAGGATCTTGTGCGCGGCCGGGGTGCGCGCCTCACCGGCGCCGAAGAACTCCTCGGCCTCGGTCACCGACATCGCGAGCACCTCGCTGATGTCGCGGCCGCCGAGGCGGTACTCGAGCACCGACGCCTGGAACCGCTTGCCCTCGCAGTCCTCGCACGGGGTGTCGACGCCCGCCATCATGCCCAGGTCGACGTAGACGACGCCGGCGCCGTTGCACGTGGGGCAGGCGCCCTCGGAGTTGGCGCTGAACAGCCCCGGCTTCACGCCGTTGGCCTTGGCGAAGGCCTTGCGGATCGGGTCGAGCAGTCCGGTGTACGTCGCCGGGTTGCTGCGCCGCGAGCCGCGGATCGGCGTCTGGTCGACCGCCACCACCCCTTCGTCGGCGGGCAGGGACCCGTGGATGAGCGAGCTCTTGCCGGAGCCCGCGACGCCGGTGACGACGCAGAGCACCCCGAGGGGGATGTCGACGTCGACGTCGCGCAGGTTGTTCGCCGTCGCCCCGCGGATCTCCAGCGCCCCGGTGGGCTTGCGGACCGACTCCTTGAGCACGGCCCGGTCGTCGAGGTGGCGGCCGGTGACGGTGCCGCTGGTCCGCAGCCCCTCGACGGTGCCCTGGAAGCAGACGGTGCCGCCCTCGGTGCCGGCGCCGGGGCCGAGGTCGACGACGTGGTCGGCGATCGCGATGGTCTCCGGCTTGTGCTCCACGACGAGCACCGTGTTGCCCTTGTCCCGCAGCCGCAGCAGCAGGTCGTTCATCCGCTGGATGTCGTGGGGGTGCAGCCCGATGGTGGGCTCGTCGAAGACGTAGGTGACGTCGGTGAGCGAGGAGCCGAGGTGCCGGATCATCTTGACCCGCTGCGCCTCGCCGCCGGACAGGCTGCCCGCGGGCCGGTCGAGCGACAGATAGCCGAGGCCGATCTCCGTGAACGAGTCGAGGGTGTGCCGGAGCGCGGCGAGCAGCGGCGCCACCGAGGGTTCCTCGCGGCCGCGGACCCAGGCGGCCAGGTCGCGGATCTCCATGGCGCAGGCGTCGGCGATGCTGATCCCGTCGATCTTCGAGGACCTGGCGCCCTCGCTCAGCCGGGTGCCGTCGCACGCGGGGCAGGTCATGAAGGTGACGGCCCGCTCCACGAACGCCCGGATGTGCGGTTGCATCGCCTCCTTGTCCTTGGACAGGAACGACTTCTGGATCTTCGGGATCAGGCCCTCGTAGGTGAGGTTGACGCCGTTGACCTTGACCTTGGTGGGCTCGCGGTGGAGGAAGTCGCGCATCTCCTTCTCGGTGTACTCGCGGATCGGCTTGTGCGGGTCGAGGAAGCCCGACTCGGCGTAGACGCCCACGGTCCACACGTTGTCCGACTTCCAGCCCGGGATGGTGAACGCGCCCTCCGCGAGGGACTTGGAGTCGTCGTAGAGCTGGGTGAGGTCGATGTCGGAGACCTTGCCCCGGCCCTCGCAGCGGTTGCACATGCCGCCGACGCGCTCGAACGTGGCCTTCTCCGCCTTGGTCTTGGCGCCGCGCTCGACGGTGATCGCGCCGCTCGCCCTGACCGAGGCGGTGTTGAAGGAGTAGGCGCTGGGCGGGCCGATGTGCGGCTCGCCGAGTCTGCTGAAGAGGATGCGCAGCATCGCGTTGGCGTCGGTGGCGGTGCCGACGGTGGAGCGGGGGTCGCCGCCCATGCGCTGCTGGTCGACGGTGATCGCGGTGGTCAGGCCGTCCAGGACGTCGACGTCGGGCCGGGCCAGGTTCTCCATGAAGCCCTGCAGGAACGCGCTGTAGGTCTCGTTGATCAGCCGCTGCGACTCGGCGGCGATGGTGTCGAACACCAGGGAGCTCTTGCCCGATCCGGACACGCCGGTGAACACCGTGAGGCGGCGCTTCGGGATCTCGATGCTGACGTCCTTGAGGTTGTTCTCCCGCGCGCCGTGCACCCGGATCAGGTCGTGGCGGTCAGCGGCGTGGGACGCAGGCGACTGCGTGTCGGCGCTCTTGCCCTTGCTCATCGTGTCTCCTCCGTGCGGCGCGGCCGCCTGTGCGGCCCTTGACGCATCGCCTGGCTCGATCCGTACAGGTGCGAGCAGTATGCATGGTCGCTTCCCGCCGGTCATCGGGATTGCGACGGCACCCGGTACGGCGGGGTGGGACCGGCACCGAGGAGCGGTACGCGGTGGTCAGGGCGGTGGTCGGGGGTGCACGCACGCCGAGGGGCGGCCACCCGGATCGGTGGCCGCCCCTCGGCGTCACGGGCCGCGTCGGACCCGGGTGTCACGGGCCGCGTCGGACCCGGGTGTCACCGGCCGAGGTAGAACCGCACGGTCGTGCCCTCGTCGCCGGTGTGCAGGCGTACCAGGTCGGACACGTAGTGGACCAGCATCAGGCCCCGGCCGCCGAGCTGACCCCGCTCCGGCGGCCTGCGGCCCGCGAGCGGGTCGGTCAGGCGGCCCGCGTCGCGCACCTCGAAGACGAGTTGGTCCCGCTCGGCCCAGACCGCCAGCGTTCCGCGGCCGCCGCCGTGGATCACGCTGTTGGTGGTCAGCTCCGCGACCGCAAGCTCCACGTCCATGACCCGCTCCCCCGCGAGGCCCAGGAGGCCCGCCTGGGCGACGGCGAACTGGCGGACCGCGGGCAGGTCCTCACGGCCGTAGGAGAACACCGCGGCGTCCGGCGCGGCCACCAGCGGCTCGTTGTAGCGGGCGACGACCGCCTGCCAGTCGTAGACGTCGCTGGTCTCCTCCCGCCCGTCACCGCTGATGAGGGTGGGGTGGGTGATCCGCGCGTCCGCGATCACCTCGGGGTCGAGGCGCGTCTCGTCGTACGGACACAGAATGGTCACCGCGCGGCCCTCGAAGGCGGCGTTGATCAGCGCCTCGTGCTGGGCGCACGCCGGGTACTCGACCGCGGACCTGCCCGCCCAGATCGGCTCGCCGATGATGCGTACCCGCCCCTCGGGGTGGGCGTCGGCGAATCCGCGCAGCACCCGGGGGATGATCCGCCCCGGGTTGCGGCCGGCTTCCGTCATGTCGAGGAACGTGATGCCGTCGGCGTCCGCGCCGAGCCCGTCCTTGATCAGCTCCAGGTTGGGGCCGGGCACGGCGACGGCCAGCGGCTCGCCGTTGGTCAGGCCCTCGCGCAGGAACGACACCGTCTGCCGGGTGTACTCCTGCTCGGTGCGGTAGAAGAGGGCGGGGTGGACGAACGTCTCGTCGGTGGTCACCTGGGTCGTCATCGCGGAGCCACCTCGATCCGGTCAAGATCGGGCCAGAACAGCCTCAGCACCCGTGGGAGCTGCGGCGGAGGATGCTCGACCACGACCCTCCCGTCGGGCAGGTTCATGGCAGTGACCGCGAGGGCCGTCACCCCGGCCACGTCGACGAAGGCCACCTGTGACAGCTCCACGTACGACACGCCCTCGTGGCACCGGGACAGCTCCGTCAGGGCCCGTTCCCAGGAGGGGCGGGTGACTTCGCAGATCTCACCGCTGGCACGTATCCCGCAACGGCCGGACAACGGGCTCACCTCCAACGCGGCCCTCCCGGGCACCACCGGGCCCGACCCGCCCACCATGCGCAGGGCATCCATGCTCGGACTCCTCAAACATCCCGTCAGCCGCCTGTCGACTGCCTCAGCCCAGCACCGGCGGAAGGAGACTTCTTCCAGCCGAGCAGTCT
Organism: Streptomyces longispororuber; assembly: GCF_014656095.1. Taxonomy (GTDB): domain Bacteria; phylum Actinomycetota; class Actinomycetes; order Streptomycetales; family Streptomycetaceae; genus Streptomyces; species Streptomyces longispororuber. The sequence goes on from NZ_BNBT01000041.1 coordinate 52,091, forward strand.
ACCGCCGCGCGCCGACCGCACGCTCGGCGGGCAGGGTCCGGCCCGCGACGCCCCGTGGCCGGTGGGGCGTTGGGCCGGTGGTACGGGGCTTCGGACCGGTGGAGCCGACGGGCCGGGGCGGCACCTTCGCGGTGGTGCCGCCCCGGCGTCCCGGAAGCACGGTGTGACGGGCCCGAGGTGGGTCCGGCGGGTCACGAGGTCATCAGCATGCCCTCACGCAGGCGGGCCAGGCAGCGCGCCAGGAGACGGGAGACGTGCATCTGCGAGACGCCGAGCCGCTCACCGATCTGGGCCTGGGTGAGCTCCTCCACGAACCGCCAGTGGATGATCTGCCGGTCGCGCTCGTCGAGGGCGGCGATCATCGGGGCCAGGGCGTGGAAGTCCTCCACCAGTTCCAGGGCCGCGTCGTCCAGGCCGATGAAGTCGGCGAGCGCGGTCTCGCTCTCGTCGTTGGTGGCGAGCGCGGCGTCCAGGGAGGCGGCGTTGTAGCCGTTGGAGGCGACGCGGGCCTCGATGACCTCGTCCTCGCTCAGGCTCATCAGCTCGGCGAGTTCCTTGACGGTCGGCGTACGGCCCATGCGGCTGCGCAGTTCCTCGGTGGCCTGCGCGAGGTGGACGCGGGCCTCCTGCAGGCGGCGCGGGACGTGCACGGCCCAGGAGGTGTCGCGGAAGAACCGCTTGATCTCGCCGACGATGTACGGGATGGCGAAGGAGGTGAACTCCACCTCGCGGGATATCTCGAACCGGTCGATGGCCTTGATCAGCCCGATGGTGCCGACCTGGATGATGTCCTCCATCTCCTCCGGGTTCCGGCTGCGGTAGCGGCCGGCGGCGAAGCGGACGAGGGACAGGTTCATCTCGATCAGCGTGTTCCGCGCGTACTGGTATTCGGCGGTGCCCTCCTCCAGGACCGCCAGCCGGTCGAAGAACGTCTTCGACAACTGCCGGGCGTCCTTCGGTGCGATCGCCACCGGGTCGGCGATCGCCGGCAGCTCGGTGGTCACCTGGTCCTGGGTGCTGGCTGTCGCCGTCATGGCCATTCCCTCCCGTCGTTCGGTCGTGCCCCGGCGTGTGCGGGGCGACGTGAGGGCGGCTACCCGGCCGTAGCCCTTCCACTCCCCCGTGATCCGAACATCTTCGAAATCGGTCGGACCGGGGTGGTGCCGGGCGACGGTCCCAGCGGGGTGCGGGCCGGGGGTGCGGCCGGGGACGGCTGCGCCCCGGCCGCTGCCGCGGCGGGCCCGCGGGAAGTCCGCGCCGGTGCCCCTCGGTTTCCGGTACGGGGTATTCCGGATAGCCCCCGGAAGTGGGCCGAGGTGCGCGTGACGCTCTCACACACCCCTTGCGCGAGCCCCACCTTTTTACTCCACCTTTACCTTCCCTCTCCCGTCCGTACTGTCGGCAGTACACGCACGCCGCGAAAAATCCGCGGAATCTTGCGCCGCGAGTTCCCCAGCCGCCAACCTCTCCCCACTACTCAAGGATCACAGGTGCCCCGCCCCGGAAGACGCGGTGCCGTCCCGCCCGCGCGGGCCCGGGGCCGTCACCGGCGCGGAGCGCCCGCCGCCGGGGCACAGCAAGCGGAGGGTTTTCACCATGGCCACAGAGGCCGCACGCCCGGAAGTACCCAGACTTCCGTCCCTGAGCGGAATGCGTTTCATCGCGGCGATCCCGGTTTTCGCTTTCCATGCGACCGCGGCGCCGAATTTCCTGAGCGGCGACGTCGGGAAGTTCTTCAGCGATGTCTTCCGGGACACCGGAACGCCCAGTGTGAGTTTCTTCTTCATTCTGAGCGGTTTCATCCTGACCTGGTCGGCGCGGCCGAAGGACAACGTGCCCGGCTTCTGGCGGCGCAGGATGGTCAAGGTCTACCCGAACCACCTGGTGATGTTCGCGGCCACCGCGGCCGTGATGCTGATCGCGTCCGACCCCATCGGGGCGAAGCAGTTCTTCACCAGCCTCTTCCTCGTGCAGTCCTGGGTGCCGGAGGCCATGGTCCCCACCGGGATGAATCCCGTGGCGTGGTCGCTGTCCTGCGAGGTCTTCTTCTATCTGAGCTTCCCGCTGCTGCTGCTCCTGGTGCGGCGCGTGCCGGTGCGCGGCCTGTGGACGCTGGCCGGGGTGCTGCTCGCCCTCCCCTGGCTCGTGGTGCTGTTCGCCAAGAGCGTCGTCGGCGGCACGCCCCTGCCCGGCGGCTACGGCGTCAGCTTCGAACAGCTCTGGTTCATCTACTTCTTCCCGGTGACCCGCATGGCCGAGTTCGTCCTCGGCATCGTGCTCGCCCGCCTGGTGCTCGCCGGGGCCGTGCCGCGGATCGGCATGCTCCCCGCCACCGCGCTCACCGTGGGCGGCTTCGTGCTCAACGCGCACGTGCCGTACGCGTACAGCGTCGGCGGCACGGCCGCCGTCTGGGTGGCGCCGCTGGTCCTCGCCGGGACGACGGCCGACGTGCGCGGCACGCGCTCGCTGGTGCGCGGCCGGGTGCTGGTGAAGCTCGGCGAGATGTCGTTCGCCTTCTACCTGGTGCACACGCTGCTCCTGACGTCGGCGGGCCGCTGGCTGCTGCCGGACGTGTCGGCCGGTGGCGCGGCGGGGCTGCTCGTCGGCTGCCTGGTGGCGAGCCTGGCCGCGTCGTACGCGCTGTTCACGTGGGTGGAGGCGCCGCTGGTACGGAAGTTCGGCAGCTACGGCGGTGCCTCCCGGCGGCGGCCGGGGCCGTCGGAGTCCGCCGGTGCCGCTGCCGCGCCGCTGGCGGCGGCGGAGGCCAAGGAGTAGCCCACCAGATGTCGGACGGTTCGCCCGCGCCCCGGCCCACGGCGGGACCGGGGCGCGGGTGTGCGCATAGGATGCGGCCCCGTACCTCCCGAGGCCTGGGGGCAGACGCATGGACAATGTAGGCAGCGGCGCCGGCAAGGTGGTCGTGAACAGGGCGATGTCGCTGGACGGCTTCATCGCCGGTCCTGGTCACACGATGAGCTGGATCTTCGAGTACATGACCGCGGAGACGTTCCCGGACGTCATGGCGGCCACGGGCGCCATGCTGATCGGCCGGGACACGTACGAGGTCGGCAAGCGCATGGCCGACCAGGACACCGACACCGGCTACGACGGCGGGGCGCGGTTCGTCCTCACCCACGAGCCTCCCGAGGAGCCGGACCCGGCCGTCACGTTCCTCACCTGTGACGTCGAGGAAGCCGTGGCCACGGCCCGCGGCGCCGCGGGCGGCAAGAACCTGGAGATCCTCGGTGCCGACGTGGCCGCCCAGTGCCTGCGGCGCGGGCTCGTCGACGAGATCCTCGTCTATGTCCTGCCGCTGCTGCTCGGCGACGGTGTCCGCTTCACGCCCCCGGGCGTCGGCAGGATCGACCTGGAGCCTTTCAGCACCATCCGGTCGGGCGCCGTCACGATGCTCCGCTTCCGCGTACGCAAGGAGGGGCGGCCCGCCGGCGAGTGAGGCCGCTGCGCGCGGACGTACGTACGAAGCGCGGCGGCAGCCGCGGCCGGGGCCTGTCCGGCGGAGGTGTGCCGGACAGGCCCTTGGGCTGTGCGGGTCTTGCACGGTCTCAGCGCTTCAGCCCTTGAGCACGTCAGCGCTTCGACGCTCTATCGCTGCTCTATCGCTTCAACGTGAAGGTGAAGTCGGCGGAGAGCTTGCCGCTCAGCCGGACCGCCGAGACGAGCCTCCCCTCCGTGAGCAGGCGCTCGACCTCGGCCCGTGGGAGACCGCAGCCTTCGGCGATCAGCCGTACCGGGCGCACCGGGATGCGCGCCGCGAAGCGGACCGAGACGTCGAGCACCTCGTGGTCCAGGTGGTCCGGTTCGCCGGTGTCCAGGCGCCAGGAGCGGTCCCAGTCGAGGGCGATGCGGTTGCGCCGCCGTACGACCGGGTCCTGGAGCAGTTCGGCCGTCAGACCGAGGTCGTTGTCGTGCAGCCGGTCCAGCAGCTCGGGCCGTACGGCACGCACGTGCGTCCGCTCGAAGACCGTGATCTTCGCGGTGTCCCCGCAGGCGGTGCAGAGCACGAGGAGCCAGGCGTCGATGAGCTTGTGGTGGGCGTTGACGCGGAACTTGCCGCTCGCGCGGAAGCGGTCCGACGCGCACGTGTGGCAGCGACGGCGGACGAGCGGCAGGCAGGTGGGTATGACCACCCAGTTCTTGAGCACAGAGGTACACCGGTTCCAGTGAGAAGTCCGCAGCGAAAAGCAGCGCGGCGCGCAGGCGCGACGCGCGACGAATCAGCGCTCGGGAGGTCTCACAGGGTGTACAACGGCACGTCCTTGCCTGGATGACTGGGCCGGGCAGCACGGTAGTGGCGCCCGGCACCACCACTCCACTGCTTTTCCGCACGCCTCGACGCAAGTCCCCTCGCCCGACCGCACCTTGCGCCCGGTCATGCGAGCCCTCTTCGCGGAACGGCCGGACCGACTCCGCGCGGCGGCAACCGGACTGGAGAACGTCACGGTCGACTCCCGCACCGGCGGCCTACTGGTCAATTACTGCTGCCGAGCCGGTATCGACGTCGCCATCCGCGGAGTCCGCGGCGTTCCCGACCTGGAGTACGAGATGCCGATGGCCCGCATGAACCACGAACTGGCCGGAGTCGAGACGCTCTTCATCGCCGCGGACCCCGCCCTGGCGCACATCTCCTCGACCCTCGTCACCGCGATGGGGCAACAGGACCGCCCGCATGGTGCTGCCGATGCGCGTTGAGCGGCCCGGCGATCGCCCCTAGGCCGTTTCCTTCGGATCGTCTGATCGTTGGTTGGTGTGTGTCGTTGACTGACGCCCAGTGGGCGAGGATCGAG